>CABRZS010000013.1:0-60262 GCA_902475525.1 uncultured Collinsella sp.
CTATGTGCGGCGTAGGCCGCTTATTAGCCCGTCCAAGAATTGGGGCGCAGTTCAGCGTTGGCTTGGGGTCCGTTATATCCCGGATGGTAACGGGCCGATTATTGTCAAGTTATAGCAAAGTATAGCGATGTACAGCAAAGTATAGTGAAATATAGCAAGCCGTATAGCGCGCCTTGATTATCAACCCTTGATTATCAACCGTCCGTATTTCACAGCAACTTATAACAGGCTCGGGGTGCCAATTTGGGGTGCGGTAGTGCTGCGTCACGAAAAGGGCCTATCTACTACGTTTAAGCCGCAGGGGTCAACCATAGTCGGCTTTTTCGAAAATCGACAAGCTGTCTACCTGCGGTTTTGTTTTCACGGTTTTCGGTATGGCCGAGGCTATCCGTGTTAACGTAGTAGATGGGCCACTTTTGTGGCAAGGGGGCCGATCTGCGGGCCAGGGTAGCTAAAAGAGCCCCGTCCCAAAAAGACTGATTGGGAGCTGGGGCGTGTCGATGCGATAGTATTACGTGGTGGAATTCGACAAACCGTGGGCTTCATCCGAGGGCTTTATGGAACAACACCAGCATTATCAGAGCCTGCAAGATCAGGCATACAACGCACTGCGCTCCAAGATCATCTATGCCGAGCTTAGGCCCGGCACGCGCCTTTCGGCGATTGGTTTGGAAAAGGAGACGGGGATCGGGCGCACGCCCATTCGCGAGTCCTTTGTGCGCCTGCGCGAGCAAGAGCTGGTGGAAACGCGTCCCAAGAGCGGCACCTACGTCTCTAAGATCAGCATGGAACACGCCGAGAATGCCTGTTTCTTGCGCGAGAAACTCGAGAGAAGCGTGCTTATTAAATGCTGTTCGGCCGCTTCGCCCGAGCAAAAGTATCGGCTCGAGCAGATTCTTGCCGAGTCCGAGTCGCTCGACCATAGCGAAACGCGTCGTTTCTTTGACCTGGACAACCTGTTCCATGAGACGTGTTTCGTGATTGCCGGTCGTCACATGCTGTGGGATTGGATGAAGAGCGTCAACACGCATTTTGAGCGATACAACTGGTTGCGTATGGTGTCGCAGGACCTGGATTGGGAGCCGATTCGTCGACAACATCGTCGGATTCTCGAGGCCATTAAGAGGGGCGATACCGACACGGCGAGCTACCTGGCAGAGACGCACTTGCATCTGATGCCCGAGGAGCAGGGCCCGGTTATCGCCTTGCATCCCGACTATTTCGAGCTGTCCAAAGATTCGTCTATCTAGCCCATCATCGCATCTGCTCGAGGCGCAAAAACGATGCCGCTCACCTACAGCGTTTTGCAACCGAGAATTTTAAAAAATGCCTAAAATGGCTCAGACTGCCGACATTGGGAAACGGGGTGCGCTATGGCGCAGATGAGAATCAAGGACATTGCCGTCGAGGCGGGCGTGAGTCCGGCCACGGTCTCGCGCTATCTCAATAACCGCCCCGGGCAAATGACCGAGGAAACCCGTGCTCGCATCGCGGCGGTTATCGAGCGCACTGGCTATCGCCCACGCGCCGCCGCACGCAATCTACGCAGCTCACGCACCAACCTCATTGGCGTGATTCTGGCCGACATCGCCAACCCATTCTCGAGCGCCATGCTCGAAGGACTTTCCGCCAGTGCCGCCGCGCGCGGCTGCTCGCTCATGACGGCCATTAGCGGCAACGACCCCGCAAGGGAAACAGAGTCGCTCACCAGACTTATCGACGCTGGCGTGGATGGCCTGGTCGTCAATACCTGCGGTGGTAACGACGAGGCCATCGCCGCTGCCGCGGGACGCCTACCCGTTGTGTTACTCGACCGCGACGTTGCCGACGGTGGCATCGACTTGGTGACGTCCAACAACCGCGAGCTGGTCGCCGGCCTGGTAGACGCCTTGGCTGCTGCGGGCAGCGAGCGTCTGTGCCTGCTTACCGAGGCAAGCGATGACAGCCCCGTGCGTCGTGAGCGCGCTGAGGCGTTTGCCGACGAGCTCTCGCGCCGCGGCCTGGCCGGCGAGGTCGTCACCCTGGCCGACGGTGGCGTCGAGGGTGTCAGTCGCCTGGACGAGACCATCCGCGGCTATGCGGGTAAAAAGCTCGGCCTCATTGCCGTCAACGGTCTGGTCTTCCTGCGCCTGACCGAGGCGCTGGCACAGTTGGGACCTTCGTTGCCGGCGGGTCTCAAGATCGCAACGTTTGACGACTATCCCTGGAACCACGTGCTCTTTGGCGGTGTGACCACGGCAGCGCAGGACACTCTTACCATTGCCGAGCGCGTAGTCGAGCGTCTGTCCGAACGCATCGACATCGTTACCACTACGGTGGGCGATGCCGCAAAGCTCGCCCCCAAGCGCATCGAGATACCCGGCCGCATCGAACACCGCGCTTCGACCTCGCGCTAGCCGCTCGTTCGCAACGGCCTGCTCAAGCACGTTTTTTGAGCGCTTGATACGCTTTAACCCTGCGGAAACATTTTTCTGCGATAGTATCTGCGATATAGACCAGTCGAAACCCGCCCGAAAGAAAGGGGAGCGACATGAACCAGCAGAACATCGATTACGTACTCCGCTCCGTAGAGCAACGTGACATCCGCTTTGTTCGTCTGTGGTTTGTCGACATTCTCGGCCGCCTCAAGAACTTTGCCATTAGCCCCGAGGACCTCGAGGTCGCTTTTGAGGAGGGAATTGGCTTTGACGGCTCCGCCATCGAGGGTTTTGCCACGCCCGAGGAAGCCGACATGCTGGCGTTTCCCGATGCTTCGACCTTCCAGATTTTGCCGTGGCGCCCGAGCCACAATGGCGTCGCCCGCGTGTTCTGCGACGTGTGCACTCCCGATCGCAAGCCGTTTGCCGGCGACCCGCGCGATGCCCTGCGTCGCATGTTCCGCAAGGCCGAGAAGGCTGGCTATCTGCTCAACGTGGGTGCCGAGCTGGAGTATTACTACTTCCCCGACGAGCATACCCCCGAGCCGCTTGACAACGTGGGCTACTTCGATCTTTCGGTGAGCGATGCCGCCCGCGACTTGCGTCGCAACACGGTCCTCACGCTCGAGAAGATGTCCGTGCCCGTGGAGTACACCTTCCACGCCGCCGGCCGCTCGCAACACGGCATGAGCCTGCGCCACGCCGAGGCCCTGAGTATGTCCGACGCCATCACTACGGCCAAACTCATCATTAAGCAGCAGGCCTACGAGAGCGGTTGCCACGCCTCCTTTATGCCCAAGCCGTTGGCGGGCGAGGATGGCAGTGCTATGTTCCTGTGCCAGTCGCTGTTCGATCATGACGGCAACAACGTCTTTTGGGGCGAGGACGACGAGAAGTACCATCTCTCCGACGTCGCCAAGCACTACATGGCAGGTATTCTGGCGCACGCGCGCGAAATCAGCGCCATCACCAACCCCACGGTCAACTCGTACAAGCGCATCACCACGGGTGGCGACTCCGTGCCGCAGTACGCCACGTGGGGCCTGCGCAACCGCGCGAGTATGGTCCGCATCCCGGTCTACAAGCCCGGCAAGCCGCTGTCCACGCGCATCGAGCTGCGCAGTCCCGATCCCATGGCCAACCCGTACCTGGTCAACGCCGTCACGCTGGCGGCTGGTCTGGACGGCATCGAGCGCAAGCTGGAACTCCCGCCCGAGGCCACGGCCGAGACGCTCAAGCTTACCGACCGTCAGATGGTCGAGGCCGGCTACGCGCCGCTGCCGCGCTCGCTCAAAGAGGCGCTCGACGTGTTTGAGGACTCGCAGTTTATGAAGGATGCTCTCGGCGAGCACATCCACAGCTTCTTCCTCAAAAAGAAGCGCGACGAGTGGCATAAGTTTGAGTCTACGATCACCGAGTGGGAGATCAAGCACTACCTGGCGAACTCCTAATCGCGCTGGCTTGTTCCAGTACGATTGAGCTCATTTCTTTGGAGGCCGATATGTCCGAAAAGAGTGCCCTGTTCATGGCGCGCACGACGCGCTTCCACGAGTTTGCCCGCAGCCTGACGACCACCCTGGGTGTCGAGGTGAGCCTGGCTACCCCCGATTCGCCGACCGCGGCGCACGACTTTGACCTGCTGATCCTCGATTCCGATGGCATCCGCAGCGACCGCATCGATCAGATTGCCAAGTGGCTTGACGACCGCGGCGGCGTCCCCATGCTGGTGATCGTTGACGACGAGGCGCTCGGCACCTTGCGTCTGCCCAATCACGCGCATGCCGACTTTGTATGCCCCACGGCGACGCCCAACGAGCTCAAGGCTCGCGCGCAGCGCCTGATGGGCGAGGAGGAGACCGTCACCGCCGACGATGTGCTCAACATCGATAACCTCGAGATCAACCTTGCCACCTACCAGGTGACACTCGATAACGAGCCCATCGACCTGACGCTGATGGAGTACTCGCTGCTGAGCTTTTTGGCGACGCACCCCAACCGCGCCTACAGCCGTGAGGTGCTGCTGCACCGCGTGTGGGGCTTTGAGTACTGCGGCGGCACGCGCACCGTTGACGTGCACATCCGACGCATCCGCTCCAAGGTGGGCCCGCAGATCGCGGCACACATCACTACCGTCCGTGGCGTGGGCTATCTGTTTAAGGACTAGATTTCCACCACAAAGGGGACAGGCACCTTTGTGGTGGTTTTGACGCAGGTGCGGGTTCCTTTCGAGTTTGCAGCAGAACTTAAGCCTTCCTAAAAGATTGCGTTCTCGTACACGTACGCCCGCATATTGGGGTACAACTCAACGTGAACAATGATGGCCCGCCACATGTTTGGCGGGCCTTTGGTTATTTGACGAAAGGATCGCAGCTATGAGCGAGAACGATTCCCAGCGTCCCCAGGATGCGGGCAACGCCGGCGAGACCCAACAGCAGCCGCGTGTGCAGGTAGAGTCGACGCCTGCCGACAGCAACATTCCCTACGTGCAGGCCTACGACACGCAGACCGGAAAGCCGCTGGGCAGCCAGCAGGTTGTAAACAAGCACACAGTGGTCAAGACTAAGACCAAAAAGCTGCCGATCTTTATTACGGCGCTTGCCGGTTGTGCCTGCGGCGCCCTGCTGGTCATTGCGCTCATTATGAGCGGCACGCTCAACATTGGCGGCGGAAAGAATGCCGTGACGGCGGGTGCTTCGGGTTCATCGACGCAAAAGATTACGATTGATTCCGAGGACACCACGCTGGCCGAGGCCGTTTCTGCCAAGGCGTTGCCCTCCGTGGTTTCCATTACCGCCACTTCGAGCGGCAGCCAGAATGGCTCGCTTTCGCAGTCTGCCGACGAGTCGGACAGCTCGGGCAGCGTCGGCTCGGGCGTGGTGCTCGATACCGAGGGCCACATCCTCACCAACAACCACGTGGTCGATGGCTATGACCAGTACGTGGTGACCATGGACGACGGCACCACCTATGAGGCCAAGTTCGTGGGCAACGATGCTTCGAGCGACCTGGCCGTCATCAAGCTCAAGGACGCCGACGCCTCCAAGCTCACGCCGATCGAGATCGGTGACTCCTCCAAGCTCAACGTGGGCGAGTGGGTCATGGCGATCGGTTCGCCCTTCGGCAACGAGCAGTCTGTCTCCACGGGCATTGTGTCGGCGCTGTATCGCTCCACGGCCATGAGCTCTACCAACGGTAACACCATCTATGCCAACATGATCCAGACCGATGCCGCCATCAACCCGGGCAACTCCGGCGGCGCGCTCGTTAACGACAACGGCGAGCTGGTGGGCATCAACTCGCTCATCGAGAGCTACTCGGGCTCCAGCTCGGGCGTGGGCTTTGCCATTCCCGTTAACTACGCCAAGAACATTGCCGACCAGATTATTGACGGCAAGACGCCGGTTCATCCGTACCTGGGCGCCACGCTTTCGAGCGTCAACGCGCTCAATGCCCGCACCAACAAGCTGAGCACCGATAGCGGCGCGTACGTGGCGAGCGTCGTCGAGGACGGTCCCGCCGCCAAGGCCGGCATCCAGGAGGGCGATGTCATTACCAAGCTGGGCGACGACGAGATCACGAGCGCCGATGGCCTGATCATTGCGCTGCGCAGCCATGAGGTGGGCGAGAAGGTCGAGATCACGCTCATGCGCGGCAAGGAAGAGAAGAAGGTCACCGTCGAGCTGGGCTCCGATGAGAAGCTGCAGAACCAGCAGCAGGACGACAGCGCGACTGACACCGGCAACGGCGGTATTACCGACGAGCAGCTGCGCCAGTATCTTGAGGAGCTACTGGGCCAGCAGGGCCAGGGCCAGGGCTACGGCCAGGGTTACTAACGGGCCGCATCACATAGCTTGAAGCCAGAGGGGGCTGTCCCGCCAACGCGGGACAGCCCCCTCTTTTCCTATTGATCCGTTGGGGACGGAGGAAAACGGATTGCTTGGGGCTGACAAGAGGCCTGGTTCGTAATGGTCTGAACTAACTGTCCACCCCGGTCCGGCGGCTGCCGATTCGGTGCGGTTTGAGACAGCTATTCGGCGCCATGGTGACCGGTGGTACTCTTGTATCCGTTTGAAATCGAGCGAAGGAGTGCCGCTATGGAGCAATCGAGCCTGTTTGGTGACGGCGTGGACATCGATACCGAAACGCCCGCGAGCGTGGATGCCGCCGCACCGGCCGATGCCCGTGCCCAGGCGGCGGCGCGTGCGGCCGAGCTGCGCCACGAGCTCGATTACCACGCCTATCGCTACTACATGCTCGATGCGCCCGAGATCACGGACGCCGCCTTTGACAAAATGCTCGTTGAGCTGCAGGAAATCGAGGCGACCTACCCCGACCTGGTGACCCCCGACAGCTATACCCAGCGTGTGGGCGGCTACGTGAGCGAGCAGTTTACGCCGGTCACGCATATGGCACGCATGTACTCCATGGACGATGCCATGGACCTGGACGAACTCGACGCGTGGCTCCAGCGCGCCGAGGATGCGCTCGGTGCCGGCAGCGTCACCTATACCTGCGAGCTTAAGATCGACGGCCTGGGCGTGGCCCTTACCTACCAAAACGGCACCTTCGTACGCGCCGCCACGCGCGGCGACGGCACCACGGGCGAGGACGTGTCGCTCAACGTGCGTACCATCAAGGATGTGCCCATGCACCTGTCCGAGCCTGCGCTCGCCCACATGGGTGCCGACCGCGAGCGCACCATTGAGGTGCGCGGCGAGGTCTACATGCCCAAGGGCAGCTTTGTGCGTCTGAACGACGAGGCCGATGCCGAGGGCCGCGACCCCTTCGCCAACCCGCGCAACGCCGCCGCCGGCAGCCTGCGCCAAAAGGACCCCAAGGTCACGGCGCGCCGCGACCTGGCTACCTTCATCTACGCCATTGCCGATACCGATCCGCTGCACGTCCACAGCCAGCGTGAGTTTCTCGACTGGCTGCGCAGTGCCGGCTTTAGCGTCAACCCCAACGTGGCACGCTGCGCCACGCCGGCCGAGGTCCACGAGTTCTGTGCCCAGGCCCTCGAGCATCGCGGTGACCTGGACTACGACATCGACGGCGTGGTCGTAAAGGTTGACAGCTTCCAACAGCAGCTCGACCTGGGCTTTACCGCCCGTGCGCCGCGTTGGGCCATCGCCTTTAAGTTCCCGCCCGAGGAAAAGCAGACCGTCCTGCGCGAGATTCGCATCCAGGTGGGCCGCACCGGTGTGCTCACGCCGGTCGCTGAGTTCGACCCGGTGACGGTCGCCGGCTCCACCATCGCGCGCGCCACGCTGCACAACATCGACGAGATCCGCCGCAAAAACGTGCGCGAGGGCGACACTATCATCGTGCACAAGGCAGGCGACGTGATTCCCGAGGTCGTGGGCCCCGTGCTCGACAAGCGCCCGGCCGACAGCGTTGACTGGCAGATGCCCGAGGTCTGCCCCGTGTGCGGCAGCCCCGTGGTGCACGAGGACGGCGAGGTGGCCTACCGCTGCGTGTCCATCGACTGCCCCGCACAGCTCAAGGAGCGCCTGCTCCACTGGGTGAGCCGCGGTTGCATGGACGTGGACGGCCTGGGCGACGAAATCGTCGACAAGATGATCGCCGCCGGCCTTATCCACGATGTCGCGGACTTCTACCAGCTCACAGTCGACGACATCGCCGGCCTGGACACGGGCCGCGTGTATGCCAGCTCCAACAGCAAAAAGGGCGTCAAGAAGGGCGATCCCATTCCGGTGGGCCTCAAGACGGCCGAGAAAATCATCGCCGAGCTCAACAAGTCTAAGAGCCAGCCGCTCGGTCGCGTGCTGTTTGCCTTGGGTATCCGTCATGTGGGCAAGAGTGTGGGCGAGGTCATTGCCGAGCGATTCCTGTCGATTGACAAGCTCATCTTGGCGAGCGAAGAGGACATCGCCGAGTGCGAGGGCATCGGTCCCAAGATTGCGGCGAGCGTCAAGCAGTTCCTGGCCGTGCCCGAGAACCTTGCCGTGCTGGAACGCCTGCGCCAGGCGGGCCTGTCGCTCGAGGTCGACTTGGGCGCCGCGCATGCACAAGCCGCAGCCGACGCGGGCGTGGCGGGCGAGCTCGCCGATGCACAACCGCTCGCGGGTCTGACCTTCGTGCTCACCGGCACGCTCGTCAACCGCACTCGCGACGAGGCGGGCGCGGCGCTCAAGGTGCTCGGCGCCAAGGTTTCGGGCAGTGTGTCGAAGAAGACGAGCTATCTGATCGCCGGCCCCAAGGCGGGCTCCAAGCTCGCCAAAGCCGAGCAGTTGGGCGTGCCCGTGCTGGACGAGGACGCGCTCGAGCAGATCCTGGCGACTGGTCAGGTGCCGGAGGCTTAAGGCGCCGATAATCAAATTGGAAAACCTCCCGGAAAGTATGATGCCTTCCGGGAGGTTTTTATTTGGATGGGTCGGCGGGTACTGTGGCCTGCGTCGCGTGGGTTACTAAAGGCGATCCTGCGGACCGGTACCGTCTCGGAGCGATAGAGGATTCATGTAAAGCAGAGGCCCCACAGTGGGTGTCCCCATTGTGGTGGGTTTTATATACGTTAACATTAACATTAATGTGTATACTTAGCAGTGGAGATATATGTTGAGAGGAGCCGTTATGGTTACTGTCGCATTTTCGGAGCTGCGCCAAAACCTTACGCAGGTGGCCGAAAAGGTTGCCAATGAGGGCGAGGAGGTTGTGGTCTTCAAGCGGAGCAAGCCGTTGTTCAAGATTGTGCCGCTCGACTATCAAGCTCCGGTTGCAGTGGAATATGACGCTGCCCAGGAGCGTGGGGGCGCAAAGCCGGCGTTCGGCACGGACGAGCCCAAGCGCGACGTGGGTACGATGTGGCATCCCAAGATCACCTGGAAGGAGATTCGCGAAATGCTCGCGGAGGATGAGGACTACCAGGAGTATCTCGATATCGTAGCCAAAATGCCAAAAGGAACGCCGCTCGATACGATGACGGTTGAAGATGAAAAGCGCGTCGCGAGGGAGCGCTACCTATGAGGGCATTTCTCGATACCAATTTTCTGCTCGATTGCGTGCTTCCGGGCCGGCCGGAGCATGGGGCGGCGCAAACGATCAAGGGGCTTGTTGACGTGGGGCTTATCGAGGGCGTTGTTTCGGCCTGTTCTCTCAAGGACGCGTACTACATTCTCACCAAACAGGCCGGCGAGGCGCGCGCCCGCGAGGTAGTGCGCGACTGCCTTAAGAGCTACTCGCTAGAGCCTTTCGACCAAGAAGCTTGTTTTACCTCCGCCTATTCCGATGAGCCGGACTTTGAGGACGGCTGTATCCGTGCGATGGCCGAGCGTGCCGGCGTGGACTTTATCATCACGCGCGATCGAGCCGCTTTTGTGCGCTCGACCATCAAGACCTTCTCGCCCGCAGAGTTCATCCGGGCGTTTCCGATCCCGGAGGAGTAAAACCGCCATATCGGGGATTGTCCCCGGCGTGGTAGTTCTCCTATAGCCGACGCTCGTTAGTTGAGCTACACTTCATGCCTGTCCGGGCGGTTCTTACTTTGCTGGGGCAACCGGCATCGTGATCTGCGTCACGTAGGTTGCTGGGTCGTCGCTGATGATGTCGTCGATGAGGGCGATTTCGCGCGAGGGGCCGGCGGGCGTCAGGTTGTGTTCATGCATGTAGCTCAGCAGTTGCTCGTAGCGTGGGGCTGCTTGCCCGTGCGTGCCGCGGAAGCTTATGGTCAGGCAGTGCGCGGCAGGTCGCGTCTCAACGTCACCCAAGTAATCATCGGTGTCATCGAGCAGCATAAAGACCTCGTCGTAGCCGTCAAAGTCGCCGGCGGCGAGGCGCACGGCGCTAATCCCGACGCCTAAGTTGCCCAGAAAGACAAAGGTCTCGTGCTGGCCCTTCTGCAGCTGACGAATCTGCCACTCCAGCGCATAGGCGTCGGTAGGCTTGACGCGTTCGCGCAATACGGCGCAGCGAAGCTCGGGCGCATCGATTGTGCAAATGGTATCGAGCTCGGTGTTCAGGGCATCGTGAAGCAGGGCAAGCCGGTTGTCGATCTTGCGCGACACGCGCTCCAGCTCGCGGCGCTTGCGCTCGATGAGCTCCTGCTGCTGCGCCAGCTGCCGCTGCATGAGGTCCACATCGCGCGTGGTCACAAACTCACGGATTTGTGTGAGCGGCAAGTCGAGAACACGCAGATGACTGATGGTGTTGAGGGTGGAGAGCTGCCGCGATCCGTAGTAGCGGTATCCACTTGCCGGATCGATGTGCGCCGGATCCAGCAAGCCCATCTGCTCGTAATGACGTAGCGTGCCCACGCTCAGGTTAAACAGGCGCGCAATCTCGCCAATGCGGAGCAGGCCCTCAGTATGTTCACTTGGCGTGTCGGTCACAGGATCGCTCCTTTCGGTAAAAAGCAGGGGAGAGGTGCCAGCCTGTGTCGCCCCGCTACGCCACCAACTTGTCAAAAGCCCCGCGCCGGTTGAGCACGGTAAACGCGACAACACAGATGACCGCCGACAAAATCGATCCGCACGGCGAGGCGATGCCCATGGGAAACAACGTATCGGAATAGGCGTTCGACAGCAGCCACGCGCCTGGCACGCGAATGAGCGCCACGGCCAGCACGTTGTGCGCAAAGCCGATATAGCTCTTGCCGTATGCAGCGAAAAAGCCGCTAAAGCAAATGTGGATGCCGGCAAAAATCGCGTCGAAAATATAGCTGCGCATATAGCCGGTACCGGCCGCGACCACCGCGGGGTCCTTGGCAAAAAAGCCAATAAACGCCGGCGCCACCAGCCACATCAGCACCGTGATCAGGCAGCCGTACACCACCGAGATCGTCATGGCATCCTTGAGCACCTGACGCGCGCGGTCGCCCTTGCCTGCGCCGGCGTTTTGCGCCGTGAGCGCGCTGACGGTGGCACCCATGGAGCTCGGCACAATGAACAAAAAGCTGATCATCTTTTCGACCAGGCCCACGGCGGCGGCGTCGACCAGGCCGCGATGGTTGGCGATGACGGTGATAAACATAAACGCCACCTGGATGCAGCCGTCCTGCACGGCCACGGGCACGCCGATCTTAAGGATGCTACCGAGCACTTCGGGCTGGGGGCGCAGGTCGCTGCGCTTAACGTGGATGTTCGTGCGACGGCTCTTGAGCCACACGAGCGCGAGGGCAACGCTGGCCGTCTGCGCGGTCACCGTGCCGAGCGCTGCACCCACGGGGCCGAGTCCCATGTGCCCGATAAACAGAAAGTCGAGCGCGATATTAATGATGCATGCCACGCCAATTACGTACATGGGCGAGCGCGAATCGCCCAGCCCGCGAAAGATGGCCGAGAGGATGTTGTACGCGGCGATAAAGGGAATGCCGATGAAGCAGATACGCAGGTATGCGGCGGTTCCTTCGACGGCCTCGGTCGGCGTGCCAATGAGTGCCACGATTTGCGGGCACAGCGCGAGCAAGATAGCGGCCAGCACCACCGAGATGCCCATAAAGAGCGTGATGGTGTTGCCGATGGCGGTCTCGGCGCGGTCGAAGCGGCGCGAGCCCACGGCATGGCCGACGATGACCGTCGTTCCCATGGCCAGGCCCACGAGTGTCACGGTAATGATATAGAGCGTCTGCGCGCCATTGCCCACGGCGGTGATGCCGGCGGCGCCGCTAAACTGCCCCATCATGTACAGGTCGGCCATACCGTAGAGCATCTGCAAAAAGTACGAGAGCATATAGGGCAGGGCAAAGGTCGCGATGGTCTTGAGGACATTGCCGCGTGTGAGGTCGTGTTCCATGGGCGGGGCGCTTTCTGGCTTGGTTCGTTTGGCTACCAGTGTAGTGAAAACCCTACAACGATTATAGAGTCAAGGTTTGTGTTGGCGGCAGGGCGAAAAAAGTCACGGTCGCGTTCATTTCCAATTGAATGCAGACGTGCGCCCTGCGAGCTTGGCGCCTGTACTAACCTTGCAGAAATCGATTTCGGAACACTTGACACCGCCACACGGCGCGCCATAATACGTGGGTTTGCGAACAACGTTTGATGGGGGATGAACCTGCGTGCGCAATCTCAAGATTTTATTTTCCTATCTGGGGGCATACCGCCGCGATGCCATGCTCGGCGTGTTCTTTGTGACTGCCGAGACGGCACTCGAGCTGTTTATCCCGGTCATCATGGCAAATATCATCGACGTGGGCGTGCCTGCGGGCGACATCAACTACATGCTGTTGCAGGGCACGTATATGTTGGTATGCGCCGCATTTTCGCTGGTACTTGGCTTGGGCTATGCACGCACGTCTGCTCGCGTCGCCTCGGGGCTGGGCGCTAACCTGCGCGAGGCCGAGTACCGCAAGATCCAGACCCTCGCTTTCGGCAATCTCGATGAATACGAGACGAGCTCGCTGGTCACTCGCATGACCACCGACATCACCGTGATTCAAAACGCTATCGGCAATGGCTTTCGCCCCATGGTTCGCGGGCCGGTAAATCTGGTCATGGGCCTCGTCTACGCTTTTGCGCTCTCGCGCGAGCTCGCGGCGGTCTTTGCCGTCATTCTGCCGATGCTCGCCATCGTGCTCGGTATCATTACCGTGCGCGTGAGCCCGCTCTACCGCCAACTCCAGACCTCGATGGACCACCTCAACGGTGTGGTGCAAGAGGACCTTACCGCCGTGCGCGCCGTGAAGGCTTACGTGCGCGCCGAGCACGAGTGCGACAAGTTCGACACCGTCAATACCGAGCTCGCCGGCACGGCGACCAAGACCTTCGGCACTGCCGTGCTCAACCTGCCGGTGTTTCAACTCTCGATGTACGTGGCTGCGCTCTCGATCCTGTGGATTGGCGGCCGCATGATTATCGAAGGTCGCTTGGGCGTGGGCTCGCTCACGGGCTTTATGAGCTACGTTCTGCTGATCATGAACTCGCTCATGATGATTTCCAACGTGTTTTTGCTGCTCACGCGTGCTCTCACGAGTGTGGGCCGTATCGCAGAGGTGCTCGATGAGGAGCCCTTTATCGCCAACCCTGCGGGGGACCTCGCGACTGCGGTGCCAACGGACGGCAGTATTGAGTTTCGCGACGTTTCCTTTAAATACCGCGCGGATGCAGCCGAGGATGTGCTCGAGCATATCGACCTTCGCATCGAGAGCGGCTCGACGGTGGGCATCCTCGGCGGCACGGGTTCGGGCAAGAGCTCGCTTGTGCAGCTGATTGCGCGCCTGTACGACGCCACCGAGGGCGCCGTGCTTGTGGGCGGACATGACGTACGTGACTACGACCTGGCTACCTTGCGCGACGCGGTGGGCATTGTGCTGCAAAAGAATGTGCTGTTCACGGGCACCGTGCGCGAGAACCTGCAGTGGGGCAATCCGCAGGCGTCGGACGATGAGCTCCTCGCGGCTTGCCGCGCGGCGTGCGTGGACGAGTTCCTTGATCGCATCGGCGGGCTGGACGGGGAGTTGGGCCAAGGCGGCGCCGGTGTTTCGGGTGGCCAGAAGCAACGCCTGTGCATCGCGCGCACGCTGCTCAAGCATCCGCGCGTGCTCATTTTTGATGACTCCACCAGCGCGGTCGATATGGCGACCGACGCTAAGATTCGCGAGCACATCGCTCGGATTCCCGATACGACCGTGCTCATCATCGCCCAGCGCATTGCGAGCGTCATGGATGCCGATCGCATTGTGGTGTTGGATGACGGTCGTGTCCACGGCGTGGGCACGCACGAGGAGCTGCTGGCGGGCGACAACATCTACCAGGAGATTTACGCCTCGCAGATGGAGTTTGCGGGGAACGCGGACGCCGGCGACGGCAGCGACGATGACCGCGCGAATGATCCGTTTTCCTTCGCCCCCAGCGGATTACCCTTGGAAGGGGGCGAGCGCCATGCCTAAGACCGCAGCCCAAGCGCGCCCGGCCGACCTCAAGCGCACGGTGCGCCGTCTGCTCTCCTACATGGGGCATGCCAAGTTCTCGCTGCTGGCGGTGGGCGTGCTCGCCTCCGTTGCCGCCATCGCAAGCCTTGCCGGTACCTACATGGTGCGCCCCATCGTTAACGGTTTGGCCACGGGCGGGGAGGAACTGCTCGCCAAGCAGGTCATCCTGACGGCGATCATCTACGCCGCGGGCGTGCTCTCGGCCCTGGGCTACTCACAGATCATGGTGCGCGCGGCCCAACGCGTGGTGTCCGATATTCGCCGCGACCTGTTCGCGCACATCCAGACGCTGCCGCTCAGTTATTTTGACAGCACGCGCTCGGGCGACATCATGAGCTTTTTCACCAACGACGTCGACACCGTCTCCGAGGCGCTCAACAACAGCTTTGCCAACGTGATTCAGGCCGCCATTCAGGTTGTGGGCACCACGGCCATGCTCATCATCCTTAACTGGCAGCTCACGATTATCACGCTCGTGTGCGATGCGGCCATTGTGCTGTATGCGCGCTACTCGGGCGCGCGCTCTAAGCGTTTCTTTGCCGCCCAGCAGGCATCGCTTGGCGACCTGGACGGATATATCGAAGAGATGGTCTCGGGCCAAAAGGTCATCAAGGTCTTTAACCGCGAGGCAGCGAATGTCGCCGGCTTCACCTGCCGCAACGACGAGCTTCGCCGCACCGGCACCGCCGCTGTGAGCTATGCCAACTCCATGGTGCCCATGACCGTCGTGATTGGCTACGTCAACTATGCCATCGTCGCCGTGGCGGGCGGCATGCTCTGCATCAAGGGGCTCGCCGACGTGGGCGCGCTTGCAAGCTACCTGGTCTTTGTGCGCCAGGCCGCCATGCCCATCAACCAGTTTACGCAGCTGGGCAACTTCTTGCTTAACTCGTTGGCCGGCGCCGAGCGCCTGTTTGCGGCTATGGACCTTAAGCCTGAGGTGGACGAGGGCCGCGTGGAGCTGGTGCAGACGGGCGACGCCACGTGGGCGTGGAAGATTCCCGAGGGCCAAGGCGTGGGCGCGTATGGGCACTTGCATGACGTGGCTACCGTTGATGAGTCGGGCCGCGCGGTGGCCGCCGACGGTACCGAGCTCACGTGCGGCTTGGTTCCGCTTGCCGGCGACGTGCGCTTCCATGCCGTGGACTTTTCCTACGTGCCGGGCACCCGTGTGCTCACGGACCTCAACCTGTTTGCCAAGCCGGGCCAAAAGATCGCCTTTGTGGGCTCCACAGGCGCCGGTAAGACGACCATCACCAACCTCATCAATCGCTTCTACGAGGTCGATGACGGCGAGATCACGTACGACGGCATCGATGTCAAGCACATTGCCAAGGCCAGTCTGCGTGGATCGCTGGGCATTGTGCTGCAGGATACACACCTGTTTAGCGGCACCATTGCGCAGAACATTCGCTTTGGCAAGCTCGACGCGACCGACGAGGAGGTGCGCGCCGCCGCCGAGGCCGCCTGCGCCGATTCGTTTATCCGCCGCCTGCCTAAAGGCTACGACACGCCGGTCACGGCCGATGGCGCCAACCTGTCGCAGGGCCAGCGCCAGCTGCTCGCCATCGCGCGCGTGGCCGTCGCCGACCCGCCGGTGCTCATCCTGGACGAGGCCACTTCGAGCATCGACACGCGCACCGAAAAGCTCATCGAGCGCGGTATGGACCGCATCATGCGCGGACGCACCACGTTTATGATTGCGCACCGCCTGTCCACCGTCCGCGACGCCGATGCCATCATGGTTCTCGAACACGGCCGCATCATCGAGCGCGGCACGCACGAAGAGCTGCTCGCCCAACACGGCGAGTACTGGCAGCTGACGCATGGCTTAAAAGAGTTGGACTAACCCGTTCGAGCACGATGCTTTGACCCCTCCGTGCTCCTCACCTCGCCTCAGCCATCACAACATTCGACGTTTTTTGCCAAAATCGGGAAAAGCATCGAATGTTGTGATGGTTTGCGTGTTGAGGATGGGCTTGGAAAGTCCGTTTTGCTCGAAGCGACCTGTCCTGTCGTACGGGTGTCAGCATGATTCTCCCGTGGGGTATTATGTTTTCCGAAGAATAAAACGCCGCGTGAGGGGAGGGCTGCGTGGACGGGCGCGTGCAACATGACAGCTTTGGCCGCGATATCAACTACCTGCGCATTGCCGTTACCGACAAGTGCAATTTCCGCTGCATTTACTGCATGCCGGCCGATGGCGTGGCGCCCCGTGCACACGACGAGCTACTCAGTGCCGAGGAAATCGCCCGCTTTGTGCGCTTGGTGGCGGGGGAGGGCATTCGCCGCGTGCGCCTGACGGGTGGCGAGCCGCTGGTCAGCCGCCGTATCATCCCGCTCATTCGTGACATCCGCGCGATTCCGCAGATCGAGGATATCTCGCTTACCACCAACGGCGCCCTGCTGCCCAAGCTGGCACCGCAGCTCAAGGACGTGGGGCTTAACCGCGTCAACATTTCGCTCGACACGCTCGACCCTACGCTGTTTGGAAAGATCACGCGCCTGGGTCGACTCGAGCAGACCATGGCCGGCATCGACGCGGCGCTGGCTTGGGGCTTTGAGCCCGTTAAGGTCAACTGCGTTGTGGTGCGCCGGCTCAACCAGGATGTGGCAGCCCTTGCACGACTGACCGTCGACCGCCCCATCCACCTGCGCTTTATCGAATACATGCCCATCGGCGACGAGCGCACGAGCTCGCATTGCGCTGTGGACCCGCATGCGCTTGCGCTCAATCCCGAGTTGTGGGACGCGAGCGATACCGTGCCGAGCGACGAGTTGCGGGCACGCATCAATGCCGGGGCCACCGCGGCGGGACTGGGCGAGCTCGAGCCACTCGACATTAACGACGCTCCTGCCGGCGCGGGCCCTGCGCGCTATTGGCACTTTCCAGGCGCGGCGGGAACGGTTGGCTTCATCAGCGCCATGTCCAACCATTTTTGCGCGAATTGCAACCGTCTGCGCCTGACGGCCGATGGAAACGTGCGTCCGTGCCTGTTCAGCGATGCCGAGTATTCGGTGCGCGACGCCCTGCGCCGTGGTGATGATATGCAGGTACTTTCGATTTGGCGCGATGCCGTGGCCCACAAACCGCAGGAACACGCGATAATTGAGGGCACGCAACGATTTATGTCCCAAATCGGAGGATGATCATATGGCCAAGAGCAGGTACGCCGATGCCACCAAGGCCGCTCGCAGGGCCGCGATGTCTGCCCACAAAGTCACGGCTGCGTCCAGCGATGCCGTTACAGGCGCGCAGCCGACTGCCAGCGCTGCAGCCGAGCCCACCCGTGATGCCCGTCGCGACGAGCTGACGCACGTGGACGCCAAGGGCGAGGTACGCATGGTCGACGTGTCCGACAAGGCCGAGACCCATCGTATCGCCATCGCCGAGGGCACCATCCTCATGCATCCCGAGACGCAAGCCATGGTGCTGCAGGACCGCGCCAAAAAGGGCGACGTGCTTGCCTGCGCGCGCGTGGCGGGCATCATGGCCATCAAGCGCACGAGCGACATCATCCCCATGTGCCATCCGTTGCTCATTACCAAGAGTAAGTGCGACATTGCGCCCATCGCGCCGGCGGGGACGCCCGTCGAGGACGTGCCCGAGGGCTGGGCGCCGTCGCGCGCGGACGGGCAGGTCGGCTTTCATGTGCTGGTCACAGCCGGCGTGACGGGCAAGACGGGTATCGAGATGGAGGCCCTGACCGGCGCGAGTGCCGCGTGCCTTACGATCTATGACATGTGCAAGGCGGTCGATCGCGGCATGGAGATCGTCGACGTGCGCCTGCTGCACAAGGAGGGCGGCCGATCGGGCATATGGGATCGCGCAGAGCGTCAGGCCGCTGCCGTTGAGGCCGTGGCCGCTGACGGTGCCGCGATCGCGAGCGCACCCGTCGCCGTCGCGCCTGCGGCCCTGACCCCGGCCGTCCCCGCGATCGCGTTTATCGGCTACCAAAACTCGGGCAAGACCACGCTCGTCGAGAAGGTCATTGCCGAGCTCACCCGCCGCGGCCTGCGCGTGGGTTCGCTCAAGCATCACGGGCACCACGGCTTTGATATCGACGTGCCCGCTAAGGACACCTGGCGCCATCACCAGGCCGGATCCAAGCACGTGGGCCTCATCTGCGCCACGCGCTGGGCGGAGTACGCCGACACGCGCGAGGAGGACGAGATGCCCGCGCGCGAGCTGCTGTCACGCTACAACGATGTCGACGTGGTGATCATCGAGGGCTACAAGACCGAGGGCTTCGACAACATCGTCGTCGCGCGCTCCGGTGTCGACCGTCTGCGCGGCAAGAGCTCGCTCGACCTGGTCGACGGTCACACGCTAGCCCTTGCCTGCAACGAAGCCCTGGCACGTCAGGCCTTCGACGCCGGCTTTGCGACCCGAGCCATCAACATCAACGACGCCCGAGCCATCTGCGATCTTATCCAAGACCACCTTTAAGGCTTGACGCTGCGCCGGCCCCAAGCACTCCATCTCGCCCCTCAAGCCGTCGCTCGCGTACCAAAGTACGCGTCGCTCCTCTTTCGGGGCGACCTGGGGCACTTGGAACCGGCTCGCTGCGCTGCCATAACATGCCAAAAAGGGACAGGCATCTTTGTGGTGGTTTTTGCAAAAAACCTTTGACTTAAAGTTAGCTCAAGGTGTCATAATCGCTGACAAACGATTGCGATCACGGAGGCCTCATGTCAAAACTGTACTTTATGCGTCACGGTCAAACGCTCTTTAACTTGCTTCGTCGCAAGCAGGGCTGGTGTGACTCGCCGCTCACCGAGCTGGGAATCGAGCAGGCTAAAACTGTCGGTGCGACCCTGCGAGGGCGTGGCCTTACGTTTGACCATGCGTACAGTTCGACGTCCGAGCGTGCGTGCGACACGCTTGAGCTTGCGTTCCCCGGTCAGCCTTACGAGCGCGTCAAGGGCCTTAAGGAGTGGAACTTTGGCAAATTTGAGGGCGCGAGCGAGGATTTGAATCCGCGCCTGCCGTACGGCGATTTTTACAAGCAGTATGACGGCGAGGGCGAAGTCGAGTTTCGCGAGCGTATGATGGCGACCATCACCGAGTTCATGCAGCGCCCTGGACATGAGAGCGTGTTGTGCGTGAGCCATGGCGCCGCAGCGGCTCAGGTCATGCGCGGCGTGGGCGTGGAGCCGCTCAAGATGAAGCACCGCATTGGCAACTGCTGTGTGCTCGAACTCGACTTTGATGCTACTACCGGCACATTTGCTCTTGCAGATTTGTACAACCCCTACGGCACCCCGCGCGAGTAACATCGGGGCATCAGCCAAAACCACCACAAAGGGGCCAGGCACCTTTGTGGTGGTTTTGCCGTTTACAGGCGATTTCCTACCGTTCAGCGGACTTTCGCACCAATGGGGCTTACGCTGCATGCAAGTTTCATCCTACAATCGCCCACGTGCTCACAAGTTTGTTACTCCTCGGGAGGCATCACTTGCGCATAATAGAAGACGAGGAATATCGCCCCGTCGTCTAGCGCCGATGTCCGAGGAGTTTTTTCATGCTCATTTTAAAGAAGATCAACAATAACGTTGCTCTCGCCGCCAGCGATGACGGCCGAGAGGTTGTTGTCTTTGGCAAGGGCATCGGTTTTCACGAGATGCCCTACGAGCTTGCCGATGAGTCGCTCATCCAGCGCAAATTCTATAACGTTCCCGAGAGCCTGCAGGATATGGTCGGCACACTTCCCGACGACGTTCTGCTCGCGGCAAGCGACATTGCCTGCTTCGCATCCCAGCAGCTTGGTTGCAAGCTGTCCGGTGGCCTGCCCTTTATCCTGGCAGATCACCTGCAGTTTGCCGTTCAGCGCGACGACGACCAGATCAGCGCTCCCAACCCGCTCGAGCATGAGGTGGCTTTCATCTACCCGCGTGAGCTCGAAATCGGTCAGGCCGCGCTCGCCATCGTGCAAAAGCACACCGGCGCCAAGCTGGGTCAGAACGAGGCCACGAGCATCGCGCTCCACATCGTTAACGCCGAGGTCGACGGCATGGGCCGCGCCAAGGACATGGACTTCATCATGAAGAGCACCCGCGTGCTTGACGAGGTAACCCATTCCGTGGAAAAGCAGCTCGGCTGCTCGCTCGACACGGCGTCGTACTGCTACATTCGCTTTCTTGCGCACCTGCGCTTTTTGGTTCGCCGCCTTGTTAAGGGCAGCTGCACGCAGACCGAGAACTCCTCACTGTTTATGCAGGCCGCCCGCGATTTTCCCGAGGCCTACCAGTGTGCGTACGCCATCAACCGCGTGTTCGAGAAAGAGTTCAAGCAGAGCTGCTCGGACGAGGAGCTCTTGTATCTGATGATGCATATCAACCGTCTGCGATCGGCTTCGCAGACCGAGTGAGTAAAGCCGCCAGCCCGGCGGCAATCGCAACAATTCTTTTTGGTTTCTAACTGCGGGCAAGGTACCGGCTCGCGGTAGGGGATATTTTTGTCGAAATTTGGAAAAGAGAGGACAGATCATGGCAGGTAAATACGACGATCTTGCTGCCCAGATCGTAGAGCTGGTTGGCGGCAAGTCCAACGTCAAATGCGTCGCACACTGCATTACCCGTGTTCGTTTTAAGCTCAAGGACGAGTCGAAGGCCAATGACGAGGCAATCTCCGAGCTGCCCAACGTCATCAAGGTCATGCACGCCAACGGCCAGTACCAGGTTGTTGTGGGCAACATCGTCGAGGACGTCTACGACGCCGTTCTCAAGGCCGGCGGTTTTAGCGACGGCGGCGCCGTCGACGCCGATGACGACGATGCCGCTCCCAAGGGCGTTACCGATGTGATCATCGACCTCATCTCGGGCATCTTCGCCCCCATGCTCGGCACCTTCGCCGCTGCCGGTATCATGAAGGGCCTGCTGGCGCTCGCTACCTTCCTGGTCCCGAGCTTTGCCAACGACGGCGCCTACACGCTGCTCTACACCGTCGCTGACGGCATGTTCTACTTCCTGCCCGTGGTGCTTGGCTTTACCGCGGCCAAGAAGTTCAAGATGAGCGAGTTCAACGGCATGGCCATCGCCTTTGCCCTGGTGTATCCCACCATGGTTGCCCTGACCTCGGGCGAGGTTGTCGGCTCCGTCGAGCTCGGCTTTGCTGGCACCTTCTCTTGGTACACCACGTTCCTGGGCCTGCCGCTCATCATGCCTGCCTCGGGTTACACCAGCTCCGTTATCCCCATCCTGCTCATGGTCTGGTTTGGCTCCACCCTCGAGCACTGGGTTAAGAAGTGGATGCCCGCTTCTATGAAGATGTTCTTCACCCCGCTGATCGTCGTCACCGTTACCGTCACCCTTGGCTATCTGGTCATTGGCCCCATCGCCACGCTCATCACCAACCTGCTTGGTGAGTTCTTCGCGCTGCTGTTTGGCCTGCCCATGATCGGCTCCCTCCTGGGCTGCACCCTCGTCGGTGCCTTCTGGATGTGCCTGGTCATCTTTGGCTTCCACTGGTCGCTCGTGCCCATCGCGCTGGTCAACCTGTCCACTCTGGGCCACGACTACATCCTGGGCTCCGTTATCGCCCACTCCTTCTCGCTGGGCGCCGTGCTCTTCGCCATGTATCTCAAGAACAAGGACGAGAAGTTCCGCGGTATCGCGCTGCCGGCCATGATCTCCGCCTTCTTCTTTGGTGTCACCGAGCCCGCTATCTACGGTGTCGCCCTGCCCGATAAGAAGGCCTTCATCAACGCCAGCATCGGTTCTGCTGTGGGCGGCCTCATCATTGGTCTCTCCGGCGCCGTGGTGTACATGTCCGGTGGTCTGGGCGTCTTCAACTGGCTGTCCTTCATCGACCCCTCCGGTGTTAACGGCATCAACCACATGATCTGGGCTATCGTTGCCTCTTTCGTGGGTGCCGCCGTGGGCTTTGCGATCGAGTTTGCCACCTACAAGCCCGAGGCTGCCAAGTAGCCCAAACGACAAAGACTCGGTACCAAGCCGGCGGGGGGGGCGCCCCGCCGGTTTTTTTTCAAAGGGGCTAGATGCCATGCGCTCGTCCGAGCGACTGCCCAAAATCAAAACCATGCCGGATTACGGGGCTGAAACGGTGAGTGCTGACCATACCCCGTTTTTCCGTAAACTGACAAGCCTCCTACCTGCGGTTTTGTCCTTGCCGTTTCTGGCATGCTCAAGGGGCACTGGTTCTGCCCCGTAAACCGGCATGGTTTTGAACCTGCCAATAAGGGACAGGTTTATTTTGGTCGGTTTTATCTGGGCAAACGTCGTCTCCGTCAGCTCCGTCCGCATATCTTAAGCCGGCATAGTTTCGATGGGTCGGTCCGTGCGCGTCCCGCAACATGCCTCGCCACGAAACCGGCCTATCTACTACGTTTAAGTGGTAGGGGCCAACCACACGGTGGTTTTTCGAAAACCGCCAAGCCGTCTACCTGCGGTTTTATTTTTGACAATTGCGGCGTGGTCGGGGGTTCACGACTAAACGTAGTAGATGGGCCGGTTTCGTGGCGGCCGACTCAACGCGAACTCCGATCGGGACGCAAATTACCTCGTGGACGCCGCTTCGGCGTCCACGCAACATCCCAACACGTACGAAAGGAGCCAACATGGCTTTTCCCGATGGATTTCTGTGGGGCGGTGCCACTGCCGCCAATCAGTGCGAAGGCGGATACAACGAGGACGGCAAGGGCCTCGGCGTTCCCGACATCATGACGGGCGGCACGGTCTCCGAGCCGCGCCACATCACCGACGGCATTCTGCCCCAGTACCACTATCCCAGCCACGAGGCCGTGGATATGTACCATCATTATCTTGACGACATCAAGCTCTTTGGCGAGATGGGCTTTAAGTGCTACCGCATGTCCATCAACTGGAGCCGCATCTTCCCCAACGGCGATGAGGCCGAGCCCAACCAGGCCGGCATCGAGTTCTACCGCCGCGTGTTCCAGGCCTGTCAGGAGCAGGGCATCGAACCCATGGTCACCCTCAGCCACTACGAGCTGCCCTATGGCCTGTCCAAAAACTACGGCGGCTGGAAGAACCCCAAGCTCATCGATTTCTATCTCAACTACGCCCGTACCGTCATGACCGAGTACAAGGGGCTGGTGCGCTACTGGCTCACCTTTAACGAAATCAATTGCCTGCTCATGGGCGGCTTTGGCGGCGTGATGGGCGGCGGCATGGTGCCCGAGGCAACTGACACGCCCATGACCTTTGGCAATTGCGAATGGGATGATCCGCAGGCGCGCTTCGATGCCCTGCACCATCAGTTCCTGGCGAGCGCCAAGTGCGTCTCCATGGGCCATCAGATCGACCCACAGAACAAGATCGGCTGCATGATCGCCGGCAACGCTTGCTATCCGCACACGTGCAACCCGGCAGACGTTCTGGCCGCACAAAAGCAGCAGCGCGAGATGAACTTCTACTGCGGCGACGTGCAGGTGCGCGGTGCGTATCCCTCGTGGGCGCCCAGCGTGTGGCGCCGCGAAGGCGTGCACGTGGAGGTTTCGCCCGAGGACGCCGCCACGCTGGCCGCCGGCAAGGTCGACTTCTACAGCTTTAGCTACTACATGAGCGCCACCGCCACGGCCGACCCGGTGCTGCTGGAGCAAGGCAACATTTTTGGTGGCGCCGGCAACGAGTATCTCAAGAAGAGCGATTGGGGTTGGGCGATCGACCCCGAGGGCCTGCGCTACTACCTGGAGGAGGTCTACGACCGCTACCAGGTGCCGCTGATGATTGTCGAGAACGGCCTGGGCGCGGTGGACGAGGTCGAGGCGGACGGTTCGATTCACGACAGCTACCGCATCGATTACCTGCGCGAGCATATCAAGCAGATGGAGATTGCCATCGAGGACGGCGTGGACCTGATGGGCTACACCATGTGGGGCTGCATCGATTTGGTGAGCGCCTCGACCGGCGAGATGAAGAAACGCTACGGCTTTATCTACGTCGACAAGGACAACGACGGCAACGGCACGCTCGCCCGCAGCCGCAAGGACAGCTTCTTCTGGTACAAGAAGGTCATCGAGTCCAACGGCGCCGACCTGGCCTAGCCAAGTCTCAACCAGCGTAAACGTCACTTCCACCACAAAGGGGCCAGGCACCTTTGTGGTGGTTTTTGCTTTGGTAGATGTTTGGGACATGCCTTACAATCTACCGAGTAGTTCATGACGGGCGAAAAACGGAGAGAAGGGTCCTGATGCGTCCTTAATGATTCAAGCGGATAGATTGATTCGATAGACGGTGGCGAATGCCCACCGCCCGTATTCGTATGAAACAAGGAGTCTCCATGCTCGCATCTCTTTTCTCAAAGCCTCAATCATCGCTTTCCGTGCAGGCTAAACGCCTGGTGGCAATGCGCTTTCTCATCTACACCGGTTTTCAGACCAGCTACTTTATCGGCGTCATCGGAACGCTCACCTATGCGGACGACGCTACGGTCGTCGCGACATCGCTGGCCGTCCTGTTTATGAATGTATTTGTGATCCTGGGATCCTTTGCGGGTGGCGCGGCGCTCGACGCCTGGGGTCCGCGCCGCCATTTCTTGCTGAGCATTGTGGGCACGCTCGCAACTGGCACGGCAATCATCGCCTTTGGCAGCGCGACCGGCATCGTCCTGCTCGGCGCGGTGTTTCTGGGCTTTACGATGGGGCTCGCCCAGCCCATTGCCACATCCTATCCGGCCTACCTCACCGACGATCCTGTCGAGCTCAAAGACATCAACTCCGCCATCGCCATGGTTTCAAACGTGAGTATCATCGTCGGGCCCACGTTGGGCGGCTTTGTCGCGGCTGCTGCATCGTCACGCGCGGTGTTCGTGCTCATGATGCTCTTTACCGTGCTGGCGCTCGTTGCCGGCTGGGGCTTTAGGTCGCAGACCAGCCATGTCGTCGGGCATGGGGATGCCGATTCGGCAGAGGAAGGGGAGCGTGCGGGACAAAGCTCCAACCCCAGCACGTCCGCCCGTGTCACCTTCGCGACCAGCATCAAAACAGTCTTCACCAACAGCGTCCTCGCCCTGCTGTTCTGCATCATTTTTCTTTCGAACTTTGGCTACGGAGCCTTCGATCCGCTCGAGTCGTTTTTCTATCGCGATGTCCTACACGTCGGTGTTGAGTGGATGGGCTGGCTCTCGTCGGCCTCGGGCGTGGGCGCGGTGCTGGGTGCTGTGCTCGCGCTCCGCTTGCCGCCGCACCTGGTCAACCTTAAAACCCTGCTCGTGGCGCTTATGTCCGTGGGCCTGGGAAGCCTGCTCTATGTGGGGACGCCGTACGTGGGCGTGGCCCTCGTCGGCCAGATCGCCCTGGGCATTGCTTGGGGTGTCGTCAACCCGCTCCACAACACTATCGTGCAAACGACGGCCCCGCTTGAGCAGCTCGGCCGCGTCAATTCGGTCATGGGCTTTGGCAATATGTTCGCTGGCGTGGCCCCGCTGGCGATTGCTCCGTGGCTGGCGGCGACGTTTGGCGTGCAGCAGACGCTCATCGGAGCAGGCATGGTCGTGACGGCAGTCCCCGCGGCGTTGCTGCTGTTTGGGCGCCGGCATTTTGATCGTGCCGCAAGGCAGTAAAGACCATCACAACATTCGATGAAAATCGCGATTTTGCCGAAAAACATCGAATGTTGTGATGGTTTGGCCCACAAACGCCACTTCCCCCACAAAGGGGGCCAGGCACCTTTGTGGTGGTTTTTGCTTTGACGGGCCGCGCCTGTGCCTTGGTATACCATGTACGCCGTTTGCGAATACACCCCACACCGCCGCACAACTCAGAAAGGCCCCCATGGACGCCACCTTCAGCCACATCAAAGCCGTGTTCTGCGATATCGACGGTACGCTGCTCACGAGCCGGCACACGGTGTCCCCGCGCACCGTGGCGGCGATCCGCGCCCTGCGCGAGTGCGGCGTGCTCTTTGGCCTGTGCACCGGGCGCGACGCCCACGCGACCGAGGCCATGTACGAGCTCTGGGGCATCGAAGGCTTGGTGGACGTGCTCGTGGGCTGCGGTGGTGCCGAGGTCATCGACCGCGCGCACGACATCAACGAGCTGAGCTATCCGCTGTCGGGCGAGACCATCGCGCGCATCTGCAAGCACATGGCGGACCTTCCGGCAACGCCCGTCTGCCCCCGAGACGGCGTGTTCTACGTGCCCGAGAGCAACGCGTGCGTCGAGCACCTGTCGCGCGTCGACGGCGTGCCCTACCAGGTGGTCGATTTTGCCGAGTTTTTGCGCGAGCCACAGCCCAAGGTGATGTTTACCATGGCGCCTGAGGTAATGCCGCGGGTGATTGAGCGGGCGTCGACGTTTGCCGATAACACCGTTAAGGCGGCGGCTCTGCAGACCACGCAGCGGCTCTACGAGTTCATGGATCCGCGCGTGTCCAAGACGCGCGGCCTGGTGCGCGTGGCAGAGCTCAACGGCATGGAGCTCCAGAACATCTGCGTGTTTGGCGATGCCGATAACGACACCTGCATGGTGGCTGACGCCGGCGTGGGCGTGGCCATGGCAAACGGCAGCGACGCCACCCGTGCCGCCGCCGATTTTGTAACCGCCAGCAACGACAAAGACGGCATCGCGATCTTTATTGAGGAACATCTGCTGTAGCGCGGGGGAGAACTACCACAAAGGGGGCAGGCGCCTTTGCGCCGGCCTCAGGCGATTTGGGCGAATTGATACCTAAAATCTGCGCGCAAATTCAAATATGGTCGTCAGAACATTACGCTTCTAACCACCGATGGGTTAAAGATATTCTCATCAGTTTGGTAGGGTGTTTCTCCCGGTAAATGACCTGCCGCTCATGGTCAATTATCGACCGTTCACAGGATGTTTGCTCTTGAGCAAAATGTTGTGCAAATAAATCTAATGCCATTAAAAAATAATACGCAACTAAATTACCAGCAGAAACAAAAAATAGATAGCGAATAAACGAAGGCAAATCCGAGCAATTGTCAAGAGAATTGAGAACTCACTACAAAACTATCGGTTTTATTTGCTCAGATGTTTAAACAATCGTTATAATTGCATTACTAAACGAGCGCAATTACAGATTGCGCAGATACGTTTGATGGTGAAAGAGCAAGATCGCGGTCTCTTGGGGAGGAGACATCGATGAAAGCGAATTCGGACAAATCTAAGCAGAGTAATAAAGCGACGCGCCGTGTACTGGCAGGCGTTTTGTGCGGAGCCTCCGTGTTGAGCCTGGTACTGTCGCTCGTCATGCCCCCGATCTCGCAGGCCATTGCCAACGATGCCCAGACGGTTTCTACCGAGGAAACTGTAATGGCGGGGGGTTCCTCAAGTGAGTCCGCTGCTGTAGATAACACCAGCGAGGATGCCGAAAACCAGAATAGCGACGAGACCAATGGCGGCGAGGCTGGCTCTTCAAATAGTGCTGAGCAGGCTCAGAGTGCGAATGCGGCTTCAGCGAGAGCGACGGCCACCGTGGAGAAGGGAATTTATGTTCCCACGTCTATCGGTATCGGTACGAATATCGATGTCTCCACCCCCGATCCCGGCGTGGCCACCTACGTCGGCCGCGACATGTACATCGGTGGTAAGCCGAGCGACACTAGTAATCTTGATGCGAAGAACGCCCCCACCGGCTCATATGCCGCTGAGGCGGAGGGCCTTACCTTGGTCCGTGGCAAGCTTGCCATGAATCCAGTCAAAGAGAGCTGGCCCTATCAATCAATTGGTGCTGGTTTCCGCTTTGGCACCGTTGGTTTTGGTTCCCAGTTCCGTCCTGTCGCCGGCAGCACCGTGCTTGCGGTGGCCGGAATTAAAAGTGCGATCACCAAGATGAGCGTTGGTTATAGCGGCGACTCGCCGGAGACGACTACCGTTGGCGCTTGGAAGAAAGGCGCTTGGGTCGGACGGCAGAAATCTTCTGAGGGCGCGACTCCTTCCGGCTTTGCCTACACTGCGCAGATCGCAGGCCCCATCACATACTGGCGCGATAACAATGAACGCCAATCCGTGGTGACAACGCAGGGTAATTGGTACGAGGGCATGAACTCTCAGGAAAGCAACCTGTTCAATCAAACTGTTGATTTGACTAATGTCAACAATAACGATTATTCGAGCTACAACGGTGAAGATGGGTACCTCTCGAAGCTATCGAAACAGCTCAACTCGTTTGCAAATACCGGCACGCTCGAGGTTGGTTTCGCGAGCAATCACAACAACTACGTAATCAACAAGTACGACAAGACGGATTGTAATTATGGCCTGGTGTTTGATGAGTCGTATAAGACCATATATTCGGACTGCGCCGATACGTCGCTCAATGGTAAGAAATTCAAGAATAGCGAGCGTCTTATCACGTTTAAGGGCGACAACACCTCTATGCAGCAGGTGTTCACCATCGATGCTTCTCAGCTGAGCAATACATACAACAACGAGTATTATCGTGGCGTTGATTTCGCATTCGAGGGCATTCCCAAGGGCGCCTCGGTTGTTGTGAACGTTACCGGATCTTCGAATATTGAGTTTCACAATGGCTGGCGCTTTTGGTGGAACGGTACCGAGATTTCGCGTGGTTACGAAACTCAATATTCCGGCAAGGAGCTGGGCGAGGCATACGCGACGGCTTCCCAGTCCATCATGTGGAACTTTGTCGATACGCAAAGCCTTACCATTCGAGGCGGCATCGCGGGAGAAAACCGCGCGGACTGGGGATACGGCGGCACAGCCACCGGTGCCAAGTGGACTGACGACGATCCTGCGGCGGCTATGATCGGATCGATTCTCGTTCCCAACGGAAGTTTCGACGACCATGTGACTACCAACGGCCGCGTTTATGTGGGCGTCGATTTCTCAATGAACAGCCCGAAGGTTGCCGCAGCATTTGGTGAGGGTAACTCGGCTTCCGTCATCGATATGGATCAGGAGCGTCACAACTTCCCGTGGTCTGGGTCGTATACGCCCGACGGCTCCGCCGTTGCGTGGAGCAAGGTCGATGCGGCGAACGGCAACACGTCGCTTCCTGGTTCCTCGTGGGCTATCTATGGTTCTGTCGAGAATGCTGTCGCGGGCAAGGACGCTATCGTGACGGTGACTGACGGTGGCGCAAATGATTACGCTTCGGGTGATGGCAAGCTTCAGTTCAACTATCTGAACCAGAAGGCAAACATCGGCAATTCCAACGATACCAACTACTTCACGTATTACATCAAAGAGGAGACGGCGCCGGCTGGCTACCAGAAGTCAGACACCATCTACTATGCCACTATGAACAATACTGGCGAGAAGCCGAACTACGTTCAGGGTTACGTGGATGAGAACGGCAAAAATGTTCCGTTCGAGAATAACCCCACGGGTGCCATTCCCAACGCCAGGATCACCGGTACGGTGTCTTGGACCAAGGTGGCGGAGGACGACACAAAACACACTCCTTTGCCTGGTTCTGAGTGGAAGCTCACCAAGAAAAAGGACGCCGATGGTACGGCCGACCAGTCCTGGACCGTGATCGACCGGGAGAGCGACCAGTCGACTTCGAGCGATACCACGTGGGCAGACACCGACACCGCGCCTGGCAAGTTCACGCTCGAGGGTCTGCTGCCGGGTACGTACACGCTTGTTGAGACCCAGGCTCCGTTTGGCTACAACTTGAACACCACGGTTTATGAGTTCACGGTGTCCAACGAGGACGGTTCCGTCACGTGGACCGAGGGAAAGAGCCCGACGATTGACGGGAACAACGTCTACATTTCCGACGCCCTTACCACTACGTCCGTGAAGATCCCGGTGACCAAATCTGTTCGCAATACGGACTGGCCGAAGGGCGATAAAGACAAATATGTGCCGTTCGAGTTCAGCATCGAGGCTACGGGGGCAAATAAGGATAGCGCACCTAAGCTTGATCCGACGACTATTTCCGTCGCTCCCGCAGCGGGCTCCACCAAGGTCAACGACATCGTGGCATCCTTTGGCGGTATCTCGTTCTCCAAAAAGTACCTCGCCAAGATCGACGATTCGAACCCGACTGGCGCCAAGACCTACACCTACACGGTGAAGGAGGTCGCGCCTACCACCGGTGCCATCGACAAGCTTCGCTACTCCAAGGCCGAGTACCAGGTGGCCGTCACGGTGAAGGCCGTCATGGATGAGACCACTGGCAAGTACTCCGGCCTCACCACCTCCACCACGGTCACGCAGGTGAAGGACGACATGGGCAACACCGTGAGTAACACCATCGGCAAGGACGCCGCGCCCAACGCCATTCCCGCCTCCACCTTCACCAACACCTACTCCACCACTCTGCCCCTTTCTGGTATGTCGGGCGTCACTCTGACGTACCTTGCCGGCGCGGCGGTGCTTTGCGCTGCTGCGGCCTGGATGCACATTCGTCGCAAGGCGAATGCGAAGGGAGGTAAGCGTCGTGAATAAGAAAGTTTGCTCCTTCCCGATCTTGTTTGCGCTGCTTGCCCTCCTGATCGGCACCTGCGCGGTTGTGTTCCCCGCTTCCGCGCAGGCCGCGCCGACCTCGACCGGTTCCATCACGGTGAGCGGCACCGTGGCGAGCAGCTACGGCGCCTACCAGATCTTTAGCGCCAACGTCGTCGACGGCGACAGCGACGCCAAGATCGCCACTGACCTCGCCTGGGCAAGCGACGCCGCGCGCGACGCCGCGCTGCCCGTGCTGCACAGCGCCGGCATGCCCAATTCCCAGACCACCGCGCAGGAAGCTGCCGAGTGGCTCAACACCGATTCCCACCTTACGAGCGCGCTGAGCGCACGGCTCGCTCGTTCCCTCCAGAGCTCTGGCGCCGTGTTCGTGGCCCTTAACGCGGGCACGGCGGCCGAGCTGCCCTGCGGCTACTGGCTCATCGTCGCCGACGACGACGCCATCTCCCAGAACGAGGCCGGCACCGCGCCGATCATGGCCCTGGTGGGCGGCAGCGCCGTCACCGTCAAGCCCAAGGCCGCGACCCCCAAGGTCGCCAAGCACGTGCTGGAGGACAGCACCGCCGCCTGGCAGAAGGCCGCCGACGCCACGGTCGCCGACGACCTGTACTGGCGCCTCTCCGCCATGGTCCCGGCGGGCCTTGCCGCCTACGACACCTACACGGTGCGGTTCGTCGACACCATGAGCGCGGGGCTTGACCCCTCCAAGGTGGCCGCGAGCGTGCGCGTGTACGTGGCGGCGGGCGCGGACGGCGGCTTCGACGCCGTCCCGACCGGCAAGGACGGCCGCGCCGGCACCAAACCCGCGAAGGGCTGGACCGACATCACGGCCCAGTGCGCCACCAAGGTAGCGGCCGACGGCAAGACCTTCACCGTGCGCACCGGCGACCTGATCGCCGCGCTCGGCGGGGCCGACGCCTTCACCGCGGGCGCCCGCGTGGTCGCCGTGTACAACGCGCCGCTCAACAGCGCGTGCAACCACGGCATCGCGAAGGGCAACCCCAACGAGGTCTACCTGCGCTACCCGCGCTCTCCCTTCGCCGACCAGTCCGGCGACGCCGGCTTCACCCGCACGCCGAGCGACGATGCGTGCGCCTACACCTGGGATCTCGCGCTCACCAAGCGCGGCAGCGACGGCGACAAGCCGCTTGCCGGGGCGGTCCTGAGCATCGCCGACGACCGCGGCCGCACGCTGGCGGCCGACGGCACGTGGGGTGCGGAGGGCAAGGCCACCGTCACCACGGGCGAGGACGGCCGCGTGACCGTCTCGGGCGTGGACTCGGGCAAGCTGGAGGTCCGCGAGCTCAAGGCGCCCAAGGGCTACACCGCCTTTGAGGGCACGCGCTCCGTGACGGTCAAGGCCGAGGGCCTGGACGTCGACCAGGTGGCTGCCGCCAAGCCCAAACTCACCATCACGGCCGAGTCGCCCCTGCGCGCCGACAGCGCGGACGGGTCGACGGGCAGTCTGGAGGCGTCGCTCATTAACACGCCCACCGGCACACCCCCTAGCATTACCACCGGAGGCTTTATGCCCTCGACTGGCGATATGGCAATGTACGCCGCGGCCGCCGCAGCGGTCGCCGGAGCCGCGCTCATCGTGGTCGCGCTCCTGGTCAAGCGGGGAGGTGGCAGCCATAAAGAGTAGCTGGCAGCCCCACAGAGAGCGGGGCGAGACGTAGCGAAGTAGATGCTAAGATACAGACAGATGATGACCGATCGAATGAGAACCAAACGGAAAACGGAGGAAAAGAAGATGAGCATGAACAAGAACATTGCACGCCTGGCAGTGACAGCAGGCCTCACGGCGGCGTTGAGCTTCGGCGGCGTCATGGCCCCGGTGACCATGGCGTTTGCTGAGGGTGTGCCAACGGTGGCTACGGAGAAGGGCAAGGTGTTTATCACTGACCCTGGCACTGCTGAATATGCCGACACATCTTTCAAGGGCATCCAGATTTTCAAGGCGACGGTCACACAGAATAAGGATGAGGGCGTTTGGACTGGCGACAAGACACTTTCCGACATTGCTTGGACAAACGATTCCGTAATGAGGGCAGTGACTACGGCGTTCGATACTGATGAGCCCAAGCCTGCTGGTTTCCCAACCGACGCAGACGCTAAATCTCCTCAGGCGTGGGCCCAGTTCATCAAAAAACACGGGAACGATAAAGATGGTAATAACGTCAATGCCGGAAGCGTGCTCGACAAGATCGCTGCCGCACTTGAGGACTCGAATCTAACCTGGGCAAAACCGAGCGGTTCCAACAAGGGTAACTTTGAGAGTCTGGACCAAGGCTACTGGCTTTTCGTGACCGATGTGCCCAGTAAGACCGGCAATACTGACGTGTACACTTCGCCGATTTTCACCATTGTCGGTGGCTCTGACGTTAATGTAGCCCCCAAGAAGAGCGTCCCCAACGTGACCAAGGCCGTCAAGGACGACGCGACGGATGCCACGTTTAATAAGTCCGCCGACTCCCGCATGGATCAGCCTATCAAGTACCAGCTTGCCGGTACAGTTGCGAGCAACATCAACACCTACAGCACCTATGCGTATTTATTTACGGATAATCTGCCTGGCTCCATGACGGTTAAGTGCGACGAGGACGGCTCGCCGATCGTCGATGTCAAGATTGATGGCAAGACCGTCAAGGCTGATCCTGCATCCGGCTACACAAAAAGCTATTCGGGCGGCGTACTCACCGTTAGCTTTGTAGACCTCAAGTCCTGCGTTGATGAAAAAAATAATGCAATTAGCGTTAACGGTTCGTCTAATGTGACGGTTGAATACGAGGCAAAACTCGACTCTACCAAGATCTTTGATGATAAGGGTAAGATTAAAGATGCTTTCCAGGGTTTGGTTGGCAAACCCCAGAAAAATACGGTTACGCTGACCTATTCTAACAACCCGCACGGCAATGGAATCGGCACCACGGTTGAGCACTCTGCTTATGACTACACCTATGGCATCGATGTCACCAAGGTGGGCTCCGATGATGAAAATAAGGGGCTCGCGGGCGTTGAGTTCACGCTGCAGGAGCAGGGCGATGATGGTAACTATATCAAGGCGGATGGTACCAAGACGCCTGATAGCGAGCAGGCCAAGCTGACGACCGACGCAAGCGGCAAGATCAACGTTGTTGGTCTTGATGAGGGTACTTACGTCCTTACGGAGGTCAAGCCGGCGCCTGGATATAACAACTCCCACAGCGCTGGCATCACGTTCACCATTACTCGCGGGGCGCTTCCGGCAGACGATACGACTGTTGTTAACCCGGGCTGCACTCTTGCTAATGGTACTGATGAGAATCTCGTCAAGGTGGCTCAAACTAATACCGAGGCTGCTGACGGCAAGGTACACCTCACTGTCACCGACCAGCAGGGCTCCGGCCTTCCCCTCACCGGCCTCAACGGTGTGACCTTCACCTGGATCGCTGGTGGCGCGGTGCTGTGCATCGGCGTGGCGCACCTCATCCGCAGCCGTAAGCAGGCTGAGGAGTCCGAGCAGGAGTAACGCTCGCTCACCCATCCCTTTGGCAGGTGGGATGTGATGGCCATGAGACTTGCGGACACTTTTCTCGTCCATCGACGTTCTTGCTTTGCCATTCTCTTTTCGGGGCAGACTCCGCACTGGAGTCTGCCCCGATTTTTTGGGATAACGCAGTCAGCCTCCATCGTCCGATGCGGGCACGTTCGTCATCGCGTTTCTTGACTCGTATGAGGTTCGGTTTAAGGTCCGTAGGCGCACGCGCGGTGCGGACGGTAGAAGGCATTTGCGCCGCAACAAGCGCAAATAAGAATGCCCGGGGTTAGAGGCCCGGGCATTTAACAACACCGGAAACTGCTCGCTCGCGCTTTCGAACACTTACGCGGGGCGTGTCGTTTCCTGTAACGATTGTATCCCGAATCGCCCCGCCGATTCGGGACATTTGAAAACGCAAACACGTCGGGCAAACCCGGACAATGCGGCCAGGCTCCGCTGGGCGAGGAGCCGTGTGTGTAACTATCGAACAAATGTTTGTCAAAATCGCGTTTACCAGCCGTGGGTGCATGCGCTCGCAGTAAAATGGCCTTGCGACGCATCCCGTGCGCGGGCGGCCGACGACTCGATCGGAGGTCCCCAAATGCTGAAATTCCTTAACGCGCTCGCCGCCCTCGCGGCGGTGGGCTCGTTCATCATCGCGTTTCTTGACTCGTATGAGGTTCGGTTTAAGGTCCGTAGGCGCACGCGCGGTGCGGACGGTAGAAGGCATTTGCGCCGAAAGCGCAAATAAGAATGCCCGGGGGTCGGATCCCGGGCATTTAACAAAAACTGAAAACTAGGCCGCCCGCGCTCTCGTACACTTACGCGGGGTGCGTCGTTTTCTATTGACATTGTATCCCGAATCGCCCCGCCGATTCGGGACATTTTGAAAACTCAAATGCTGGCTTATCCTCGACTGGACGGTGCGGTCTAGCTGTGTTGTCGGGCGGGGGAGCCTGCTAATCGGCTATTATTTGTTTAGACAACTTGAGTTGTAGAGGAGTGACTGGCGATGGTGCAGGGCGCCAAACATATGAAGAGCAATAACGCCGCGGACAACGGCGGCTCAAGCCCTCAGCCCAAACCTCAACCAAAGCCCAAGCGCCGCCGCAAGCGGCTGCCGCGCTGGGCCGATCGGCTCATCACTATCGTCATCATCCTTATTGGCGTGGGCCTTATGACCTGGCCGTGGATTTTGGACCGGCTCGAGGCCTCGGGCGTGTTCAACCAGATCAGCACCGTGTCCAGCACCGTGGACGCGCTATCTGCCGAGGAGCGCGAGCGCATCCTGCTCCAGGCGCGCTCCTTTAACGAGCAGCTGGCGGGCGAGGCCACCGAGCTTCCCGCCGACCAGATCGAGCCCTACGCCCAGCAGCTCATCTTTGACCGCGACCCCATGATGAGCTGGGTCGAGATCCCCTCCATCGACGTGAGCATGCCCATCTACCACGGCACGAGCGAAGAAGTCCTTATGGCGGGCGTCGGGCACTTGGAAGGCACGAGCCTGCCGGTGGGCGGCACCTCGACGCATTGCGTGCTCACCGCGCACTCGGGCATGCGCAACCTGAGCATGTTCGACGACATCCACTCGCTGGAGCCCGGCGACCTGGTGCTGCTGCACACCATGAACAAGACGCTCGCCTACAAGATGGTGGACTCCGAGGTGGTGCTGCCCGAGGAGATGGAGTCGCTGACCATCGAGCCCGGCGCCGACAAGGTGACGCTCGTCACCTGCACGCCCTACGGCGTGAACGACCATCGCCTGCTGGTGCATTGCGTGCGCACCAAGTACAACAAGAAGGACGTCGACAAGCAAAAGTCGCTGGCTGGCCGCCACTGGGGCAAGCGCGAGTTTGCCGTGCTCATCGTGGTCGTAGCCATTGTGCTGTTGCTGCTGGATATCGTGATCCACGCGGTCCGCAAGCGCCGCAAGGTCAAGGCCTCGGCATAAGACATTCTCCAGAACCACCGCAATGGGGACAGGCATTTTTGTGGTGGTCGGGGGCTTCCAAACCATCACAACATTCGATGAAAATCGCGATTTTGGCGAAAAGCGTCGAATGTTGCGATGCTTTTCGTTGCGGGCGGGACGGTTTTCGTTGTGGGCGGGACGGTTTTGCATTGTGACGATGCAGATTTTGCTGCATAACCGCCGGGACGCATCCGCCGCCCTCGTTACGTTTTCGCTGCATTTGGGTAAAGCACCTGCTCCAAGCGGCGTTGCCTTGTATACTAGAGCGGTTTATCTGTTATGCGGAAGGGAGCGCCTATGGCACTCAGCGAGAAAGACGTGCGCGGCATCGCCGAGTACGCAAAGATCGCACTGACCGATGACGAGCTCACCCAGATGACGTCCTACCTGAACGACGCCGTCCAGATGCTCGAGCCCGTCTTGCAATATGACTTGCCCGACGTGGAGCCCACGTTCCATCCTATCGGAAGCCTGTCCAACGTGATGGGCGATGACCTGCGCGAGCCCGAGCGCGACCTGCCGCTCGACGTCGCGCTCGAAAACGCCGGCAGCGCGCGCGACCGCTACTTCCGCGTGCCGTCCATTTTGGGAGAGGGGGAGAGCGAGTAATGAAGCTCAATCTCGATCGATTCACGGCCGCGCAGCTGGCCGCGCACGTTGCCGCCGGCGATTTTTCGGCCACCGAGGTCGCTCAGGCCTCGCTCGAGGCCATCGAGGCGCGCGAGGGTGGGGTCCAGGCATTCCTGCAGGTGGCGCCCGAGCTTGCGCTCGAGGCCGCCGCGCGCGTGGATGCCGACCGTGCCGCAGGCAAGCCGCTGCCCCCGCTTGCGGGCGTGCCGCTGGCCATTAAGGACAACATGAACCTCGTGGGCACGCGCACCACCTGCGCTTCCCGCATGCTCGAGGACTACCAGAGCGTCTACACCGCCACCTGCGTCCAGCGCATGCTCGACGCCGGCTGCCTGCCCATGGGCAAGGCCAACATGGACGAGTTCGCCTTTGGCAGCTCCACCGAGAGCTCGGCCTTCCACCGCACCAACAACCCCTGGGATACCGAGCGCGTGCCCGGCGGCTCCTCGGGCGGCTCCGCTGCCGCCGTCGCCGCGGGCGAGGTTGCGCTCTCGCTGGGCTCGGACACCGGTGGCTCCATCCGCCAGCCGGCGTCGCTGTGCGGCGTGGTGGGCTTTAAGCCCACGTATGGCGCCGTGAGCCGTTACGGCGTGGTTGCCTTTGGCTCGTCGCTCGACCAGGTGGGCCCCTTTGGCCGCACGGTCGAGGATGTCGCGCTGGCCATGAACGCGCTTACCGGTGCGGGCCACGATCCGTACGACTGCACCAGCCAGGATTGCGCCGTCGACTTTACCGAGCATCTCAACGACAGCATCGAGGGCAAGCGCGTGGGCATCATCCCCGCGTTTATGGAGGCCGAGGGCCTGACGCCCGAGGTCAAGGCCGCTGTTCAGCGCGCCGCCCAGGAGCTGCAGAACCAGGGCGCCGAGCTGGTCGAGGTCGACCTGCCGCACCTGGACGCCGCCATCGCCGCCTACTACGTCATCGGCCCGGCCGAGGCGTTCTCCAACCTGGCCCGCTTCGACGGCATTCGCTACGGCTACCAGGAGGAGGGCTGCGCCAACCTGTCCGACCAGAGCTCGCTTTCGCGCGCCCACGGCTTTGGTGCCGAGGCCAAGCGCCGTCAGATGCTCGGCGCCTACCTGCTGAGCTCGGGCGTGTACGACAAGTACTACTACGCTGCGCAAAAGGCCCGCACGCTCATCACGCAGGACTACGACGCCGCGTATGCCAAGGTGGACACCATCCTCATGCCCGCCTCGCCGCGCACGGCCTTTAAGTTTGGCGAGATCAGCGACCCCACGCAGATGTACCTCTCCGACCTGTACACCATTTCGCTCAACATCTGCGGCAACGGCGGTATCTCGGTGCCGCTGGGCCTGGGCGAGGATACTCAGCTGCCCGTTTCTGCCCAGCTGGTGGGTCCGGCCTTTAAGGACCGTCAGCTGCTCACGTTTGCCCGCGCCCTGGAGCGCGGCTTTGCCGATGCCGCCACGGGTGCGCCCGCGCTTTCCGTCGCGCCCGCTTTTGCCGGGAAGGGAGGCGAGCTGTAATGAAGGAGCTTTCCGAGGTCCTGCAGGATTGGGAGGCCGTGATCGGCCTGGAGATCCATACCGAGCTCACCGCACTCGATACCAAGATGTTCTGCAATTGCAAGCTCAGCCACGATGACGAGCCCAACGCCAACGTGTGCCCGGTGTGCCTGGGCCTGCCCGGCGCCCTGCCGGTGCCCAACAAGCGCGCCATCGAGAGCATCGTCAAGGCGGGTCTGGCCACCAACTGCGAGATCCAGCGCCACTCGATGTTCTACCGCAAGCACTACTTCTATCCCGATATGGCCAAGAACTTCCAGACCACGCAGGGTCCGGTCGCCTTTGCCATGTACGGTCACCTGGACCTGGACGTGACCGGTCGCGGTGCCGCCGAGCGCCCCGACTGCGCGTTTGGCGAGGCCGAGGCCCAGAGTCTGGCAAGCGCCTCGGCCAACGCCGAGGGCCTGTCCACGTCCATGACATCGACCATGCGCGAGGGCAACCAGCGCGCCGGCCATCTGGCCAGCTACGATGCGTCCAACCTGCAGATGCCCGAGCGTCGCGAGGACGGTTCCTACACGGTGCCCATCCGCATCCTGCGCATCCACATGGAGGAGGACGCCGCCAAGATGGTCCACGTGGGTGGCGCCGAGGGCCGCATTACCGCCGCGGCCGAGTCGCTCGTCGACTACAACCGCTGCGGCACGCCGCTCATCGAGCTTGTCACCGAGCCCGACTTGCGCACGCCCGAGGAAGCGCGCCTGTTTATGGAGAAGCTCCGTCGCATCTTTGTGACGCTGGGCATCTCGGACTGCTCCATGGAGAAGGGTTCCATGCGCTGCGACGGCAACGTGTCGCTGCGCCGCCGCGGCGAGACCAAGCTGGGCACCAAGACCGAGCTCAAGAACCTCAACTCGTTTAAGAGCCTGCACGACGGCCTTGCCTACGAGATCTGCCGCCAGGCCGAGGTGCTCGAGGAGGGCGGCATCATCTATCAGGAGACCCGCCACTGGGAGCCCAGCCGCAAGCGCACCGTGGTCATGCGTGTGAAGGAAACGGCAGACGACTATCGTCTGTTCCCCGATCCCGACCTGGCGCCGTTCGATTTGGACGACGAGTTTATCGACCGCTGCCGTGGCGAGATCCCCGAGCTGCCCGATGCCAAGCGCGCCCGTTTTGAGACCGACTTTGGCATTAAGGCGGCCGATGCCGAGCAGATCGCCGGCGACCCGGAGTTTGCCGAGTTCTTTGAGGCCGCTGCTGCCGGCATGGCTGGCAAGGAGGCCCAGACGGTCGCAAACCTGCTGGTGAACGAGATGATCGCCTACCTTAAGGGCGCGGGCGTGTCGCTCGCCGAGTCCGGCATCGTGCCGGCTCAAGTGGCGGCACTCGCCAAGCTGCTGGCGACCGATGCCATCAGCTCCAACCAGGCGCACGAGGTCTTTGAGGCCATGGCCCAGACCGGCGACGACCCCAACAAGATCGTCGACGAGCGCGGCATGCGTCAGGTGAGCGATGCCGGTGCGTTGCAGCCGATCGTGGACGAGGTGCTGGCAAACTGTGCCGAGCAGGCGCAGCAGTATCGTGACGGCAACCAGAAGGTCATCGGCTTTTTGGTGGGCCAGTGCATGAAGGCGAGCTGCGGCAAGGGCAACCCGAAACTCTTCAACGAGTTGCTGAGAACGTCGCTCTCGTAGCTGCGAGGCCGGGGAAGCCCCGAGTCGCCGGGGTATTTCCTCCAAATTTCAAACAGTCCTATGCAAGACGAAGGCCACATTTAGTGGCCTTCTTTGCATGCGGAACTCATTTGGAGCAAACACCCCGGCGACTCGGGGCTTCCCCGGCCAGACGACTCGGCCGTTCGGGTCAGGTGGGCTGAATGGAATAGAGTGAATGGGCGTGCCGTCGGCACGCCCATTGTTTTGAAGGGAACTCATTGAGAGGCAAGGCCCTGCGCCCGGCCCCTCGGTTCCGTGACGACTCGGCCGTTCGGGTCAGGTGGGCTGGATTGAATTTGGTGAATGAGGGCGCCGTTGGCGCCTTCATTCTTTATATATGTTGGGAGCGCCAGGTGGTGGGGGTGGTGCCGGTGTGTTGCTTGAAGGCTTGGGCGAAGGCGGCCTGCTGAGGGTAGCCTAGACGCTCTGCGACCTGCGCTATCGTAAGCGAGCTATCGGCCAAAAGGTCCTGTGCTCGCTCCATACGGCGTCTGCGAATGTAGGCACCCAGGGACTCGCCGGTTTGGGCCTTAAAGGTGGCGCATAGCTTGGAGCGGCTTGTGTAGAGCCTCTCGGCTACCTCGTTGATACCCACACGTCTGCCTTTGTCGAGCGCGCGCTCAATCATTGCCGTTGCTTCTTCGGCAATGGTTATGCTGGCGCGTGTGTCTGCCGCCCGCCGCGCCTGCTTGTGGGCCGCGCGCGAACAGGCGAGCTCCGCGACCATAGCCTCTACAATGCCCCGCATATAGACATGCCCGCCTACGGCGCGAGCGCGGTCCTCGTTGATTCGGCGTAGTGTGTGGCAGATGGCAGACGCTGCCTCCTCGTGCCATGACTCGGCAAACGCCTCAAAGACCCCCGCGAACTCGGCAGGATAGCAATGCTCCAGCTCGTCAAAATACCCGGGCAAAAAGAGCACCGAGCGTGAGTGATAGAGTTGCCCTGCAAACAGCGGGCTTAGCTCCTCGCCGCAGCTATCTTGGATAAAGCTGCAGACTGCGCTGTTCGGCCACGGCCCGCGCAGCGGCTTGAGGTTCGCAGGCGTTATGCCGGCTTCGGGCATACACATGAGCGTGGGCGCGCTGACCTCGCTCACGCACGCGTACGGTTCGGGCGTGTATTCGGCTAGGTGCATGTTGTGCATCGGGGTAATGAAATGCTCCATGACGATGCAGGTGGGGGAGAGGGGCATGATCCATGCGCGTCCGTGCGCCCGATCGTTTGCCACCTCACCGGTAAAGACGGCGCCCTTGCCGGAGAACTCCAAGCCAAACTGCTCAAACTGCGGTGCGTAGAGCTCGGTTATATCGGTTGCCGCCCGCCGCATTTTCAAAAGCGTCCCCTTCATTTGCGAAAACGTCCACGCCTGGCCCAATTGTGTGCCTTGGCTAACACGCCCATGATAAGTTTCTTACGGTTAACTCTCAAGCCGTTAGAAAGGAATCTCATGGCAAAGGGATCAAAAAAGGAAGGTGGCGGCATCGGCGAGCTGCTTGCATATGCCGGTGAACGTAAATTCCTAACGTATTTGGGCATGGCCCTCTCGGCGCTCTCGCAGCTGCTGAGCTTTGGCCCGTACGTGTGCATCTGGCTTGTTGCGCGAGATCTTATCGCCGTGGCGCCCAACTGGAGCGAGGCCGCCAATATCGCGATGTATGGTTGGTGGGCTGTGGGCTTTGCCCTGGCGAGCATTGTGGTCTATTTTGTGGGACTCATGTGCACGCACCTGTCCGCGTTTCGCTGCGCATCCAATATCCGCAAGACCACGAGTGAGCATCTGCTCAAGTTGCCGCTCGGCTACTTTGACACGCACGCCACCGGTGAGCTGCGCCGTATCGTAGACGGATGCGCTGCCTCCACCGAGACGCTGCTCGCACACATGCTGCCCGATATCGCCGGCGCCACCGCCATGGTCGTGGGCCTGCTCGTGCTGCTTTTCGCCCTCGATTGGCGTTTGGGTGCGGCATGCCTAATCTCGGTCGTCGTTTCGTTTTGCGCCATGGCCACCATGATGAGCGGCAAGGGCGGCGAGTTTATGAAGGCCTACATGGGTGCGCTGGTCAAGATGAACAAGACCGGCACCGAATACGTACGCGGCATCCCCGTGGTCAAGGTATTCCAGCAGACGGTCTACTCCTTTAAGGCGTTCCATGATGCGATCGTCGAATACGCCGACATGGCGCAAAACTATGCGGGTACGTTTTGCCGAGGTCCGCAGGTGCTCAACCTTACCGCGCTCAACGGCCTTGTGGCATTCCTTTTGCCCGTGGCGCTACTGTTGGCACCGGGCGAGACGGACTTCGCGCACTTTATGGTCAACTTTACGTTTTACGCAATCTTTTCGGCCGTGGTGCCGACGGCCATGACCAAGCTTATGTTTGTGGGCGAGGCCTCTCAGATGAGTGCCGATTCGCTGGCGCGCATCCGAAGCGTTATGGATTCCAAGCAGCTCTCCGTGCCTGCCCAGCCCAAGCACCCTGCTGGCAGCGATGTGCGCTTTGAGGACGTGAGCTTTACCTACGAGGGTGCCGAAGCGCCTGCCGTCGATCATGTGAGCTTTAGCGTTCCCGCAGGCAGCACCCTTGCGCTGGTGGGCCCCTCGGGCGGCGGCAAGTCGACCTGCGCAAGCCTGATCCCGCGTTTTTGGGATGTTTGTTCGGGTCGCGTGCTTGTGGGCGGCGTAGACGTTCGCGATATGGATCCGCACGAGCTTATGGACCAGGTTGCCTTCGTGTTCCAGACCAACCAGCTGTTCCGGCAAACACTTGCCGATAACGTGCGCGCCTCCAAGCCTACGGCCACTGACGACGAAGTGCGCGCGGCCCTCTCCGCAGCTCAGTGCGACGACATTGTGGCCAAGCTCCCGCAGGGTATTAACACCATGCTCGGTGCTGGAGGGGCATATCTTTCGGGCGGCGAGGTCCAGCGCGTGGCACTCGCCCGCGCGATCCTTAAAGACGCGCCTATCGTGGTGCTCGATGAGGCCACGGCGTTTGCCGACCCCGAGAACGAGGCGCTCATCCAGCGCGCCTTTAGCAAGCTGGCGGCGGGTCGCACGGTCATTATGATTGCGCACCGACTCTCGACTGTAGTGGGGGCCGACAAGATCGTGGTGCTCAATCAAGGTAGCGTGCAGGAGGCCGGCACCCATGCCGAGTTGCTGTCCCAAGAGGGTCTGTATGCCAAGATGTGGGCCGAATACGAACAGGCCGCGAGCTGGAAGATCACTGCTGCCGCGGATGCCGCCGTCACGAAGGGAGGCGAGGCCTAAATGTTCGCCTCATTCCAAAAGAAGTATTTCCTATCCGATAAAGGCGTCGCCGGCGTAAAACGCGGCATTTTCTGGACCGCGCTCACTAATCTCATTACCATGGCCGGCATGGGCTTATTGTTCCTGGTCATGGCCGGTTTTGTCGAACATCTCGCCACCGGTGCCGACCTGCCGGATGCCCTGCCGATTGTGGGCGGCCTCCTGGTCTTTTTCGTGTTGCTCTTTGCCTCTAACTGGCAGCAGTATTACTACACCTACTGCATCTTTTACGAGGAGTGCGGCAAGCAGCGTATGGAGATCGCCGAGCGCTTGCGCAAGCTGCCGCTGTCGTTTTTTGGCCGTCGTGATCTGGCCGATTTAACCGAGACCATTATGGGCGACGTCCAGGCCATGGAGCACGCCTACAGCCACGTGCTGGGAGAGCTTTGGGGTGCCATCATCGCAAGCGTCATTGTGTTCGTGGCGTCGCTGTTCTTTTGCTGGCAGCTGGCGATCGCGGCGTTTTGGAGCGTTCCCGTGGCCTTTGTCGTGCTGTATCTGACGCGCGGCCCCATGATCCCGGTGTTCGACCATGTGCGTGCCGAGAAGGTCAAGGTTACCGAGGCGATCCAGGAGACGCTCGACTGCGTGCGCGAGATCCGCGCCACCAACCAGGAGGCTCATTATCTTGAGGGGCTCAACGCCGTGATCGATGCCGAGGAGCGCGAGACCACCAGAGGCGAGCTCGCCAATGGGCTTTTGGTCAACTCCGCCTTTGCCATCCTGCGCCTGGGGATTGCCACCACGTTGGTCACGGGCGCTGCGATGGTCGCCTCCGGCCAGGTCGACTTTTTGATGATGTTTGCCTTCCTGCTTATGGTGAGCCGCATCTATGCGCCCTTTGATCAGGCGCTGATGCTGATGTCCGAGCTGTTTGCCGCCGAGTCGTCGGCCAAGCGCATGCGTTCCATCATGGAAGAGCCCGTGGCGCGGGGCAGCGAGCAGTTTGAGCCCGTAGGCCACGATGTGGTGTTCGATCACGTGGCATTTGGCTATGGTGCGGGCGAGGACGGCCGCGCCGGCGAGAAAGTTCTTACCGATGTAAGCTTTACCGCCAAGGAAGGCGAGGTCACGGCACTGGTCGGTCCTTCGGGCTCCGGTAAGTCCACGGTGAGCCGCCTGGCCGCGCGCTTTTGGGACGCCACCGAAGGCCCGGTCACCGTGGGTGGCGTGGATGTTGCGAGCGTGGACCCCGAGGTGCTGCTGCGCGACTACGCCATTGTGTTCCAAGACGTGCTGCTCTTTGACGACACGGTGATGGGAAACATCCGTCTTGGTCGTCGCGATGCCACCGATGAGGAAGTGCTTGCTGCCGCGCGTGCCGCCAACTGCGACGAGTTTGTGAGCCGCATGCCGCAGGGCTATGACACCATGATCGGCGAGAACGGCTCCAAGCTGTCCGGCGGTGAGCGCCAGCGCATCTCTATCGCCCGTGCGCTGCTCAAAGACGCGCCTATCGTGTTGTTGGACGAGGCGACGGCGAGCTTGGATGTGGAGAACGAGACCGTGGTTCAGCAGGCGCTTTCCCGCCTGCTCGCAGGCAAGACGGTTATCGTGATCGCCCACCGTATGCGCACGGTAGAAAATGCCGATAAGATCGTTGTGCTCAAGGATGGTGTGGTAGCCGAGCAGGGCACTCCGGCGCAGCTCAAGGCGGCAGGTGGAGAATTCGCCCGCATGGTGGCGCTGCAAAAGGAAGCAGCTACCTGGCAGTTGTAAGAAGGGGCAAAGGGACAGTCCCTTTCTCACATTGACAATCGGTTACTCCGCATCGTTAATTTTCAAAAGGTTAGCCATGGCTGACCTAGATAGTTAGATAAAATTGAGATATTTCAAAAGCGTGCTCGAGCAAACTTGTTTACTCGGGTGCTGAGGCACCATGCCGCGTCCAATGCGGCAAAAGGGAGAAGCAACATGAAGAAGTCGACGTTCAATACCCTGCTTGTCGGTGGCGGTTTTCTGCTTGGCACGGCCGGCATCAAGCTGCTTACCAGCGCTCCGGTCAAGAATGTCTGCGTGCAGGGTATTGCGTGCGGTATGCGCATCAAGAACGGCTACCAGGACATGGTCGAGCAGGCCAAGGCCGAGGTCGACGACATGGTTGCCGAGGCTGCCTATCTCACCCAGAGCGAGGCCGCTGCGGACAAGGCAGCCGAATAGCACTCCCAGGCATAAACAATGAGATTCTCGATTGTTAGCGAGATCCCCGGCAGGACCCGTCTTCAGTTGGCGGGTCCTGTGCCAGAGAGCGATCTCGATGCGCTTCTTAAACTCAACGGTGACATCGACGGCGTGCGCAAGGTGCGCGTCTATGGCCGTATTGGCCAGTTAGCGCTCGAATATGACGAGCCGTGTCGCGATGCCGTGCTGGCCGCCGTCGGTGCGCTCGACGCTCAGGCCATTGCCGACGCAAAGACGGGTTACGTGATGCAGCTTGAGCCGCGCAAGCACAAGCTCGTTATGGATCTTGCCACACTTATCGGTGCCCATTACGCACGTCGCTGGTTCTTGCCGACGCCCCTGCGTGCGGTGTTTGTCGTGGCCGGTTACATGACCTTTTTGCGCGCCGCCCTCCGTGAGCTCGCGCAGCCGCGCCTGACCGTTCCTGTGCTCGACGCTTCGGCCATCGGTATCTCGTTTGTCAAACGTGATGTCGACACCGCGGGCCAGACGATGTTCCTGCTCAACGTGGGCGAGCTGCTCGAGGACTACACCCGCGCCATGAGCGAAAACGAGCTCATCAACTCGCTGCTCGATGTGCCCGACAAGGCGCAAAAGGTTGTCGGCGACACCGAGGTAGGCGTTGCCGCGACCGAGCTTGAGCCCGGCGATCTGGTCGCCGTGCGCACCGGCATGTCCATCTGCATCGACGGTGTTGTCGAGCAGGGGAGCGCCATGGTCAACCAGGCGACCCTGACCGGCGAGCCGCTTGCCGTCGAGCGCAGCGTGGGCGACGACGTGTTCGCCGGCACCGTCGTGGAGGACGGCAGCATCTTGGTGCGTGTGCGCGCCAATACGGCGCAAACCAAACTGCGCTCAATTGTCTCGCTCGTGCAGACGGCCGACTCGCTCAAGTCCGAGGGCCAGTCGCACATGGAGGACCTTGCCAACAAGATCGTCCCGTGGAACTTCCTGCTCGCGGGCCTGGTTGCGCTTACCACCCGCAGCCTCATCAAGACCTCGGCGGCGCTGATGGTCGACTACTCGTGTGCACTCAAGCTCACGGGTTCCGTTGCCGTCATGACCGCTATGAGCGATGCTGCCAAGATGGGCGTCATGGTCAAGGGCGCGAAGTACTTTGAGTCGTTTGCCAAGGCCGACACCATTGTGTTTGATAAGACTGGCACGCTTACCGAGGCACAGCCGCGTCTTGCCTGCGTGCTCACCACCGATGGCTGGAGCGAGGACGAGGTCCTGCGCCTTTCCGCTTGCTTGGAGGAGCATTTTCCGCATCCGGTGGCGCGTGCCGTGGTCAACGCCGCCCGCGAGCGCGGGCTCGAGCACCGCGAGCGCCATGCCGCCGTCGAATACATCGTGGCGCACGGCATCGCTTCGTCCATTGAAGGGCGTCGCGCCATCATCGGTTCCGCGCACTTTGTATTTGAGGATGAGGGCGCGCAGCTCGAGTCCGACATTAAGGAGCAAATCGAGTCCCAGATGCAGGGCCTGTCGCCGCTGTATCTGGCGGTCGATGGAAAGGTCGTCGGCGTGCTCGGTATCGAGGACCCGCTCAAGCCCGGGGTCCGCGAGGCAATCGCCGACCTGCATGCGCTGGGCGTCAAGCATGTCGTTATGCTCACGGGCGACTCCGAGCGCACGGCCGAGCGCATTGCGCGAGAGGCGGGCGTCGACGAGTTTAAGGCCGAGCTGCTGCCCGAGGACAAGTACGCGTATGTGGAGCGCATTAAGGGCGAGGGGCGCCACGTTGCCATGGTGGGCGACGGCGTCAACGATTCGCCGGCGCTCGGTTTGGCCGATGTGGGGTTGGCCATGGGCGGCGGAAGCGACATTGCCAAGGAGGTCGCCGATATCATCCTGACCGATACGGATCTTGCCGCGATCGTGCGCCTGCGCCGCATGAGTCAGGGTCTCATCGACCGTCTGACGAGCTCCTATTCTAAGGTGATGCTCACCAACTCAGCGCTCTTGGCACTGGGCATTACCGGCGCGATTACCCCGCAGGCGTCGTCACTGCTGCACAACGGCTCGACGATTGCCTACAGCCTGGGCAACGCAAAGGCGTACCTGCGTTAACAGACGTGTTCACCCACGTTATCTGGCCTGCGCCCAGACGGCATCGGTGTCGTCCGGGCGCAGGCCTTTTGCATTTGACCATGTGCTAGCTTCTTTATATAGTGGTGCTAGCAGGGCTAGCAATTGAAGGGAGCGGGTCAACGTGGGTGCTGTTAGTGGCATGGCGCAGGTGAACGTTCGCGTAGATCGCTCGGTTAAAGAGCGCGCCGAGGAAGCGCTGCAGCTTTCGGGCAGGTCACTGCCCGAGCTCATCAAAAATGTCGTGGCCAAGGTCGCGCAGGGTGGTGGACAGTGTGAGGAAGTGCTTGCGGCCGTCGACGACCGGCGGCAGACCGTCGCGCCCGATACTCCGTTCGCCGCATCATGGGCGGCGGCAGATCAGCTTTACGCGGACCTGGGCATCGCTACGTCGCCCGTATCCGACGATCGCGGTTGGGAAACAATCTATTCCGAAGCCATGGACGAGCACTATCGCCAAAAGGGGATGATCCTGTGAGCGGGGCTCCCCTCAAAATAATGGTGGATGCCAACGTATGGGTTGATTCGTTTTGCGCCGACCATGCCGAGTCGCTTGCCGCACGCGCGTTTATTGGGCAGGCGACGGAGGCGGGGGCATTGCTGTTCTTTCCGGTGCATATCGCCAAGGACGTACTGTATGTTGTACAGCACGAACTGAAGCGCAGCGTTCTTGCCAGCGGGGGAGCGCTCGGCGAGGCTTCTGCCCGCGCGATTGGCGATGCGGCGCTGGCGTTTGTTCGGAACATGACCGAAAACGCCACGGCCGTGGGTGCAGATGCGTCGGACCTTTGGCTGGCCGACAAATACTTAGCGCTCCATCGCGATTACGAAGACAACTTGGTGCTCGCCGCGTGCAAGCGCGCGCAGGTCGATTACTTGGTGACCAACGATCGCAAACTGCTCGAACATGCCGATCTTGCAGCAAAGACCCCGCGCCAAATGATGCCGATTTTGGCCTTGGCCGAACGCGGCGGCGCGGCTATCGGTTGACGCAAACTGTTTGCGGGCCTCTTGGACGACGATGCGCCAAAGGGGCCCGCGCCTGCTATTTACAAAAGCTCGGCCTTAATGGCGGGACTTTCTGCGAGCTGCTCGGCTGCCTTTTCTTCGGAGCTGTCGAGCGCGGCTAAGCTGCGGTAGACCCACTCGTTGACCTGGGTGTTCTTGACGCCTGCGGTCTGCATAAGGGCGCCTACCTCGCGGATTGCTGCGAGCAGATCGGCCTTGGGACCCGCGAGCTCGACCTCGATACCGTGGTAGGCGGCCACGCCGCGGTTGTCACTCACGTGGTCGATAAAGCCCTCGACGGTCTCAAGCTGCTGAGTGAGAGCTGCATCATCGTCAACGTCCAGCACGACGAGTGCGTTCGATACCGTGAGGGCGGGATGTCCGCAGGGGACAAAGCCCTCGATGACATCCATAGCTTCGGTAATGGTTGCGCCCAGGCCTGCGAGGGCATTGACGAGTTGCTGCTTGGTATCCATAACGGTCCTTTCGACGGGTCAATTTTGCTTGGCGAAAATATACGTGACGCGATCGGTAACAAAAGTGCGAAGTGCGGCGCACATTGGGGTCTTCACAGCTCGTGCATAGAACAGCTGTCCGCTTTCAGAACGTGGTAAGATAACACTCCACAAGCGGGGCTTGCCCCGCATGTTCCTTGAAAAGTCGACGGTTATCGGGTGTTTGCAGGCCCGATACCATCCAGACTTTCCCGACATTCGGGGGCGACTGGTTTCGACACGATAGCTCTGAGAGAGGAAGCAAGCCGAGGTCTCCTCGCCTCGTTAAACAGGGGTACCGTCAAATTGAATTGACAACAACTCTTCTTTTGAGCCTATGGCTCTCGCTGCTTAGTTTATAGCGGCGCGTCAACCCGGTGATTTCCCCGACACCGGCGCGACGTCATGTTAGGGGAATGCTCCTGCGCACGTAATCGGTATGGCGCAGGCTAAGACCGAACCGGTTAGGACACCGCGAGCGTGTCGCTGCGCGCAAAGCGTCCGAGACTAAACCAGCGACTGAGCTTGGAGATGCCAATCAGGGGGCTTTCGTGGACCGGAGTTCGATTCTCCGCGCCTCCACCATAAGTAACAGGCAGGTAGATATTCGTATCTACCTGTCTTTTTATTTCTAGTCCGTACCGCGGAGAATCGAACTCTATGCAGGGCGCGGGCGTAAAGAAAACGCGTAAGCGTTTTTAGCCCGCGGGCGAGGACGCCGACAGGCGGCCGAAGCCGGTGCGGATTTGCGAAGCAAATACGCGGATTCTCCGCGCAAAGCCTCGACTGGATATAGATTCGATGCCGACCGGATGACAGCCTGCCGTGTCCCGCGCGGACGGATCCCCTCCACCCGCGGAGAATCGAACTCTGTGCAGGGCGCGGGCGTAAAGAAAACGCCTCAGTGACGCAGAGTGGGACGCGCTTTCCCAATGGCAGCCCAGGCGGAAAGCCCATCCCGGAATCCGCGCTCAGACTGGGACGTAGTTTCCGGATGACACATCAAGCGGAAACCGCATCCCGGAATCCGCGCTCAGAACGGGACGCGCTTTCCCAACGGCGGTCCAAACGGAAAGTTCATCCCGGAATCCCGCCTCAAACTGGGACGCACTTTCCGCTTCACCTGCCGCCTCGAAAAACCTGCGCGCCCTCCATTCCAAAACTGGGTAGAAGAAAGCCAAAACGCAATCGCAGGAGGTCAATATGACTGCAGAAGATAAGGCAAAGAACGCCGGCAAGGTCGCGCTCGTCTTGGAGGGTGGCAGTTTTCGTGGGCAGTTTACCGCCGGCGTGCTCGACGTTCTCATGGAGGCCGGTGTCGAAATTCCGGCGGTGTACGGCGTCTCGGCCGGTGCGCTCAACGGCGTCAACTACAAGTCGCACCAGATCGGCCGCACCAACCGAGTCAATTTGACCTTCTGCAACGACAGCCGCTACATGGGCGCCGCGTCGTTTGCGTCCACGGGTTCCATCGTGGGCTACGACTTTATCTTCAACGACGTCCAGGACCGCCTGGATCCTTTTGATAACGAGACGTTCGACGCGAGCCCCATTGAGATGTACGCCGTCGCAACGGACATGCTCTTTGGAACCGCCACGTACCTCCCGGTCAAAAGCGCCGTGCTCGATCTCGACGCCGTGCGCGCCTCGACCTCGCTGCCGCTGGTGACGCCGCCGGTCGAGATTGACGGGCACAAATACGTCGACGGCGGCGTGGCCGATTCGGTTCCTATCGAGCATGTGCTCGAGGAGGCCGGCTTCGAGCGCGCGGTTGTCATTGTCACGCAGGACCGCTCGTACGAGAAAAAGCCCTACGAGTTTATGCCTGCCGCGCGCGCCCGCTATGCCGACTACCCCTACCTGCTCGAGGCTATCGAGACGCGCCACGACCGCTATAACCTCCAGCGCATGCACCTGTGGAAGTATGAGCGCGATGGCCGCGCGTTGGTCGTCGCTCCGCAAAAGCCGGTCGAGGTCGGCCATGTCGAGCATGATCCAGCAAAGCTGCTCGATCTGTATATTCAGGGTCGCCAGGAGGCAAAGCGTTTGCTCGCGGAGATCCAGGAGTTTGTTGAGCGCTAGCGCTGCAACGTCACGGCTCGTGGATGACATGTGCAGAAACTCTGGTCGGAGCCAAAATACCTGTTGACTCGTACGGCGAGCGGGGTAATATGGACGGGTTACTTGCAGAGCCCCGTGAATCTCTGTAACAACACGTACTGTACATGGAGGAGTCTAAGTGATTTCGAAATCGACTCACTACGCCAAGCAGGGCGAGGTCCAGCGCAACTGGGTTCTCGTCGACGCCGATGGTGCTGTCCTGGGCCGTCTTGCCACCCAGATCGCAATGATCCTGCGCGGTAAGAACAAGCCCCAGTTCACGCCCAACAGCGACTGCGGCGACTTCGTTGTCGTCATCAACGCCGATAAGGTCCAGCTTACCGGTAACAAGGCCGACACGAAGACCTATTATCGCCACAGCGGCTACAACGGCGGCCTCAAGGCTGAGAGCTTCCGCCAGGCTATGGAGAAGCACCCGGAGAAGGTCATCGAGCGCGCCGTTCGCGGTATGCTGCCCAAGACCACCCTCGGCCGTGCCCAGATGACCAAGCTTAAGGTCTACGCTGGTGCCGAGCATCCGCATGCTGCCCAGAACCCCACGAAGATTGAGCTGGAGGCTTAAAGATGGCTGAGAACACCGTTGTCTACCAGGGTACCGGCCGTCGTAAGAACGCCGTCGCCCGCGTCCGTCTCGTCCCCGGCACCGGCAAGGTGACCATCAACAAGCGTGACGCCGAGCAGTATTTCGGCCGTCATCAGCTCGTTGAGAACGCCCTTGCTCCCTTCAAGGTGACCGACACCGCCGGTCAGTTCGACGTTATCGCTCTGTGCGATGGCGGCGGCATCTCCGGTCAGTCCGGCGCTCTGCGTCTGGGCATCGCTCGCGCTCTTCTGAACGCTGGCGACTACCGTGCTGACCTCAAGAAGGCCGGTTTCCTTACGCGCGATGCTCGCGTGGTCGAGCGCAAGAAGTACGGCCTGAAGAAGGCCCGCCGCGCTCCCCAGTTCTCCAAGCGCTAAGGTTTTATCTCCTTTCGAGATACAATGTACAAGCGGGGCCTGCCGATTCCTCGGCGGGTCCCGCTTTTCTTTTTCGACTAGGGTGGGCGGTTGTATATCGCCTGCTAGGGAAGGAGCGATCCTATGCCCCAGAACATCTTCGGTACCGACGGCGTCCGTGGCGTCGCCAATGCCGACCTCTCGTGCGACCTCGCGTTTCGCCTGGGCCGCGCGGCGACCAAGTTCCTTGGCCCGGACATCTGCATCGGCCGCGACACGCGCCTTTCGGGTACCATGCTCGAGAGTGCTCTGACCGCTGGCATTATGGCAGAGGGCGGCTGTCCGCATTGCTGCGGCGTTATCCCTACGCCGGCCGTGGCGCTGCTCACCGTCCAAAATGAGCTCGACGGCGGCATCGTCATCTCCGCTTCGCATAATCCGCCGGAGTTCAACGGCATCAAGTTCTTTAGCCGCAAGGGCATGAAGCTTCCCGATGCTGTCGAGGAAGAGATCAGCGCCTGGGTCATGTCCGAGGAAGCCATGGCTGCCGACACGCTGCCGACCGGTGCCGGCGTGGGCCACATCATCAAGATGAAGGACGCTCGCAAGGCATACGTCGACCACGCCATCGATACGCTTGATGGCCTGAGGCTCGATGGCCTAGTCGTTGCCGTCGACTGCGGTCATGGTGCTTCCTGCCAGACTACGCCCGCCGCGCTGCAGCGCCTGGGTGCCACGGTCCATGCCATCAACACCGATTACTGTGGCACTGACATTAACGTTGAGTGCGGCTCTACGCACCTTGAGCCCCTGCGCGAGCTCGTGCTGCGCACCCACGCCGATATCGGCCTGGCCCACGACGGCGACGCCGATCGCGTGCTGTTCGTGGACAGCGAGGGCAATGAGATCGACGGTGACTACATCCTGGCTATCTGCGGTTCCGACCTGGCCGCTCGCGGCAAGCTCGCCAACTCCGAGATCGTCTCGACCGTCATGTGCAACCTGGGCTTCTCCATCGCTATGAAGGAGCAGGGCTTCGAAATGGTTCAGACCGCCGTGGGCGATCGCTACGTTCTGGAGCGTATGCTCGCGGATGGCGCCGTCATCGGCGGCGAACAGTCCGGCCACATCATCTTCCTGGAGCACAACACCACCGGTGACGGCCTGGTGACGGCTCTTCAGCTGCTGGCCGTGCTCAAGCGCACCGGTCGTACCCTCACCGATCTTGCCGGCATCATGAAGAAGTACCCGCAGGTACTCGTCAACGTGCATTCCGACAACAAGGCTGGTCTGGACGATTGCCAGCCCATCTGGGATGCTGTCGCTGCTGCCGAGAAGGAACTTGACGGCCGCGGTCGCATTCTGGTGCGTCCGAGCGGTACCGAGCCGCTGGTCCGCGTTATGGCCGAGGCCGAGACGCACGAGCTGACCCAGCGCGTTGTTGACGACATCGTCGAGGTTGTCAAGCGCGAACTTCCCTAATGGTCAAAAACGAGTGCCAAGTGGTAAACTGTTAAGGCTATTTTGGTCGATTGGTATGTCCGAGGGGGAGCATGTTCACTAAAGTCCTAAGGTCTTTTGGTATGCGTGGTCGAGTCCTTACGCTGGATGCTCCCATCTCGGGCGACGTCATTCCGCTTTCCGAGGTAAACGACCAGACATTTGCCACCGGCCTTTTGGGCCAGGGCGTGGCGATTCAGCCTACCGGCACGCGTGTGATTGCACCGGCTGATGCCAAGGTCGAGGCCATTTTTCCCACGGGACACGCTGTTGCGCTTAACACGGTCGATGGCTTGGACGTGCTCATCCACGTTGGTTTGGACACTGTTCAGCTTGAGGGCAAGCACTTTACCGTACATGCGCAAGTGGGCGACATCGTCCATAAGGGCGATGTGCTCATTGAGTTCGATCGCGAGGCAATTGCTGCCGAGGGCTACGATGTGACGGTTCCCATCTTGGTGTGCAACTCTGTTGAGTTTTCGAGCATCAAGGGTTCCGTTGGCGTGCATGTCGAAGAGATGGACCAGCTCATCGTTGCTCGCGAGCGCTAACAAGTGCACGTGGCCATTAGCCTACAATTCAAACACGTTTACGGAGGGCGCCCTCCGTGGCAAGATGGGATTTGTCCGAAGCTAAACGGCTTTGGGTCACCGTGGACGGGCAGGGGCCTCGACGCGGCTAGACACGAGACACATACATTACGCGACCTCGCCCTGGTGGCCGCACACGTTGGTTGCGGCCGACGCGGGCCGCGGGCAAGTGCTTGTAAGGGGAGCCTTGCCTCTCTTGTACGAGAAAGGACGCGTAATGAAGATCATTAAAGCTAAAGACTACGAGGATATGAGCCGCAAGGCAGCCAATATCATCTCGGCGCAGGTTATCCTCAAGCCCGACTGTGTGCTGGGCCTTGCCACCGGCTCCACCCCGATCGGTGCCTACAAGCAGCTCGCTGCTTGGTACGAGAAGGGCGACGTCGACTTTGCCGAGGTCAGCACCTACAACCTGGACGAGTATCGCGGCCTTTCGCACGACGATCCCCAGAGCTATCACTACTTTATGCGTGAGAACTTCTTCGATCACATCAACATCGACCTGAACAACACGCATGTGCCCGACGGTTCCAACCCCGATGCCGCCGCTGCCTGCTCTGAGTACGACAAGATCGTCGCCGCCGCCGGTTACCCGGATCTGCAGCTGCTCGGCATTGGCAACAACGGCCACATCGGTTTCAACGAGCCCGATGACCACTTCTCCAAGGGCACGCACTGCGTCGACCTCACCGAGAGCACCATTCAGGCCAACAGCCGCCTGTTCGACAGCATCGACGATGTTCCCCGTCAGGCCTACACCATGGGTACCCAGACCATCATGTATGCCCGCATGATCCTAGTCGTCGCCAACGGCGAGGCCAAGGCTCAGGCCGTGCATGACATGTGCTATGGCCCGGTTACGCCCGCGTGCCCGGCTTCGATCCTGCAGCTGCACACCAACTGCGTTGTCGTTGCCGACGAGGCCGCCCTTTCGCTCTGCGAGTAGCGCGAATCCTGCACCTCGACATAGCCTTGCCTAAGGCCTCCGCTTTGCGGGGGCCTTTTTGTTATCCCTTTCCGCCCGCTTGACCAAAATCTTGCCGCAAGCTTGGCGAATGCCGGATGTCAAACAGCTTGATTCATTCCATACCAGATTCTATGCAAAAATGCCACTAAAAGGTCGTAGACGGTAGCGGGTGCTAGGCGAGTTGAATGACATGGCTGAACCTTGTTCATCTGCGTTACACTGCCGCTTAGATGGGACAAGCTGACAAGCTCATTTACCTGCTTAAAGACCGATTAGTCGGGGGATTAATAAGAATCGGCCCTCGCTGTACAAAAACTTGCCGCTTGCGTACCAAAAGACAACCTAAAACACAAGGTCGCTCTATTCATAGCGCGGCTTGTATGGTCTTGCGGCTACAGTGTCCATACGGTCGAGTTGAGGAGCGGGCATGGTAAACGATTTGGGCAGTATGGACGACCTCGAGCTGATGCCGCTGGGCGGTGGCTATATGGTGCGACGCGAACGCTTGATGAATGAGCTTCTCGCCAAGGGCCGAAAGGCCGGCATCGTGGTTCTTTATGCGCCCGACGGGTTTGGGAAGACCTCGGTGCTGCTGCAGTACACCCATGAGGTTAAATGCGACCCGACGCGAGGCCCCGTGCGGATTATCGAGGCCGATCGCGCCACTGGGCGCGAGGTGTTTATGCAGCTCGAGGTGGTTACCGAAGAACTCAAAGACAAACCGCACTCCCTTATCGCGATTGATAATGTGCCAAACCTCGATCAGCACGATACCGAAGACCTCATCGACAGGATTCGCGGCCTGCGCGCTATGGGGGTAGGGGTCTTTATCTCCTGCCGTCCTTCAAATCGTCAACTGATTCATGGGCTGGGCGATTCGGTTAAGATCAATGCGCAGATGCTCAAGGTGCATGCCTATGAGTATTCGGCGTGGGCATCGGCGTTTTCGATCAGCACATCGCTCGACTTTTATCAGCTCACGCAGGGTGTGCCCGAGCTCGTCTCGGCATTGCAGACGGGTCTGTATGGCCAAGGCGACGTAGCCGGTCTGCTCGAAAACGAGATTGTCAACGTATATGGCGCGGCACTTGTCGATCTGGCTTCGCTCGACAATAATGCGCTGTTTTGCGTGGCATGTCTCATGATTTTGATGGGCGAGGGCAATATCGCAGAACTCGAGGCTTGTGGGGTGAGGCTGTCGATGGTCGACCAGTCCTACTTTGTACGCGACTACCCGATCTTTGGCTTGGACCCCGCCGAGCGGAGTTTTACGTGTCTGGGCACGGAGGATAACGGACGCTTGCGCTTGCGCAAGTTGGTGGCCGAGGTTCGCCCCGAACTTGTTCCGAGGGCGGCCCGGATTTTGCTTAAGGCGGGTAGATGCGATGTGGCGATGGGCCTGGCGGACGCCTTTTTGGACCGTGATGCGGTCCTTGAACTTGCTGGGCAGTATGGGGTCGATCTGGCTCTGACGGGGCACGGGGCCGATATCTGCCGAGCAGCGCTGGGCACGATCGATGCCGAGGATCCGGCTCCAGAGCCAACGCCTGCCGAGGCGCTTGGCGTATATCTGGCAGCGGTCAGCGTGTCCAATACAAAGCTCGCTCGCTATATGGCATCGGTTATCGAGCGCGGGGGCGAACGGGCGGCCTGCGAAATAGACCCTGTTTCATGGAGGGTGGCCCAGACACTGACGGCTGTTTGCTATGGGGACAACGGGCTTGGGCTTCCTACGAACCTGGCCGTGCCAGAAATCGAGACATCCCATACCGCACTCGATATGTTGTCTGCGCATATCGAGGTCAAGCGCTGCCTGACCGAGCGGGGAGATGACGGCGGCGTTCTACAGCAACTCAAAACGAGCAAGGCCTACGACTGCGAGCTCGACATCGCGGGGATTGTTATGCGGGCCGATAGCATGCTGGTGGAGCTCTTTGACGGGTCGTTTGCGGGAACCGACGAGCGCGACGACGAGATGACGGTGGTGCGGGAGGCGCTCGACGTACGTGGGCTTAAGGCGATGGCTATCTGGGTGCGCATGGTGTTGGCGGCACGGCGGCTCCTTTCCGGCCTGCCGGTAACCGACGACGCGGCGTTCAACGAGCTCGATCGTTTTGCCGTGCGCATGCGCGACAACCAGATTCAGCTGTTTGGCCTGTTGCTAGAAGGCTGGCAGTCGCTGGCAGAGGGACGGCCGGTTAATGCAAAGTTCCGTGCGGTCCAAGTGCTCAAACTTGCCGAGGAGTCGATTGCGTACATGCGCGATAATGCGTTACTGCTGGAGCGCGCGGCATATCTGCGTAACACCTCGATGGTTTCGGTACGCGAGGAAGCGGAGTTGCTCGATATAAGCCAGACGCAGGTTGGTGGCGCAGAAGCCTGGATGGTGGCGCTGCATTTGGCCTGTGCGGGCCGAGACAGCGACCTTGCAGCCTGGATGTCCATGAATCGCGCGGGGATTCTAGAGCCATCGTATCGGCTCTTTGCGCGCCTTGCCATGCATTGTCTGGGCGAGCCGGCGACCAGGATTCGCAAGAAGCTTCCCGTGCGCGAGCTGTCGCGGTACTCGCTGCGCGACGATTTGGAAGGGGAAGGCGAGCGCCTGTTCCAGGCCGGTGAGGTTGAAGCCGTTGATACCATTGACCATATCGAGATTCGCATGTTTGGGGCGTTTCGCGCCGAGCGCGACGGGTTTCCCATCACGGACAAAATGTGGCGCCGCAAGAAGGCGGCGACACTTGCCGAGCGGCTTGCGCTGGGCATGGATGCGCTCGTCGATCGTGAGACGCTGGCCATGGAGCTGTGGCCCCATGCCGAGTTCAATAGCGCCCGCAACAACCTGTACTCGACGATATCGCGCTTGCGGTCGGCTTTGGGACCGACGCCGGATGGCAAATCGTGTGTGCTCATCCAAAATGAATGCATCGGACTCAACGGCGACTACGTCAAGACCGATGTACGGCTGTTTGACCAGATAAGCCGCGAGGTTTTGGGAAATCGCACGGGTGCGCGCGGGCCCCATTTAGTTGAGCTGTGCCTTAAGATTGAGCAGCTTTATGCCGGCCCGTTGTATGTTCCCAATGGCTGTAACCCCACCTACTTTTTGCGTATGCGACGCATTATGCAGTCAAAGTACATCGATTGCATGATTAAGGGAGCAAATGCCGCTCTAGAAGAAAACGACCTGCAGTCGGCGATTTGGCTGGCGGAGTCGGGGCTTCGGCAGGAAACGGCGCGTGAGGATATGGTGCGCTGCGCCATGCGCGTCTACAGTGCGGCGGGGCGGCGGCGCGATATCGTCGAGCTATACAGCGGTCATATGCACCACCTGAGGGAGCAGGTCAATGGCGTTCCCGAGCCCGAGACGCGGCGTCTATACGAGCGCTTGGTGGAGGGGCGGCTCAATCGCGTGCTGGTCGAGCGATAAAAAACGGGCGCCCGAAGTACTTGGGCACCCGTAAGCTTGCTATGTGTTGGCTCGCCGGATCATTGGCTCTTAGACGAGCTTGATCTTCTCGATATCCTTGCGCGAGGACTCGCGATACAGCGAGAACTTGCGGCCGATGACCTGGACGACCTCGGCGTGGCAGCGCTCGGCGAGCTCTTCGGCGGCTTCGCGGGCGGAAAGACTGGAGCCATCGAGCACGGAGCACTTAACGAGTTCGTGCTTCTCCAGGTAGGCGACCGTCTGCTCGACGGTGCCCTCGTTGACATCGGACTTACCGATGATGATGGCGGGGTTGAGGTGATGGGCCATGCTGCGAAGCTGCTTGACCTGGGCTCCTGTCAGTGCCATGGGTTCTCGCTTTCTATGTATGGGGCGCCCCGCGACGGGGCCTTAATCTACGTGAGCTGTCCCACGATAGCGCAGGAACGGCGCGGTGTGGGGCGCGTTTGCCCAGTTCGCAAAGAATGCGGATGCCGAGGTGATGGGCAGCTCGGGCTGTGAACGGGCTACGAGCGGGATTCAGAGACCGGTTCCCATGCAATAAACGCCCAGCGAACCTTACGGATATGGTCGAGCATATAGCACCCCTGCGGCACGCCCTTGGAGCCCGGCTCACCGGCATGGGGATTCTCGATCATGTGTTGGGCGATGTAGTCGCGCAGACGGTCGACCTTATCCTCGTTGCCATGCTCAAGCATGCGGGAAAAGTCCGCCACGCCTGCCTCAAGGCTATCGAAGGTATCGCGACGAGGCGATTCAAAGTACGTGACCTGCGGCAGGGCACCCATCTGAATGAGAATGTTAAAGGCGTACACAAAGCCATTGCTGCAGGTAACCGAGGCGCCGATGGCGTTCATCAAGTGCAGATCATAGCGCGGGCTGGAGTTGGCGACCATCGTGACAGCACAACGCCGACGAGCCGTTCGATTAAGCTTGGCAAGCGCATCTTTTAGATTGGTCGTCGTAACCGACCGACTGGCAAAGGCAACATCCACCGCTTTCGCGACCGGTCCAACCAAATCCCAATCATCATCCCAAGCAAGCTCAAGCGGCGTAATGCGATTCTCGAGCCCATAGTACTCAATGCCAGCATCAAGCGTGCCCAACATAGCAGGGGAAAAGTCAGCAGCAATCACAGGATGCCCAGCCTGAGCAAGCGGAATGGCAATCGACCCAGCCCCACACCCCATATCGAGCACGGATTCACCAGGCTTTAACGCCAACAGCTTCATAAAGTCCCGGGCATACGGGGCAGTTTCAAGCGGCCGAAAATGCCGAGCCCGCTTATCCCACTCAAAAGAATCATCAGCCCGCCGCCGATCAGCTTGCAGACGTATCCATTCGCCATTCCAATCCGCAGAAAGCAGATCAGAACGAATCTCCCCATCAACCACGGGCCAACCTCCTAGCAACAAAAAAGCGACTCCTCCCAAAAGAAGAGCCGCAACCAGCATATATCAGAAAAAGAACCGCTCCAACGCCAAACCGCTGCACCAGCCAAGTGGTGCAGGAGCGAAGCAACTGCAACCGGGATAGAACCCAACTGAGGTCCCGTTGTGCGGGAGCCCCGGGGAGGGCAAATATATAAGGTCGATCGCGAGTTCCGCACGAGCCGGAGAGC
>CABRZS010000014.1:0-56772 GCA_902475525.1 uncultured Collinsella sp.
CATGCGAACCTCCAGTCCGGACCGCCCCGCGGTCCAACTTTCTGTCCGCACCCCCTTTTGGGCTTTTAAGGGTTATTCAGGAACTATTTCACCGCAACTTATTGAGGTCGAGTTTGTTGGGCCGATGTTGGGTTCTGTTGTCGAGAAGATGCGTGCCGTTGGTCAGGAGCCGGCGTAAGGTTTTGTTGTCGGAATACCATAGCCGCGCATCATGGCGCCAAATGCTTCGACATCGTAGGTGTCTGACAGCTTGAAGTGTATGACGTTATGACCCATGGCGCGAAGGTTTGCGTCGCGTATGAGGGCAGCTCGATAGGTCTTTGCTGCAGTATGTTCCGGATCATTTTGAGCATCGTCCTCAAACTTGCCTAGTCCATGAAGTTCGGCAAGCATCCAAGAGCCGTTCGGCATCTGCCATCCGTAGTCGGCCAGATAGTAGCCGGCGTTCCCCGGCCGTGTTATCTCAACTTGTAGTTCGGGCGTGGTGACGCCGGCAAGAATCATCGCCGCCCTTGCCTCCGATTCGCCACCGTTGTCCGATTGACCGTCCATATACTCAAAAACATTAAACGCACGCGCGATGCCGTGCAGCCCTCGGCAATTGGCCTGCGCGTATGCCCGCAGTTCTTCGCGCTCGACATCGTACTCACGGGCCAAGCCATCGACATAACCTAGCGCATAGCGAAACGCGGTCGTTCGGGCGATATCGACAACCGTTCGATACGGATCCGTCAGCGTAAACGGACCGAGCTGCCACACTTCGCCCGCCCGCCAGCGACGATACTCAACGAATTCATACGTATCACGCCTGGTAGAACGCGGCAACAGCACTTGCACCTTGTCGAGAAGCGTGTGTGCAGAACCGATGCCATAGAGCAGTGCCGCTGTTGCTCCGCAAAACACGGCATCCGGTTCAACGATCGCAATGGCGGATGCCAGCTGAAAAATTCGACCTTCTATACCAAGTCCATTCCAATATGCAGGGTCGGCATAGACGTGGTTATAGAGTCGAACGATCATTTGTTTTTTCATGAGTGCGTAGGCGCATCGTTCATCCCATTTTTCCGTAGCTACAAACAGGCGCCCGTCATGATGAGCCTCGAATATCGAGAAGAATAGCTTTACCTGTGGTTTAGTACAGCGGTCATCGTTACTCATTGGCGACCCCAGGGCATTGAGAGGGAATGAATGACATCAAGCTATCGCATATTCATTCTGTCGGAGCTTGCCATGAACTGACCAAAAGCTTGACGGTGCAGGTCAGGGGCTTATAACGGAGCTGGGTACATCGGCAAACGGTCGATAATGGCCTTTCGGCGGTATTAAAACCTGCCCTTACAGAAAGTTGCGGTGAAATAGTTCCTGAAAAGCTCGAATAAGCCTAAATCCAGGAACTATTTCACCGCAACTTAGGAGGGGATGGGGCTGAGGGGCGGGCGATGCCGTTGCCTGTCGGTTAGTGGCGACCGTGGTGGCGGAGCTTGTCGATGGTGGAGTCGGTGCTGCGGTTGCGGGCTTCGGCTGCGGTTTGGCGCTTGTGGCGGTAATCGATCATGCCTTGGATGATGGGCTTGCCAAAGCTCACGACATCATCGTTGTAGATGGCGGTTCGGGCTGCGAGGAGGCAGTCGGTAAAGTCCATATGGGTCTTGCCAAAGAGTTTGACGGCAAGGGCGACAACGGTGGGCTCGTCGACCATGACGTCATCGAGCAGCCTTTTCATGGCCGCAGCAATCTCAACGCGCGGAACCTTATAGACGTCGCGCAGCGTGACCACGACGCGCGTGATGATTTCGGGGTAGACACGAGCGGTACGCGTGGCGATGACCTTGGCGGCGCGCGGTGACAGAACTTCGTCGTCGTCCAGCAGGTAACGTAGTATGACGGTCTCGTCGATGATGGTGCTACTCATGGATATCTACTTCCTCGGGACCCAAAACCGAATCGTCGCTTTCTGTGGCAAGGTATTCAATCCAGGCATTGCGCTCCTCGGAGCGGCGATTGGGGTCACCATATGCTTTGAGCGATCCATAGGCGGCGGTGCCGTCCTTTGAGCGCACGGCGACCGGCTGAAAGGGGAGCTTACGCATCAAAATGCTTTGCGCGACAAAAAGACGAACGGCCTCGGCAAGCGATGTGCCCATGGCGTCGTAGAGGCGCTCGGCATGCTGTTTGTCTTCCTCGCGAATGCGCACCTGCAGGATGGCTCGTTTTTGCGTCGATGACATCACTGGCCTCCCTTAATGAGCGGGCAATATGAATAGTCAAATACAGTATTGGCTAATAATAGCCAATTTTATAATGACTACTTTATTGCACTCGAGTAATTGAGTGTGAACAATATTACAAACGTACTACATCCTTTAGAAACGGGCGTGAAATCTCTCTCGAACGTACGCGTGTAATACACTCACCTTTATATCCTATCGAGAATAATTCCAACCTGCCAAAACCCCTGCAATACACCCGTATTGCAGGGGTTATGCTCAAGTTTGCCCCCTGCAACTGCGTATATTCAACCTGTATACCGTTGGAGAAATTCTACCGAGTGCCTGTTTCGCCGCATGCATTCGATACGCCGATGCCAGGCCACGGGCGGCTTGGAGCAACGTCGACAGGGTCTCTCCGGCATGGGATTCAGGAGGGAGTGAACAACATGGGCAATAAACGAGTCGTAGCCGATTCCTCGCGCTGCATTGGGTGTCAAACCTGCATGGCGGCGTGTATCGAGGCACACGACATCCCCGGCAACATCGCCGCACCGCGCCTGCGCGTGACGCGTACGTACGAGATCTCCGCACCGGTGGCGTGTCACCACTGCGAGGACGCTCCGTGCGCCAAGGCCTGCCCCACGGGCGCCTTGTTCTTTGATCCAAAGAACCATCGCATCGGCGTCAACGAGGACAACTGCATCGGCTGCAAGAGCTGCGTCATGGCCTGCCCCTTTGGCGCCGTGAGCGTGGCGACCACGCAGGTCCCCGTCTTGATGGGCGACGTGCGCGTGGGTTCGCAGACCAAGAGCTTCGTGCTCAAGTGCGACCTGTGCGTGGACCGTCCCGGCGGTCCGGCGTGTGCCGAGGCGTGCCCGACCAAGGGCCTCACCCTGGTAGACGAGGAGCGCCTGGCGGAGCTGACCGCCGAGCGTGCCCGCGCCACCATCGAAAACGAGGCGTAGGCGGGCGGCCATACAAGCCCAACGATTGTCAAACAAGTACCGACTATTCGGTAGCAGAAAAAGGAAGGAGGGTGTCATGGAGAAGCATAAAGTGATCTGCCCGTACTGCGGCGCCGGTTGCCAGTTTAACCTCCTGGTCCAAAACGGCCAGGTCGTGGGTACCGAACCTCTTAACGGCATCACCAACCAAGGCGAGCTGTGCCTTAAGGGCATGAGCGGCTACGACTTCATCAACGACACCAAGATCTTGACTCCTCGCGTACTGCACCCGATGATCCGCCGCACTAAGGGCGCGGATCTTGAGCGCGTAAGCTGGGACGAGGCACTGGATTTCACCGCATCTAAGATGCAGGCCATAATTGACGAATATGGTCCTAACGCTGTCATGACCACCGGCTCTTCGCGAGGCGGCGGCAATGAGGCGAACTACGTCATGCAGAAGTTTACGCGTGCGTGCATCGGCACCCACAGCGTGGACAACTGCGCCCGTACTTGACACGGCCCTACTGTCCTCGGTCTGATGGACACGGTTGGTTCAGGTTGCATGTCATGCTCCATCCCCGGTATGGAGGATGCGGGCTGCATTTTCCTCTTCGGCTATAACCCTGCCGATTCGCACCCCATCGTCGCAAGGCGTATCGTGCGAGCCAAAGAAAAGGGTTGCAAGATCATCGTCGCCGATCCGCGCCATATCGAAACCGCGCGTATCGCCGATCTCTACCTTCCGATCAAGAACGGTTGCAACGTCGCGTTCCTCAACGCCTTTGCCAACTGTCTGGTCAACGATGGCCTCTACGACAAGGAATTCGTCGCCGAGCACACGAACGGCTTTGACGAGTGGTGGGAGACCATCAAGAACTACACTCCCGAATCCGTACAGGACATCACGGGTGTCGAGCCCGCGTTGATCCACCAAGCTGCCGAGATGTACGCCACGGCGAAGCCCTCTGCCATCATTGGCTGGGGCATGGGCGTATGCCAGCAGAAGCAGAACCTGAAGACGGTGCACACCATCGCCTCTATCGCCTGCGTTGCCGGCCAGATCGGCAAACCCAACTCTGGCCTCGCGCCCGTGCGCGGTCAGAACAACGTCCAGGGCTCCTGCGATATGGGCATGCTGCCCAACCTGTACCCTGGCTACCAGAAAGTCACCGACCCCGCAGTGCGTGCCAAGTTTGCCAAGGCTTGGGGCGTGCCCGAGGAAAAGCTTCCGCTCGAGGAGGGCTACAAGCTCACCGACCTGGGCCACCTGGTCGACGAGGGTAAGGTGCACTGCTTCTACAACTACGGCGAGGACCCGGTGCAGACCGAGCCCGATTCGGCCGGCATGCGCAAGACGCTCTCCGAGCTGGATCTGTTCATTTGCCAGGACATCTTTATGACGCAGACGACCATGCTCGCCGACGTCATCCTGCCCGCTACCTCTTGGGGCGAGCACGAGGGTGTCTTTACCGCATCCGACCGTAGCTTCCAGCACTTTGATGCGGCCGTTCCGCCCAAGGGCGAGTGCCGTCACGACTGGGAGATCTTCGCGGACCTGTCTACGCGCATGGGCTACCCCATGCACTACGACAACACCGAGCAGATCTGGAACGAGTGCATTAGCCTGTGCCCCAACTTTGTGGGCGCAACCTACGAGAAGATGGCTCCCGAGGGCGGTTACGCCCAGTGGCCGGTCAAGAGCACCGATGTGAACGACCACGGTACGCCCGACATGTTCGCTGGTGGCAAGTTCACCACCAAGGACGGCCGCGCCAACCTGATGGCGCACGACTGGGAGGCGCCCTCCGAGCTTCCCGACGATGAGTACCCGCTCATCCTGTGCACCGTCCGCGAGGTCGGCCACTACAGCTGCCGCTCGATGACCGGCAACTGCAAGACGCTGGCGCTGCTTGCCGACGAGCCCGGCTTTGTCCGCATGAATCCCGCGGACGCCCAGGCGCGCGGCATCAAGAACGGCGACATCGTCTCGATTCACAGTCGCCGCGGCCAGGTATACAGCCGCGCCGACGTGAGCGACCGTATCAACAAGGGCACGGTCTACATGACCTACCAGTGGTGGATCGGCAAGTGCAACGAGCTGACCATTCACAAGGTCGACCCGGTCTCGCATACGCCCGAGGACAAGTTCTCCGCCTGCCAGGTCGACGCTATCGCCGACCAGGTCTGGGCTGAGGGCGAGGTCGAGCGTCAGTACACCGAGCTCAAGCAGGCTCTGGTGGACGCCGCCGCTCCTCAGGACGTTGAGCCCGGCGCCGCCAAGTTCGACGACGAGACGCACGTGAATCAAATCGTGTAGTCCCGTTCTCGTTGGCTTTTTGGGCCGGGCGTCCCGTACGTTCGGGAGCCCGGCCCGTTATTTTGAAAGGAAGTGGGGATGAACCGCTTCATCGACATCAACCCGGAGAGGTGCATCGGCTGCGGAACATGCCAGTCCGCCTGTGCCGACGCCCACCGGATGCAGGGTCTTCAGGATACGCCGCGTCTGGCGCTCGTGAAGACCGGCGGTATTTCGGCCGCCCTTGCCTGCCACCATTGCGAGGGTGCCCCCTGCGCCGAGGTTTGCCCGGTGAATGCCATCGAGCACGATGGCGATCGCATCCACGTCAAGGAGCAGGAGTGCATCGGGTGCAGGCTGTGCGCCATCGCGTGCCCCTTCGGAGCCATCCATCCCGATGGCACGTCTATCGCCGGTGTCGCAGGCATGTGCGACCCGACGCCTTCGTATCCTAAGTCCCTGAGCAGCCTGCTTACGTGGGCTCCCGGCCAGTACACCTGCGCTGTCAAGTGCGACCTGTGCGCCTTCGATCCGGACGGCCCGCATTGTGTGGCGGCGTGCCCCACCAAGGCGCTGACCGTCATGGGCGGCGCGGCCGATCGCGAACTCGACGAGGCCAAGCGCCTGCGCTCGATCGAAAACGGTCCGTCCGTCGACGTTACCGCTGTGGCCCAGGGTCTGTCCGAGAAAGCAGAAGGGAGCGTAAACAATGGATAGCATGACGCTGTTTATCGCATCGCTTGCCGTCTCGTGCATCGGTGCGCTCGCCTCGGTTCTGCTGATCAAGGCCGATAACGCCGCCAAGACCGCCGGCTGCCTTATCGGCGCCGTCGCCGCGGTGCTTTCATTTGTGGCCGGTATCCAGGCCGTGCTGGGCGATGTCACGTCGGTCGACACCATCGTGTTCTTCCCGTTTGCCCATTTCCAGCTGCTGCTCAATCAGCTGTCCGGCCTGTTCGTGGCGCTCATCTCGGTGCTCGCGTTTGCCGGTTCGATCTACGGTCTCAACTACTTTGATGAGTACCCGGGCAAAAAGGGCCGCGCCGGCTTCTTTTTTAACACCTTCGTGGCGTCCATGATGCTCGTCATTACCGCCGACAACGTGTTTTGGTTCCTGGTCGCCTTTGAGCTCATGTCGCTGACCTCGTACTTCCTGGTCGTGATCGAGGAGAACGAGAACTCCATCCACGGCGGTTGGCTCTACTTTGTGATCGCGCACGTGGGCTTTGTGCTCATCATGGCGAGCTTCCTCACCATGACCAACTTCGCCGGTGGCTCGTTTGCCTTTGCGGATTTCCGCGCCACGCAGTTTAGCCCCGCGGTCGCATCCGTGTGCTTCGTGCTCGCCTTCTTTGGCTTTGGCGCCAAGGCCGGTATCATTCCGCTGCACGGCTGGCTGCCCAAGGCACATCCCGAGGCGCCGTCCAACGTGTCGGCCCTCATGTCCGGCGGCATGATCAAGATCGGTATCTTCGGTATCCTCAAGGTTGGTCTCGACCTGCTCTCCGCCTCGGGCGTTCAGGTCTGGTGGGGCCTTATGGTCATGGTCTTCGGTGCGATCTCGTCGGTCCTCGGCGTGGCCTTCGCCCTGCAGGAGCATGATATCAAGCGCCTGCTGGCCTATCACTCCGTCGAGAACATCGGCATCATTCTGCTCGGCGTCGGCGCCTCCATGGCCGCCATGGCGCTCAACTCGGTCGGCATCGCCGTCCTGGCTCTGATGGCCGCCCTCTACCACACGTTTAACCACGCGATGTTTAAGGGCGAGCTGTTCTTGGGCGCCGGTGCGCTGCTGTACTCCACGGGTACGCGCAATATGGAGAAGATGGGCGGCCTGTTCCGTCGTATGCCGGCAACGGCCATCTGCTTCCTTGTTGGCGCGCTTGCCATCTCGGCCATCCCGCCCTTCAACGGCTTTGTGTCCGAGTGGTTTACCTACCAGTCGCTGTTTAACGCCGCCATGCAGGGCGACAAGGCCGTCATGATCGTGGCCGTGTTCGCTGCCGTCGCGCTTGCCATTACCGGCGCTCTGGCCGTCACGTGCTTCGTTAAGGCCTATGGTGTCTCCTTTGCCTCCGCGCCCCGCTCCGAGGCCGCGGCCAATGCCAAGGAGGTTCCCGCCCCCATGGTGTTTGCGCAGGGGCTGCTTGCGGCCATCTGCGTCGTGCTGGGCATTGGCGCTCCCGTGATCGCGCCCGTGCTGGTCGATGTCGCCGCGTCCGTGCTGCATCCGTACGGTGGCGTGTTTGCCGCCGAGGGCATGGAGCTCATGAACCAGTACTCCGGCGCTGCCACCTCCACGCCCGCGATCGCCATTGCGCTCGTGGTGCTCGTCGGCCTTGCCTGCGGTTATCGCAAGCTCAAGACCGTCGGCAAGGTGCAGAAGTCCCAGCCGTGGGCATGCGGCTATGCTCCCAACGAGCATATGCCCGTCGTGGCTACGACCTTTGCCTCCGAGGTGTCCTGGTTTATGCAGCCGCTCTACACACTGCGCGACCGCTGCACGGCCGTCTGCTGGTCCATCGCGCACTTCTTCCAGAAGCTCACCGGTGTGGCCGAGGCTGTGGAGCCCGTACCCGACAAGGTTCTCGTCGATGCCCCGCATAAGGGTGTCGAGAAGCTCGCCGATCTCGCGACTAAGCTCGAGGGCGGCAACTACAGCATCTATATCTGCTACATCGTCGCGGCACTCGTGGTGTTCCTCGTGCTCGCCGTGCAAATGGGTTAAGGAGGGGAGAGCATGAACAACATCGTACTTGCCGTTCTGCAGGGCGTGGTCGTTATGGCCGTCGCGCCGTTCTTCTCCGGTCTCGGCCGCGTGATCCGCGCCAAGATGCACAACCGTCGCGGCCCCAGCATCATGCAGGACTACCGCGACCTGGCCAAGCTCTTTGCGCGCCCCGAGTCCCAGTGCGAGGACGCGAGCTTTGCGCTGCGCATTATGCCGCCGCTGTTCCTCGCCGTCGCCTTTATGCTCGCGATGGGCCTGCCGCTCTTTACGGCACAAAGCCCCATCCCGGTCTTTGGTGACGCCATCACCATCATGTACAGCCTGGCGCTCGCCCGCTTCTTCTTCGCCCTCTGCGGTGTGGATTCGTCCAACGCCTACGCCGGTATCGGCGGCGTCCGCGAGCTGCTCATGAGCGTGCTCATCGAGCCGTCCATGCTGCTGGCACTGTTTGCCGCCGCCCTGGTGTGCGGCTCCACCGATATCGCCACCATGGGTCAGCACATCATGACGGGCGCCATCGACGCGCCGGTCGCCGTGATCCTCGCCGGCATCGCCTTCGCGATCGCCTGCTACATGGAACTCGGCAAGCTGCCGTTTGATCAGGCCGAGGCCGAGCAAGAGCTTCAGGAAGGCCCGCTCGCCGAGCTTTCCGGCCCGTCGCTTGCGATGGCCAAGCTCGCCATGTCCATGAAACAGGTCCTGGTCGTCGCTTGGTTCTGTGCGATCTTCGTCCCCTGGGGCGAGCCCGCGACTGTGGGCGCCGCGGCCGTTCTGGGCGCGGTCATCTTCCTGGTGAAGTGCCTGATCGACTTTGTCGTATGCGGCGTGATCGAGAACTCCTGCTCGCGTTCGCGCTTTAAGGTGCTTGGCAATCAGACCTGGGCCGTCGTGGGCATCGCCGTTCTGGCGTTTGTCTTCGTGGTCGTCGGCGTGTAGGAGAAGGGAGAAACAATGTCATTTGCAGTCAGTCTGTCCCTTCTCGGCTTGGTCGCTATCGCGGCCCCGATGGTGGCCTCGGTGCTCGTCGCCCTGTTCCCCCGTCCGTACGCCAAGTGGTTCAGCGTTTTGGGTGCCGCCGTCTCGACGGTCTGCACCATCGCCCTCGCCGCGAATTTCGCTGGCGCCGGCATGCCCGACACGCAGGTCCCCCTGATCTCGTTTGGGCAGACCCTCGTCATGGGATTCACCTTCGATCGTATGAGCACGCTGCTCGCGCCCGCCTTTGTGGGTATCGGCCTGCTTGTCGTGATCTATTCGATTCCCTATATGAGTGAGAATAACCGTGAGCATCCCGACGCGCCGCGTCGTCGCTTCTACGCGTACCTCGCGACCTTCATCGGTGCCATGGCCGGCCTCGTGTACAGCTCGACCCTTTTGGGCCAGCTCGTGTTCTTTGAGATCACGGGTGCGTGCTCTTGGGGCCTCATTAGCTACTACATGACGCCTACGGCCAAGAAGGCCGGCATGAAGGCTCTGATCATCACGCATATCGGTGCGCTCGGCCTGTATCTGGGCGCCGCCATCGTGTTTGCCCACACCGGCACCTTCGCCATCACCGCGATCGCCGGCCTCGACGCCAAGCTCAAGGCTATCGTCCTTCTGCTGGTGCTCTTTGCCGCTTGGGCCAAGTCCGCGCAGGTCCCCATGTACATGTGGCTGCCTTCGGCCATGGAGGCCCCGACGCCTGTTTCGGCCTACCTGCATGGCGCCTCGATGGTTAAGGTCGGCGTGTGCGTGTTCGCGCGTGCACTCGTCTCTGCCGGCGAGATTCCCGAGATCGTGGGCTGGGTCGCCATTATCGACGCCATGGTCACCATGCTCTTTGGTTTCCTTATGTACCTGCCGCAAAAGGACATGAAGCGCCTACTGGCCTTCTCCACGATCGCCCAGCTCTCCTATGTGTTCTTCGGTCTGGGCCTTTCGGTCTTTGGCAGCCAGCTGGCCTTTGACGGTGCCGTGTGCCACATCTTTAACCACGCCTTCGCTAAGACGCTGTTCTTCCTGATCGCCGGTTCGTTCTCCTTTACCCTCGGTACGCGTATGCTGCCCAAGCTTCGCGGTATCGTAAAGAAGTACCCGATCTCGGGCGTGGGCTTTGGTGTCGCCGCGCTTGCCATTGCCGGCGTGCCGCCCATGAACACGTTCTTCTCGAAGTTCCAGATTATCGCCGGCGGCTTTTCTGTGGGTGCCGGCAACGTCGCGATCCTGGTGCTCGTGTGCATCATGGTCGCCGAGACCGTCGCCACCTTTGCCTGGTTCCTCAAGTGGATGGGCTATTGCCTGCCCGGCGAGCCGAGCGAAGAGGTCGCTGCGGGAGCCCCGCTTCCCCGCGCGATGGCGTTCGTGTTCATCGTGCTCATCATCATGGTCATCGTCAGCGGCCCGCTTTCGGCCAGCTGGATCGGTTAGGAGGTAGAACGACATGGGTTATTCGATCGTCAACATCCTTGGCGGCCTTCTGATCGTCACGTCCACCATGGTGGTCGTCTCCAAGAACATCAAGCACGCCATCAGCTGGTATGCGGTGCAGTCGCTGGTGCTCGTGGGACTGCTCACCACACTCGGTGCCACCACCGGTGCGCAGGAGCTGCTTATGTGGGCTGGATCTGCCTTTATCACTAAGGTCGTCCTGGTCCCTTATATCCTCAACCGCGCATACAAGAAGATGGGCGAGCCGAGCGACGCATCGCTCAAGGCCGGCCTTAAGCCCGCGTGGGCCATTTGCATCATCGCCGTGGAGGTCGCGATTTGCTTTGCCGTCGTGACGCAGATCAGCCTGCCCACGGCCGAGGTCGCAACGCCTGCGCTCGCTATTAGCTTCGCTCACTTCTTTGTGGGCCTCACCTGCATCATCTCGCAGCGTAACATCATGAAGCAGATCTTTGGCTACTGCCTTATGGAAAACGGCAGCCATGTGACGCTCGCGCTTTTGGCCCCCACCGCTCCCGAGATCATCGAGATCGGTATCGCCACCGACGCCATCTTTGCCGTCATCATCATGTCCATCGTCGTGCGTCGCATTTGGGACGACTCCCACTCGCTCGATGCGCGCGACCTGTCCGAGCTGAGGGGGTAGTCCATGGAAACGTTGATTCTCGCCCTGCTCGCGACTCCTTTGGTGTTCTCGCTGGTCATGGCTTTTTTGCCCAAGAACACGTCCTATAACGTGTTTGCCGGTCTCAACCTGGTCTCCGTCGCAGCCGTCCTGGTGCTGTCGATTATGACGGCCGGTGACGTCCTTATGAGCGGCGACACCGCGAGCGCTTTTGGCCTGTGGTTCCGCCTCGATTCGTTGGGCGCCATCTTTGTGCTGCTCATCGGCTTTATCGGTTTTCTTACGGGGCTGTTCTCGCTACCCTATGTAAAGACCGATATCGAGGAGGGCTCCATGCCCGTCGAGCGCGCCAAGCAGTATTTTGCGCTGTTTAGCCTGTTTGTGTTCACCATGCTGCTCGCGTGCCTGTCCAACAACATGATCCTCACGTGGGCTGCCGTGGAAGCAACCACGCTTTCCACCGTGTTCCTCGTGGGTATCTACAAGAACAAGACGGCCCTCGAGGCTTCTTGGAAGTATGCGATGGTCTGCACCGCCGGCGTGGCCTTTGGCCTGTTCGGTACGCTGCTGATCTACGCCAACGCCGCCGACGTGATTCCCAATGCCCACGAGGCCGCGTTCCTGTCGTGCGTGCTGCCGTATGCCGACCAGTTCGACCCGACGCTCATGCGCCTCGCCTTTGCGTTTATCGTCATCGGCTTTGGCACCAAGGCCGGCCTGTTCCCCATGCACACTTGGCTGCCCGATGCCCACTCCCAGGCCCCGAGCCCTGTCTCGGCCCTGCTCTCGGGTGTGCTGCTTAAGTGCGCCATGCTTGTGATCATGCGCTTCTACGGCTTTACTATCCAGGCCGTGGGCGCCGAGTATCCGCAGCTTCTGCTGCTGATCGTCGGCACGCTGTCCATTTTGGTGGCGGCACTTTCGATGTTTCGCCAGGACGACCTCAAGCGCCGCTTTGCGTACTCGTCTGTGGAGAACGTGGGCGTTATCGCCCTGTGCCTGGGTATCGGTGGCCCGCTGGGTATCGCCGCGGCCCTGCTGCACTGCGTGTTCCACGGCTTTACCAAGACGCTTGCCTTCTGCGTGTCCGGCAACATCCAGCACGCCTTTGGCACGCGTAGCCTGGCTAAGATTCAGGGTGTCGTCGAGGTTGCCCCCGCGACCGCCGCGCTCGCCGTCCTGGCGCTGCTCGGTCTTGGTGCCTTCCCGCCCTTTGGCATGTTTATCTCCGAGTTCCTGACTTTTGTCGCCGGTGTTACCGCCGGTCCCATGTGGCTGGTCGTCGTGGTCGCCCTCGGTCTTACCGTGGCCATCTCCGCGCTCACCCGCATCGCACTCAAGTCGGTATTCGGCCATGCGCCCCAGGGTATGGGCAAGCATGAGGCCCCGGCGCTCATGCTGATCCCCGAAATCATCCTGGCTGTCATGATCTTGTGGTTTGGCATCGCCACCCCGCTGCCCCTTGTGCACGGTGTGGAGACTGCGACCGGCATCGTGCTCGAGCAGAGCACCGAGGAACTTCACGCGACGCCGATGTACCGCGCTGTGTTCGGTACCGAGACCGCTCAGAGCGAGGTGGAGTAACGAATGATTGAAACTGAGAACAAGGTGTATGCCCGCCGCTGCGAGAGCCATGTCGAGGCCCTGCGCCGCGCCGTTCCGGGCTGCATCGAGAAGGTCGAGTGGCAGTGCGAGGACCAGCTGACGATTACCGTCAAGCAGGACAAGCTGCCCGAGGCCGTTCACTACCTGTATTACGAGCGTTACGGCTGGATTCCCGTGATCATCGGCAACGACGAGCGCAGTCTGTGCGGCCGTTACGCCGTGTACTACGTCATCTCCATGGAGGGGGAGGACCCCGGCTGGGTGACCGTGCGCACCGAGGTCGATCCCGCCAAGATGACGTTCCCGTCCGTGACGCCGTTCGTCCCCGCCTGCGTGTGGGGCGAGCGCGAGCTTCGCGACATGTTCGGCCTGATCCCCGAGGGTCTGCCCGATCGTCGTCGCCTGGTGCTGCCCGATGACTGGCCCAGCGGCCTGTACCCGCTGCGCAAGGACTCCATGGACTACCGCTTCCGTCCCGCTCCCGCGAGTGACATGGAAAACTACGAGTTCTTGGCCGACACCAAGGGCAAGGAGACCACACTCGTCCCCATGGGCCCGTTGCACATTACCTCCGACGAGCCCGGCCACTTCCGCCTGTTCGTTGAGGGCGAGACGATCGTCGACGCCGACTACCGCCTGTTCTACGTACACCGCGGCATGGAGAAGGTCGCCGAGACGCGCCTGAACTATGACGCCGTGACGTTCCTCGCCGACCGTATCTGCGGTATCTGCGGCTGCGCCCACTCGGTGGCCTATGCCGAGGCCGTCGAGCGCGCCCAGGGCATCCATGTTCCGCTGCGCGCCCAGTACATCCGCGCTATCATGCTCGAGGTCGAGCGCCTGCACTCGCATCTGCTCAACATTGGCCTGGCGTCGCACTACACGGGCTTCGACTCCGGCTTCCAGCAGTTCTTCCGCGTCCGCGAGAAGTCCATGGACCTGGCCGAGAAGCTCTCCGGTCACCGCAAGACCTACGGCCTTAACGTGATCGGCGGCGTGCGTCGCGACATTTTGGCCGAGCAGAAGCTCTCCACGCTCACGACCATCCACCAGCTGCGCTCCGAGGTTCAGGAGCTCGTCGACGTCTTGCTCTCCACGCCCAACTTTATCGAGCGTACGAGTGGCATCGGCATCTTGGACCGCAAGATCGCACGCGACTTCTCGCCGGTCGGCCCGCTCATGCGTGGCTCGGGCTATGCCCGCGACGTGCGCTTTGACCATCCCTTCGACGGCTACGCCGATCCGGACGTCCAAAAGATGCACGCCGCTACGGCCGACACCTGCGACGCCTTCGGCCGTACCGCCGTTCGCATCCAGGAGGTCTACGATTCGATCGACATGATCGAGACCATGCTCGAGAACTGCCCGTCGGGCCCCATCCTCACCACGGATTGGGAGTACACCCCGCACAAGTACGCCATCGGCGCCACCGAGGCGCCGCGCGGCGAGGACGTGCACTGGGCCATGCTCGGCAATAACCAGAAGTGCTACCGCTGGCGCGCCAAGGCCGCTACGTATAGCAACTGGCCGGTCCTGCGCTACATGTTCCGCGGCAACACCGTGGGCGACGCGGCGCTGATCGTCGGCTCGCTCGACCCGTGCTACTCCTGCACCGACCGCGTGACGGTGACCGACGTCGCCGCCAAGCGCGACCACGTGCTCGATAAGGAGCAGTTCGAGAACGTCTGGCGCGACAAGTCGCCGCTTGCGGGCGAGGGCACCATGGCCGCTCCGCTCGATGAGGAGGCGCTCTAATATGCTGAAGCTTTGGAAGGTTAACGCCAAGGCCGGCGACGCGACGGTCAAGTACCCGTTTGCGCCGTTCCCCACCAACAAGGACATGCGCGGCAAGCCCGAGCACAATGCCGAGCTCTGCATCGCCTGCGGTGCCTGCGGCGTGGCGTGCCCGGCCGATGCCATTCGCATGGACACCGACCTTGCGGCCGATACCATCACTTGGTCGATCGACTACGGTCGCTGCATCTTTTGCGGCCGCTGCGAGGAAGCCTGCCCCATGGAGGCCATCAAGCTCACCGAGGAGTTTGAGCTGGCCGTCATGAGCAAGGACGACCTCACCAGCAAGAGCGTCTATACGCTCGAGCACTGCTCGCGCTGCGGCAAGCCGTTTGCCCCGCACAAGGAGATCGACTACGCCAAGCGCCTGCTGCAAAAGGTCGGCGGCATGGAGGCTATCCAGGCCGCCCGTACTGTCGGTATGTGCCAGGAGTGCAAGCGCGAGCTCGACGCCCTGCGCGCCGCCTCGGCCGTAAAGACCGGTAACGCGCGCGGCATGGCTGCCAACGAGACGCTTGCGTCCGGCGAGCCCCAGGGCCCCGGCATGGAGTATCTGGGCGGCCACGGCGTGAACCCGGAGTATATCGACCGCGAGCTCAACCCCGATGCGCCCGAGATTCCCGCCGGTCCGGCGCCGGTCGAGGGCATCATCATGGATTTTGAAACGAAGGAGGAGTAACCATGGCCGAACCCACGCTTTTGCCCGAGCGGCTCCAGTACCGCCCGACCAAGATCGAGCTCGACGAGAGCATCGAGAAGGCCAAGGCGACCCTTCTTAAGAAGATCAAGCGCTCGGTGTACGTCTACCGCGTTGACTGCGGCGGCTGCAACGGCTGCGAGATCGAGATCTTCGGTTCCATCACGCCCGTCTTCGACGTCGAGCGCTTTGGCATCAAGGTCGTGCCCTCGCCCCGTCACGCCGATGTGCTGCTGTACACCGGTGCCGTGACGCGTGCCATGCGCATGCCGGCCCTGCGCGCCTTTGAGGCCGCGCCCGATCCCAAGATCGTGGTGTCCTATGGCGCGTGCGGCTGCACCGGCGGCATCTTCTACGACAACTACTGCGTCTGGGGCGGCACGGACAAGATTCTGCCGGTCGACGTCTACATCCCCGGCTGCCCGCCCAGCCCTGCGCAGACCATCTACGGCTTTGCCATGGCGCTCGGTCTGCTGGACCAAAAGCTCCATGCCGAGACGACGATGGAGGCCGCCGGCGAGCAGGCCGATATCCTGCACCCCGGTGTCCCGTATAAGCTGCGCGTTGCCATTGAGCGCGAGGCTCGCGCCATGAGCGGCTACCGTTACGGCCGCGACCTGGCCAACGAGTTTATGGATACGCTCGAGGGCGCGCCCAAGGGCGATATCCGCGGCGCCATGGCGCTGCTCATCGACAAGCAAGATGATCCTCGCCGCGTTGAGGTCTACTCGGCGCTGCAGGATCTGGTGCTGGCCGGGGGTCGCTAGATGGAACTCACGGACCGCTCTGGTTACTTTGCGGGCCCCGGTATGCTCGGCGGCTCCTTTGGCGATGCCTCGCGCGCAAGCGACGAGGCCGCCGAGGGCGTCGCCGACCCCTGCCTGGGCCATGCGCCCGACCAGGTGGTCTTTTACGAGCTCACGCGTAAGTTTGTGGAGACCGAGGAAGACGTTCCCCAGGAGGCCTGCGACGTGCTGTACTACACGCTCGCCGTGGGCCACCACACCGGCGTGCTCGACTGCTTTGAGCCGCGCCTGTCGGTGCCGGTGGATGTGTTCTATACGCTTATCGACGCGCTGCCGGAGGGGGAGGCCAAAACCAAGTTCGAGGCCATCCGCTCCTTTGGCGAGTGCCAGCTCGACAAGGCGGCGGTGCCGTCGCTGCTCGAGGCCTGCGATGCGATGCTCGACGAGCGCGGTTTTCGCGGGTCGGCCAAGGCCGGCATCTCGGTGTTCGACGACGACTTTGGCCTGCACGCCCAGCAGGTCGCGTTCTTAATGAAGTTTCGCGATCTGGTGGAGCGCGTGCGCGATGTGTCGGGCGTGTATCTGACGGGAAGGTTGCAGTAATGGGTCGCGTTGTGGATGGACGTGTGAACGGCGCTCCGTTTGCGGGTATCGTGCTTACGGCGGGAAGCGTGCTGCGTGCCGACGATGCCGCCGGCCCCGTGCTCTCCAAAAAGATGGAGGACGCGCCCATTGCCGGTTGGTACACCATCGACGGCGGCCAAACGCCCGAAGACGACATCATCGAGGTCAAGCGCGAGCGTCCGCCGCGCCTGGTCTTGGTCGATGCCGCCGACATGGCGCTGCCCGTCGGGTCCATCCGTTTGCTCGACAAACGCGATGTGGCCCGCAAGTCGATGTTCACCACGCATTCGCTTCCCTTGTCGATTCTGATCGAGGAAATCGAGCAATCGTGCGATGATATCGTCTTCGTCGGGATTCAGCCGGGCGACACGGAGTTCTACAACCCCATGTCTCCGGAAGTCTTTGACGCCGTCGACGCCGTGTACGACGCCGTGGCCGCCAACGACTTTTCCCACTTTGTCCGCTTGGGGCAAGAGCAATAGGAGCGCTTGTCTCTGCTGATTAGGAAAGAAGTGATTGACATGGCAGATTCCAAGGTGGAGTACCCCGCTCCCGATTGCCTGGCGCCCGCTGCGATCGAGGCCAAGACCGAGGCCGCCGGCGTGACCAAGGCCAACCTGCCGGTCGCAAAGGCCTTTCTGTTGGCAATGTTCGCCGGCGCGTTCATCGCCTTCGGCGGCCTGTTCTTTACGGTGTTCTTGAGCGATAGCACGCTGGGCTGGGGCGCCCAGCGCGTCGTGGGCGGCCTGTGCTTTTGCCTGGGCCTGGTGCTCGTGCTGGTGTGCGGTGCCGAGTTGTTCACTGGCAACTCGCTTATGGTCTGCGCGCTCAAGAGCAAAAAGATCACCCTGGTCCAGATGCTCAAGGCTTGGGTCGTCGTATGGGTCGGTAACTTTGTCGGTGCCCTGTTCATCGTCTTTTTGGTGTACATGGCCGGCATTTACAAGCTCAACGGCGAGGCGGTCGCCAATTCCATGGTGAGCGTCGCCGCCGGCAAGGTGACGATCGACTGGGTGACGATCTTCTTCCGCGGCATCCTGTGCAACATCTTTGTGTGCCTGGCCGTGTGGATCGGTACCGCCGGCAAGACCGTGGTCGATAAGGTCGTGGGCATTCTGCTGCCCATCGCCGCCTTTGTGGCCTGCGGTTTTGAGCACTGCGTCGCCAACATGTACTTTTTGCCCATGGGTGCCGTGATGCATGCATGCGGTTATGGTGCCGACGTCGCCGGCGCCGATGCGCTCAACGCCGCGGGCATTGCGTTTAACCTGTCCGCCGCTACGCTGGGCAACATCGTGGGCGGCGCGGTTCTGGTCGCGCTCGGCTACTGGTTTATCTACGCCAAGAAGTCTGAGGCGTAAGGTACCGTCTGTTTGACGTTGGGCCTCCCGCGGGGCGTTGCCGTGCGGGGGGCTTTTTGGGTCTGGGGCTCGTTGCCGGGCTTTTGGCCTGTTGTGTTTGGCTGATGAAAGGGGTAATCGAGATGGCATCTGCTGTGAAGCGTGACGGTCGCGCCGTGGTGACCACATGCGGGGGATGCTATGCCGATTGCGCCTTTGCGGCACGCGTTGAGGACGGTCGCGTGGTGGCCGAGTTGCCGGTGCCGGGGCATCCGTGCGCGGCGCGTGCTCTGTGCGCCCGCGGGCGGCATCGGCTGTCTATGCCGTTTGACGAGCGCGACCGGATTTTGCACCCCATGCGCCGACGAGCTGATGGCTCGGGGTTCGATGCGATTTCCTGGGATGAGGCGTTCGCGCAGATCGCTGCGCGCCTTTTGGGGATTGTTGACGAGCACGGGCCTCGTGCGCTGGGCATGACGCTCGGCGTGCCTTCGTTCGACCGTTACTGGGCGTATCGCTTTATGCATGCGTTGGGCTCGCCCAACGTGTACGGTGCCGATGGCGCCTGCGAGGTAAGCCGTCTCACCGGTTGGGAGCACAGCCTAGGCTACAGCCCCGCCTCCGACCTGGCACATACCGATTGCATCATGTACCTCGGGCGTTCCATTGTCGATTCGTCGACGATGGGGTCCGTTGATGCGCTCAACGATGCACGCCGGCGCGGGGCGAAGATCATCGTTGTCGACCCCCGGCGCAGCGGCTCGGCTGCGCTTGCCGACCGCTGGCTGCGCGTGCGCCCGGGCTGCGATTTGGCGTTGCTGCTGGGTATCGCACATGTGTTGATTGCCGAGGACCTGTACGATCACGAGTTTGTTGCCCGCTATACCACAGGCTTTGACGAGCTGGCGCAGGCAGCCCGTGCTTGGACGCCCGAGTGGGCCGAGTCGATGTGCGACGTGCCGGCCGCAGAGATTGTTGCCACGGCGCACGATCTCGCTGCCGCCGCGCCTGCCGCTGTGGTGGATGCGGGCTTTCATGGCGGCATCGGTATCGCGTATGCCAATAGTACCCAGACCGCGCGCGCTATCTGCTTGGTCGATGCGCTGCTGGGCTGCATCGGGCATGCGGGCGGCGCACTCAATCCGCCCACACCGCTTGCGCTGGGCGACTTGGACCCTGCGCGTTTCGCGACGCCGCCGATGCCGCGTGAGCCCAAGTTGGGGTCCGAGCGTTATCCGCTCGTCGACCCCGAGCGCGGGCTGTGCACGACCATCGGTCAGTCGATTCTTGCCGGCGATTTGCATGGGCTCATCGTCTATGCCAGTAACCCCGGTGCGGGCTATGGCAACGCCGGGGCGTGGCTATCGATTCTGGAACAGCTTGACTTGCTCGTGACGATTGATATCCGCTGGTCCGAGACGGCGCGCGCGTCCGATTTCGTGCTGCCCGATGTGACGTATCTGGAGGCCGACCGCGGCGTGGGCACAGTCGTGGGCGCCAACGATGCGCGCGTGTTCTACCGCAACGCCGTGCTGCCCATTTTGCATGACGACACGAGACCGGGGCGGGAGATCTTTGCCGGGTTGGCTGCGGCGTGTGGCGTGGGCGAGTACTTCGACTTTTCGCCGGACGACCTTGCGGCTGCCCAGGTGGCGCCGTTTGGAATTGACCTCGCTGCGCTTAAGGGGCGCGGTTGGGCCGATGCGGGTGTTGCGTTGCCGCCGCGCACAGGTGAGCCCGTGATTCCGCTTGCCGGCGGCAAGATAGCGCTGGCAAGCGGCGTGTGGGAGCGTGCCGGTTTGGGTCGTGTGCCCGACTGGATCGCGCCCATGGTGGAGCCTGGCCCGGGGATGTTTCGCCTCATTAGCGGCAACCGTCCCTTTGAGTCGCATACCTCGCGAAGGCTTGCAGCCCAAGGTGCCGCCGAGGCTGGGTCGGACCTGGATGCCGTGCAGATGAATGCCGATGCTGCCGCGCACATGGGCATCGCCGACGGCGAGATCGTCGAACTCGTGAGTGATATGGGCCGCGACCGCGTGCGCGTGGAGACGACACCTTATCTGCATCCGGCGTGCATCTTTACGTCGGCCGCCCCCGGCGGGCGTTCGCTTGGCGCCGATGCCGGTGGCGCTCAAGCCTTGGGCGTGGGCCCGCTCGACCATACGCCGTTGCGTTGGGACCCGTTGACGGGTGCTGCGCTCACTCAGGAAAACGCCGTTCGCGTGGAAAAGATTGTCGCGCGCGGGGATAATGACGATTAATTGACTCAGCCGATGCATTCGACTGATCCACGTTTCTTTTGAAAGGCCGCACATGAGCGATAGCCAGAACATGTCCGATGAGGTGCGCGCCCGCCTGCGCGCCATTCCTTCCGTCAACGAGCTGCTTGCCGAGTGGCCGGTGGTGAAGGCGGCGGGGGAGACCTGCGACGCGGTGGTCCATGCTGCCGTGACGGCCGAGCTCGACGAGGAGCGCGCCGCCATTCGCGCCGGTGCCGCCCCGCGCTCTAAGCGCGACCTGGCCTCGGCCATCGAGTGGCGTGCGCATCGCTCCGCACTGCCGAGCCTGCGCCCCGCCGTCAACGCCACGGGTGTGGTCATCCATACCAATCTGGGCCGTGCCCCGCTAGCGGAGTCGGCCGCCAAGGCCGTGGCCGAGGTTGCGCGCGGGTATAGCACGCTCGAGTACAGCGTCGACACCTGTTCGCGCGGGTCGCGCAAGGAGCACGCCGCGCAACTGATCCGCTCGCTCACCGGTGCCGAGGACGCGCTCGTGGTCAACAACAACGCCGCTGCGGTGCTGCTGGTGCTGGCAACCCATGCCGCGGGCAAAGAGGTCATAGTCAGCCGTGGCGAGCTCGTCGAGATCGGTGGCAGCTTCCGTATTCCTGACGTCATGGAGGCCTCGGGTGCCAAACTCGTCGAGGTCGGCGCTACCAACCGCACGCACTTGGCGGATTATGAGCAAGCCATCACGCCCGATACGGCGATGATCCTCAAGGTCCATCCTTCTAACTATCGCATCGAGGGTTTCCACGAGGAGGTGGGTTCTCGGGAGCTTGCGGCGCTTGCTCACAAGCATGGCCTGCTGTTCTACGAGGACCAGGGTTCGGGCGCGCTGCTGCCCGATGACATCTTGGTGCGCGGCGGCGAAGAAACCACGCCGGCTTCGGTTTCGGCGGGGCTCGATCTGGTGTCGTGCTCGGGCGATAAGCTGCTCGGTGCCGCACAGGCGGGCATTATCATGGGTCGTCGTGATCTGATCCAGGCCTGTGGGTCGCATCCGCTTATGCGCGCCCTGCGCCCGGGCAAGTTGGCGCTCACGGCGCTCGAGGCCACGCTGCGCATCTACATGGACGGCGCCGACGTGGCCCATCGCGATATTCCGGTGCTCAGCATGCTTACGCTTCCGCAGGCTCATTTGGAGCGTCGTGCCCGCAAACTGCGCGATCGTATGGTCGCCGGGCTCGATAAGGCCGGTTGCCCGTGCGCCGTTCAGGTGGAGATCGTCGAGGAATCGTCGACCCCCGGTGGTGGCTCTCTGCCTACCGTTGAGCTGCCCACGATGTGCGTTGCCGTGCGTCTTGTTGACGAGCACCTGTCCGTCGACGCGCTCAAGCGCTCGCTTGTCCAGGACTTCGATACGCCGGTCGTCACGCGAACCTCGCACGATCGCATTTTGTTTGACGTCCGTACGCTTGTGGGCGACCGCGATATCGAGACGGCGGCGTCGACGCTCGTCGCGTGCGTTGAGAAGGCGGTGCGCCAATGAGTGAGGCCGAAGCGTTGGTGGAATGCCCCGTTATCGTTGGCACGGCAGGGCATGTTGACCACGGTAAGTCGGCGCTCATCGAGGCACTGACGGGCAAAAACCCCGACCGCCTGGAAGTTGAGCGTCGTCGCGGCATGACGGTTGAGCTTGGCTTTGGCGAGCTGGCGCTGCCGAGTGGCAAAATTGTTGGCCTGGTCGACGTGCCAGGCCATGCACACTACCTGCGCGCCATGGTGCAGGGTGCCACGGGTATCGACGTGGCCGTGCTGGTGGTTTCGGCCGTCGAGGGCGTGATGCCGCAGACCCGCGAGCACGTGCATGTGCTGGAGCTGCTGGGCGTCACACACATGGTGGTTGCGCTGACGATGTGCGACCTGGCCGACGCCGAGATGACCGAGCTTGCCGAGCTCGATGTCGATGACTTTTTGTCAGGTACCGTGTTTGCGGGCGCGCCGATCGTGCCTGTGTCGTCCAAGACCGGCGAGGGGATCGATGGCCTGCTGGCTAAGCTCGACGAGCAGGTTGCCACTTGCTGGGATGCCCGCCGCGCTCGTGCCGAGCTCACCGATGCCGCACCGCGCCTGCCCATCGACCGCTGCTTTACGATCAAGGGCGCCGGTACCGTGGTGACGGGAACGCTGCACGATGCGCCGGTTGCGGTGGGTGACGAGCTGATGGCGTTACCGTCGCGTACGGTCTGTCGCGTGCGCGGGATTCAGGTACATGGCGATACGCCGCGGGCGTTGCCCGGTCAGCGTGTGGCGCTCAACTTGGTGGGCGATGGCGTCGCTGCGCTCGATCGCGGTGAGATGTTGGGCGTGGCGGGCCGCTTTGGCCAGACGATGCGCTTTATGATGACGTTTACGTATTTGGGTCGCGAGGGAGCCAAGCCGCGTGTGCTCGAGTCGGGTGCGCGTGTGCACGTGATGGCGGGTACGGCCGAGGTTGTCGGTCGCATCATGTTCATGGAGGGCGAAGCCCCCATGGCGGTGGGCGAGACCCGTATCGTTCAGGTGCGCTTGGAAAACTCGTTGCCGCTACGTGCCGGGGACCATGCCGTGGTGCTGTCATTTTCGCCCGTGATGCTTATTGGCGGCGGGCGCGTGCTGCTTTCGCGCTGCCGTCGCTCGCGCGAGCTTGCTGAAGGGGAGCGTGCGCTGTATGCGGCGCTCGAGTCCGGCGATATCGCGGGCGGTGTGGGCGCTTGGCTGGCGCTGCAGACGCTGCCGGTTACGGCGGTTGATGTTGCCGAGGCTTTGGATCTTGGTGTCGGCAAGGTCGATGCCGCACTGCGCGGTTTGGTGTCGCAGGGCTCCGTTCGCAAGCTTGCCGTGGGTGATGTGGACCTCTTCGCGGACGCCGCGGTGCTCGGCGCCGCGATGCATGCACTGGCAGCGACCCTGTCAGCCATGCACGCGGCGGCTCCCAAGGAGACGGGCTTTACGCCCGGCGCCGTTGCCCATGCTGCGTGGCCTGCCGCTGATGAATGCGTTGCCGCGGCTCTGATTGCCGAGGGCTGCTCGCGTGGCGTGTGCGCCGCCGAGGGCGCTGAGGTGTTCGACCCGCATTCGGCCGCCGCTGCCGCACGTGTAGTGCATGAGGCCTGCGAACGTATCGTTGCCTTGCTGGACGAAGCCGGCCTCGATGCGCCGACGCTGCCCGAGGTTGGCGAGCAGTTGAAGCTCGATCGCGACACCATGACGCGTGCCCTGCGTGAGCTTTCGCTCAACCGTTCCATCGTGAAGGTTGAGCGCGATGTGGCCCTGTCTGCTGCCGCCGAGGCCCATGCGCGCGAGCTTGTTGCCGCCGCTATCGAGGCTGCCGGCGGTGCTGCCACCACAAGCGTACTGCGTGAGGCGCTGGGCGTGTCGCGCAAGCGTGCCATCAGCATCTTGGAGCACCTGGACGCCGCGCGCTTTACGGTACTCGACAAGGAGGCCGGCGGCCTAAGGTCCCTGCGCTAGCTACCCTGCTCGGTTTGGTAAAATACCGCCGCACTTGGGAACGGATGGGCTCCGGTGGGCTCCGCGGTCCTCAAAACCGTTGCGAGGCGTGCAAAACGTCTTGGATGTGTTCGATTCACATACGTTCCCGCCATACGCTACCAGCGCTTTTGTGCTCGCGGTCTTGCTGCGTGCCGCAAAGGCGCTGTTTTGTTTTTGCACGAGCTTTTCGTAGCGCCGATATTTCGGCGGCTGTGTTTAGCTTCGTGCACCGGGTTTCGAGCATGCCGATGGGGGTGGTTTGCCGTATGACTACCGTAAGACGGGCCGATCTTTCTTGTGTCGTCCAGGCGGGCGGGTTGTCGTCGCGCATGGGCTGCGATAAGGCACGCATGGCGTTTTGCGGCGAGCCGCTCATCGAGCGCGTGCTCGGTCGGCTGGCGCCAGTTGCCGGCGAGTTAGTCGTGACGACTTCGCGTCCCAGCGAGCTTGCCTACCTTGAGGAGCGCACGTTTGGCGGCCTGATGCCGCGAATAGTGCCGGACCTTGAGGGGCCGGCGGGCGCCATGCGCGGCATCGCGAGTTCGCTGACTGCAGCCCGGCTGCCTCTCGTGGCTATCGTCGCCTGTGATATGCCGTTTGTCTCTTCGGAGCTGATCGGTGCCCTTGCCAATCGTGTTGAGGCCGAGGCGCTCGACGTGTGCGTGCCGCGCGAGGAGCGGGGGATTGAGCCGCTTTGCGCCGTCTGGCGCCGTGACGCGTGTACGCCGGTTGCCCACGAGCTGCTCGCCTGCGACCGTCAGCGAATTCGCTGCCTGATCGACCGAGTGAACGCTGGGTATTTGGATGAGCCTCAGATTGTTGAGGTCGCAGGCTCGACGCTCTGCTTCGAAAACGTTAATACGCCCGAGGAGTTTGCGGCGGCCGAGTTACTCGCCTAGACGATTGGAGTTGTCATGTCTCACGATATTTGTCCCGACACGGGAGAGCCTTGCACTTGCGACGGGTCCGAACCCTGTACCTGCGGTTGCGGTGGCTGTGGACATACCGCGGAAGAGGAAGCGGCCGCCGAGGCGTATCGTGAGGCACACCGCGAAGGCCCGTCGGGTGGCGCTCTCGACCACGAACGCAAGATTATCGTGTCGTTCGACAGCACTTTCGATGTGATGGAATGCGAACAGCTGTGTCTTGCCGCCGGTGTGCCCGGGCGCATCATGCCGCTGCCCGGCTCCATTACCGCAGGTTGCGGCCTGTGCTGGGCTATGCCGTTCTCGGGCGATGCACTCGCCGCCTTCCGCGCTGCCACCGAAGGCCGCATAACCCCCGCCGACTACCACCAGCTCGTCCTCTAACCACCAACACCACCACAAAGGTGCCTGTCCCCAATGTGGTGGTTTGGAACACGTGGACGAAACAGGTTTGAAACACGGGTTTTGCATGTCAGGCACTCAAAAACGCTTCTACCTGCATCGTAATCAAAACGAAACATCTGCTCGTCGGCTTATGCGAAACTTTGCTGCAACAGTGCGATATTATCCATACTCGATAAAGCTCGCGGCGCATGGGGCGCCTCGAACGACACTTTTCTTTTCCATCAATTGGAGGAAGCATGAGCTACACGCAGAAAGTTCTCGACGAGCTCAAGGCCCGCTATCCCGAGCAGCCTGAGTTCATCCAGGCCGCGACCGAGATCCTCGGCACCATCCAGCCGGCGCTCGACGCCCATCCCGAGTACGAGGAGGCCGCCCTGCTGGAGCGCCTCGTCGAGCCCGAGCGCATCGTCATGTTCCGTGTTCCCTGGGTCGACGACCAGGGCAAGGTTCAGGTCAACCGCGGCTACCGTGTCGAGTTCAACTCTGCCATTGGACCCTACAAGGGCGGCCTGCGCTTTAACCCGACGGTCACCTTGGGTATGCTCAAGTTCCTGGGTCTGGAGCAGATTCTCAAGAACAGCCTGACCACCCTTCCCATGGGCGGCGGCAAGGGCGGCTCCGACTTTGACCCCAAGGGCAAGTCCAACAACGAGATCATGCACTTCTGCCAGTCCTTCATGACCGAGCTCTATCGCCACATTGGCCCCAACACCGACGTTCCCGCCGGCGACCTGGGCGTTGGCGGCCGCGAGGTTGCCTACCTGTTCGGTCAGTACAAGCGCCTGACCAACGAGTGGACCGGCGTCCTCACTGGCAAGGGCCTCTCCTTTGGCGGCTCGCTCGCCCGTACCGAGGCCACCGGTTACGGTCTGGTCTACTTTGTGGACGAGTACCTCAAGAGCCGCGGTGACTCCTTCGAGGGCAAGAACGTCGTCGTTCACGGCTCCGGTAACGTCGCTATCTACGCGGTCCAGAAGGTCGCCCAGCTCGGCGGCAAGGTGCTCGCCTGCTCCGATACCCACGGCTGGGTCGAGGATCCCGACGGCATCGACTACACCGTGCTCGAGCATGTCTACAACAAGAAGCGCTCCGGCCACGACAAGGGCGTCACGCTCGCTATGTACGTCGACGAGAAGCCCAATGCCACGTGGCACGAGGGTGACGGCCGCGGCGTGTGGCAGCTGCCCTGCGACATCGCGCTGCCCTGCGCTCGCGAGAACACGCTGCTGCTCGAGGACGCCCAGGCGCTCGTTGCCAACGGCTGCAAGGTGGTCGGCGAGGGCGCGAACATGCCCACGACCATCGAGGCCACGACCTACTTCCAGGAGAACGGCGTCGCCTTTATGCCCGGTAAGGCTGCCAACGCCGGCGGCGTGCTCGTGTCCGGCCTGGAGATGAGCCAGAACGCCGAGCACCTGTCCTGGACCTTCGAGGAGGTCGACGGCAAGCTCGAGCAGCTCATGCGCGGCATGTTCCACAACGTGGACGACACCGCCAAGGAGTATGGCCAGGAGGGCAACTTTGTCATGGGCGCCAACATCGCCGGCTTCCTGAAGGTCGCCGACGCCATGCTCGCCCAGGGCGTCTGCTAAATCTTTGCTTGACATAGCATGTGATGAGGCTCCCAGTCATCTTGGCTGGGAGCTTTTTTTGATCCGCATGCGACGGAGGAAAACGGATCATTTTGTCCCGACACGAGCTGTGCGCTCACGTTTGGTACACTTAAAGGTACTGGACAAGTGGAGAGATGGGGGAGAACGTGCTCAAGTTCGGTACCTACGTCCGTGTTGGAAACGCGGCCGAAGCCTATGAGCTCTTACAGAAGAACCGCAACAACAAGATTGTGGGCGGCGGCATCTGGATGCGCCTGGGTTCGCGTCGAGTGGCGACGGCGATTGACCTTTCGGCCTGCGGGCTCGATCAAATCGAGGAGACCGAGACCGAGTTTCGCATCGGTGCCATGTGTACCCTGCGCCAGCTCGAGCGCCATGCCGAGCTCAACGCACTTGTCAACCATGTCTTTGAGTTCGCCGTCCACGATATCGTGGGCGTGCAGCTGCGTAACACCGCCACGTTGGGCGGCAGCATCTATGGTCGCTTTGGCTTCTCTGACGTGCTCTCGGCGTTCCTGGCGCTCGATTCGTATGTTGAGCTGACGGGCGCCGGCCGCGTGCCGCTCGCCGAGTTCGTCGACATGGGCTACGTGCGCGACGTGATCGAGCGCGTGGTGGTCGTTAAGCACGATTACCGTGCGAGCTACGAGGCCGTGCGCAAGACCGCGACCGACTTCCCCTCGCTCAATGTCACCGCCGCCTGGTGGGACAACAGCTGGCATGTCACTGTGGGCGCCCGTCCGCTGCGCGCGACCCTGCTGCAGGGCGAGGCGTGCGGCCTGGTGAGCGAGCAGCCTTCCGAGGACGAGCTGCGCGCCCTGGCCGCATCCGTGCATGCCCTGAGCTACGGCACCAACCTGTGGGGCTCGGCCGACTACCGCCGCCGCATCTCGGCCCCGCTTGCGGTTCAGGCCGTGCGCCGCGCCGCCGGCATCGAGCTTTCGGCCGCGCTTGCCCGCGAGCTCGAGACCGTACAGATCCCCAAGTTTGCCACGGACGAGTATTCCTGCCGCCGCGTGCCCGGCGTCGATTCTAGCGAGGTGCGCTAATGGCTGCCAAACTCATCGATCTTTCCTTTACGCTCAACGGCCGCAAGGTCAAGGTTCAGATTGCCCCCGACACCATGCTCTTTGCGCTGCTGCGCGAGCAGGGTTGCGCATCGGTGCGCTGTGCCTGCGAAACCACCAACTGCGGCCTGTGCACGGTGTGGCTCGATGGCGACCCGGTGCTGAGCTGCTCGGTTCCCGCCGCGCGCGTCGAGGGCCGCTCCGTCACCACGCTCGAGGGTCTCAAGGCCGAATCCGAGGCGCTCGCCCGCGCAATGGCTGCCGAAGGTGCCGAGCAGTGCGGTTTTTGCGCCCCCGGCCTCATCATGAACGTGCTGGCGCTTGCCCGCGCCGCCAAGGAGGACCCGAGCCTCGTCGCCACGCGCGAGGAGCTCTCGCGCCAGCTCGCCGGCAACCTCTGCCGCTGCAGCGGCTACGAGAGCCAGCTGCGCGCCATCGTCCGCTTCCTTAACGAGTCCGGCGTGCAGGTGGGCTTTGAGATGCCCGAGCTGCCGGTCAACGACACCAGCTGCGATGGCGTCTCCTACAAGCAGATCACTCACAAGCAGCCCAAGAAGGACTCGAAGGCCCTGCTCGAGGGTCGTCCCGTCTACACGGGCGACCTGGTGCCCGCCGGCGCCCTGATCGTCAAGCTCAAGCGCAGCCCGTATGCACGCGCCAAGATTCGCTCCATCGATACGTCGCGCGCCCTGAAGGTGCCCGGTGTGGTGGGCGTCTACACCTACGAGGACGTGCCCAAACGCCGCTTTACCATCGCCGGCCAGAGCTATCCGCAGCCGAGTCCCTACGACCGCCTGATTCTCGAGAACCTGGTGCGCTACCAAAACGAGGAGGTGGCGATCGTCGCCGCCGAGACCGAGGAGGCCGCCGACAAGGCGCTCAAGCTCATCAAGGTCGACTACGAGGTGCTCGAGCCCCTGCTCGACTTTACCCAGGCACTCGATAACGACATCGTGGTCCATCCCGAGGGCGACGTGACCTTTATGTTCCCGCAGGGCGGCGACGTTGCTCGCAACCTGGTGTGCAGCGGTACCAGCGATTTTGGCGACTTGGACGAGGCCTTCGCCCAGAGTGACATCGTCTTCACCCGCACCTACACCAGCCAGGCCACGCAGACCGCGCCCATGGAGACCTTCCGCGCCTTTGCGACGACCGACGCGTTCGGCCGCATCTCGGTGACCACCTCTACGCAGGTGCCCTTCCACGTGCGCCGCATGGTCGCGCAGTCGCTCGACATCCCGCAGTCGCAGGTGCAGGTTATTAAGCCGCGCATCGGTGGTGGCTTTGGCTCCAAGCAGACGGGCTGCTGCGAGATCTTCGTGGCGTTCGTCACCCAGCAGACCGGCCGTCCGAGCTATTGCTGCTACACCCGCGAGGAGACCATCACCGCGGGCAACTCGCGCCACCAGATGCAGATGACCGTTAAGCTGGGCGCCATGAACGACGGCACCATCACGGCCATCGATCTGCACACGCTGTCCAACGCCGGCGCGTACGGCGAGCACGCCACCACGACGATCGGCCTGTCGGGCCACAAGAGCTTGCCCATCTACAACCATGTGAAGGCGAGCCGCTTTAGCTGGGACGCCGTCTACACCAATACCAACCGCGGCGGCGCGTATCGCGGCTACGGTGCCACCCAGGGCCAGTTTGCCGTGGAGAGCGCCGTCAACGAGCTCGCCGACATGCTGCACATGGATCCCGCCGACCTGCGCCTTAAAAACATTGTGCGCGAGGGCGAGGTCATGCCGCAGTACTACAACGAGAAGCTCAACGCCTGCGCGCTCGACCGCTGCCTGCTGCGCGCGATGGACATGATCGGTTGGCGCGACAAGCCGCTGGCCGTGGACCTGGGCGACCGCGTGCGTGCCCTGGGCTGCGCGCTCACCATGCAGGGCTCTGGCATTTCCAACGTGGACATCGCCGGCATCGACATGCGCCTGGAAGAGGACGGCTTCATTACCATCGGCACCGGAGCCACCGATAACGGCATGGGCGTCGACACGATCCTGGCGCAGATTGCTGCCGAGGAGCTGGGCGTGGAGAGCTCGCTCATTGTGGTGCGCGGCGTGGACACCGATGTGTCGCCGTTCGACGCCGGCTCGTACGCGAGCTCGGGTACGTACGTGACGGGCCTGGCCGCTAAGAACGCTGCGACCGAGCTCCGTGAGAAGATTTGCGCCAAGGCAGCCCGGATGTGGGATGTGGACGCCGCCGATGTGGTCTTCGATGGTCAGTATGTGCGCCTGTCCGACGAGCGTGCCGCGCGTGAGCAGAACCGCTACCTCACGCTGCGCGACTTTGCCAACCTGTGCGTCAAGAACATCGCGGGCGGCGACGCGCTGACCTCGCACGCCTCTGCCTGCCTGCCCGTTTCGCCTCCGCCGTTTATGGCCGGTATTGCCGAGGTCGAGGTCGACAAGGCCACCGGCAAGGTGACTGTGGTGGACTATGTGGCGGCTGTGGACTGCGGCACCGTCATCAACGAGGCGCTCGCGCGCGTCCAGGCCGAGGGCGGCATTGCCCAGGGCATCGGTCACGCGCTCTACGAGATTGTCGAGCACGACGAACGCGGCCGCCTGCGCACCGGCAACTTTATGAGCTACAAGCTTCCCACGCGCCTGGATATCGGCAGCATTCGCGTGGCCTTTGAGCCGAGCTACGAGCCGACGGGCCCGTTTGGCGCCAAGTCGATCGGCGAGGTCGTCATCAACACGCCGCTCGCCGCCGTTGCCTCGGCCGTGGCACACGCCACCGGACACCAGGTGCGCTCGCTGCCCATCACGCCCGAGAAGGCCCTGCTGGGGGAGTAGCGGGTCAGCGAACAAGTCGTAATTGGCGGGGCGGGGCAACTCGCCCCGCCTTTTGCACTCGTGGTGAGGTCGTGAGCCTGTAAAACGTGTGCGTGCGCTTGTCGCTCGTATCTGCTATCATTCCTAATCTGTGCGCTCATGCGGGCGTGGCGGAATTGGTAGACGCGCCAGATTTAGGTTCTGGTGGGATTCCCGTGAAGGTTCGAGTCCTTTCGCCCGCACCAACGCACCCGCGTTGGCTTATGCCCTCGCGACGCTTGTTGCATAAAGGTACCAGCACCTCAGATAAGCTGGGCAGTATGAGGAGGAACGTGTTGAACATCACCGCTTCTGACGTCAAGGACGCCAAGCTCACCGCTACGGTCACCATCCCGGCCGCCGACGTCGACGCCGCGATCAAGAAGGCCTACAAGGACACCGCCAAGAAGTACCGCTTCCCGGGCTTCCGCGCCGGTAAGGCCCCCCGTCCGGTCATCGACTCTGCACTTGGCGCCGAGGCTACCCTCGCCCAGGCCACCAACGACCTGATCGCCGCCAACGAGCCCGCCGTCCTCAACGAGCTGGACATCGTTCCCACCAAGAACGGTGACTACAAGGACCTCGACCTCGCCAAGGATCACGAGGACTACACCTACACCGTCGAGTTCTCCCTGCGTCCCGCCGCTGAGCTCTCCTCCTTCGACGCCGTCGAGATCGAGATGCCCCCTGCGGAGGTCACCGAGTCCGAGATCAACAACCAGGTCGAGATGCTCCTCAACTACCGTGCCACCTTCGAGGACGTCGAGGGTCGTGCCGTTGAGGCCGAGGACTACGTCACCGTCGACCTCAAGGCCGTCGAGAACGCCGACAACTTCGCCGCCGAGGGCCGTATGCTCATCGCCGGTAGCGACAGCAACCCCAAGGAGTTCAACGAGGCCCTGATCGGCGCTAACGTTGACGACGTCAAGACCGTCACCTGGACCGACGAGGTCGAGGAGGGCGAGGAGGCCGAGACCCACACCGTCGAGGTCACCGTCAAGGGCATCAAGGTCCGCAACACCCCCGAGCTCACCGACGAGCTCGTCAAGTCTGACTTTGGCTTCGACAGCATCGATGCTATGCGCGACGCCATCAAGATCGAGATCGAGCAGGACAAGGCTTCCCGCCTCCCGGCCGAGAAGGAGAACCGTTGCGTCTCCGCTCTCGCCGAGCGCCTGCAGCTCGACGAGATGGACGCCGACTACGAGCAGTCCGTCTTTGAGGAGCTTGGCCAGAACTTCCTGTCCAACCTCGCTGCCCGCGGCATGACGCTCGACACCTGGCTGCCCGCTTCCGGTCTGACCATGGAGCAGTTCATCGGCGACCTGCACAAGCAGGCCAACGACGTTGCCCGTGAGTCCCTGGCGCTCGACGCCCTCGCCCGTGAGCTCAAGATTGAGGTCACCGAGGACGACATCAACGCCGAGTTCGAGAAGGCCGGCGTCAAGGACGTCGAGGCTTCCAAGGCCGAGTTCATCGCCGATGGCCGCATGCCTGCCGTCCGCGAGTCCATCCGTCGCTCCAAGGCCGTCGACCACCTGGTCGAGAACGCCAAGGTGACCGAGGTCGACGAGACCGCCAAGGACGCCGAGTAATTCTCGCCACCTTGCCCGCGAGCGCATGTATGTGCCCGTGATGGGGTAAAGTTAATAGCCGGTTATCCGGTTGCTTCGTACGGTGCCAGCCAATGCATAGCATGCGGGCACCGTACGTTTATCTAGAACCAATTTGGTCCGCAAGAGAGAAATGGAGATGCGTATGATCGCTAAGTTCGATTCCGCCCTCGTGCCATACGTTATCGAGCAGACGCCGCGCGGCGAGCGCAGCTACGATATCTATTCGCGCCTGCTCAACGATCGCATCATCTTCTTGGGCGAGGAGATCAACTCCGTCAGCGCCAACCTGGTCGTTGCCCAGCTGCTGCATCTTGAGAGCCAGGATGCCGAGAAGGATATCTCGCTCTACATCAATTCGCCCGGTGGCGAGGTTTACTCCGGCCTGGCGATTCTTGACACCATGAACTTCATCAAGCCGCAGGTCTCCACCATCTGCGTCGGTATGGCCGCGTCCATGGCCGCCGTGCTGCTTTCGGCCGGCGCTAAGGGCAAGCGCTTCTGCCTGCCGCACTCCAAAGTCATGATTCACCAGCCCAGCGGCGGTGCCCAGGGTCAGCAGACCGAGATTGAGATTGTGGCCGAGGAGATCAAGAAGACCCGCCGCGAGCTCAACCAGATCTTGTCCGATGCCTCGGGCCAGCCCATCGAGAAGGTCCAGGCCGATACCGAGCGCGACAACTACCTGACCGCTGCCGAGGCCCTCGACTACGGCCTGATCGACCGTATCGTCACCTCGCGCGATCTCGCCGCGAAGGACGCCTAGGATGGCAGGAAACATGCAGGACAACTTTGACGAGAATGGCAACCCCATCCGCTGCTCCTTCTGCGGAAAAGAGCAGGGGCAGGTCCGTCGCCTCGTAAAGGGTCCGACCAACATCTTTATCTGTGACGAGTGCGTCGCCGCTTGCTCTGAGATCTTGGAGGAGTCGCTGGCTTCGGACTTTATGGACGCTGCCCGCAACGGCAAGCTGCCGGGCTTCCTCAACGATCACGGCCAGGCTGCTGGGCAGCCCGCCGTGGACCCCGAGGCCGAGGGCTTTGAGCTCGAGGACGACCGCCAGGTCATCACGCACGTGCCGACGCCGCACGAGATCTATGACGAGCTTTCGGCTTATGTCATGGGCCAAGAGGACGCCAAGCGCGCCATGTCGGTTGCCGTGTACAACCATTACCGCCGCGTCATCGAGGGCGGTGCTGCGCTTTCGGCCTTTGACGACGGTTTGGACTCGCAGCTTGACGATGACATGGACGAGGTGGAGCTCGCCAAGTCCAACATCCTGCTGCTCGGTCCCACCGGTACCGGCAAGACCCTGTTGGCCCAGACGCTCGCGCGCATCCTCGAGGTGCCGTTTGCCATCGCCGATGCCACCGCGCTCACCGAGGCTGGTTACGTTGGCGAGGACGTGGAGAACATCCTGCTCAAGCTCATCAATGCTGCCGATGGCGACATTGAGCGCGCTCAGGTGGGCATTATCTACGTGGACGAGATTGACAAGATTGCCCGCAAGGCCGAGAACCTCTCCATTACCCGCGATGTCTCGGGCGAGGGTGTGCAGCAGGCGCTGCTTAAGATTCTTGAGGGCACGGTGGCCAGCGTTCCGCCTACCGGTGGCCGCAAGCATCCCCAGCAGGAGCTGCTGCAGATCGACACGACTAACATCCTGTTTATCTGCGGCGGTGCCTTTGTGGGTCTGGACAAGATCATCGCCGACCGCGTGGGCAACAAGGGCGTGGGCTTTAACTCCGAGATCGCCGGCCCCACCTCGGTCGACGAGAACGACCTGCTGCGTCAGGTGCTCCCGCAGGACCTCAACGCCTTTGGCATGATCCCCGAGTTCGTGGGCCGTACGCCCGTTGTCACCCAGACGCAGGCGCTCGACGAGGACGACCTGGTGTCGATTCTGACCGAGCCCAAGAACGCCGTGGTGCGTCAGTACCGCAAGATGTTCCAGCTCGAGGACGTTGAGCTTGAGTTTGAGGCCGCGGCCCTTCACGAGATCGCCCGCATGGCGCTTGCCCGCAAGACCGGCGCCCGCGGCCTGCGTTCCATCTGCGAGGACGTGCTTCAGCAGACGATGTTCGACCTCCCCAGCGAGGAGGGTGTCGCCAAGGTCATCGTGACCGAAGCGGCGGTTAAGGGCGAAGAACAGCCCCAACGCATCTACGGGTAAACCTGCCAAAAACGTGCTTGCAAATAGCCTCCGACCATCCGCGGTCGGAGGCTATTTTATATATACGCAAAACACCCAACTACCTGTGTTATTCTGTGTGTTTGTTTAAGCCTCAGCGAAGTCATATCAGACTGAAGTAATCGATACCTAAGGCGCGTCCGCCTGCTTGGTTTTCGTAGATTCCGCACGAGCCGAAGAGCACTTAATGTGCTCTTCGTGCGAGCCAGGACCTGACCGAGCGAAAACCAAGTAGGCGGACACGCCGGCGGGACAGGGAGAGATATATGGAAGAGATGCCCAAGAACTACGATCCGTCGACCAACGAGCCGGCGATCCTGCAGAAGTGGCTCGACGGCGGCTACTACAAGCGCCGCGAGGGCGTGGGCGACTGCACCGTCACCATTCCGCCTCCCAACGTGACCGGCAAGCTCCACATGGGTCACGCCACCGACGACTCCATCCAGGACGCCATCATCCGTATGGCCCGCATGCGCGGCAAGTCCACGCGCTGGGTGCTCGGCACCGACCACGCCGGTATCGCCACGCAGACCAAGGTCGACAAGAAGCTCAAGAGCGAGGGCATCAGCCGCCTGGAGATCGGTCGCGACAAGTTTGTCGACGCTTGCTGGGATTGGACCCACGAGTACGGCGGCATCATCGTCGAGCAGATCAAGCGCATGGGCTGCTCCGTCGACTTCGATAACGAGCGCTTTACCATGGACGAGGACTACGCGCAGGCCGTGCGCAAGGTCTTCTGCGACTGGTATCACGACGGTCTGATCTACCGTGGCAAGCGCATCGTCAACTGGTGCCCCAACTGCACCACCGCCATCTCGGACGACGAGGCCGAGTATAAGGACGAGAAGGGCCACCTGTGGCACCTGCGCTACCCGTTGACCGAGCCGGTCAACGGCCAGGACTACATCGTCGTCGCCACCACGCGCCCCGAGACCATGCTCGGCGACACGGGCGTCGCCGTTTCCCCGAAGGACCCCGAGAAGGCCGCCTTCGTGGGTAAGACCGTCAAGCTCCCCATCGTCGACCGCGAGATTCCCATCTTTGAGGATTGGCACGTCGATGCTAACTTTGGCTCCGGCTTCGTCAAGGTCACCCCGGCCCACGACCCCAACGACTACGCCATGGGTCAGGCCCACGACCTGCCGCAGATCAACATTTTCGATGAGCACGCGGTGGTCGTCGAGGGATACGGCGAGTTCACCGGCATGAACCGCGACGAGTGCCGCGAGGCGGTCATCAAGTGGTTCGAGGAGCACGACCTGCTCGACCACGTCGAAGAGCTCGACCACTCCGTCATGCACTGCTACCGCTGCGACGCCGCCCTGGAGCCGTGGCTGTCCGAGCAGTGGTTCGTGGCCGTTGACAAACTCAAGGGGCCGGCGCTCGACGCCGTCAACTCCGGCAAGGTCACCTTCCACCCCGCGCGCTGGACGCAGACCTACACCACCTGGATGGAGAACCTCAAGGACTGGTGCATCAGCCGCCAGCTGTGGTGGGGCCACCGCATCCCCGTGTTCTACTGCGAGGACTGCGGCTGGGAGGACGCCCTCACCGAGGACACCGACGTGTGCCCCAAGTGCGGCGGTCATCACGTGCATCAGGACGAGAACGTGCTGGACACCTGGTTCAGCTCGCAGCTGTGGACCTTCGCCACACAGGGCTGGCCGCAAAAGCCGGAGCTGCTCGAGGGGCATCACCCCACGACGGCGCTGGTCACCGCGCGCGACATCATCGCGCTGTGGGTCGCCCGCATGGTCATGAGCTCGCTGTACTTCCTGGACGAGGTGCCGTTTAAGGACGTCGTCATCTACCCGACGATCTTGGCCAAGGACGGCAGCCGCATGTCCAAGTCCAAGGGCAACGGCGTTGACCCCATGGACCTCATCGGTATGTACGGTGCTGACGCCATGCGTTACAACCTGCTCACGCTGTGCACTAACAACCAGGACGTCAAGTTCGACGCGAACATCGATAAGAAGACCAAGAAGCTCATCGACAGCCCGCGTACCGACCAGGCCAAGTCGTTTGTGACCAAGATCTGGAACGCCAGCCGCTTCCTGCTCATGAACATGGAGGGCTACACACCCGGCGAGCCCGTCGTTGAGACGCCGGCCGACGCCTGGATGTTCAGCCGCCTGGCAAAGGCTGTCAAGATGGTCACCGAGGGTATTGAGAACTACACCTTTGGCGATATGGCCCGCGGCGTGCAGCAGTTCTTCTGGAACGAGGTCTGCGACTGGTACGTCGAGGTCACCAAGGCCCGCCTGAAGGGCGAGGGCCGTCTGCAGGCCCAGCGCAACCTGATCTTTGTGCTCGACACCTCCATTCGCCTGATGCACCCGCTCATGCCGTTTGTTACCGAGGAGATCTGGGACAACATGCCGGCGAGCGTGCTCGATCTGGACGCCGAGGGCAACGTGAACCGCGCCGAGGCGCTTATGATCGCCAAGTGGCCCGAGCCCGCCGACTACGCCAAGTATGTTGACGAGGACGCCGAGCGCGCGTTTGAGCTGTGCCGCACCGTCGTGTCTGCCGCTCGCGCCACGCGTTCGCGTTATCGCTTGAGCCCCAAGGCTGAGCTCGACGTGGTCGTTCGCGCCGGTGCCGAGGACATCGAGAAGCTCGAGAGCCTGCGCTCGACCATCGAGCCGCTGGCCAACACGGCTTCGCTGGTAATGGGTACCGACGTCGAGAAGCCGGCTGCGAGCATCGCCGTGGTCGATAGCGGCGTCGAGGTCTTTGTGGTGCTCGAGGGCAAGGTTGACCTTTCGGCTGAGAAGGCGCGCCTGGAGAAGGAGATCGCCGCGGCCCAGAAGGAGCTCGCCGGCTGCGAGAAGACCCTTGCTAACGAGGGCTTTGTTACCAAGGCCGCGCCCGCGGTGGTGCAGAAGAAGAGGGACCGTGCAGCTGAGCTCAAGGAGATCCTGGCGGCGCTGACTGCTCAGGTTGCTGACTTCTCGTAGGGCTTACTGAGGGGCGCGTCCCGATGCTTTGCTCTCCGCTGCGGACAGTCCTGCGCAAGACGGACAGCACATTAAGTGCTGTCCTTTGCGTGCGGAACTTGCGGCGAGCAAAGCATCGGGCCGCTCCTAGTTCGTTTACGTGGTTTTTTGCATCTGGCGTGTTAGGGCCACTGGGTTGTGGCCTTGATCTTGCTGCAACCGGGTAAAGGCTGATATTGTCAACGTGAGGGGCTCATTCATTTTGGTGGGCCTCTTTTTCTGTTATGGGGGACTTTGGGTTATGGCTAAGCGTTCTGGGTCGTATGTCGTTCCTTTCTCGTTTGAGTTGCTTTCGTTTGATGAGGCTGTTGGGCTGGCTGCTGATACGGGGCGGATTTCTGGGGATGCTGGGCCTCTGCTCGAGACGGTTGTCGATATGCTCGATGAGCTGGGGCATCCGGACGAGTACTTTGATTGCATTCAGGTTGCCGGTACCAATGGCAAGACTTCGACTACGCGTTTTTCGGCTGCCATTCTTCGTGGTGAGGGGCTCAAGACCGCGCTGTATACGTCGCCACAGCTGGTACGCTATCCCGAGCGCATGGAAGTCGATGGATGCGTCGTGAGCGATGAGGCATTCGCCCGTGGCGTTTCGGCCGCTGTTGAGGCTGGGCATCGAGTGAATGCCCGTCGTGTGGCGGCGGGGGAGCGCGCCTATACCATCACGCCGTTTGACCTTTTGACGGCTGCTGCACTTGTGGTGTTTGCCGAGGCTCGCGTGGATGTTGCCGTGCTTGAGGTTGGCATGGGCGGACGCTGGGATGCTACGAGTGCGACTGATCCCGTGGCCGTCGCCATTACGGGTATTGGGCTCGATCACACACGTATTTTGGGCGATACGCTCGAGGCCATTGCGGGGGAGAAGGCTGCGGTTATTAAGCCTGGGCGATTGGTTGTTTTGGGCGAGGGCACGCATGAGCCGAGCGTTCAGCGCGTAATGGATACGCGCTGCCGCGAGTGCGGTGTGGTGCCGCTGGTGGTGAGCCATTCCACGACCAAGGTACCGGCGCATGTAGGCGATACCGTGGAGTTTAGCTGTACTACGCCGCGTGCCATCTATACGTCGAGCATGGTCAAGCCGGCCTATCAGCCGCAGAATGCTGCGTGCGCGATTATGCTGTGCGAGGGCTATCTTGGCCGCGAGCTCGACCACGATGCGCTCGACGCTTCGCTTATGGGCTGCCCCACGCCGGGTCGCTTTGATGTGCTGGGAACCGATCCGCTCAAGCTGATCGACGCCTGCCATAACCCTCAGAGCTGCGAGAACTTTGTGAGCGCGCTGGACGAGATCGATCCGTGCGTGGAGAACCGCCCCACGCTGCTGTGTGCCGCGCTGGCCGATAAGGACGTGGCGGGCATCGTGGACGTGTTGATTCCGGCCTTCCCGCGCGTGGTCGTGACGCAGACCGATTCCGACCGCGCCCTGCCGGCAGAGGAGCTCGCTGCCCTTGTTGATGCCGATAAGCTCGCGGGCGTATACCCGAGCGTATCCGAGGTCCTCGCTGCCTTCGATGCCGCGGGCGAGTCCTTCGTAGCAGCCGGCACCATCACCCTAGCAGGCGAAGTAGCAGGCCTGTTGCGCTAACCCCATTTGTCGGGTAGCTAATTTGGCCTGCTTGCCCCGAAATGGGGCTATCTACTACGTTTTGGCGACTACCCTTGACCACACGGAAAATCGTGAAATCAAAACCGCAGGTAGACGGCTTGCTGGTTTTCAAAAAAGACCTGCATGGTCGACCCATGCGGGTTAAACGTAGTAGATAGCCCGTTTTCGTGGTGCGACGTTAACGGAATGTGTCAACGGGACTGTTCCTTTGTCACATTGGCTAGTCTAGGCGGACCGGATCGTGGGGGTAGGCGTTGAGAATCTCGACGCCGTTCTCGGTCACCAGGACCAAGTCCTCGATGCGGACACCGGTGCGGCCGGGGAGGTAGATGCCCGGTTCGATGGAGAACGTCATGCCCGGCTCTACGACCTGCTCGTTGACCAGCGAGACGTCGCCCGGCTCGTGGTCCTGCAGGCCGATCGAGTGACCCAGGCGATGCGTAAAGTATTCGCCGTAGCCCGCGTCCTCAATCACGTCGCGCGCGGCACGGTCCAGGTCGCACATGCGCACGCCCGGTGCGATGAGCGCCTCGGCGGCCTCGTTGGCGCGGCGCACGATATCGTAGATGCGCGCCGTCTCCTCGTCCGGCTCGCCCCAAAAGAACGTGCGCGTCATGTCCGAGCAGTAGTTGCGGCGGCGTCCGCCAATATCGAATAGCACCACGTCACCATGCTTGAGCACGGTATCGTCGGGTTCGTGATGCGGGTCGCCGGCGTTGGCGCCAAAGCTCACGATCGGAGGAAAGCTAAAGCCCTCGCAGTCGTGCTTGCGGTACAGGCCGAGCATCTGGTCGGCAATTTCGCGCTCCGTCACGCCCTCGTGGATGAGCTTGATGGCGTCGGCCATCACAGCGTCGTTTGCGGCCGAGGACGCGCGCATGAGCTCCTGCTCGGCTTCGTCCTTGTGGGTGCGAGCGGCGGTGACGGCAAAGTCGCCCAGGAAGAATTCGCTTGCGGCGTGACGATCCATAAGGGGCATCAAAAAGCCGGAGCGCATAACGGTATCGATGCCGAGCGGCTTGGTCGGATTGACTTCGCGTGCGATGGCGTCGGTCACGACGTCGGTATCGGTGTGATACGCGACGCGGGCATTGTCATACTCGGGCAGCTGATGCAGCGCGTTGACCAAGATCACGGGTTCGACATCGCGCGCGAGCAGCACGCCGCAAAAACGCTCGAACATATCGGCATAAAAGCCGGTCAGATAGTAAATCGACCACGGGTCGTTTACGAGCAGCTGCGCACCGGGGTGCTGAGCCTCGAGCGCATCGAGCACGCGCGCCACGCGCTGGTCATCGACATGTGCCATGAAACATCCTTTCGCTAGGCTGCCACCATGGTATCCCAAGCCCGGCACATAGGGACGTTCCTTTTATGCCGGCACTTCGGGACACTCCTTAGCATGACCAGCCTGGCAGGCATGCAGACAAAAGTAGCTAAAAGAGCTCCGTCCCTAATTAGCTGCTTAGGCTGGGTCGATGTCCATGCTGGCGACTAGGTCAATGTTGGTGCCGAGAAGATCTTCCAGCACGACGTCGCCCATGCGGATGGGGACGTTGACGACTAGACCTCGGATGAGGGCCATGGCTTGGGCGTGGAGTGCCAGCGGGATGGCTTCGGCCGTGCGCACGGGGAGCAGGGCTTCGTCGCCGCCGGATACAGCCACGGTGGTGGTGAGCACGCGCATGGGGCAGGTGAGCTCCTGATGTGCGAACTTGTCGCCACGCGGGCAGTTGTTGCCGGTTACGGAGCGCACCTCTGCCACGGCGCCGTCTGTGTCGCGTTTCACCTCTACGGTCAGGAGGCACTCGGATGGGCAGGTGGTGCAGTTGAACTGCAGCGTTTCGATCGCGTTTATGCTCATGGCCTTACGCCTCCTCGACGGGATCGACGGACAGGACAATTTCGCTAGCACCCAGGTCGAGCGCTTGTTTGATGACCTTTGCCGGCAGCGGGAAGCTTTCCATGACGCTCGGTTTAAACGCGCGTCCCTTGCCCGCAAACAGTTCCTCGTCGCCTGCCAGAATGCGCACGCGGGCGGCGTCGACGGGCCGGCGCACGCGGAAGTTCAGCTTGGTGAGTGCCACAGTCGTAATGCGTCCCGGCAGCGCGTAGCCCGCGATGCCGGCAGGGGAGACCGAGAGCTCGCAGTCCGGAACGGCGCCCGCGCCGGTCCCCAGCGTGTACGCGGCCGCAGCTGCGCCAGCGCGCTCGGACTCAGTCGTCACGTTGTCGGCCAGGTCGTGCACGTGCAGAACGTTGCCGCAAGCAAAGATGCCTGGTATGCCCGTCTGCAGGCTCTGGTCCACCACGGCGCCGCGCGTGCGCGGGTCAAGCTCCACGCCCGCGGCAACTGAAAGCTCGTTCTCGGGAATCAAGCCCACCGAAAGCAGCAGCGTGTCACACGGAACAATGCGCTCGGTCCCCGGAATGGGCGCCAGGCGTTCGTCGACCTGACTCACCTCGACGGCTTCCACGCGGTCGTGCCCGATCACGCGCGTGACCGTGGTAGACAGATGCAGCGGAATGCCAAAGTCGTCCAGACAATTTTTCACATTGCGGCGCAGGCCGTTGGCGTACGGCATGAGCTCGTACACGCCCTCGACCGAAATCCCCTCGAGCGTGCAGCGGCGCGCCATGATCAGCCCGATGTCACCCGAGCCCAAAATGACGGCGCGCGAGCCGGGCTTGAGGTTCTCGATATTGATGTATCGCTGCGCCAAGCCGGCCGTAAACACGCCGGCGGGTCGGCTGCCGGGAATTTTGATCTCGCTGCGGGTGCGCTCGCGGCACCCCATGGCAAGGACAACCGCCCGTTCGGTGAGCTGCAGCATGCCGGTGGGGCTCATGAGCGTGACGGTGTGGACCGCGGTGTCTTCCGCAGGCTCGCCTGAATCAATCCCAATCACCATGCTGTTCAGGAACAGCGCAGTGTCGGTTGCGTGCACCTGGTCGATAAAGCGCTGCGCGTACTCGGGACCGGTGAGCTCCTGTTTAAAGTGCGACAGGCCAAAGCCGGGGTGGATGCACTGGCGCAGGATGCCGCCCAGATGCTGCTCGCGCTCCACGATGGCCACGCGTGCGCCTGCCTTATGCGCGGCCAGCGCGGCCGCCATGCCGGCAGGTCCGCCGCCGATAACGACCACGTCGAAGGCTTGCGTTTGTACGGCTTCCACGACGCCGCAATCAATCGCGCTCGATTTGAATTCCGCCATCCTAGCGCACTCCCTTCAAAGGTCCCTCGACCAGCCAAGATCCGGTATCCTCCAACAGCACCTCGCTGGGGTCGCAGCCCAGCTCTCGGGCAAGAATCGCCACCACACGGCTCTGGCAAAAGCCGCTTTGGCACCGACCCATGCCGGCACGACAGCGGCGCTTGACACCTTCGACCGAAATTGCACCCGGGCGGCGCCGAATCGCGGCCACAATCTCGGCCTCGGGCACAGTCTCGCAGCGGCAGACAATCTGCCCCCACGCGGGATCGGACTCAATGAGTTCTTCCTTGCGCGTAAGCGGCGCGCGGTCAAAGTCGTCCGGCGCGCGGCGAATTGGGTTCCAGTCAGCCCGCTCGTGCAGTTTCACGCCCGCCTCACGCATCACAAGCTCCATGTGCTCGGCAATGGCCGGCGCGCTTGCCACACCCGGCGACTGAATGCCCGCCGCCTGGAAAAGCCCCGGCACCACGGCCGACTGTCCAATAAAGAAGTCGTTCGTTCCCTGAATGACCGGACGCCCGCCGGCAAACGCGCGCACCACGCGGCGCGTATCCAGATCGGGCACCAGCTTGCGCGCGCCGCTCAGCAGCGCGTTCACATCGCTCGCATAGGTCTGCGTGTCGCCCGGCTCGCGCACGGCGGCCGTCGCGGTGATCACGGTGTTGCCGTGCACGGTCCCCGTCACAATGACGCCCTTGGAAACCGGCGTGGGAACGGGGTAAAGCGGCATGAGCGCACGCGGCTCCTTGTCCAGCACCACAATGTTGCCTTGGCGCCAGACCATCTGGAACTCCTCGGCCCCCGCCATATGCGAGATGTCCGCGGCTCCGTTGCCCGCGGCGTTGATCAGGTAACGGCAGCGCACGTCGCCGGCGGGCGTCACCAGCGTAAAGCGCGCGCGGTCCTTGCTGTCGGCAGCAGCGTCCTCGTCGTGTGAGCTAGCAACCTCAATCGCCTCCACCGGTACGGAGCGCATAAACGTTACGCCGTTGGCAACCGCGTTCTCCAGCGCGGCGATGGCCACTTCAAACGGGTCAACGTAACCGGTCGAAGGACACCACAACGCGCATGTTGCGTCGGCGCTGGCACGCGGTTCCAGCTCGCGGATACGTTCGGGGCCGATAATCGACAGCTCGGGCACGCCGTTCGCCAGGCCGTTGCTGCGCAGCTTCTCCAGCTGTGCGCGGTCTTCGTCGTTAAAGCCCAACACCATCGACCCGGTGCGGCGGAACAGAAAGCCCAGCTCCTGCGCCCACGTACCGTACAACTCGCAGCCACGGGCGTTGACCTGCGCCTTTACGGTGCCCGGCACCGGATCGTAGCCAGCGTGTACCAGGCCGCCGTTGGCCTTCGACGCGCCCAGCGCAATATCGTTAGCCGCCTCGACCACGCAAATGGACAGGTCATAGCGCGCGAGCTGCCGCGCGATGGCGCATCCGGTGATGCCCGCGCCGACAATCGCGATATCAAACGTTTCTGTCACAGTGCCTCCCAGACGAGTTGACAGGCTGTCAATAAGACTATCCTACGGTCTACACACCCCCAGCGCGGCGGCAATGCGGCGAACAGCCCCGCAACACCCGCCAACGGCAGACGAGGGGAGACCCAGCAACGTCGACAAGCTCGTCTGCCGACAGCTACGGCAAACGTTCGTCTCGATCTGTAACAGTTAACTGATGATTTGGGTTCTAGATGTTACAGATTGAGACGTTAGTCTGGCGCCCCTTCCGTTCGTCTCAATCTGTAACATCTAGGCCCGGATTCCGCTCCCACCTGTTACAGATTGAGATGTTTGTGTCCGCGCCAGCCCCGCCCCTAGCCGTGGTCCCATATAAACAAACCCCGTGGTAAACTTGTCCGGACTGTTAATATTCCGAAAGGTACCCGTAATGTCCAAGTACATCTCCGAGCTCATGTCGCCGCAGCTTATGGGCGTCGTCTATGCCTTCGTTGGCTTTATCATCGCCCTGTATGTGCTGTCGGTCGTCTATGTGTTCATCGACGCTCGCCGCCGCGGCGCCAGCGCCTACGTGGCATGGGGCATCATCGCCCTCATCCCGTTTGTAGGCCTCATCGCCTACCTGGTCCTGCGCCCGCACTCCTACGCGTCCGACCGCGAGGAGCAGGAGCTGGACATGGCCCTGCGCGAGCGCCAGCTTGCCCAGTACGGCACCTGCCCGCAGTGCGGTGCGCCCATCGAGAAGGACTTCGTCGTCTGCCCGGTGTGCGACACCCAGGTTCGCAACGTCTGCCCCAGCTGCCATCGCCCGCTCGACGCGCACTGGAAGGTCTGCCCCTACTGCCGAACTCGCATTCAGTAACGCATCCATCGCCGGGCCGGCCGCAAGCCACGGGCACCGCGCGCCCCGCGCAAGCCACGGCCGCCACGCGCCCCGCGCCGCCCCCACACGATGAAGCATGCGTAGAAAATCGCCCGCCGTGCCATTAAGGTGCGGCGGGCGCTTGTATACCAAGGCAACCTGCCTATAATGATGCAAGTTAAAACGCCGAGCGCATCGCACGCACTTGCATCAGGCATCCGAGAGGAGAAAACATACCCATGAAGGCACTCTACAATGACGGTTCGGTGGCCGAGCTCCCGCAGGAGGAGGTCACGCACGTCATCCGCCACTCCGCCGCGCACATCATGGCGCAGGCCATCAAGCGCCTGTACCCCGAGGCCGACTTTGCCTACGGCCCCGCGACCGACAATGGCTTCTACTACGACGTCGATCTGCCCGAGGGCGTCAAGATCAGCGAGGACGACTTCCCCGCGATCGAGGCCGAGATGAAAAAGATCGTCAAGGAGAACCTCAAGTTTTCCGTGTACGAGAAGCCCCGCGCCGAGGCCATCGCCCTTATGGAGGAGCGCGGCGAGAAGTACAAGGTCGAGCATATCGGCGACCTGGACGACGACGCCCGTATCACCTTCTACCAGCAGGGCGACTACATCGACATGTGCGTCGGCCCCCACATCTGCTACACCAAGGCGCTGAAGGCCTTTAAGCTAACCGGCGTCTCGGGCGCTTACTGGAAGGGCGACAAGGACAACAAGATGCTCACCCGCATCAACGGCGTCGCCTTTGCCACCAAGGAAGAGCTCGACGAGCACATGCACATGCTGGAGGAGGCCAAGAAGCGCGACCACCGCAAGATCGGCCGCGAGATGGACCTCTTTATGATGCGCGACGAGGCCCCCGGCTTCCCGTTCTTCCTGCCCAACGGCATGATCCTTAAGAACACGCTGCTGGACTACTGGCGCGAGATCCACCACAAGGCCGGCTACGTGGAGATTTCCACGCCGCTCATCATGAACAAGCAGCTGTGGAAGACCTCGGGCCACTGGGACCACTACAAGGACAACATGTACTCCACCGTCATCGACGACGAAGAGTACTGCATTAAGCCCATGAACTGCCCGGGCGGCGTGCTGGTGTACGCCTCCAAGCCGCACTCCTACCGCGAGCTGCCCATCCGCGCCGGCGAGATTGGCCTGGTGCACCGCCACGAGCTGCGCGGCGCCCTGCACGGCCTGTTCCGCGTGCGCTGCTTCAACCAGGACGACGCCCACCTGTTTGTTCGTCCCGACCAGCTGACCGACGAGATCGTGGGCGTTGTCAACCTCATCGACTCCGTGTACCAGAAGTTTGGCTTTAAGTATCACGTCGAGCTTTCCACCCGCCCGGAGGACTCCATGGGTTCGGACGAGGACTGGGCGCGCGCCGAGGAAGGCCTGCGCACCGCTCTGGAGAAGCTGGGTATGGACTACGAGGTCAACGAGGGCGACGGCGCCTTCTACGGCCCCAAGATCGACTTCCACCTGGAGGACTCGCTCGGCCGTACCTGGCAGTGCGGTACCGTGCAGCTCGACTTCCAGATGCCGCTCAACTTTGACCTGGAGTACGTGGACGCCGACGGCACCAAGAAGCGCCCCATCATGCTGCACCGCGTGTGCTTTGGCTCCATCGAGCGCTTCATTGGCATTCTGATTGAGCACTTTGCGGGCAAGTTCCCCACTTGGTTGGCTCCCGTGCAGGTCAAGGCGCTTCCCGTCTCTGAGAAGAGCCGCGACTACGCTCACGAGGTGTGCGCCAAGCTGGAGGAAGCCGGCATTCGCGTGGTCTGCGACGACCGCGACGAGAAGATCGGCTACAAGATCCGTGAGGCTCGCAGCATCGACCGCGTGCCCTACATGCTCATCTTGGGCGAGAAGGAGGTCGAGGCCGGCAACATCTCCGTCCGCGATCGCTCCAACGAGACCGTCCAGATGAGCGTTGACGAGTTTGTGGCCAAGGTGCTCGAGGAGATCAAGACCCGCGCCTAGCACAAACAATACAAGAATTAACAAAGGCGATCGTCCTCGCGGGCGGTCGCCTTTTTGTTGTCTATAGAAGAAAAGCCGCTGGTTAGAGCGGCTTTTTTGTTGTGCAAAAAGGTACAGGTTTTTGTAGAGGGGTATGGAGATGCGCCCATTCGCGGCGCAATTTGTGCAATCTGGTAAAACGTGAGCGGTTTGCTCGTATAATGAGCAACGTCGAAAGATACAAAAACCTGTACTTTTGCGACTGCGCCTAGCTGCGAGCGAGAAGCCTGTTCTTAACGCCCCTGCATCTGCGTGCGTCGCGGAGCTGGAGAAGGGGGCGAGAACATGGAACGGACAATGCGGCGCCAAGAGCAGCTGCCCGGTGCTTTTAACGGCGCTATCACCAAAAGCCAGCGCGGCCGCGTCCGCTGGTATCTGGTCCACACCCCCCATGGTAAAGAACGCGAGACCTGCGAAAAGGTCCGTCGCATTATCCCGCACGAGCTGATGCAAGACGCTTTTGTGATGCAAAAGGAGTTCTGGTTTAAGCGGGACGGAGCCTGGTCGCTCCAAACCAAACCCATGTACAAGGAATACTTCTTCGTCGCCACGCGCGATGCTGCCCTGCTCGACAAGGCTTTGGCTCAGCTGAGCTTTGGCTGTCGCATTGCCGGCAGTAAGGAGCGGGCCTATGCGCCCATGCCGGACGATGCGCAGGACTGGTACCGCAGCGTGCTCGACGATAACGGCGTGGTGCGCAACAGCGTGGCGCGCATAGAAGACGGTGTGCTGCACATAGAGCAGGGGCCCTTGGTGGGGCAAGAGGCCCGTGTAAAGAAGATCGACCGTCATAAACGCTGGTGCCTGGTGGACGTGGGCGAAGGCGACTTCGCTTTTAGGGAGCTGCTTGCGCTCGACGTGCCCAGCAAAACGTAAGGGAGACGTTGCGCTGGTAATTCATTCGTTATTTGAATTCATCGATGGGGGGGGGTGTCCCTGGGAACAGGGACGTGGATTTGAACTTGACTACTAAAGAAGTGACAGGGCAAAACGCGCCGGTGGGGGCCGTGCTGGTCGCCCAGGCCATGAGCGGCGACGACGCGAGCATGCGCTACAAGGGCATGCAGGCCGTGAAGGACTGGGACCGCACGCGCCTGGGCTACCGCGCCGTAAAGCGCGTGTTCGACATTGTGTTCAGCGGCTGCGTTCTGGCCGTCATCGCCATTCCGAGTCTGGTGCTCGCCGCGGCCATCCGCCTGGAGAGCGAGGGCAACCCGTTCTACAGCCAGATCCGCGTGGGCCAGACCCGCCGCGACGGCAGCCTGTCCACCTTCCGCATGTGGAAGTTCCGCTCCATGTACAGGGACGCCGACGAGCGTCTCGCCGAGCTCAAGGAGCGAAACGAGATCGCCGGCGCCATGTTCAAGATGAAGGAAGACCCGCGCGTCACCAAGATCGGCAAGTTCATCCGTAAGCACTCCATCGACGAGTTCCCGCAGTTCGTGAACGTGTTCCTGGGCCAGATGTCCGTCGTGGGCCCGCGCCCGCCGCTGCCCAACGAGGTGGCCGAGTATACAGAATTCGACCTGCAGCGTCTGGCGGTTAAGCCCGGGATCACCGGCTGGTGGCAGGTCACGGACCGCAACGATACCGACTTCGACGGCATGGTTCGACGTGATCTCGAGTACATCGCCAAACGCGGTCCCATCACGGACCTGAAGATTGTTCTCCTCACGGTCGTTGAGGTCTTTACCGGTGGCGGTGCTTGCTAAATGGCTGAACCGATTAGAGTAGCTCAGGTTGTTGGCAAGATGGTTGGCGGCGGCGTCGAGGCCGTCGTCATGAATTACTACCGCCATATTGATCGCAGCAAAGTGCAGTTCGATTTTCTTGTCGATTCCGATTCGACGCTTGTTCCCCGCGAGGAGATTGAATCTTTAGGTGGCAGGGTTTTTGAGATTCCTCCCTACCAGCATGTTGTCGAATACCAGCGAGAGCTTCAGCGCCTCTTTAAGGAAGAGAACTGGAAGATTGTGCACAGCCATATCAATGCGCTTTCTGTCTTTCCGCTTCGCGCTGCTAAGAAGGCGGGCATACCTGTGCGTATAGCCCACAGCCACTCTACAAGCGGAAAGGGGGAGTTTGCTAAAAATGTCATCAAAGGCTCTTTGAAGCTGTTCTCAACAAGGTATCCGACTGATTTGGCAGCCTGCACCGAGCATGCTGGAAAATGGCTGTTCGGTTCATCCCGTTTTACTGTTTTTAATAATGCTATCGATTTGAACAACTTTTCTTTCAATCGATCGATTAGGGACGAGCGACGTGCTCAGCTCGGAGCGAAGGACGATACGCTGGTATTGGGGAATATCGGTAGGTTCATCTCTCAGAAGAACCAGTTGTTTTTGCTTGATGTTTTCAAGGCAGTGCATGCTCAGAATCCTGATTCCATCCTTGTCGTCTGCGGCGATGGAAAACTGAGACCTCAAGCGGAGGAAAAGGCATGCTCACTTGGCATTGCCTCGGCGGTGCGTTTTCTCGGCCAGATTTCTGATGTGCAGGACGTCTATCAGTCGCTCGATTTATTCGTGCTCCCCAGCCTGTACGAGGGCCTCGGAATGGTCGCGATTGAGGCCCAGGCTTCCGGTCTCCCGTGCATCTGCTCTGAAAGGGTCCCCAACGATGTTGCGTTATCCAGTCGGTGCAGCTTCCTTCCGTTGAGTATGGGCGTCGAGGGGTGGTCCAACGCGATCCTTGCCGCCCGCAGGGATGTCTTTGATCGCTCCGATCCTCATTCATCTCCGGGGTTTGAATCTTATGACATCTTTAAGGCGGCGCCCAAGCTTGAAGAGTACTACCTGAAGCTATTTGAAACGGTGAATTAATGAAAATCTGTATTTTAACGTGGCTCCATAACCAAAATTTCGGCACGTTGCTCCAGGCTTATGCTCTGCAGCAGTTCTTGAAGTCCGAGGGTCATGATGTTGTTGACGCCGACTATCTCCCCTGCGTCAAAGAAAAGCTACTGAACTGGGCGATCAACCGAAATTCCTTCGATTTGTTTGCCGGTAAAGCACATGAGCTGCTCAATCGTAAGAAGGAGCATGACGACTTCGGTTCCTCGACCGCTGATGTTTTCAATCGCTTTTTAAGCCAGAATATCGTTACTACTGAACGGATTACCGATACAGACGGACTGGTCGGCTTGCGGGGGAAATACGATGCGTACGTCTGTGGATCGGATCAGATTTGGTCGCCATATCTTTTGAACAGGAATTTCTATTTCTCCTTTCTGAGCGACAGTGATAAGCGAATCGCGTATGCGCCCAGCTTCGGTGTTACGAACACCACAGAGAGGAAGAAGAGGATCATTGCTAATCTTCTTAAATCTTTCAGTTCCGTATCTGTTCGCGAAGATGCCGGTGCGGATTTTGTCGAATCACTCGGTCTTGAGCGTCCCTCACAGGTCGTGGACCCTGTCCTGCTTCTGTCGAAGGAGGACTGGGCCCCTCTCATTGACGGAAAATGTCCTGAGCCCGGTAAAATTGTCTGCTACTTTCTTGGGGATAGGCCGTTTTACAGGAAAGCGGTCGAATCGATTTCGAAGGAGCTCGGCTGCGAAGTTGTGACGCTTGTTGGTTCAGGTAAAAATGCAGTCGACGAGGAGCTTAATCCACGCTACGGGCTTGGTCCCGATGAATGGCTCGCGTATTTGGCGAGTGCGCGGTTCGTGCTGACCGATTCGTTGCACGGTACGCTATTCTCCCAAATCTTTCGCAAGGACTATTACTGCTTCAAGCGATTTGAGGAGACCGACAAACGCTCTCAGAATTCCCGAGTCGAGAGCCTCGCGAGGCTCTCGAACACTGAAGATCGCCTACTCGATGGCTATGAAAGCCACATGCATGCTACTGAAATCGAGGGGTATGAAAGACGTCTGTCGGATGTGGAGTCACTCATCTCGTTCTCGAAAAATTGGCTCTTGGATGCTCTCGAACAATAGGGGGAGTCAGCTTGAACAAAAACATCGCCATAATTTCTCATCAAGCCTGTTTTGGATGCGGAGCATGTGCGGCCAAATGCCCTTTTTCGGCTATTGAAATGCATCCTTCGCCCGATGGTTTTGATTATCCCGTGGTGGATGCAGCCAAATGCACTTCCTGTGGCCTATGCCTGCGCTCCTGTCCGGCGGAAAACCGAGTTGATGCGGACTCGGAGGTCATTCGCGCCGCTGTTTTGCAGAGTGGTGATTCTGACGAGCTCGCGCAGAGTTCGTCCGGCGGCGTCTTCTCTCTTCTCGCGAAGCGGGTTCTTGAGAAAGGTGGGCGTGTTTACGGCGCCGCTTGGGACGGTGTTGATTGCGTTAGGCATATCGGTATATCCGATCTTGCCGATATTGCGCTCCTTCAAAAGTCCAAATATGTCCAGAGCGATGCGAGTGAATCGTACCCCGATGTGCTCAACGATCTGAAATCCGGCAAGCATGTACTGTTTAGCGGTACTCCCTGCCAGGTTTCCGCGCTGCTTCTCTATTTGGGTAAGCCGATGGATGGGCTGACAACCGTCAGCGTTGTTTGCCACGGTGTACCAAGCTCTTCCATGTTTCGTTCCTATGTTGACTGGCTTGAGCTTCGGGAGAAGTCCGATGTCACCGCACTGACTTTTAGAGATAAATCGAAATTCGGTTGGGGCCATAACATAAAGATTGAGTTGTCCGACGGCAGGATTATAAAGAGGCCCGCCGCATTCGACCCGTTTTATGGGTCCTATATCAAAGGCATGATCAGCAGATCGTCTTGCTATAGTTGTCCCTTCAGAGGGTGCGACAGTCCCGCTGACATTATCCTCGGCGACTCCTGGCGTTCTGAGTCAGCCCGAGACTGCGTGTATCCTGAGAAGGGCATTTCAGCCGTTATCGTGAAGACCGAGCGCGGCGCCAAGCTGATTGATGAGATAGTCGATTGCGTTGCCTATTCTAACAACGACGTCGCAGCGGATGACGTGCTCCTGCATGAAGACCCTAATAAGCGTTCAGGACTTGAAGAGAGGCGCGATGCGGTCATCGCTCAGTATGAGGCACTGGGGTCGGGGATCTTTGATTCTGTCTTGGTTCCCAAAGTGAGCCTTTTCGACCGTGTGAAAAAAATGCTTCCGCCGTCGATGCGGTTGGGCGTAAAACGTTTGGTCCGATCCATTATACCTGGGAACGCGCATGAGTAGCCTTACCACAGCGATTACGATTTGCGACCGTCCCCATATCGGGGGTGGAGCTTCAAAAATCGCAATCGAGACAGCTTCGGCATTGGCAAAGATGGGGCTTAACAGCTATTTCTTCTCAGCGCTGGGAGATCCCGATCCGGCTTTGGTCGAATCGGGGGTTATTTGCGTTAATTGCGGGCAGGGCGACGTCTTGAACGGTGGCGTCTCTGGTGCTGTTCAGGGCATCTGGAACCGACGCTCGGAAACGGCGCTGGATGATTTGCTCAATCAGCTTGACCCAGAAACGGCGGTCGTTCATGTGCATTCTTGGACGCACTCCCTTTCTCCCTCTATATTCAGGGCAATAGAGCGACGGGGCTTCAAATGTCTCATTACTGCCCATGAGTACTTCCTTGTTTGTTCTAACGGTGGGCTCTACGACTATGTGAATCATTGTAACTGCGGAATCGCTCCCGGTTCTCCGAAGTGCCTGCTGCACAACTGTGACAAGCGCTCGTATGCCCAAAAATTGTACCGGTCCGTTCGTTTCTCCGTGCAGAACCATGTCTTAGGCTCGCTTCGCCCGGCGGTCGCCTTTGTCTCCGACTCCAGCCGTCGATTGATCGAACCTCATCTAGCGTGGAATTCTGAACGGTATGACTGCTTAAACTATGTTGATGCGGCTAAGTTTCAAGATGATTCCGAAGGAGATTCTTCGGCATACCTATTCGTCGGCCGCTTAAGTCCAGAGAAAGGCTGTGACTTGTTTTGCGAAGCGGCCTGTCGGGCGGGCGTGAATGCGATCGTCATTGGCGACGGTACCGAATTGAAGAGGTTGTCGGATAGCTATCCAGATATCAGATTCATGGGCTCCTTGCCTCATGATGAAGTTCTTTCCGTCATGAAACAATCTCGCGCTATCGTCATGCCTTCTGTTTGTCGAGAGACGTTCGGGCTCGTCGCTTATGAAGCAATGATTGCCGCCGGCCTGCCATGTATTGTTTCGGATGTCGGCGATGCGGCCTCCTTTGTGATGTCAAAAGGTCTCGGCGAGATCTTCAACGCAGGTAGTGTGGAGTCGCTATCTGACGCAATGGTCAATATGCTCGATTCTGATGTTTACTCGCGTTACAGGGAGGCAGTTGAGAAGGCGGACTTTAGCCATCTCAAAAAGATCGCGTATGTTGAACGTCTTATCAATATTTACGATCAGCTAATGGCTGAACTTTAATTGGACGAAGGTTTTTAATGGTTACGGTTGTGATGTCAGTCTATAACGGCACACGATATCTTACTGAACAGCTAGACAGCTTGCGACTTCAGACCGTGTCTCCGGATCGGGTGGTGATCGCGGATGATTGCTCGACAGATGGATCGTTCGATCTCATCTGCGAATACATCGAGGAACACGCACTCGCTAATTGGACCGTCAACAAGAACAGCTCGAATTTCGGCTGGCGCAAGAGCTTTAAACGGCTTCTTGACCTTGCATCTATAGACGATGGAATCGTCTTCCCGTGCGACCAGGATGATATTTGGGAACTCGATAAAATCGCTGTGATGTCCTCAATCCTCGAGAAGGACCCCTCGATTGAGGTTCTCAGCTGCGCCGTCGAGCCGTTTTATGAGAGCGGCGGTAAAAAGGTAACAGTCTATGGTGCTGTCGATGATTCCAAACCTCTGGACGATTTGGAGACCCCGGTTTTCGATAGCAAGTTTATGTCGGTACGGCGCCCTGGATGTTCGTATGCCGTTAAATCTAGTTTTATAAGGGAAATCATGCCATATTGGCAGGATGATTTTGCGCATGACGGTATGTTATGGCGCTTCTCATTACTGAAGGGGACTCTCAGACTTCTAAATCAGCCCTTGATTCGGTTCCGCAGGCATGACTCTAATGCAACTGAGATGCGACATATTGACAAGAAATCTCGTGTTGCTGAGATAGGGATGTGCTTGAGATTTTCTAAGGTTTTAGAAGAATACTGCAGTAGTAATCCTGGCGATTATCGTATATCTTCTTCACATATAGAGCATTACGGTTCTGTTTTAAATGCCCGTTTGCACTTGCTCGTAGGTGGCCTAAAAATAAGTGATTTAGGCACCATTCTAAAATACCGTAAGTATGAACTGTCAAATCGTTCCCTGCTTGGTGATTTTAAGGTCTTAATCAGTTCCTGTGACAGTAAGTAGGTGTTTAGAATGCTTGAGCTATTTACTAATGAATTCACTATTTTGATTTTTGCCGCAATCTTAAGTGTCATTTCTCCCGTTAAAGGACTATTTTTTTCTGTTCTAGGATTGCTCGTTTTCAAAGAAGTTCTTTCTGGGCGCCTCTACAAAGTGTTTTTAAATAACGCTATTCCCATTGTCGTTATGGGCGCGATGGTTTTCTTTTCTGCCATTGCGTTTACGTCCCGAAGCATTAATGAATCCCTCCTTACGGTCTGCTCGTATTTCTTTTGCATCCTTCTTGGTTATATTTACGGCAAAGTAAAGAACGATGACTGGGTTGAGTCTGCATTGCTTATGCTTCGCAACGTTATGGTGTTCGCCTGCCTATTTAGCTTTGTCCTTGAAATTGTTTTAGGTCAACGACTAGTTACAAATGGTTCCTTTTCTTTTCTGCAAACTGTAACGATTGATAATCCATCCTTGTATCGACTGCGTAGTTTTTTCGGTCATGCAATCGTATTTGGCCAAATGATAGTTATTGCTGTTGTAATCAACTATAAATTGGAGACGGGCAGGATGAAACGTCTCTTATACTCTGTAGTTCTTTTGGTCGCTCTGCTTCTGACAAAGAGTCGTAGCGCGTGGATTATTCTCATTGCTTTAGCATCGGTGTACCTGATCTTTCGCCTAAAGAACCCCGAGTATTCTAAATGGAATTTAATTGCGCTTTTAGTTCCAGCTGTATTGCTACTCGTTTTCATTCTCTACAAGTTTGGACTGTTTAACTTTGTGGCTTCTCGATTTGGTGAGCTTGAAACTGATGTTTCATATAGCCAGCGTTCCGGAGCCATTGCCTATATTATTCATAGCTTTTTAAGCAGGCCGCTGTTTTGGCTTACTGGAAATGGTTATGGCAGTAGTCGCATGACTATGCTGGGCACGACGGTTGAAATTAGCGGTTTTTCAACGGTGGATAATGGTTTCCTTGCAATGCTGTATGAATATGGTTTTCTTGGAATTTGTAGTTTTGTGTTCTTGCTAATTTCCGCTGGTATCGGTTCGTTCAGGTCGGGTTGCGAACTCGATCAAGTACTATTTTCCGTTTCCTGCATATGCTGCGCGGAGCTCATGTTTTATTGCGAGCTTGGTTGGTGGGTGCCAACGGTCATCTTGTTTGTTTCCTGTGGACTCGTTCTGGGTAGAACGAGTGCTCGGTATTCAGATTTGTGCGAGTCAGGCCCTATTTTGATTTTTGAATAAATCAAGGTTGCTAGTTTAAACAAACGAGGTTGAATGAATTATTCGTCTATCGCACGCAACACTATGATTGCGTTTGCTGCACAGTTTATTTCTCTATCGGTCAGTGTCGTCATGTCGCTGCTCGTGCCGAAAATCGTTGGCGTTGCTGATTATGGATACTGGCAACTGTTCATGTTTTATACGACCTATTCCGGCTTTTTTCACCTTGGCCTGAATGATGGTGTCTACCTGATTAACGGGGGTCTCTCTCGTGATGAAATCGATAAGAGCTCAATCAAATCCCAGTATATCTTCGGTGCTTGTTTCCAGGCAGTGATTTGCCTCGGCATCACTTTGGCTTCGCTGCCTCTCGTCGATGATGCAAATCGGTTATTTGTTATCGCGTCTTTCGCGCTTTACACCGTCGTATATAACCTGACAAGTTATTTGGGCTTTGTCTTTCAGGCCATGAACGAAACTAAGCTTTTTTCGTTTTCTACAATGCTAGACAGGCTGGTGTTTCTGGCTCCGCTCCTTGTTTTAATTGGATTTAAGGTTTCGGACTACCATCCCTATGTCTACGCGTATCTCGTTTCGAAAATTATTGCGCTCATATATTGCTCTTGGATGGGCAGGGATATCCTACGCGCTAAATCAGTGTCTTTTGGCAATTCGCTTAAGGACGGCATCCGCAGTATCATCGTCGGCGTGAAGCTGATGATTGCGAACATCGCCGACACACTAATCCTCGGGGTATCTAGGTTTCTTATCGATCATTTTTGGGGTATCGTCGCCTTTGCAAAAATTTCGTTCTCCCTCTCTCTGGTGAATTTCTTCATCACCTTCGTCTCACAGGCGAGTATGGTTTTATTTCCTGCCCTTAGGACAGGCTCTGAAGATGAGAGGGTTCGTTTTTACATTGGCATAAGGAATTCTATCGAGCTTATTTTCCCTGCGATCTATTTACTCTATTTCCCTATGGTTTGGTTTTTGGGGATATGGCTTCCTCAATATGCCGAAAGCCTCAAATACTTTGCGCTCTTACTTCCGATATGCGTCTTCAATACAAAGATGAGCCTTTGCTGTACTACCTATTTCAAGGTACTTCGTAAAGAACAGCTGCTCCTGAAGTTGAATATCGTCACTGTTATTTGTAGCGCTGTTTTTTCGATATTCGGTGTTCTTGTCCTTAACTCGCTCGACGCCGTCCTGTGTGGCGCCGTTATCTGCATTATTGGCAGGTCGTTGTGGTCCGAGCTCTATCTGAACGAACAGCTTTGCGCCCCGGGTTCAACTAGGCCGTTTCAGGAGATCCTGCTTACAGTCGCTTTCGTCTTGTTCGCTGAGCTTTTATCTGGTGGAACTGCGGCGATTCTGTATGCATTAGTCTACGTTGGCTATCTCTTGCTCAATCATTCTGCGCTGAAAAGCGTTGCTTCATGTTTGACCAAACTTAAGAAGCAGCGATAGCTACATCAAAATGGATTGGATTTTAATATGAAAGGCATCATCCTCGCTGGCGGGTCAGGCACGCGCCTGTACCCGCTCACGCTCGTGACCTCCAAGCAGCTGCTGCCGGTCTACGACA
>CABRZS010000015.1:0-55848 GCA_902475525.1 uncultured Collinsella sp.
AAATGCCCCGCCGGCCCCGCGCGTGAGCGCGCGGTTGTGCCGCTGCGAACAAAACTATGCCGGATTACGGGACTGGATAGCGAACCTCCGACCATACAGAAAATCGCAAAAACAAACCCGCAGGTAGATAGCCTGTTGTTTTTCAAAAATAGGGGGTATGGATGAGGGCTCCGACTTTAGCTCCGTAATCCGGCGTAGTTTTGGAATGGCAGCATATCCGTAACAGCCCTTTAACTCCCGTGGACGGAGGAAAACGGACTATTTTGGCCTCGCGAGGGCTATCGCGTGACTCGTCTGCCACGAAATGGGCCCATCTACTACGTTTAGGCGACAGCCCTCGACCACGGCAAGCAATGCGAAATGAAAACCGCAGGTAGAACGCCTGCGATTTTTCATGAATAGCGGTTATGGTCGGGGGTATCGAGTCAAACGTAGTAGATGGGCCCATTTCGTGGCGAGCGCCGTCAGCCGATCTCCGCGGGCGGAAGAAAGCAGATCATTTTGGTCCCGCGAGCCTTGCGGAGGCGCTCGTGCAGGGCCGACCGAACAAAACTATGCCGGTTTACTACGACGAATTCGACATTCCCGACCATGACTGCATTTTTCTAAATATCGCAAGCGTTCTACCTGCGGTTTTGCAAGCGCTCAATTTGCCGTGATCGAAGGTGGGCGATTCATCGTAGTAAACCGACATAGTTTTGAAATGGCATTAAATCGGTAACAGCCATTTTACTCTGCCGGGGCGGTCAATCTTCGGGCAACTGCCCTCGCAGGTAGGCGATGGCGATCTGCGTACGGTTGCGCAGGTCCATTTTGGCCAGGATCGAGCTGATGTGGTTGCGCACGGTGCCTTCGCCCATGTAGGCTGTGGCGGCGATCTCCCTGTTGTCGAGACCGCGGGCGATGAGCTCGGCGACTTCGAACTCGCGGTCGGTCAGACCGGCAAAGGCCGCGGGCCGGCGGGTCGCACCGGCTTCAGCGTCCGCCCCATCAAAGTCGACATCCTCGATCGCCTTACCCTCGAGCACGCGTTTACCGTCCATGACCTGCGCCAACGCCGGTGGAATGGCGGAGACATCGGTTTTGATCAGATAGCCGCGGGCGCCCAGTTTAAGCGCCGACACAATGTACTCGTCATCCGAGAATGTCGTCAGAAACACCACGCGCGCCGCAGGGTCGCGCTCAAGGATCTCGCGTGCCGCCGAAAGTCCGTCGCGCCCCGGCATCTGAATGTCGAGCAGCGCGATGTCGAGCGTGTGCTCAGCGTAGAGCGCGACCGCGTCGTCGCCATTGGCGCCGGTACCCACCACCTCGATCTGCGGCTGGGCGCCCAGGATAATCTTGAGCGAATCGACCACTAGGCGGTCGTCGTCGACAACGATGAGCCTCATCGGTCCTCATCTCCTTGCTGTTTGGGAACGGTGGCAAACACGCGCCAGCCGCCGGCGCCGGCGCGCGGACCGGCGGTGAAGGTGCCGCCAAGCGCCTCGATGCGCTCGCGCATGGAGGCGAGCCCCATGCCCTCCGCGGCGCCACGGCCGATTGCTTGGACCCCGCCCACGCCATCGTCGGTAACGATGAGCTGGTAAAACGACGGATGCTCCATGCATCGTGCGGTGACGGTCTGGGCGCAAGCGTGGCGCATGGTGTTGGAGAGCGCCTCGCGCAGGACCGCCGCAAAGCAGTTGGCGACGTTGGCGGGCGCATGCTCGGCCAAAACTTCAAGCTCAATCTGTGGGCCGCTGTCCGAGCGTACGCCTTCAACGATGCGCTCGAGCTGCACGGAGAGGTTGGTTGCATTGTCGTTGAGCGCGTGGACGCTGGCGCGCACGAGCTGGAGCGCCTCGTCAACCGTGCGTTTGACATCGGCGAAATCGGCGGCGACGCCGGGCTCGTTGGCGTGGACCACGCGCAAGGCTTCGGTTTGGAGCGAAGCGCGCGTGAGCTGGTGGCCCACGTTATCGTGGATCTCGCGCGCGATGCGGGCGCGTTCGGCGAGCGTTGCGAGCTCGACTTCGTAGTCCTGGCGGTCGGCGAGGTCGCGGTTGCGTGCCTCGAGTGCCAGGGCGCGTTCTTGCAGCTTGTCGCGGGTGCGACGCATGCGATCCTGTTCGCGCTCCAGCTGCGCGGTGCGCAGCGACAGCAACGTGGCAGCGATCGAAAGGATGGCGGTTAGCAACAGCGTTCGGGTGGTGAGCACGCCGCCACGAAGGTCCGCGACAAGCGCGCAGACAAACACGGCGCCAATCGCCAGCGCGGGCCAGATGCGTTCACGGCGCACGCGTCGCGCGATGTCATAGAAGGCAAGGGATGCGAACGGCATAAATGGCGGCACGAAGACGGCAGCGATGATGTAAGCGTAGCTCGCGGCCTCGCTCGCGCGATGGGCGTGTTCTTCTCGTGCGACTTCCGACGCCGAGGTGGCCATAACGCCAAGGCAAAACGCCACAACCAGACGAGCGTCCACGGCAAGACCCATGGCGGCCGCAATACAGCACGCCAGCACAATCGATTTGTCGAAAAGCCTGTTCATACGGGTATTGTACGCGATGCTGCGCGCGGGGGAGGCGCCGCCCGGGGCAACCGTGACATTCCTCCCGCGCGGCAAAGCGGCGTCGATCGCTCGCGCGAGCGGGGGTTTCGCCTCTGCCCCCTCGCACTCGTGACAAAGCTCACTGGTGCGCGCCGTCCTCTCCTGCGATGATGCAATCGTACCGGGCCACGACCAACAGAAGGGCCGCCTCATGACAGATATCGTCCACGTCGAAAACCTCGTCAAGCGCTACGACGATCTTATCGCGCTCGACCACTTTAACCTGAGTATTGCCCCTGGCGAGATCTTTGGCCTGCTGGGCCCCAACGGCTCGGGCAAGACCACGTCCATCAACTGCATCCTGCAGCTGCTCGCTTACGACAAGGGCACCATCGAGCTGTTCGGCGAGCCCATGACGCCCACCCGCTACGACCTTAAGCGTCGCGTCGGCGTGGTGCCACAGCAGGTGGCGGTGTTTGACGAGCTCACCGTGCGCGAGAACATCGACTATTTCTGTAGTCTCTACGTCAGCGACCGCAAGCGCCGCCGTGCGCTGGTGGACGAGGCGATCGACTTTGTTGGGCTGGGTGACTTTACCAAGTTCCGCCCCGGCAAGCTCTCGGGCGGCCTGGCACGCCGCCTCAACATTGCCTGCGGTATCGCACACAAGCCCGAGCTCATCTTTTTTGACGAGCCCACGGTGGCGGTCGACCCGCAGAGCCGCAACGCCATCCTGGAGGGCATCTGCCGCCTGCGCGACGAAGGCGCCACGGTGGTGTATACCAGCCATTACATGGAGGAAATCGAGCAAATCTGCAGCCGCATCATGATCATGGACGGCGGGCGCGTGCTGGCGCAGGGCACCAACGACGAGCTCAAGCGCATGATCCAGATGGGCGAGCGCGTGACCGTCGAGGTCGGCGCCGTCGAGACCGCTACGGTCGAGCGCCTGCGCGCCCTCGAGCACGTGCTTTCGGTCGAGCTGTCCGGCGGTGAGCTCGTCTGCACCTGCGAAGCGAGTCCGCACAATCTGGTCGACGTCCTCGACACGCTGCGCGCCGCCGACGTGGCGCTCGGCCGCGTGTGGAGTGAGCCGCCGACCCTCAACGACGTGTTCCTCGAGATCACCGGCCGCGAGCTGCGCGACTAGGGGGCAGCCATGTTCAACACCATTATTATCACGGTCAAGACGCTGCTGCGCCGGCCGAGCACGTGGGTCTGGGGTGCTCTCTTTCCCATTGCGCTTTCCACGATGTTCATGTTTATGTTTGCGAACCTCAGCTCCGACGGCACGGTCGATCCGGTGCCGGTTGCCGTCGTGGCGGACGAGGCCTGGGACGCTTCGACCTTTAAGAGCGTGGCGACGTCGCTCGACGAGGAGGGCGACGACCAACTGCTCGAGATCCATGAGTGCGACGACGCAGCCGATGCGAACCGTGCGCTTAAGGCCGGCGAGGTCGCGGGCATCTATACGGTTGACGCCGAAGGCGCACCCAAGCTCACGCTGCTATCGAGCTACGACAGCTCGCGTGCCTCATCGGTGCTCACCGACCGTAGCATTTTGGAGACGGTGGCAAGCTCGTATACGCAAAATGCCGAGCTCATGTCCCAGATTGCCCAGAACAACCCGGCGGCACTCGCCGACCCGGAGGTGGTTGCGCGCGCCCTGTCGCTCGAGGGCGGAACCCGCCGTGTGAGCCTGACACGCATCACGCCCGATGGCACGGTCATCTACTATTACGCGCTCTTTGGCCTGGTCGCGATGATGTCTGCCGAGTTTGCCGCCTTGAGCGTCGTCGATCTGCAGCCCAATCTGTCGGGCCTTGGCGCGCGTCGCTGCGTGGGCGGCCTTTCCAAGACGGCGTCGCTGGCCGGTATCTTTGTGGGCTCGTGGCTGGTCTCCTTTGCCTCGATGACGATCGCGACCGGCTACGTGCGCCTGGTCGTGGGCGTCGACTTTGGCGGGCGCGAGGGACTGTGTTTGGTGGGCGGCGCCGCTTCCGCGCTTGCCGCCACGGGCTTGGGACTCTTTGTGGGCACGCTTCCCGTTAAGGGCGGCAAGGCGTCCAAGTCGGGCATCCTCACGGGCTTTGCCACCACGTGCGCCCTGTTCGCCGGCCTTTACGGCGAGCCGGCGATGGCGCTTGCCGACGACGTCGCCCGCGCCTGCCCGGCCGAGTGCTGGTTCAACCCCGTCAAGCTCATCTGCGACATGTTCAACCGCCTGTATTTCTTTGAGGACCTGGGCCCCTTTGCCGTTCGCGCCGGCGCGCTCGTCCTGATGGCGCTGCTGTTCGTTGCCGCCGCCACGCTGATCTTTGGAAGGAGCCGCTATGAGCACCTTTAAGGCTGCGCTTCGCATGGCGCTCGCGCACCCGCTCTATCTGCTCATCTACACGGTGTTCATCTCGCTCATGGGTGTGTTTATCGCGGCATCGGTGAGCTGGAACTCGTCGCAGCTCACCGAGTATAAGCCCTACGATGCCAACGTGATCGTGGTCGACCGCGACGACAGTGACCTTTCGCGTGCGCTTACCAAGCATCTGGGTTCGCGCTTTGAGCTGGTCACGGGCGTCGGCGACGATAGGTACGATCTTGCGGACGCGCTCTCCAAGAGCAACAGAGCCAAGGGTAGCGCCGACTGCGTGTTCTTTATCCCGGAGGGGTTTGAGGGCGACCTCGTTGCAGCCGCTCGCGCGGGGCAGGCCCTGCCCAAGCTCGATGTGACCTACGGTGCCGGCACCATGGCGGCGGCGCTTTCGTCTGCCGAGGCCTCGCGCTGGATCTCGCTCGCGGGCGCTGCGGCCGTACTTGAGCCTACTGCCTCCAACGGCGACGTCGCCAAGGCTGCCGAGCATGCTGCCATCAAGCGCGCCGAGGTCGAGATTGAGCAGGTCAAGGTCGACTCGACGGCCGCCGCCACGCTCGAGTCGTACTTCAACTTTGGTGCGTACGCGATTATCTCGTCGGTCATCGTGTCGGTGGGGCTGGTGTTCTCGGGCATGAACGAGCCCGAGCGCGTGCGTCGTATGGATGCCGGCCCAATCTCCGAGCGCCAGCGCTCGCTTGCCGTGTTTGCGGCCGCCGCCGTGATCACCGTCTGCATCTGGTTTGTGTCGAGCATGATGGGCGTCGTGGGCTTTGCCGGCGCGGTCGCCGAGGTCGGCGTGGGGCGCGTGTGCCTGGCGCTGGCGGCAACGTTTGCCCTGGCGTGCACGCCGCTGGCCGTTGGCTTTACGCTGTCGAGCCTGGGCGCTCGCGAGGAGTTGCTCAACGGCGTGGGCAACTTGCTCGGCTTGCTCATGACGTTTTTGGGCGGCGCCTGGATGCCATTGTCGCTGATGGGTCCGGCCGTGCAGACGGCGGCGCACTTTGTGCCGACGTATTGGGTGAGCGACGCGATCGGCAAGGCGCTCGCCGCGGACCTGACGTCCACCGTGCTGGGCGACATCGCCTGCGACCTGGGCGTCACCGTGCTCTTCGCCGCCGCCATCGCCGCCGTAGGCCTAGCCCTCGCCCACAACAAATCCCACGCCTAGCCACCTAGTCATTGGGGACAGTCTTTGCCGATTCGCCGGCTCGCCGGCAGGGCTGGCAGGGACTGTCCCAATATGTCGGCACTTGGGGACCACTCATTGGGGACAGACTTAAATGAGCGATTTCACTCATTTAAGTCTGTCCCCAATGAGTAGGTTGGAAAATAGTTCGCGCACGTCGCTTAAAAATAGTTCGCCCGGGTTTACTATTAGCCTAGAAAAGTAGCAGAAGGCTAACAACGGGGGATAGCATGGCGACAAAGCGTGCCTACGTCCAGGTCAACGGACTCAAGAAACACTATGGCGACGGCGATGCGCGCCTGACGGTGCTCGACGGCATCGACACGTCCATCAACCGCGGCGAGATCTGCGTCATGCTGGGGCCCTCGGGCTCGGGCAAGTCGACCTTTCTCAACCTGATCGGCGGCCTGGAGGATGCCGACGGCGGCTCCATCATGGTGGACGGCTGCGATCTCACGGCGCTCAAGCCCGCCGATCTGGGCGAGTACCGACGCCGCGAGCTGGGCTTTGTCTTCCAGTTCTACAACCTGGTGCCCGACCTTACCATCAAGGAAAACATCGAGGTCACGGCGCACCTGTCCAAAAACCCGCTCAATGTCGACGATCTGCTGCGCTCGCTGGGCCTCTACGAGCACCGCAACAAGTTTCCGCGCCAGGTCTCAGGTGGCCAGCAGCAGCGCTGCGCCATCGGCCGTGCGCTCGTCAAAAATCCGGGCCTGCTGCTGTGCGATGAGCCCACGGGCGCGCTCGACTACAAGACATCCAAGGAAATCTTGCGGCTCATGGAGGATGTCAACCGCACCTACGGCTGCACCATCATCATTGTCACCCACAATGCCGCCATCGCGCGCATGGCAAATCGCGTGCTGCGCCTGCGCGACGGGCGCATCGTCGAGGATGAGCTCAACGAGTCGCCCGTTGCGGCCGCCGATCTCGATTGGTAGGCGACGCCATGACACCTCTCGCAAAACGTCTCCCGCGCGAGCTGCGCCGCAATATCGGCAAGTACCTGGGCATCTTTTTGCTTATGTGCGGAAGCATCGCCCTTACCTCGGGCTTTTTGCTCGCGGCGCATTCCATCGGCTGCCTCATTGATGACATGCGCGAAGACTACACGATTGAGGACGGCCGCGTAACTACCTCCTTCGAGGCCACCAAAGACCAGCTCAAAGCTGCCGAAGACGCGGCTGAGGACGTCGGCGGCGTTACGCTCTGCAAGAACTTCTCTATCGACGCCATCATCAAAAAGGCGTCCGGCGACGATGGCACCAAGCGCACCCTGCGCACCTACGCGCATCGCACCAAAGTCGACATTGCGTCCTACTGCGAAGGCAAGCAGCCAAAGGCGGACAACGAGGTGGCTATCGACCGCGTCTTTGCCACCAATAACGACCTCGCCATCGGCGATAAGGTCGAGCTCGAGGAGCGCACCTACACCATCTGCGGCATCATGACGCAGCCCGATAGCCAGGCGTTGTTCCTCGACAATTCGGACTTTACGGTGAACACCATCACGTATGGTGTCGCCGAGGTCACCGACGCCGGTTTTGCCGCGCTTGAGGACGCCGGCGGCGCGCCTGCCTACACCTACTCCTTTACCTTTACCGATCGCGACCTCCCCACCGCGGATCGCATCGATACGGAGCAGGATATGGTCGAGGCGCTGGCCGATGCCGATGCGCGCGTGGACGATCTGATCGATGCCGATTCCAACCAGGGCATTGGCTATGCGCGCGACGACGTGGACGGCGACTCCATGATGTGGATGACGTTGCTCGACATCATCATCGTGATCATGGCGTTCGTCTTTGTGGTCCTTACCGACGCCACCATCGAGGAGGAGAGCGCCATCATCGGCACGCTGCTCGCCAGCGGCTATCGCCGTCGCGAGATCGTGCTGCACTACCTGGCACTTCCCGCCATCGTGGGCGTGGCCGCGGCGCTTTTGGGCACCGCACTCGGCGTTGTGTTCTTTACCGAGCCCATGCGCGGTCTCTACTACGGCTCGTACAGTCTGCCGCCCTTCCAGGTGTACTGGAGCTGGGAGATCTTTGTGAAGTGCGCCGTGGTCCCCGCCGCCGCGCTCATTCTCATCACGCTGGTGGGCCTGCTCCGCAAAATGGGCAAGACGCCGCTGGAGTTCCTTCGCCACGAGGCGAGCGGCAAATCGGGTACCAAGCGTGGCCTGCAGCTGCCGGAGCGCATGGGCTTTGTTTCCCGCTTCCGCCTGCGCGTTTTCCTGCGCAACCTGGGCAACTTCGCCACGCTCTTCGTGGGCATCGCGTTTGGGTCGCTGCTTTTGCTCTTTGGCCTGGCGATCCTGCCCACGATGACGCACTATGCGGACAACCTCGAGACGAGCCTGGTCGCCGAGCATCAGTACACACTCAAGGCGCCGCTGGAGCTCGAGGGCACTGCCGAGGAGCGCGAGCAGTGGTCGGCACTCGAGCGCTTGCAGTCGGTTGACGGCGCGCTGCTTTCTGCCGCCCAGGATGCCGATGACGAGCTTGACGGCGCGGCCGATGCGGCGCAGACGGCAGCCGATGCCGCGACCGCATCTCCGTCTGCCGAGAGCCTGACCGCAGCGCAGGATGCGCTTGCCAAGGTCCAGGACAAGAAGGATGCGCTCTACGCGCGCCTTGACGATCTTGCCGATGCCCTTGGCTGCGACCGCGACGAGGCTATCGACCTGATCGACAAGGCCTCTAAGATCGACACTGACAACGACGATATCCACCCGGTCAATACGACCGACAACGGCGCGGGCGCAATCGCGCAGGCCGAGAAATATGCCGTTTACCAGCTGCAGTACGACCGTGGCGACGGTAATGGCGAGGAGACGATTTCTGTCTACGGCATCTCGTCCGATTCGCGCTACTGGAAGGGCCTCAACATCGGCGATGGCCGCGTCGTCTTTGGCGGCGGTCTGCTCGATAAGTTTGGCTGGAGCGAGGGCCAGAAGGTCACGCTCAGCGACAAGTACGAGGGCGAGCATTATTCCTTTGAGTACGCGGGCAAGGACTGTGCCTGGGGCTCCAAGTCGGACATGAACATCTATATGAGCATCGATGACTTTAACGAGCTGTTCGACAACGATGCCGCCTACTTTAACGGCTATGTGAGCAACGAGAAGCTCGACCTCGACGCGCGCTACTTTGCCGGCGACACCACGCCCGACGACATGCGCGCCGTGGGTGACCAGTTCATCGGCATGATGAGCAAAATGATCGGAATGATGATCGGGCTCGCGGTGTTTATCTTCCTGCTGTTTATGTACCTGCTGACCAAAGCGGTGATCGACCACAGCGCCCGTTCGATCAGCTACATGAAAGTCTTTGGCTATCGCGATAGTGAGATCTCGCATCTGTACATCCGCTCGATCACGCTGTGCGTGGCGGCGTCGCTCGTGCTGAGCCTGCCGGTCATTATTGGCTCGCTCACGGCCATCTTCCGCTCGATGCTGCTCGCCTACAACGGCAATATCGAGATCTACGTGCCCGCTTGGTCCATGGCTGCATGCGTCGGCATTGGCTTTGCGACCTACCTGGTCGTGGCGCTGCTACACACGCGCTCTATCAAGCGCGTCAGCCTGGCCGAAGCCCTCAAGGTGCAGGAGTAGTCATTGGGGACGTTCTTAAACGACTAGTCGTTGGGGACAGTCTTTGCCGGATCGCCGGCTCGCCGGCCGGGCTGGCAGGGACTGTCCCTGGCGGCACTCATTTAAGTCTGTCCCCAATGAGTGGCCGTGCTTGACTTCAACCCCACTTCACCGGGTACCATCCTCTATGTCTGTAACGCCATATAGACCGAGGGGATAGATCTATGACCGCAACTGCACCCGCAGCACCCGCTAAGGTGTACTTCACCAACCTGCGCACGCATGCTCGCGAGAGCCAGCTCGACAAGCTCAAGCGCCTCATTCGCCGCGCCGGTATCGAGCAGATCGACTTTGAGAACAAGTTCGTCGCTATCAAGATTCACTTTGGCGAGCTGGGCAACCTGAGCTTTCTGCGCCCTAACTACGCCCGCGCCGTCGCTGACGTGGTGAAGGAGCTGGGCGGCAAGCCCTTCCTCACCGACTGCAACACGCTCTATGTGGGCAGCCGCAAAAACGCGCTCGAGCACATCGACACCGCCTACCAGAACGGCTTTACCCCGTACGCCACAGGCTGCCAGATCATCATCGCCGACGGCCTCAAGGGTACCGACGAGGCACTCGTCCCGGTCGAGGGCGGTGAGTACGTGCGCGAGGCAAAGATCGGTCAGGCGCTCATGGATGCCGATATCGTGATCAGCCTCACCCACTTTAAGGGCCATGAGCAGGCTGGCTTTGGCGGCGCCATGAAGAACCTGGGTATGGGAGGCGGCAGCCGTGCCGGCAAGATGGAGCAGCATGCCGCCGGCAAGCCGAGCGTCGATACCACCAACTGCGTTGGCTGCCGTGCCTGCGAAAAGATCTGTGCGCACAACGCCATCTCGTTTGACGATACCCGCGAGCGCGAGCTTGCCAACGGCAACGCCCGCACGGTGCACGTGGCCGCCATCGACCACGATCGCTGCGTGGGCTGCGGACGCTGCATTGCGGCGTGCAACCAGGACTGCATCAAGCCCGACTATGACGCCGCGGCCGACGTACTCAACTACAAGATCGCCGAGTATACGAAGGCCGTTGTCCAGGATCGCCCCAGCTTCCATATTTCGCTGGCTATGGATATCAGCCCCAACTGCGACTGCCATCCCGAAAACGACACGCCTATCGTCAACGACATCGGCATGTTCGCGAGCTTCGACCCGGTCGCCATCGACCAGGCCTGTGCCGATGCCGTCATGGCATCCGAGCCGCTGCCCAACACCGAGCTTACCGACAGCGCCGCCAAGATGGAGCACAACCACGAGCATCTGGAGGGTGAGCAGGCCAAGGATCCCTTCTGCATCACGCATCCCGACACCGACTGGCGCGCGTGCATCGCGCATGCCGAGAAGATCGGCCTGGGCACGAGCAAGTACGAGCTCATCGAGGTCAAATAGCGCCTAGCTATTGGACAAAACAAGTGCATTCGTGGCGTAATTCAAGCAAAAACCGCCCGCGAGCACAGCGCTCGCGGGCGGTTTTCCGGAAGTATGCGGCAAATTTCGAGACCGCCGAGCACACGACGTTTTTTGGCAACAAAACCCCTGATAAATTGTTGATAAAACTGCGGTCTGGTCGGCAGTTCCAGATTTTGCCGCATACTTCCGAAAATAGGGGGCCAGATAAAGCCCCGGACGTTGCTTTTTGCCTAAAAATTCTTTCCGAGGAAGTCGTCGACCGTGTTCCAGTAGAGCTCGGGGTCTACTTGCGCACTCTTGGCGTGGGTGGCGCCATGAATGGTGAGCTTTTGCTTGACCTTGCTGGCGCACGCGTCGTAGTTTTGGTCGAGCATGTCGTACGGCACAAAGGTGTCCTGGTCGCCGTGGATGAACAACATGGGAACCGTCGCGTGTTTGAGTTGCTCCACACTGCTCGCCTTATGAAAGTCGTAGCCCGCGCGCACGTTGCACACCAAGTTTGCTACATCGAGCAAGGGAAAGCTGGGCAGGCCGAACACGTCCTTGAGCTGCAAAGAAAACTCGTCCCAAACACTCGTATAGCCACAGTCCTCGATAATGCATTTCACGTTTGCGGGCAGAGATTCCCCCGCGACGTCCATGGCGGTTGCCGCACCCATCGACTCGCCAAAGACCAGGATGCGCGCCTCGGGGTCAGCCTGAACGATCCGTCCAATCCATGCAACGACATCGAGCCGCTCGGGCCAGCCCATGCCGATATAGTCGCCGCCGGAGCGCTCGTGGGCGCGGGCGGCAGGTGCGAGTACGTTCATGCCGCGGTCATGGAATCGTTTGGCGTATCGGGCCATACCGATGGGCTCATCGGTGTATCCGTGTAGGCAGATAGCGTAATTGTGCGTGCTCTCTGGGGCGGCAAAATACCAAGCGGCAAGTTCAGTTCCGTCATCTGCGGTGAGGCTGCTGCTCTCGCGGTTCTCTTTAAACCATGCCCGCGCCTCGGTTCCCTCGGCATCCGGCTGCTCACTTTCCTTGCCGTCCTTGCCGTCCTGCATCATCTTCATGGTGTATGGAGCGCGGGGATTCAGCGCGAAGTCAAACAGAAAGTTGCCGGCAAATCCGAGCAGCGCAACGACAGCCACCAGTGCAACGATGCCGGCTATCTTGAGCTTTCGATGGGAATGTGCGTTTTGAGCCATGCGGTATTCTCCTATAAGATGTTAATACATCAACATTTAAACCAAGCGCATTATGGATGTTCGCCGTTGATGCGTCAACAAGCAAAGAATGGGTAAACAAAGGGTCACGGATGGTGCAAATTTCGCACGTACCCAGACGCTTTGATATAGTGTTGAGAACTCTTTACATTGGAGGATGTAACCGGCATGTCCGATTCGAGCGACAGTTCTAAGCCGCGACCCAAGACCGCGGCCGTTCCACACTACACGGTGGGCGAGGAGATCATGAACTCCGTCACCCATGGTGTCGGCTGCCTGCTGGGTATCGCGGGCCTGGTGCTCCTGATCGTATTCGCTGCCCTGCGCGGCGGAGGCCCGGCTCACATGGCCGCGGCGATTGTCTATGGCGTCAGTATCATCCTCGAATACTTGGCCTCCACGCTCTATCACGCGATTCAGCCCGCTCGCGCCAAACGCGTGTTTCGCATCATCGACCACAGCTGCATCTACCTGCTCATAGCCGGCAGCTATACCCCGTTTTGCCTCATCACGCTCGCAAACGACGGCGGCCCTGCGCTGTTCTTTGCCGTGTGGGCCATCGCCATCGTCGGGATTGCCCTCGAGTGCTTTATGCGCGAGCGTCAACCGCACTGGGTAAGTGGCCTGGTCTACCTGCTGATGGGCTGGCTTGTCGTCTTTAAGCTGCCCGAGCTCGTGTCGCTGCTCAACCCCGTGGCACTTGCCCTGCTCGCCGTCGGCGGCGTGTGCTATACCGTGGGCGTGCCGTTCTATATCGCCAAAAACGTGCGCTATCTGCACAGTGTTTTCCACTTGTGGGTGCTCGCCGGCAGCATCTTCCAGTTCATGGCGGTGATCCTCTTCGTAATCTAGCGACCGCGCCTGCGCGCCCGCGTCCTCGTTTGGGCGCCGGTGCAATTGCCGTATCCGTCATCAACGTTTTGACCTGACGTCCCGAATCTTGGAGGTTCGAGAAACTCCCGATGGACATAACCATCTCCCTTATCACTACCCTCGTTTTGACCCTCATCAACGGCTACTTCTCTATGTCCGAGATGGCGCTCACCACGGCCAAGCGCGCCGTGCTGGAGCATGAGGCCGAGGAAGGCGACAAGCGCGCCGAGCGTGCCATTAAGCTGGCTGCCGACTCCGACCAGCTGCTCGCCACCATCCAGGTCGCCATCACGCTCGTGGGCTTCGCCTCGTCCGCCGTTGCCTCGACGAGCCTGTCCGACCCGCTCGCCACGTGGCTCATGAGCTTTGGCATCGCGCCGCTCTCCGCCATCGCGCGCGGCCTGGCACCGGTCATCATCACCGTCGCGGTCGCCTTCGTGTCCATCGTGATCGGCGAGCTTGTGCCCAAGCGCATCGGCCTGGCCAATGCCGAGGGCGTGTCCAAGCAGGTCGTGGGGGCGCTGTCGTTTTTCCAAAAGATCGCCCGCCCGCTCGTGTGGCTGACCGGTGCCTGCTCCGACGGCCTGGCCCGCATCCTGCGCATCAAGAGTGCCGACGACCGTCAGAACGTCTCGGAAGAAGAGATCAAGTACATGGTCTCGGAGCAGGATGACTTGCTCGACGAGGAAAAGCGTATGATCCACGAGATCTTTGACCTGGGTGACACCGTTGCCCGCGAGGTCATGGTGCCGCGCGTGGACACCACCATGTGCGAGGACGACGAGACGGTCGCCGACGTGTTGTCCACCATGCGCCAGACCGGCTTCAGCCGCATCCCCGTCTATCACGAGGACCCCGACAACGTCGCGGGCATCGCGCACATCAAGGACCTGATCCAGCCCGCGCTCGACGGTAAGGGCGACCAGCCCATCGCCGATTACCTGCGCGACGCCACCTTTGTGCCCGACACCAAGGACATCCTGCCGCTGCTGTCCGAGATGCAGACCTCGCACGACCAGATCGTGGTGGTCGTGGACGAGTACGGCGGCACGGCCGGCATCATCACCATTGAGGATATCGTCGAGGAGATCGTCGGCGAGATCGAGGACGAGTTCGACCCCGACAACAAGTACCTCACGCGCCTTTCGCGCCGCGAGTGGCTCGTCGATGGGCGTTTTTCGTGCGATGACGCGATTGAGCTTGGTTGGCCGCTCGAGGAAAGCGATGATTATGAGACTATCGCCGGCTGGATTTTGGAGCTTTGCGACTCGGTGCCCGACATCGGAGAGGTGTTTGAGGTCGCGGGGTACAAGTTTAAAGTGCAGTCGATGCGTGGCCAGCGCATCTCGCTCATTCGCGTGATCGCTCCGGCCGAAACCGATAAGAAGGATTCCGAGTCTTCGGTAAACGAGCCGACGACGTCGGGTGCGGGTTCCGCGAATCCGCACGACGGCGACGAGTAGGGCAAGGAAGAGTAGGGGAGAGTTATGGCAGGCCTGTTCAACATCCTTAAGGTCACCGTCAGCGAGGACAAGATCTGCGCGCATGTGCTGGTGAACCCCGGCATGCCGCTCATGACCTCGGAGGACATCGAGGCCACGGCGCGCGTGTACTACCTGGTACCGGCGATTGCCAAGCACCTGTGCCTGGGTGATTCCGGCCGCGAGTTCCAGGATTGCATGGGTCAGACCGAGCTTTGCCATCTGCTGGAGCACGTGACGGTCGAGCTCATGAACGAGACCGGTCTTGCCGGTAGCATCTCGTGCGGCCGCACGCGCGTAAGCGAGCATGACGAGCGTGTCTTTGAGGTCGAGCTTTCGTGCCCCGACGACGCACTGGCCATCGGTGCGCTGTCGTCGGCCACCTTTATGATGGACTGGGCGTACCTGCACGCCGACCAGCCTGCCCCCGACGTGGAAGGCACGGTCGCGGGCCTGCGCAACCTGGTGCTGGGCATGCGCGCCGAGGCCGAGGGCAAGGATCCTCACGAGGCCGTCGCTGCTGCGAACGGCGAAGATGCTGCCGAGGACGAGGGCGCTGACGAGGGCGATGTGCCGGTCGACGCCGAGCCCGTTGCCGATGCGACCGCCGAGCCCGTTCCCACCGAGCCCCAGGGCGTCCCCAACTTTGATGACGAGCCCCAGGTGGCGATTGATACCGAGGGCGCGGTTGCCGAGAACCACGAGGCCTCCGCTGCCGTCTTTGGCGGTGCGGCGACGGTTCCGGCAGGACCTGCGCATGAGGGCGGCCTGCCGCTCGTGGACGGCGCCGGCGAGGACCCGGGTGCCACGGTGGCCATGCCGGCTATGCCTCAGGAGTAGGCCTACGCGTTTATCACCATCACGTACCTGCGCCTTTGCCGTACGCAGATGAGCGGAGCGGCAAGTGATGCGCTGCGGGTATAATGGACAGCATTCAAACGGTGGGCACCGACGTGCCCGCAGGAGAGGAATGATCATGGGTAAGACTTTCAGCTTTGTCTCCGGCGCACTTTTTGGTGCTGCTGCCGGCGCTATTATCGGTGTTGCTCTGGCCCCGCGCTCGGGCGCCGAGACCCGCGCCATGGCTGCCGATATCGCCAACGACGCCTGGGACAATATGCGCGACACCTACGAGCACAGCGCCGAGGAGGCCCGTGCCGCGGTGAATGACTTTGGCCCGATGGTCGACGCCAAGACCGACGACCTGCGCGCCAAGGTCGACCTGGCCCGCGAGCGCATGGACCAGCTGCGCGAGCAGCTCAACGACGCCATTTCGGGCGGCAACGTGACGCCTGCCGCCGACGTCGTGGTCGAGAACGCCGTCGAGGCTGATACCGAGGCCGCGGAGCCCTCGACCGAGGCATAATGCGCGCCGGGGATTTTGTCGGCGCCAAGATCTATCGCAAGCCTACCGAGGACAAGCGCACCAAAAAGGACGGCACGCCGCGCAGCCCTAAAAAGCTCGGAAAGATTCACTTTCCGGTCTTTACCCCGGGCGGTACGCGTGTGGTCGGCTTTATGGTCCGCCAGTCCGATATCGCGGGCATGATCGAGCGCCCCGACCGATTCGTAGCGCTCGACGCCATTGGTGTCTACGAGGGCGCCATTGCGGTCGATGACGTCAAGGGCACGTACGATGCCGCCGCGGCCAAGCGCCTCGATATCAACCTGGACGATTGCATCATCTGGGTTGGCATGGACGTGCGCACGGAATCGGGCGATGTTGTGGGCTACTGCTCGGACGTTGAGTTCAAGCCACGCTCGGGCATCGTGCAGGCATTCTATGTGACCGCCGGTGCCGCTTCGAGCGTGCTGGTGGGCGACACGCAGGTGCCGCCGACGATGCTGCGCGGCTACGAGAACGGCGCGATGGTCGTCTCGGACGAGGTCAAGTCGCTCGGGTATTCGGGCGGTGCGGCTGCCAAGGCCGCCGAGGCCAGCGTCGTGGTGGGCGATAAGGTCAAAAAGGGCGCCAAGGTGCTCGACGACAAGGGGTCGGTCGCCGTGGACAAGGGCAGCCGCGCACTGGGCAAGCAGCTCGGCAAGACGCGCGGCATGTTCAAGGCCTTTAAGGACGAATACCAAAAGGCGAGCGGAGGCTCGTCAAAAGCTACAAAATAGCGACGTACCAAATGATGGGAGGCAAGCCGGAGACCTGTTGCTCCGGCTTGCTGTGTTTATGGGGGAGGGCACATGCGCCAAAACGGATCCAACTTAAACGGGCGTTCGGGTGCGCGTCCGACGGCGCGCCGCGACCTGGGGCAGCTGCCCAGCGGTCAGCGCCGCCGTCGCCGTAAGCCCGGCGCGATGTACCTCAACCATAGCCGCGGGTTTAGCGACCGCAGCGCGCGCATCGGCAACGGGCGCTCGCCGCGCCGACCGTCCCGTCTGCCCTATGCGCTCATCGCCGTGGGTTGCGCACTCGTGCTGTTTATCGCTGCCGTCGTGGGCTACGTCAACCGCAGCGTGGACGTGGAGCTCAACGGCCAGAAGACCGCGGTGCGCGTCGGCTCTACGCTGCAGAATCTCATCGACGACCAGGAGTTGACTGACACCTACGACGCAGGCGACCTGCTGGCCGTCGATGACAGCGTGCTGACCCGCCATGGCGGCGAAAAGCTGTCGGTTAAGGTGGACGGCAAGCGCATAAAACAGGGTAAGTGGAAAAGCCGCGAACTTGAGGGCGGCGAGAAGGTGACGGTCAAGGATGGCCGTAACACCTACGAGAAGCACGAGGTTCAGGCTACGGTTATCGAGCCCAAGCTCAAGGTCGAGGGCACGGGCGCTATCGAGTATGTGCAGACGTGGGGTGTCCAGGGCCGCTCGGAGGTGTGGGTCGGCGAGCAATCGGGTAAGACGCAGGACCGCGGCGAGGTTGTGCCCGTTACCGATTGCGTCGTTGCGTGCGCGAGCGTGGCGCCCAAGGGCAACGAAAAGTACGTGGCGCTGACGTTTGATGAGGGCCCGAGCGGAGCGACCAAGCAGATTTTGCAGGTACTCAAGGAAAAGGGCGTCACCGCGACGTTCTTCCTTTCGGGCGATGCGGTCGAGGCCTCGTCCGCCACGGCCAAGGCGATTGTCGATGCCGGGTGCGAAATCGGATCCAACAGCTACAGCGACGATTCGCTCAAGGGTCAGGACCGTGAGGCGGTACGCGAGCAGATCACGAAAGGCACCGATGCGATTAAGTCGGCGACCGGCGTGAAGACGATGCTGCTGCGTGCTCCCTACGCTGCCTTTGACGAGCAAAACTGGATTGATGCGATGGACCTGGTCTCCGCCGTGGTCTCGTGGAATATTGACTCGGGCGACTGGCTGCTCAACGGTGCCGACGAGCAGGTCTCGACGGTGCTCGATTCGGTGACGCCGGGCAATATCGTGCTGCTCACCGATAGAGACGAATGCGCCGAGCAGACGCTCGAGGCGCTGCCGCAGATTATCGACGGCCTCATTGCCGACGGCTACAAGATCGTGACGCTCAGCGACCTGGTCAAGACGGACACGTCGCTGAGCAAAAAGCTCACCTCGCTGACGAAGGTCACCATGCCCAAGGGCGCCGTGTTCCCCCAACTTGCCGAGGACGATGACACCGCAGAGTAGTCATTGGGTAGTCGTTTAAGAACGTCCCGAATGGCTATGTCACGGATGCGTCAGCGTTTGGTATGCCTGCAATGTGCAGCGCATAAATTCGATGCCGCAGGGCGATGCTGATGCTATAGTTACTGCGGTTAATGAGGGTCAAGAGAAAGGTTACAGGTGAAATCCAAACCTCGACCATACAGTCGATGACCCCATGCAGGTGCTTTTTGCGCATGCACGGGGTGTAAGCGTCGAGCGGCGTGCCGCCCGCGCATGCGTATACATATCCAGAAGCCCCCGGACGCCGCACGCGCGGCCGCGTTCGGAGGAACAATGATGGGGAGCACCATTGAATTATCTGAGTGAGATGCTCAAATTGCCGGTCTTGGACGTCGACGGCGAAAAGCTCGGCGTGGTCAATGATTTTGGTATTGCTACCGGCGAAGTTTTTCCACACGTGACGTCGCTCGCGTTCCGCGGTCCCGGCAAGACGCCGTTTATGATCAGCTGGCGCAAATGGGTCGACCGTATCGACGAGACGGGTGTACACCTTAAGACGTCGGCCACCGAAATCCGTTTTTCGTACCTGCAGCCGACCGAACTCTTGCTTGCCCGCGACGTGCTCAACAAGCAGATTGTCGACACGCAGGGCATGAAGGTCGTGCGCGTAAACGACATCAAGTTTTCCATGTCGGGCGAAAACCAGCTGCGCCTGCTGGGCGCCGAGGTCGGTGCCCGCGGTCTGCTACGCGCCATCAGCCCCGCACTCGAGCATATCGTCGAAGGCTTTATGAAGCACCTGGGCAAGCCGCTCAGTGAGGACATCATCGCTTGGTCCTACATGGACCTGCTCGACCGCTCGACCAAGAACATTCAACTCTCGGTGTCGCACAAGACGCTCGGCGAGCTGCACCCTGCCGACATCGCCGACATTATCGAGCAGCTCGACCCGCGCCTGCGTGCGCAGGTGTTTGCGCAGCTCGATACTGCCCAGGCCGCCGAGGCCATCTCGGAGTTCGATGACGACGAGCTTATGACCGAGATACTCGAGGGCCTGTCCGACACCGACGCATCGTCGATGCTGGCCATGATGGACCCGGACGACGCTGCCGACCTGATCGACGAGCTCGATTATGAGAAGGCCGAGAAGCTCCTGCGCTTGATGGGCGTCAAGGAGGAGAAGGCGATTCGTAATCTGCTGGGGTATGAGGACAACACCGCCGGCCGCATCATGACCTCGGAGTTTGTCTCCCTGCCCGCAACGGCAACGGTCGGTGATGCCATCGAGGCGATTCGCGAGCTCGACGAGGACTTCGAGAGCGTCTACTACGTCTATACCGAGGATCCGAGCGGCATGCTGACTGGCGTGCTTTCGCTGCGCACGCTGATCGTGGCCGATCGCGACGCCACGCTGGGCCAGCTGGCCTATCGCGATCTGGTTTATGTGTCGCCCGACGATGACCAGGAAGACGTAACGGACGAGATGACCAAGTATGACCTGGTCGCCATCCCCGTCTGCGACGAGAACCGCCACATCCTGGGTATCGTGACCTTCGACGACGCCATGGACGTTATCGCCGAGGAGCATCAGGAGGACCTGCAGATCGCCGGTGTCGGCTCGGGCGACAGCGCGTCCGATGACTCGACGAATGTGCTCAGCTGGTTCGTGCATCGCCAGTACTGGGTTGTTGTATGGGGCATCGCGTCGTGCATTATAGCGACCGTGCTGGGAACGGCGCTCGGCTCCGCGCATCTGGTGGTGTTCCCCATGTGCGCCATGCCGCTCGTGCTGCTGGCGGCCTCGCGCATGGTGTCGTTCGTCAAGAACTACTTCCTGGAGTATGACGGTCACGACGACGAGCCCAAGCCGTATCTGGGGTTCTTCTTCCAGAGCACGGGCATGGGCCTGATTCTGTCACTCGTGACCTACCTGTGCGCCCAGCTGGTGCGCACCGCTGCGTTCCCCGATGCGTCCATGTTTGAGGAGCAACTCTTTACCGGGTGTTTTAATATCGCCGCCATCATTTGCCTGGTTGGCAACATGAGTGCCGTGATTTACCTGATGGTGCTGTTCTGGCGTGACGAGCATGACCTCAACACGTCGGGCACCGCCATGAACGTCGTTGCCGTCATGATCTCGTGTGTGGCGTATTGCATCGCCGCGGTGCTGCTCGCCATGTCAGTCATGGGTTAGGTGGTCGCGTGCAAAATACCAAGCAAAAGTCGGGCACCAAGCAAAAGCTGACCATCGCGGCCATCTTTGGCGCTATGGGCCCCGGTCTGCTGGCGGCGCTTTCGGGCAATGACGCCGGCGGCATTGCAACGTATTCCAGCGCGGGCGCCAGCTATGGCTACAAGATGCTCTGGATGCTTCCCGTCATGACTGTGCTGCTCATCGTGACGCAGGAGACCGCGGCGCGCTGCGGCTGCGTCACGGGCAAGGGCCTGGCATCGCTCATTCGCGAGCGCTTTGGCGTGCGCAAGAGCGTGTTGGCCATGGCGGCGCTGTTGATCGCCAACACGGCTGTGACCATTTCGGAGTTTGCGGGCATCGCCAGCGGCCTTGCTCTCTTTGGCGTGCCGGCGAGCATCTCGGTGCCGTTGGTGGCGCTGCTGGTGTGGATGCTTACCATGTCGGGTAGTTTCCAGCGCATCGAGAAGATTCTGCTGCTGGTGAGCTGCGTGTTCGTGACCTATATCGTCGCCGCGTTTATGGCTGGCCCCAACTGGGGTGAGGTCGCGGTCGACCTGGTCGTGCCCAACATTCAAAATGACCCCAGCTACGTGTCGCTCGTGGTCGCAACGATCGGTACCACTATCGCGCCGTGGATGATTTTCTTGGCGCAGAACAACGTGGTCGATAAGAACGCGGGCGAGGACGATATCGTGCTGCAGCGTATTGATACCGTGAGCGGCTCGATCGCTGCTGATATCATTGCGGGCTTCATTATCATCACGACCGCCACGGTATTGTTCCCGGCGGGTATTCAGATTAGCGATGCTGCCGATGCTGCCCGCGCGCTGGAGCCTATTGCGGGTCAGTGGTCCACGGTACTGTTTGCCTCGGGCCTGGTCGCGGCGAGCTTCTTGGCTGCCTGCGTGCTGCCGGGCGTTACGTCGAGCGCTATCTGTGAGGCATTTGGCTGGGAGCGCGGTGCCGACCGCAGCTGGGACGAGGCCCCGGTCTATCGCGGCATCATTACGGCCATCATCGGTATCTCTGCCGTGCTGGTGCTTATGCCCGGCGTCGATTTGTTCCAGATTATGATGACCTCGCAGGTCATCAATGGCGTGCTACTGCCCGTGGTTCTGGTGTTCCAGGTGGTTATCGCCGCCGACCGTCACATTATGGGTGCCAACCGCAACGGCCGCGTGTGGAATGTGCTCACTTGGGCGACTATCGCCGTGATTACGGTGCTGACGGTCGTCATGTTTGTCCTGCAGGCGATGGGCTACAGCGCTTAGCGCCCACTTTTGCTTTCGAACAGGCCGTAGCGATTGACTGCGGCCTGTTTTTTGCCCGCGACCTCTTGGGGCCGACTCTAAAAGAGTGATTTTGGGTTGTTTGCTGCGGGTTACTTGTCGGTGCCTAGCTTGTGCGGTTTGAAGGCGAGGGCGTTAACGAGTGCGTCGGTGGCAGACTTGACGGCCGCCGGCTGCGGATCGTTGACGTGATCCTCGGGATGCACGGGCAGGTCCTTCTTGACTGCATCGTGGATCAAGTTGAGGTACTCAGTCACGCCAGTGGTCGACAGGTGCGTGCCATCGCCATCGAACAAGTCGTTGCGATTGGCACTGTATCCGTACCAGTCGATAACGCGCACGTTCTTGTAGCGCGTAGCGGCGTTGGCGATGGCCTGGTTGGTAGAGCCAACCCACGGCTGCGGGCTGCGCGTGTTCACAAACACCACAATACGCTTATCTCCTGCATCGGCCATGATGGCGTCAATCTGGTCGTCGGTTACCAAGCCGTTGGTGCCCAGGGCAAAGACCACGATCTTGCCGGCAAGGTTCTGCTGGAGATAGCCCTCAAATGTCGCGCGGCCCGCATCAAACTGGCGGCCCTTTTCGGCATCGATATGGCTGTGCGGGAACACGCCGTCAAAGGTGTCCACGGCACGCAGCGACACGGAGTCGCCGATCATAAGCAGATCGTAGGAGCCATCGGGGAAGCCGTCGTTGTCCTTGTCGGTGTCGTCGGCCGCCTGCTGGTCGGTGGGCGCGGTGTTCTTGGCTTCCTTGTTCAGAACTTCGGCGCCCTCGCCGCTCAGCGCAGACGTCTCGGGCACAAAGATCAGGCCGCCCAGTGCAACGACCAACACGACAGCGCAGGCTGCGCAGGCAGGGACGTGCGCGCGTACCCAGTTGGCGGGCGTGGTGGTGCCGTCGCGGAACTCGGATACGGTGCGCCCAAAGGCGCCCTTTCTAAACGGCGTCTCGATAAAGCGATATGAGCATTCGGCCACGGTGACCACCAACAGCACCTGCAAAATGTACTGCCACCACGGTGTATCGTTGATGTTGGCGACCGGGTTCATAAGCAACAGCAGCGGATAGTGCCACAGGTAGATGCTGTATGAGCGCTTGCCAACCCACACGAGCGGCTCGGCGGACAGCGCGCGGGCAACCATTCCCTGGGGCTGCACGCAGGCCGCGATGACCATGAGCGTGAGGATGGAGCATAACAGCGTGCCGCCGCGATACTGGAACGCGGTGTAGCCGTTGGTGAGCGCGACCATGGCGGCAAGGCCAACCAGACCCACGACGCCCAATACATCGATGGATGCGGGCGAGGACCAAAAGCGCACGAGGGCGCTCGGCTGTGCTGGGGCGGTCTCGGCTGATTCGTCGGCCTTCTCGCCAGGCTTGCCCTCGGCGTTCTTGCCGTGCTTGGCGGCGCCAGCCAGGCGATTGAGCCCCAAACGATGAACGAGACGCACCGGCGCCAGGTCGCGATCGGGGATAAAGGCCATCCAGGCACCCAGCAGCAGCGAGAACACGCGGGTGTCGGTGCCGTAGTACACGCGGCTGGGGTCGGCGGCGGGGTTATAGAGCACCATCATGGCGATGGCGGAGACAGCAGCCAGGCCCAGAACCATGCGGCGCGTGTTGGGCTTGCTCATGTGCATGGATACCATAGCGAGCAGCAGCGGGGGCCAAACCAGGTAGAACTGTTCCTCGATGGCGAGCGACCAAAAGTGCGTAAGCGGCGAGGGATCGCCCAGAGCATTGAAGTACGAGACGTTTTGGGCAATCTGCCACCAGTTGTTGAAGAACAACAGCGACGGCAGGATGTCGGGGCGCATCTTGGTGAGCATCACGTGGTTGAAGACGGTGCACAGCGCACAGGTCACCACCACGACGGTCACCACGGCGGGGACCAGGCGACGGATGCGGCGGATCCAGAAGCTCTTGAGGTCGATGCGGCCGGTCTTAGCGACTTCGTTGAGCAGCAAGCGCGTGATCAGATAGCCCGAAAGCACAAAGAAGATCGTGACGCCAAGCAGGCCGCCCTGAGCCCACGTGAGGTTAAGGTGATAGAGCACCACCGCGACGACGGCGAGCGTACGCAGACCGTCGAGTGCAGGGATGTAGCGGGACTTGGGGCGAGCAGGCGTCTGCTCCGCGGCGGGAGTGTTGGCGCGGCCCGCGTTGTTGGTAGAAGCACGATGGGGGCTCGCGGTGCGTCGCGGTTCGTTGGCACGGCGTTCACCCTTCACGCGTTCGTGCGGTGCCGGCTCGTTGCCCGTGCGGCGTCGACCGCGCGAGCCCGATTGCGAGGGTTGTTCCATAAAACATCATCCAATGACGAGAATAATCAGCACGCCTTCATTGTAACTGCCTGCTCCTGTGAATGCTTGCTGCTGGCGCAAGCTCAAGCGCGCGTCCACATCAAAGTGAACTAAAGTTATAGGGGGTGCGAGAGTGCACGATCGACGGCCGACGGTGGGCATAAGGCCCGCAGATGAGGAGGTTTCCATGGCAGATCGCGGCATCGTTGCGGTGTTCGGCAGTATGAACATGGACCTTTCGGTGGCGTGCGAGTGCATACCGCGTGCGGGCGAGACCGTCGGCGGCAGCGGGTTTATCACCAACGCCGGTGGCAAGGGCGCTAACCAGGCCGTCGCCGCCGCGCGCATGGGTGCGCACACGTGCATGATCGGCGCGGTCGGTCGCGACGCGTTCGGCGCGTCGCTCGTGACGGGGCTCCAAGACGCCGGCGTGGACTGTGACTTTGTAGTGCATCGCGATGACGTGGAGACGGGAACGGCGACCATCATTCGCTGCGAGGGCGACAACCGCATCATACTGTCACCGGGCGCCAACCATGCACTTGCGGGCGCGGACGTTGCCTGCGCGCTGAGGCGTCTGGTGGCCCATGAGCTCGACGGCGACGCCAGCGAGATTGCCCCGGCTGCCGGAAGCGTCTTTATCGCTCAGGGCGAATGTGACCTTGCGGCGACGGCCGAGGCGCTTGTTTGCGCTCACGAGCTGGGGTTCTATACGGTCTTTAATCCAGCGCCCGCCTGCGGGCTGCCTGCGGAGGTCTGGCCTGCGGTCGACCTGGTCTGTCCCAACGAGACCGAGTGCCAGGTACTGACGGGAATCTTGCCCGCGGACGATGCAAGCTGCGTCGCGGCGCTCAACGTCCTGCTCGCTAGGGGTGCCGGAGCTGCGGTCATCACGTTGGGCGGTGCCGGCTCGGTTACGCTCGGCGATGACGGTGAGCTGCTGCGCATGCCGGCACTTTCGAGCACGGTAGTCGATACCACGGCCGCCGGCGATACGTTTATCGGCGCGTTGGCGGCGGCTCGCCTAGAGGGCTTGCCGCTCTTTGAGTGCATGGCGGCGGGCGCTCGCGCCTCGGCAGTGACGGTGTCGCGCCTGGGCGCTCAGCAATCGATTCCCACGCGCGCCGAAGTTGAACATTGGTTTGGTTAAACGATAAAGACGGAGAAGCGGAGTAGAACAATGGCAATCAAGAAGCTGATCCTTGATCTGGATATGGGTGTGGACGATGCGATGGCGCTGGCCTATGCCATCGCGAGCCCCGAGGTGGAGCTCGTGGGCATCACCACGTGCTTTGGCAACGTGCGCGTCGAGCAATCGGCGCACAACTGCCTGGCGGTGCTCGATCTGCTGGGTCGCCCCGAGGTTCCGGTGTACCTGGGTGCCGACCGTCCTCTGCAGGCGACTGAGCCCTATACGCCGCCGGCGTCCACCGCGCTCATTCACGGCAAGAACGGCATCGGCGGCGCGAGCGTGCCCGCGTCGCCCTACGAGCCGGTGGGAGCGACCTCGGCCGGCGGCAACGCTGCGGTCGATTATTTGATCGATGCCGCGCGCACTTATGGTCCCGATCTGGTCTACGTAGCGACTGGCCCGCTCTCCAATCTGGCGCTCGCCCTGGAGCGCGATGCGGCGGCGATGATGTCCATCGGCCGCGTGGTCGTGATGGGCGGCGCCCTTACCGTGCCCGGCAACGTGAGTGCGGGCGCCGAGGCCAACATGGCGAGCGACCCCGAGGCAGCCGACGCGGTGCTGCGCTCAGGTCGCAAGCTCACCATGGTGGGCCTGGACGTGACGCATCGCGTGGTGCTCACACGTCGCGACGTTGCCGGCTGGACGGGCTCGGGCACTATGGCTGGCTGCGCGTTTGCGAGCATGGTCGAGCACTATATCGGTTCGTACGAAATGAACGCGCCCTACCTGGGCGGCTGCGCGCTGCACGATCCGCTGGCGGTTGCCGTGGCGATTGATCCCACGCTCGTGGGTGCGCTCGGCTGCAATCTTCGTGTCGACCTGCTGGGCGAGTACCGCGGCCGCACTATCTGTGACGAGCACCGTCTGTCCGATCCGGATAAGAGCGCGCTCGTGGCGCTCACCGTGGACGCCCCGCGTTTCCTCGCGGAGTTTAAGGCACGCATGGCCCGCATCCTTGGCTAAATGGTTTCTGTGCCCCGATCCAGATTAGCTACCGAGTAAATGCGCCCGTTGGGGGAATAGTCGTGCCACTTCGCTTGACAACAGGCTAAACTAGCTATTAAACATTTACTATTCTGTTTAGATTGAATTTGCGGTCGTTTAGTTGCCGAGCCACGGGGCGGTCAAGCCACGATGCTCGGCCGCGACCGATGCTAGGGGGAACGATGGCTAAAGCAAGCGTCCGCGAGATCAGCCGCATTACCGGCTTTTCGCCCGCAACCGTGTCCAACGCGCTCAACCGCAAGCGCAGCGTGAGCGAGGAGACCGCCAAGGTCATCCTGGAGTGCGCGCAGTCGCTTGGCTATCAGCAGTCGACGCAGCTCGAGAGCATCCAGTTTGTGCTTGCGCGCAAGACGGGCGCCATTCTGGACGAGAGCACCTTCCATCCCGCGGTCATCGAGGGCGTGGAGCGCCAGGCGCGTCGCCACGGCATGAGCACGAGCTTTGTCTCGCTCGACTTTAGCGACCTGGACGCCGTGCGCCCGCAGGTCGAGGGCCTGATCGCCGACCCGTCGGCCGCCATCGTGCTGATGGGTACCGAGCTGGGCGAGGAGGACTACGCCCTGTTCGCCGACGCTGCCGCCCACCTGATTGTGCTCGACGGCTGGAGCGATCGCCAGTACTTCGATGCCGTAGTCATCGCCAACACCGATTCGGTGCTGCGTGCCGTGGATTACCTTATCGAGAAAGGCCACAGGCAAATCGGCTATCTGGCGGGCGACCTTCGGATCCGCAACTTTAAGGACCGCGAGCGCGGCTATCGCCAAGCGCTTGAGGACGCGGATCTTGAGGCCAACCCGGCATGGCACGTCACGCTGGGTACCACGCTCGAGGGCGCTTATCACGACATGGGCGTGTGGCTCGACAACGTCTCGCGCGACGATCTGCCGACGGCTTTCTTTGCCGAGAACGACGTGCTCGCCGTGGGCGCCATGCGCGCGTTCAACGAGCACGGTATTCGCGTGCCCGAGGATGTCTCGATCATCGGCTTTGACGACCTGTCTTTGGGCGCCTTCTCCAACCCGCCGCTCACCACGGTGCATGTTCCCAAGCACGAGGTGGGCGAGATCGCGGTGCGTCGCCTGGTGGGCAACATCCGCAACCCCAAGAGCTATACCTGCAAGACGGCCGTGTCGACCTACTTTGTCGAGCGCCAGAGCGTGTGCGAGATCTAGGCGAAGAAAACGCCGGGGCGCAGGGCGGCAAAGCTCGCTAAGGCAGCCATACATAACGCTACTAAGAGAGGGTCCTTTGGGCCCTCTTTTTGATGCCCTTGTATGTTCAGTTTGTTTACATACCGTTTAGGCTGATTTCTCTACCGTCTACGGGTATTTCGCGCTAAACTTCTAAACAGAAGAGTAAAACATTTAGTAAACAGAACAAAACGAAACACACATCTGTTTACTGAACATGTGATTAGGGGAGGACGTACATGGATAAGATCAAGCTCGGTTTTGTGCCCACGCGCCGCAGCATCTTTAGCGCGCCGGACGCGATCAAGTATCGCGGGCTGACGGCTGATCGCCTGCGCGAGATCGGCGTCGACATCGTGGATATCGACGACATCAACGATGAGGGCCTGCTGTTCGACGACGGCCATATCGAGCCTATCGTCAAAAAGTTCCGCGCCGAGGGCGTCGACGGCATCATGCTGTGCCACGCCAACTTTGGCACCGAGTACGTTTGCGCCCGCCTTGCCCGCGAGCTCGGCCTGCCCGTGCTGCTGTGGGGTCCGCGCGACGAGCGCCCCGAGCCCGACGGCACCCGCCTGCGCGATAGCCAGTGCGGCCTGTTCGCCACCGGCAAGGTACTTCGCCGCTTCCAGGTTCCCTTCACCTATATGACCAACTGCCGCCTGACCGACCCCGAGTTCGAGCGCGGCGTTTGGGATTTCTTGGCCGTGTGCAACGTGGTCAAGACCTTCAAGCACACCCGCATCCTGCAGATGGCCACCCGCCCGTTCGACTTCTGGTCGACCATGTGCAACGAGGGCGAGCTGCTCGAGAAGTTCAACATCCAGCTTTCGCCCATCCCCATGACCGAGCTTGTCCAGGCTGTGCGCGACGCCCAGGCCGACGAGCAGGCCATGGCCGCCATGCTTGCCCACATCAACGACAGCTTTGAGATCTGCATTCCCGAGGACAAGGTTCCTGCGGTCGCAGGACTCGCCATTGCCATGAAGCGCCTGGTCGAGAAGTACGGCTGCAACGCCGGCGCCATCCAGTGCTGGAACGCTCTGCAGGACGAGTTGGGCATTATGCCCTGCGCCGCCAACGCAATCCTCAACGAGATGGGCATCCCCATCGTCTGCGAGACCGACATCCATGGCGCTATCACCGCGCTGATGGTCGAGGCCGCCGACCTGGGCCGTCACCGCGGCATGTTCGCCGACTGGACCGTGCGTCATCCCGATAACGAGAACGGCGAGCTGCTGCAGCACTGTGGCCCCTGGCCCTGCAGCTGTGCGGCCGTCAAGCCCAAGCTCACCTACCCGCTGGCCTTCGATCACCCCGGCGCGCTGACGGCCGAGGCCAAGCACGGCGACCTCACCCTTGCCCGCTTTGACGGCGACAACGGCGAGTACTCGCTGCTGCTGGGCAACGCCCGCGGCATCGACGGCCCGGCCGGCATGGGCACCTACCTGTGGGTCGAGGTCGAAAACCTCAAGCGCCTCGAGGCCAAGATCGTCGAGGGTCCCTACATCCACCACTGCGTCGCCATTCACGCCAACGTGGTGCCGGTGCTCTACGAGGCGTGCAAGTACATTGGCATTGCCCCCGACCTGTACGACCCCATCGAAGAAGACGTCAAAGCTTACCTGCGAGGAGAGTAGAAATGGCAACTATCGAAGAGCTTGAATCCCTGCGTTGGGACCTTCGCCGCGATTGCGTCGATATCATCATGGCTGGCGCCGGCGGGCACATCGGCGGCGACATGTCGGTGATCGATGCCCTCATGACCCTCTATGCCAACCATCTCAACATTTCGCCCGAGACCGTCGACGATCCCGACCGCGATCGCTTTGTACTCTCCAAGGGCCATGCCATGGAGGCCTACTACGCGGTGCTCTGCCACGAGGGCTATCTGGACCTCGATGACGTCAAGGCCCGCTTCTCTAAGTTCGGCAGCCCCTACATTGGCCACCCCAACAACAAGCTCAAGGGCATCGAGATGAACTCGGGCTCGCTGGGCCATGGCCTGCCCGTGGCCGTCGGCATGGCGCTTGCCGGCAAGATGGACGGCCGCGACTACCGCGTCTACACCATCATGGGCGACGGCGAGCTTGCCGAGGGCTCGGTCTGGGAGGGCGCCATGAGCGGCGGCAACTACCAGCTCGATAACCTGTGCGCGCTCGTGGATCGCAACCGCCTGCAGATTAGCGGCAGCACCGAGGACGTCATGAAGCAGGACTCGCAGGAGGAGCGCTGGGCCGCCTTCGGTTGGAACGTACTCTCCATTCCGGGTAACGACGTCAAGGCCATCGACGCCGCGCTGACGCTTGCGGCCGAGACTAAGGGAAAGCCTACGGTCATCATCCTCAACACGGTGAAGGGCTATGGCTCGCCCGTTATGGAGGACAAGGCCGGCTGGCATCATCACCTGCCCAACGACGAGGAATATGCCCAGATCATCGCCGATTTCGCTGCCCATAAGGAGGCCATCAATGGCTAACAAGATCGCCAACCGCAAGGTTATCTGCGACACGCTGCTCGAGGCCGCCAAGACCGATAAGGACATCGTCGTCCTGTGCTCCGACTCCCGCGGCTCCGCATCGCTCACGCCGTTCTTCGATCAGTATCCCCAGCAGTCCGTCGAGGTCGGCATCGCCGAGCAGGACCTGGTGAGCATCGCCGCCGGCATGGCTTCGTGCGGCAAGAAGGCCTGGGCCGCCTCGCCGGCGTCCTTTGTGACCACGCGCTCGTATGAGCAGTGCAAGGTCGATGTTTCGTACTCCAATACCAACGTCAAGCTCATCGGCATTTCGGGCGGCGTTTCCTACGGCGCCTTGGGCATGAGCCATCACTCCGCGCAGGATATCGCCGCCATGAGCGCGATTCCCAACATGCGCGTGTATCTGCCGAGCGATCGCTTCCAGACCGCCGAGCTCGTGCGCTCCCTGGTTGCCGACAACAAGCCGGCCTACATCCGCGTGGGCCGCAACCCGGTCGAGGACGTGTACACCGAGGACGAGTGCCCGTTCCAGATGGACCGCGCCACCTGGGTGCGTCGCGGCACCGATGTGACGATTGTCGCCACCGGCGAGATGGTCCGCCATGCCGTGGACGCCGCCGACCTGCTGGCCGAGCAGGGCATCTCGGCAACGGTGCTCGACATGTACTGCGTCAAGCCGCTCGATACCGAGGCCGTGATCGAGGCCGCCGGGGCTACGCGCGCTGTCGTGACCGTCGAGGAGCACAGCCCCTTCGGCGGCCTGGGTTCCATGGTCGCGCAGGTCGTGGGCGAGCATTGCCCGCGTCCGGTCAAGTGCCTGAGCCTGCCCGACGCGCCGGTCATCACCGGCACGAGCCCCGAGGTCTTTGCGCACTACGGCCTGACGGGCGAGGGAATCGCCAAGACGGTCGCCGAGTTCCTGCCCGCAGAGTAACTGGAATGTGACAAAGGGACAGTCCCTTTGTCACATTCGTTTTGAAAGGGGTGGCCATGGGCCGCTACATTATCGGTATCGACCAGTCCACGCAGGGCACGAAGGCGCTGCTGGTGGACGAGGGCGGCCATCTGATTCATCGTGCCGACCGCTCGCATCGCCAGATTGTCAACGAGGCCGGCTGGGTGAGCCATGATCCGGCCGAGATTGCCGCCAACGTGCTGGCCGTGGCGCGTGCCGTGGTTGAGGAGACCGGGGTCGATCCGGCCGACATCGCCGGCATTGGCATCTCTAACCAGCGCGAGACCACCGTTGCCTGGAACCGTACGACGGGCGAGCCGCTGTGCGACGCCGTGGTGTGGCAGTGCGCCCGTGCCCGCGAGCTGTGCGACGAGCTGGCCGCGCGCGAGGGCGTGGCCGAGCTGGTGCGTGACACGACGGGCCTGGTGCTCTCGCCCTACTACCCGGCGGGCAAGATGGCTTGGATCCTCGAGAACGTTCCCGCGGCAGCCGAGGCCGCGGCGGCGGGCGAGCTGTGTCTGGGCACTATCGACGCCTGGGTGGTCTGGACGCTCACGGGCGGCGCGGAGTTCCGCTGCGACTGGTCTAACGCCAGCCGCACACAGCTCTTCGACCTGCGCCGTGGCTGCTGGAGCGAGCCGGTGTGCGAGACCTTTGGCGTCGACGTGGCCTGCCTGCCGCAGGTGACCGATTCCGACGGCCTGTTTGGCACAACGGACCTGGGTGGCTTTTTGCCGGCTCCCGTGCCGGTGCACGGCGTGCTGGGCGACAGCCATGCGGCCCTGTTTGCGCAGGGCTGCCACAGCCGCGGCATGGCCAAGGCGACCTATGGCACCGGCAGCTCGGTCATGATGAACGTCGGCGACGAGTTTGTTGCCAGCTCACACGGGCTTTCGAGCTCGCTTGCGTGGCGTATGGACGGTGTGACCGAGTACGTGCTCGAGGGCAACGTGAGCTACGCCGGCGCCGTCAAGACATGGCTACGCGACGACCTGGAGCTCATCAACAATCCCGAGGAAGTCACCGACCTGTGCTACGCCGCCAATCCGGCGAGCCGCGTCTACTTTGTGCCGGCGTTCACTGGCCTGGGCGCGCCGCACTGGGCGAGCGATGCCGAGGGCTGCGTCTTTGGCATGACACGCACCACGGGCCGCGCGGAATTCGTAAAGGCGGCCGATGAGTCGATCGCCTACCAGATTTTCGACGTGATCGATGCGATGGTCGAGGATTCGGGCGCGGCGCTTTCCGAGCTTCGTGTTGATGGCGGTCCCACGCGCGATGCGTACCTGATGCAGTTTGAGAGCGACTTGGTCGGCTCGCCCATCCGCATTGCGAGCAACGACGAGATGAGCGGTCTGGGCGCGGCCTGGGCCTGCGGCATTGCGCTGGGCATGTACACGCGCGACGTCGTTGACGTCTACGGCGCCCGCGGCATCGTGGAGCCTGCCATGTCTGCCGACGAACGAGCCAAAAAGATCGCCGGCTGGCGCCATGCCGTCAAATCAACAATTGCATACACTGCCTAGGCGGCTGCGCGGCACCCAAGGATTTTTTCTGGGGATTAAACACTCATTGATCCCCGTCCCGGGCAGCTCATTTGGGACGGGGCTTTTTTGACTGGTATGATTGGTGCGACCATTCGAACCAGCTAAAAGAGCCCCGTCCTAAATTGACTATCGAGAGGATCTGCCATGGAGCGCATCGCGAGTTTTTCCGTTGACCATCTGCTGCTCGAGCCCGGCGTGTATGTGAGCCGCATCGACCGCGATCCGGCGACCGGCGCCGCCGTCACCACCTTTGACCTGCGCCTGACCACGCCCAACAAGGAGCCGGTCATGAACACGGCCGAGTGCCACACCATCGAGCACCTGGGCGCGACGTTCCTTCGCAATCATGCCGAGTGGTCGAGTCGTATCGTTTACTTTGGCCCCATGGGCTGCCGCACGGGCTTTTACCTGGTTGTCTTTGGCGAGCTGACGAGCGAGGAGATCTTGCCGCTCGTATGCGAGCTGTTCGAGTTCGTCGCTGGCTTTGAGGGTGATGTCCCCGGCGCCGCTCCCGAGGAGTGCGGCAACTACCTGGACCAGAACCTCCCCATGGCAAACTGGCTCGCGCGCCGCTATCTCGACCGTGACCTAGCCGATATCGACGAGAAGCACCTGCACTACCAGCAGGCGTAAGGGCTTTATCGTCCAAAACGCGCGCATTGGGCGCCTTCGCTTATGCGGGGGCGACTTTTTGTTGAGTGGCCGGGATGAGCGTTCAAAATCGCTCATGTTTGTTCTAGAATGTTCGTATAGTCACATTTACGAACAGGAGTGAACATGCATATCTATTCTGTCAACGATCCCGAGTTCAAATCCTATGGCAACGTTTGGGATGGCGTTCCGTCCGAGCTCACGTCGCCCGTGCTCGAGGCGCTCTCTGCCACGCCCATTCCCGAGGGCAGTAAGTACGTAGCAAGTGCGCCGGAGCTCGAGGGCGTCAAGGACGCCGACAAATTCGGCTTTCTCATGTTTGGCGGCCGCCCCTTCCAGCTCGGCTGGTGCAACGGCCACAACACACGCCTCAACTGCCTGGAGTATCACCGCGCCAGCGAGTTTAACCTGGGTGCCCGCGACTTTATCCTGCTCGTGGCGCATCGCTGGGAGATCGAGGACCGCAAGCTCGACACCGCGTGCGTCAAGGCGTTCCGCGTGCCGGCGGGTACGGTCGTCGAAGTCTTCAACACCACGCTCCACTACACGCCGTGCATGGTCGACGATGGCGGCTTCCAGGTGATGGTTGCGCTGCCCGCCGGCACCAATGGTCCGCGCCCCGAGGGTGCAGCCGACATGCCCGCTGCCGGCGACAGCTACTGCTACTGGAAGGCCGACAAATGGGTTCTCTGCCACGCCGATAGCCCCAAGGCTGCCGAGGGCGGCTACGTGGGCCTCGTCGGCAAGAACCTCGACATCGCCGTGGACTAGAATCTTCCGTCTCGATCTGTAGCATCTAGCGGGCTAAATCGTCTCTACCTGTTACAGATTGAGATAAACCGGGCCCAATCCACCTCAAAGGTACCTGTCCCCATTGTGGCGGCTGCCTAGAGCTGGCTGCGCAAGTGGTCAGCCATATATGGAACAGCGAAGCGCACGTAACCGCGGCGCGCCTGTTCGATTACGCCGGCGTCGATGAGGCGCCGGCGATACTTTTGCGCGTAGTCGGGCGTGACTGACATGCGCTCGGCCACATCGGAAATGCGCGACGTGCCGTCTTCGTCGTCGGTCATTGCGGCGAGAAACGCAACATCTTGGTCCGAGAGCGCGGCGAGCGTCGTTTCGCACACATCGTTTTCGAAATCGGCCTTTGACGCTTCGATTGCTCCGTCAACTTGCTTTGGCGTTACGTGTTCTCCTGCCTGGCAACGATTGGCGATGTTGTAGCCGATGAGTTGCAACATATAGGGCGAGCCTTGGGTTGCGCGAGCGGCGCAGAGGCGAAGGTCGCTTGGAATATCGAGGCCGAGCTCTTCGAAAGCCCGCTGATAATAGGCATCGACATCTCCGACTGAAAGCGGTTCGAGTGTGACCTTACGAGCGCGGTTGAGAAATGTCAGCACGCGGTCATTGAGTGTTGCGCAGACGGCTCCCGGAAGGCCCGCCATGACGAGCGCGATGTTGAGTCGTTCGCCGACCAGCTCTTGATAGGCGGTGACGAGCTGCCTGATCTCAGGTGAATTTGCCTGGAGCTCGTCGATGAGGATGAGGATGCCGTGTCCCTGCTCGGTCAGTTTGCGCGCAAGCTGCGTGAGTTTGAACTGAAAACTCTTGGTCTCCTGCACGTCTCGTGTGAACTCGAGGCCTGCCGAGAACCCAAAAACACTCAGGCTGCCACCCGTGAATTTGGGAAGATAGCGTTTGTTGACGTAAGGCTCGCCTGCCTCTTGGATTTTTTCAACAATACGCTCGAGCATGTCCTCGGAGGCTACGGTGGGTGTGGCAACAACGAAGCCGAGCTTGCGGGCGCGATCAGCAAGTTCCCACAGGAGAACCGTTTTGCCGCTGCCTCGCTGGCCAAGCATGAGCATGGCACGGTCTCGATTGCCCGGCTCCTGCTCAAGGCCGGAGATGAATGTCGAAATCACGCTCCCACGCCCCACCAGATAGGACGGGCGATTTCCAAATGAGGGGGAGAAGATGGTTTCTGTCATAAGTCTCCTTTCCTTTTTTTCCTATTTTTTCCTTTTTTTCCTATTCGGTCAAATGACCTGCTGCCGAGGGCGGCTACGTAGGCCTCACGGGCAAGAACCTCGACATCACCGTGGACTAGGGTCCTTGTCTCAAACCACCACAAAGGTGCCTGTCCCCTTTGTGGTGCGCCTTTGGTTGCCTTTGCCTGGGGGGTCAAGGGATGAACGGTAGAAAAACAGGGGCGAACGGTAACTTCTATAAAATCACTTTAATAACCCAGCAAAACCTCTATACTGGCAGCTGCACCGCGTTACTCCTCGGGAGGCGCCACGAGCACATGTCATAGCAACCGCCGACTCGAGAGCCGGTGTGGCGAGATGTCCAAGTGGAGCTCAGGGGAGTTTTTTCATGCTGATAACCAAGGCAATAAACAACAACGTTGTCCTTGCGGAGGACGATGCCGGGCGCGAGCTCGTGTTGTTTGGCAAGGGCCTTGGCTTTCGCGGCGCCCCTTCCTATATTGAGGACGAAAGCGCCATCCAGCGGAGCTTCCGCGATATCAGCCCTGAGATGTACGATGCTGTCGCATCGCTTTCGGACGATGTCATCATTATCGCGTCGGGTATCGTGGATATCGCACGCAACGAGCTCAACTGCACGCTCAATCCCAATCTAGTCTTTACGCTCGCCGACCACCTTCAGTTTGCCATCGACCGCGCCCGCAAGGGTGCTTCGATCAAGAACCCGCTCTACGAGGAAGTCCGCCTCGTCTATCCGCGCGAGGCCGAGGTCGGTCGCCGCGGCGTCAAGCTCGTTATGGCTGTGGCCGAGGACGTTGATTTTCCTGAGACCGAGGCCGCTTCGATTGCGCTGCATATCGTCAACGCCGAGATGGTCGATGACGAGAACGCGGGCGCAAAGGGCAACATGGACTTGGTCGTAAAGAGTACCGAGGTCATCGATGCGGTCACCGGGATTATCGAGCGTACGCTTGGCGAGACCATCGACCGCTACTCATATAGTTATGCGCGCTTTGTGACCCATATGCGCTTTCTTATCAGCCGCCTTATCAAGGGTGAGGACGAGGAGACGCGCAATAGCGATCTTTTCAAACGAGCGACCAGCGAGTTTTCAGACGCGTACGCCTGTGCACGCGCAATCGACGAATACATGAGGGCAACCTGCGGCTGGCACTGCACGGACGAAGAGCTGCTCTATCTGATGATGCATATCAACCGGCTCTGCCCGGGACATTGATACGGCGGCCGGGCACCCGTCTAACTGCCCAACTGGCCGGCTTTGCGTCGGCAGACATCGCGGCATCGCCGCGCAACCTGCTGTTAAGCTCCAAGGCGCCGGGGCTGCAGATATCTTTGTAACGAGTGAAACAAGGAGGTTTCACATGGCACGCGATTACGAGGCTCTCGCCCGTACCATCGTTGAACTCGTCGGTGGCGAGGACAACGTCAAGTCCGTCACCCACTGCATTACCCGTTTGCGCTTTACCCTCAACGACGAGAAGAAGGCCCAGACCGAGAAGCTCAACCAGACCGAGGGCGTTATCTCCGTTCTAGTGGCCGCCGGTCAGTACCAGATTGTTATCGGCAATCACGTTACCGACGTGTATGACGCCCTGCCCAAGGTTTCCAACATCCAGCTTGGCGGCGAGGTCGAGGACGAGGCCGGTGGCAGCATCGTCAACCGCGCCATCCAGCTCATCAGCGGCATCTTTATGCCGATGCTTCCCGCCATGTCCGCCGCCGGCCTTCTCAAGGCCTTTGTGATCATGGCCAACTCCTTTGGTTGGCTCGCGGCCGAGTCCACCACCTACCAGCTGCTTTACGCCATCGGCGACGGCGTGTTCTACTTCATGCCGGTCTTCCTTGCCCGCACTGCGGCCAAGAAGTTCAAGTGCAACGACTGGACGGCCATGGCCATCGCCGTTGCGCTGTGCTACCCCACGCTCTCCACGCTCTTTAGCGCCGGCGACCCGGTTGACCTCTTTGGCATCCCGGTAACGCTCATCAGCTACACGAGCTCGGTTATCCCCATCATCTTTGCCGTGTACGTACAGTCCTGGATCGAGAAGGGCCTCAATAAGGTCGTCCCCGATATCCTCAAGGGCTTGATCGTTCCCGTCGTGACCCTCGTCGTGGCCACTGCGCTCACCCTCTACATCATCGGCCCCGTCACCGACTTCATCGGTGGTCTCATCGCTAACGGCCTGGTTTCCCTGCTTGAGGTTGCCCCGCTGCCCGCAGGCTTCCTCATCGGTCTGCTTTGGCCCTGCCTCATCATCTTTGGTATGCACTGGGCCTTTATCCCCATCATCCAGATGAACATCGGTATGCTCGGCTATGACGTCATCCTGCCCATTACCGTCGGCACCAACTTTGCCATGGGTTTCGCGGTCCTTGCCATCTTCCTCAAGACCAAGAACACCGAGCTCAAGGAGCTCGCCGGCGCTGCCGCCATCTCTGCGCTCCTCGCCGGCATCACCGAGCCCGCCATCTACGGCGCCGTCCTCAAGTACAAGCGCCCGTTTGTGATCGCAATCGTCTCTTGCGGCATCTGCGGTGCCATCGCTGCCACTTTTGGCCTGCACCAGCCCGCGCTCATGACCACCTCGCTCATCACCATCCCGGCCATCATCGGCTCGGTGGGTATGGAGGACGTCATCGCGCTCGCCGTCGCCTCCGTCCTCACCTTTGTGGGCACGCTGACCTTCGGCTTCAACGACGACATGATCCTCGAGAACAACTAGTTCTGGGAAACCGGCGTCTTTGGACGCCGGCGCACGGGGCGCGGCGCCAGATGCGCCCCGTGCGCCCTTATGGGAGGGCGCTGACCCCTACACGAATCCGGCGTCCTCCCATAAGGGCACACAACAGAAACGAGGTAGCCATGAAGCAATCCGAGCTCGTTGAGCTTTTGGGGCGTATGACCCTGCGCGAGAAGATCGGGCAGTTGGTGCAGCTTGACGGTGGGTGCTTTGGCACCGATGCCGTAGCGGTTGGTCCGCGTGCCAAGCTGGGCGTGACGCAAGAAGATGTTGACGTATGCGGCAGCGTGCTCAACGTGTTGGGCGCCGAGGAAGTGCATCGTATCCAAGATGCATATCTTGAGCGCAGCCGTCTTAAGATCCCGCTCGTCTTTATGGCCGATGTGATCTATGGCTATCAAACCTGCTATCCAATCCCCCTGGGCCTGGGAGCCACGTGGGACCCAGAGCTTATCCGCGAGGATTACAAGCTTATTGCCGAAGAGGCCGTGGCCGATGGCTGCATGGTGACCTTTAGCCCGCCGGTGGACGTGGTGCGCGATGCCCGTTGGGGTCGCTGCCTGGAGATGCCGGGCGAGGATCCGTACCTAAGCAGCCGCTTCGCCCGCGCGATGGTCGAGGGCTTTAAGGGTGACGGTACGCCGCAGAAGAGCCTGGCCAGCTGCGTCAAACACTTTGCGGGCTATGGTGCGCCCGAGGCGGGTCGCGAGTACAACACGGTGGATATGAGCGAGTGGCGCCTGCGCAACGAGTACCTGCCTCCGTACCGTGCGGCGGTCGAGGCTGGTTGCGATTTGGTGATGACGAGCTTCAACACCATCGATGGCATCCCCGCCACGGCAAACCGCTGGCTCATGCACGACGTGTTGCGCGACGAGTGGGGCTTTGACGGTCCCATCATCACCGATTACGCGGCGATCGACGAGCTCAGGGCACACGGTGTGGCGGCAAACCGTCGCGAGGCGGCCAAGCTCGCCATGAATGCCACCGTGGACATCGACATGAAGACGCCCTGCTACGCACATGAGCTTGAGGCCCTTATCGAAACGGGTGAGGTTTCGCTCGAGCAGATCGATACCGCCTGCATGCGCGTGCTCGAGCTCAAGAACAGACTCGGTCTGTTTGAGGACCCGTATCGTACGTGCTCGCCCGAGCGCCGTACGGAGGTCACGTGCACGCCGGAGCGTCTTGAGAGCGCGCGTAAAACGTGCGACGAGGCCCTCGTGCTCCTTAAAAACGAAGGCGGGCTGCTACCGCTTACGACCGGGGGCAACGCTCCGCGCGTGGCGCTCATCGGTCCCTATGCCAACAGCCGAGACATCATCGGCATGTGGGCGATTCATGCCGATAAAACTCATTCCGTAACGCTTGCCGAGGCATTTGCCGGGGTATTGGGCGACGACGGCTTTGCGTGGGCCCAAGGCTGTCCCACGCTCGACGACTACAGCGAGCTTGGGGAGTTTGGCAAGATTCCCGCGTTCGGTGCGCCGACGGGCGAGGGCGCGGATCTAGAGACGATGGCTGCCGAGGCGCTCGAGCTGGCCGCATCGAGCGATGTGGTGGTCATGGCGCTCGGAGAACACATGCTGCAGAGCGGTGAGGGCGGAGCGCGTACGGACATTACGATACCGGCTCCGCAGAAGCGCCTGCTCAAGCGCGTGCGCGCGCTCGGCAAGCCTGTGGTGCTCGTGCTCTTTAACGGGCGTCCTCTTGCCCTCACTGACGTGATCGATGATTGCGATGCAATCGTAGAGGCGTGGTTCCCCGGTACGGCTGGTGGGCGTTCGGTAGCCGACGTGCTCTTTGGAACGGCCAATCCGAGCGGCAGGCTCACGGTGAGCTTCCCACATAACGTGGGCCAGGAGCCGCTCTACTATGCGCAGCTCTCCACCGGACGTCCCGCTAAGGCATCAACGCATAGCGGTCGCTTTGTGAGCCGCTATATGGACTGCCCTAACGATGCGATGTTCCCCTTTGGCTACGGCCTCTCGTATCATACGGCGCGCTACGATAACCTGCGCCTGAGTGCGGACGAGCTTACGGCGGACGGTGTCATCGAGGTCTCAATCGACGTGACCAATGAGGGCGATATTGCTGGTACTGAGGTCGTGCAGCTCTATATCCACGACAAGGTGGCAACGCGCGTGCGCCCCATGCTCGAACTGCGTGACTTTGCGCGTGTTGAGCTTGCGCCGCGTGAGCGCCGCACGGTGACGTTTATCCTGCGCGAGGAGGCTCTGCGTTTTTGGACGCCCGAGCACGGCTGGGCAAGCGAGCCCGGCGCGTTTGAGGTCATGGCGGGGCCTAACAGCCGCGACCTGTTGGTGGGGGAGTTCGAGCTCGTCTAGCTGCATTTGCTTAACGAATGGTGCACGCGGTGCGCGGCAGGCGTTCGGTCTTGTCGCCGGCGCCCGTCCGGTACCGCGCCCGATATCGATAGGAGGGGTCTGACATGGCTCATATCGCAACCAATCCGTATCTCCCGGGATGGGAGTATATCCCCGATGGCGAACCGCATGTCTTTGGTGACCGAGTCTACGTGTATGGAAGCCATGACGCACCCGAGGGCACCGCATACTGCCCGGGTGACTACGTGTGCTGGTCAGCCCCGGTGGACGATCTGGGCTCCTGGACGTTTGAGGGGACCATCTGGCGCAAAGAGGATGACCCGGCCAATGTCGATCGAACCGGGTACGGCGCGCCCGATGTGTGCCAGGGTGCCGACGGGCGGTTCTATCTGTATTACTTTACGCTAAGCATGACGAGTGGTTGCATCATGTCGGTCGCCGTGTGCGATGAGCCAGCGGGACGCTACCGCTATCTGGGCCCTATTGCCAAGCCCGACGGCTCGCCGTTTGCGGGCGAGGAGGGCTGGGGCATGCCCTTTGACCCGGCGGTCCTTCCCTGCGGGGACGGGGGCTGCTGGCTCTACTATGGGTTTGGCGCCAAGAAGCCGAGCTCGCGCATGCCCGCATGTTCCATGGAGGGCGGCTACGTGGTGCGGCTCGGCGCCGATATGCGCACGATGGCCGCGGCACCCAAGCATCTGGCTCCGGCAGTGACGCAGGCGGCGGACACGGGTTTTGAAGGGCATGCCTTCTTTGAGGCCTCGAGCATCCGCGTGCTCGACGGGCGCTACTACTTTGTCTACTCGAGCGAAAACGGACATGAGCTCTGCTGGGCCACGATGCCAACGCCGGAAGGTCCGGTAACCTACGGCGGCGTGCTCGTTTCCAACGGCGATGTGGGCCTGCCCGGGCACGAGGCCGAGGACGCCGCTGTGATGGACCTGGGCAACAACCATGGCGGCATGGCGCGCATTGCCGGGCGCGACTACATCTTCTATCACCGTCATACGCACGGTGCGCAGCACGCGCGCCAGGGGTGCGCTGAGCCCATCGAGATTGCTTCCGATGGACATATCGAACAAGTAGAGATAACGAGCTGTGGGCTCAATGGCGGAGCGCTTCCTTGCGGGCGCGCGTACCCGGCGAGTATTTGCTGCTACTTGGTGGGGCCGGCCGGCGCGGTTCACTATTCCGGCAATCTGGAAATCGCCGATAACCATCCGGTGATTACCCAGGAAGTCGATGCGGGCTGTATGACTTCGGCACGTACCTATGTGGCCAACCTCTGCGATGGAGCGGGCGTGGGCTACAAATACCTGGCGTTTTCCGGTGCGGAGCGCACGGTGGAGCTCGAGGTGCGCGGGGATCTTGCCGGTGTGGTGAGTGTGCGCTTGGACGCGCCGGATGGCGCTGAGTTGACGCGCGTCGAGCTCGTGCCAGGCGAGGGCTGGTGCACGGTGATCGCATCCCTGACGAAGACCGTTGCCGGTGACCATGCACTCTACCTGGCTATCGAGGGCGTCGGTTCGGTCGATCTCGCCTCGTTTGCCGTCCTTTAACCCATCTCCCATCGGAGGGGCGGCTCGCATGGACGACAGGTAGGCCCTGGTCGCGCATTCGGTGCTCTCAACACGGCTCGGCCCTCAGGGGGTTGAAACAAAACGGAAGAATGGAGTTGCCATGGCGGAGATTCCGCAGTTGTACACCTGTGCTGGCGGCGGGCAACGCCTGATGGTGGACGGCCGGCCCTATACGCTGTTTGCGGGCGAGTGCCATAACTCCGCCTCGGGTGGGCGCCGCGCTTTTGCGGATGCTCTCGATCGCGCGCGGGCGCTCGGTATGAATACCGTGCTCGCCCCGGTTACCTGGGAGCTTTTGGAGCCCGCAGAGGGCGAGTTTGACTTTGGCCAAGTGGACATGATGCTCGAGCTTGCCCGCGAGCGCGGGCTGCGCCTGGGCGTGCTGTGGTTTGGCGCGTACAAAAATGCGCAGTGCTACTATGCGCCCGCGTGGGTCAAACGCGATATCGAGCGTTTTCGCCGTGCGCAGATGGTGCCCGGGCAGAACAAGGTTCGCTATGCCGAGTTCCATAACTTTGAGATCACGGCGCTTTCGCTCTATTGCGATGAGACGCGCGCGGCGGATGCCGGCGCCTACGCGGCTTTGATGGCGCACCTGCGCGAGGTGGATGCGCAAGATCATACGGTGATACTCGTGCAGGTAGAAAACGAGTGCGGCCAGATGGTCGCGGCACGTGAGCACTCGCCTTGGGCGGATGCCGCCTTTGCGGAGAGCGTGCCTACGGAGCTGATCGAGGCGCTTGCGGTCGATCCTACCTCCCTGGCGCCTGAGCTTGCGGAAGCCCTTGAAGCGGGCGCCGGCTCTGGTTCGTGGGAACAGGTTTTTGGCGAGCATGCCGAGGAGATGTTTACCACCTACCACATGGCTCGCTACGTGGAGGCGGTCGCCGCAGCGGGCCGCGCCGAGCATCCGCTGCCCACGGCCTGCAATTGCTGGCTCGACAAGGGTCACAAGCCTGGGCGCTTTCCCACGGGCGGTCCCAACCTGCGCGTGATGGGCGTGTGGAAGCATGCCGCCCCGAGCATCGACATGCTGGGCCCCGATATCTACATCCCGGCGTTTTGCAAGGTCTGCGACGGATATGCGTGCGAGGACAACCCGCTCTTTATCCCCGAGACCGCGACGCACGCCTACGCCGCCGCGCGCCAGGTCTGGGCGGTGGCCCATCACCATGCCCTGTGCTTCGCTCCTTTTGGCTACGAGGAGATGGGCGAGCCCTTTGGCGATTCGGCGGGTATTCTCTTTGGCATGGATACGAGCGACCCCGCTTTGCTCACGCCTCAGGACCGGGAGGAATATGCGGAGGTCACGCGTGGGCTGGCTCAGTTATTTGAACTTGCCGAGGACGATGCCGCGTACGCGACGCTCGATGCCGTGACGAGTGAGGTGGCAGCCGAGGGCCTGCTCGATATGGGTTCCATAGCAATTAAGGTGAGCTTTGATGAGGGTGCCCTGCCCGGTGCGTGTGCGGCCCTTCGCGCCGCCGACGGCGCCGTGTACCTGCTTGCGCTTCGTTGCGGCTTGGCGCTCGAGTCGCACGCGGCGGGTGAGCCGCATGTGGATGTGGCGTCGCTCGAGACGGGGACCGTTGAGAACGGCGCGTGGGTGCGCGACTGCCGTCTCAACGGCGACGAGGTCGCCATTATGCGCTATAGCTCTCCCGTGCTTCTTCGTTTGGAGGCCATCACGTACGCTTAGCCGCAGTCATTGCCGCCCGGCCCCTCACTTCCTTTCCTCCCCGGGGACGGGTTCCTGTGGAGGAAAAACCTCGAGAGGCGAACCTGTTGCCAGGGGACGAAGCGAGGTATCAGGAAGTGTCAGTCGCTGCGGGCGGATGAGGCCGTTGGGGCGAAAAGAAGTTTCGAGCTGTGCCGTTGCCGTTGAGCGACGCGCTGTTTGTAGAGATACTGAACCTATGACAATTATCGTGTGAAAGGATTGATGCATGGCTTTCCGTAAAGACTTCCTGTGGGGCGGCGCGACGGCTGCCAACCAGTGCGAGGGCGCTTACGACGTGGATGGCCGCGGCCTAGCCAACGTGGATGTGGCACCGCACGGCCCCGAGCGCTATGCGGTGGTCTCCGGCCAGCGCAAGATGCTCGACTTCGAGGACGGCTATTACTACCCCGCGCAGACTGGCATCGATTTCTATCACCATTACAAGGAGGACATCGCCCTCTTTGCCGAGATGGGCTTTAAGACCTTCCGCATGAGCCTGGCGTGGACCCGCATCTTCCCCAACGGTGACGAGACTGAGCCCAACGAGGCCGGCTTGGCCTTCTACGAGGACGTGTTCCGCGAGTGTCAGGCGCACGGCATTGAGCCGCTCGTGACCATCACGCACTTCGACTGCCCGATTCACCTCATCAAGGAGTACGGCGGCTGGCGCAACCGCAAGCTCATCGACTTCTACAAGAACCTCGCGACCACGATCTTCACCCGCTACAAGGGTCTGGTGAAGTACTGGCTTACCTTCAACGAGATCAATATGATCTTGCACCTGCCGTTTATGGGTGCCGGTCTGGTCTTTGAGGAGGGCGAGAACAAGGAGGCCGTCGAGTACCTGGCCGCCCACAACGAGCTCGTCGCCAGCGCTTGGGCAACCAAGATCGCTCACGAGATCGACCCTGAGGCCAAGATCGGTTGCATGCTTGCCGCAGGTAGCTACTACCCCTACAGCTGCCGTCCGGGCGATGTGCGCCAGGCGCAGCTCGATAACCAGGACAATTACTTCTTTGTCGACGTCCAGAGCCGTGGCTACTATCCGGCTTATGCGCTCAAGAAACTCGAGCGCCTGGGCATCGACGTGGGTATGACTGACGAGGATCGCGAGGTCCTGGCCGCCAACACCGTCGACTTCATCAGCTTTAGCTATTACAGCACCCGTTGCTCTGCCGGTGCCGATAATCCCGATGTCGAGCGCACCCAGGGCAACGCCTTCGCCGGCGCCAAGAACCCCTACCTGCAGCAGAGCCAGTGGGGCTGGGCCATCGATCCGCTGGGCTTCCGTATCACCCTCAACGACCTGTACGACCGTTATCAGAAGCCGCTGTTTGTGGTCGAGAACGGTCTGGGCGCCAAGGATGTCGTCGAGGAGGACGGCTCCATCAACGACGACTACCGTATCGACTACCTGCGCCAGCACATCCAGACCATGCGCGACGCGGTGACCGAGGACGGCGTTGACCTGCTGGGCTACACCACCTGGGGCCCGATCGACCTGGTGTCTGCCGGCACAGGCGAGATGTCCAAGCGCTACGGCTTTATCTACGTCGACCGCGATGATGCGGGCAACGGCACCCTCAAGCGTTCCAAGAAGAAGAGCTTCGATTGGTACAAACACGTCATCGAGACGAACGGCGAGGACCTGGCCTAGGCTTTCCCAACAACCACAGCTTCCTAACCAAAACACCCGGCGAGCAGCTTATGCCCGTCGGGTGTTTTGTTAAAAGAAGTGAAAGAAAGCAAAAGAAGTTAAGAACTACTCATTGGGGACGTTCTTAAACGACTAATCGCTGGGGGCACCCTTTGCCGTCGGCGGATTTTGGGACATGTGGCCCGCTTTTTGGGCCCGCCTGTCGGTACACTAAAAGCACTATGGGTACCCGCGAGCGACATATCGGCCACGCGACCGCCCGATCCGCACCCGTGGCGGATCCCAGGGGCGGCAGGCTCTTCGCCATGCCGCGATTCCTTGTTGGCATATCGCATGGCGTGTATCGCCGCCGCGTCTTTGCTATCGCCGGCGCCATCACCGCGCTGTTCCTCATGCTTTTGGCAGTCTTGCCGGCGCTGTTTGCCTCCGACCCCAAGCTTTCCAACGCCGTGCCCGCCTATAGCGAGGTGTCCGAAGAGGTCGTGGATGCGCTCGTCCACTCGAGCTCTCTCCCGTTGCTTGTCGCCGCAATTATATTTTCGATCTGGGGCGTATCGGTCTATCTGCGCTGTTTGGACTATGTGTTGCGCCGCCGCCTTGTTGCCGTCGCCACCATCTGCGCCCTCTGGATGATTGAGGTCATCCTCAAATACAAGTCGTTCACGCCGTTCTATGCCACCGTGCTGTGGTACCTGTACTACGTGCCCATGACGCTCATTCCGCTGCTCTACCAGCTGTGCGGCCTGCGCCTTGCGGGGCTGGAACAACACCGTACGGGCCGTCGCTATCGCAGCATCCTGTGGGTCGTGGCCATCCTACTTATCGGTTTTGTGCTCACCAACGATTTCCACCGGCAGGTATTCCACTTTGACCGTGCAAGCGACACCTGGAGCAACGATTACACATATGGCTGGGGCTATTTCGCTGTCTTGGTGTGGACGGCCTTTAACTTCGCGGCCTTTTTTATCCTGGTGGGTCGGTCCTCGTCCTTTCGCATTCAGCGCTTTTCGGGCACGGCGGCGCTTGTTTTGTTGGGTGGCGCGTTCTTTGCCATCTCGTATGCTCTGCGCGTGCCCTGGGCATGGAGGCTCAACTTCTCGCTCGTCTATTGCGTCTTGTGCGTGGTGGCGATGGAAATCTGTCTCGATTGCGGTGTCATTCCGTCATATCACGACATTGCTGGCATCTTCGACACCTTGCCGCTCGACCTCAAAGTTCTAACGCGCGACCTGCAGGAAGTCTATGCCACACCGGTGTCGAAGCCAATGCCGGCGGGCGTGTGCGAAGAGCTTCGGGCCCAGGAACACGGGCATGCCCATGCCTTTGCCGTGGCGTCCGATCCCGATGTAATGTATCGCGCCTTTCCGCTGCTGGGCGGATCGGCCCTGCTTGCCCAAGACGTGTCGGAGCTCAACGAGCTTAACCGTGAACTGGCACATCGTCGCATGGAGCTGCAGCGCCAAAATGAGCTGCTCACGGCCGACTACGATCTTAAGACGCATCTGGCAGATCAAGAGGCCGAGACCTTGCTCGTTCAAGACGTGGACCAGGCGCTTGCCCGCGCGTTCGAAGAGATGTACGACCTGCTGAGCTCGCTGCCACCGTTGACCGACGAGGCGTCTTCGCACGAGCGTTACCGCATGCTGCAGCGCGCTAAGATGCTCGTCGCCTATTGCAAGCGCAAAGGGTCGCTCACGTTGGCACAGCACGGGGAGAGCGGTTTTGATCGCGACCGCATTCAACTCATTGCCAATGAGCTCGCAAGCGACCTGCGCACCATCGATGTCGATTGCGCCTCGATTATCGCCATACGGCGCCCGATGCACGCCAGTACGGTAAGCGCCCTGTACGACTGCGTGTATGACTTTGCGTTTTTTGCCTACACCACCGACCATCCGGCGCTTATGTATCACTTGGGCGACCATGACCGGTGCAGTGTCGAGCTGCGCGCCACGCTTTTTTCCAACGATGATGAAGATCTTTCGCAGACGCCCGCTGCGCAAGAGCTCGAAAGCGCTCTGCAAGGGCGCAACGTGGCATACCGCCTTGAGGGCGAGCCCGGCCAGCTGCGCATGATCGTCTTGATGCCGAGGGCGGGTGAGTGACGATGCAGATTTCGCTCATCCTTCCCCAAATCGTTGCGCTCGATGTTGTCTTTGCCCTGGCTGCGTGTCTGCAGACGATCCACGTCCCGCTCATCGTATCGCGCCGCTCGTCCTATAACCGTAAGGTGATTTGCGCCTACGAGGCGAGCCTTGTGCTTCACCTGATGATTTCGGCGCTCATCTTATTCGCGTCGTCTGGCTCGTATCTGGTGGCGCCGCTCAATGTTTGCGCCAGGGCAATGGGCGGAGTGCTGTGGCTCAATGCCGCGATCTTTGCCTATGGCGTGGTCCTTATGGTGCACTATCGTCGCCCTGTCATGCTGGCCGAGCTGCTGCTTGTTGGCGCCGTGACACCGCCGGTGGTTTTTGCCATGGGCTCGGTGTGGGCCGTTGTCCTTATCGCAGAGGGAGCGTTCTTCCTGTTCCGTTCCGTCGCGGCGCTCTTGATGGACGTCCGTAACCGCCAGGAGGATATCACCGCGTTCTCGACGATCGAAACCATCAACGTGATTCCCGTGGGCATCCTGTATCTGGACCCGAGGGGTCGTCCGCTGCTCATGAACCGCTGCATGCGCAAAAACCTGGCGGAGCTTCATATGCCCACCGACCTAGGCGATATGAGCGGTACATGGAACGACCTGCGCAAACTCAGTATGCAAATGCCCGAAAGCAGCAGGAACCGCGTGCGCATTAATCTGGACCGCTTTGGTGAGGCGCGCGTTGTGGTCGAGGTTTCTCCCGCCGAGATTCGCTTGTTTGTGCACGATGACGTTATGGTTTCGGGTCGTTCGTTCGAGCGCATTATCGGCCTGGATGTGACAGAGTATGCGCACGCGCATGACCGTCTGGCGCAGGCCAACCACCTGCTTGAGCTTGCGGGCCAAGAGCTCCAGGCCCAGATCGAAGAAGTCAAAAAAGTTGCCGACAATGCGGCCTATCTGCGCATGCGTGCCCGCGTTCACGATGTGATCGGCCAGCGCCTGTCTATCCTCCATCGCTATCTGGAGGAGGGGCGCTTGGACGACGAGTCGCTCGAGCAGATCGACCCGTTGCTGCGCTCAATCGCCGCCGATCTGCGCCGTGACGGTGCCAGTGAGCCTTCGGAGCAGCTGGGCGATATCGTCCATGCCTTTGGCCTGGTGAGCGTGCAGATCGATGTCGAGGGCGCGCTGCCCCAGGACGCACGCGTCGCTGCGGCATTTTTGCAGATTGTCCGCGAGGCCTCGACCAATGCCACCAAGCATGCGCAGACGCATCAGGTCCAGGTGCGCCTGTGGCAGGAGGGGACAGACGCTGGCACCGTCGCGCACATGACTATTTCCAACGACGGGTCCCCGGCTCCCGTATCGTATCGCGAGGGAACGGGCATCCCAGGCATGAGGCATGTCGCGCAAGATCTGGGCGGCAGCCTGGACGTTCGCCCCGCCCCGCCCTTTACGCTTGCGGTATCCATCCCGCTCGCCTCCAACGCCACGGTCCAAAGGAGAAGCTCATGATCCGCGTGTTAATCGTCGAAGACCAGGCCATCTTGCGCGAGAGTCTCGCGCGCTCCGTTGGCGACCAGCCCGATATGACCGTTGTCGCCGCGATCGCCGATGCTTCCGAAGCCCTCGACGTCGTGCTTAAGGAGCACCCGGACATGGTGCTGATGGACGTATGCACCGAGCACGACTCCAATGGCATCGTGGCGGCGGCGCGTATTAAAGAGGAGCTGCCCGAGTGTCGCGTCATCATCATGACGGGCATGCCCGAGATCACCTTCGTCGATCAGGCTCGCGAGGCCGGCGTCGATAGCTTTGTGTACAAGAACGTCGGCATCGACGAGCTGTTTGCTGTGATGCGCTCCACGCTGGCGGGCTACTGCACATTTCCCAAGCCGCCCGAGAGCATTTTCTCGGGCACGGCGGCACTCGATGATGTCGAGCTGTCGATTTTGCGTCTTGCCTGCGAGGGCAAGAGCCGTCGCGAGATTGCGGCCGAGCTGTTTATGAGCGAGGGCACCATCAAACGCCGCATCTCGGAGATTCTCAATAAGACCGGCTACGACAACATCATGCGTCTGGCCGTGCGCGCGGTGACCGAGGGCAGCATCGTTCCCAACATGGAGCGCTAACGCTCGTTACGCATCGGCATAAAAGCGACGGGGCCGCAGGATCAACTCCTGCGGCCCCGTCTGGTGTGCGCGGATGTGTCCGCCAATCCGCGGCTGTCGTGGTCTACCGCTACGCGATGGTTGCGCTGTAGGAGGCGACGTCCTCGTAGGAATCGGTCAGGTAGGCGTCGATGCCGATGGTCGTGTTGACTAGGCTGTCGAAGCTGTCAAGCGTGCCCTTCGAGAAGGTGAACTCTTCGGTGGCGTTGGTGCCGGGCATCAGGTGGGCCGAGAACCAGGCTTCCTTCATGGTGCCGTTGACGTTTGTCTTGCCGGTGGGAGCGTAGAAGGTCAGGTCCTTGTCGCTCTTGTTGGTGATGTTGACGACAAAGCCGATGTCGCCCCAGTCGTCCTGGAACTTCTCGGTGATGGTGATGGTGCACAGGTCATCATCGGCGACGGTGACGGCGGGGGAGATTTCGACGCTCTGGACATCGCCGTCTTCGACGGCCTCATCGATCTCCTCTTCCTTCTCGGCGTTCTCGCGATCCTTCTTCACCGTACCGGACAGATCCTTGTCGGACTTCGTGAAGATAAGCTTGTCACCGTCTACCTCCAGGACGAGCTTGTCGTCCTTGAGCTTCAGATCGTGCGACTCGTCTTCGGCGGTGATGGTTACGGTGGTGGCGTCCTTGGCCTCCCATTTCAGGTCGGCGACCTCAAGGAACAAGTCGAGGGTGCCCGTGCCGTCCTCATCGAGGATCAGGATGCAGTTGACGCCCCACTCCTTGAGCATGTCCATGTACTCTTCGGTCAGCTCTTCGCCGTCCAAGGTTCCACCCGAGTACTTCCAGCTGCCGACGAAGTTGGCCTTGGGGTCTTTGCCGCCGCCGCTGCAGCCCGTCAGGGCAAAGGCGAGCGCCAAGATGCATGTCAGGAATGCGAGCGCGGACTTTTTAAACGTTGTCTTCATGGTGTCCTCCTTCATCGAACGAAACCCATAGAAGGCAGCGGGGGTGGCGGATCCCCCGCTCATTACCAGTTGGGGGCGCTAGGGCTTGGGCGTTCCGCAGTTGCTGCAGAATTTGCCGCCGTTTTCGCTGCCGCAGTTGGGGCAGAACCACTTGGCCGGTGCCGGGGCGGGTGCGGGACTGCCGCACTCGGAGCAGAACTTGCCGGTGTTGGTGGCACCGCAGCTGCAGGTCCACGTGCCGGCCGCAGATGCGGCGGCAGGAGCCGGGGCGGGAGCGGGTGCCGGAGCCGGCTGCGGGGCGGCCTGCTGCTGTGCCTGGCCGGCGGCGAACAGCTGGCTGGCGTTCATGCCGCCCATGCCACCTGCCATGCCCATGCCCATAAAGCCTGCCATCGCGCCGTTGGGGTTAGCGGCTGCCGCGCGCATTGCGTCGCTCTGGGCGCTGGCAATGTTGGCTGCCGCCATGGTGGGATCGCGCATGACTGCGGCCTTCTGCAGGTCCTTGATCATCTGCTCGTCTTCTTGCGAGGCGGCGATGGAGTTGACGCCAAAGCTCACGATCTCGACGCCGCGCAGATCACGCCAATCGGCAGAGAGGACCTCGTTGAGCGCGCGGGCGAGCTCGGTGGTGTGGCCGGGGATGGCGCTGTAGCGGATGCCCATTTCCGAGATCTTGGCAAAGGCGGGCTGCAGGGCGGTGAGCAGCTCGGACTTAAGCTGGCTGTCGATTTTGTCGCGCGTGTAGCTATCGGTCACGTTGCCGCACACGTTGGTGTAGAACAGCAGCGGGTTGGTGATGCGGTACGAGTACTCGCCGTTGCAGCGCACGGAGATGTCGACGTCCAGGCCGATGTTGTTGTCGACCACGCGGAAGGGCACGGGCGAGGCGGTGCCGTACTTGTTGCCGATGATCTCCTTGGTGTTGATGAAGTAGACGCGCTGGTCCTTGCCCGCGTCGCCGCCAAAGGTAAAACGGCTGCCGATATTGGCGAAGGTTTCCTTGATGGAATCGCCCAGGTTGCCGCTAAAGACGCTCGGCTCGCTGCCGGTATCGAAGACGAACTCACCGGGCTCCAGCGCGACTTCGATGATCTTGCCGTTTTGTACCACGAGCATGCCCTGGCCGTCGTTGACGGCGATGACGGAGCCGTTGGAGATGACGTTGTCCTCGCCGCGCGTGTTGGAGCTGCGGCCACCGGTGCGCTTGCTGCCCTTGCAGGCCAAGACGTCAGCAGGCATCGATTCGCAGTAGATAAATTCCTTCCACTGGTCGGCCATGACGCCGCCGGCAGCTCCCAATCCAGCTTTCAAGAGTCCCATGGTGATCTTCCTTTCTCGTCAAAGGCCGGGTGGTATTGGTTGGATTGCTTAGTCGTCCTTGTCGTCTTTCATGACAACGGTGGTCTCGGTGTGGCTGAAGGTGTCGTGCTTCTCGGTCAGGTCGAGCTCGCCGCAGTACTCGTCGGCGTGGGTGGCCTCGTTGGCCGTCTTGAGCTGGCCTACCAGTAGCACGTCTCCGATAATCACGATGATCAGCGGCGCGATGATGTTGATGAGGATGCCCTCGATATCAAAGGCGAGGTAATCCGGATCGAAGGCGTTCTCGCCCATAAAGAGAATTTGGGAGAGGATAAATCCGATCACAAAGAACAGCACCGAGGCAATGGCGAGCTTGGGCTTGGAGCAGGGGAGCTCGCCGACCAAGCGGCCGGTCTGGCCGTTCATGGCAAACAGGTAGCTCTTGCCGTTCCACGAGGTGGAAAGCATCCACACGGGGAACAGGGCGTAGTTGCTGTCTTCCCAGGTGTAGTCGAGCTGCTTGCTTTCGACTGTGGCATCGTCATATTCGTCGACGACGGTCTCGCGCAGGGCCGAGATCGTACTTTCTTCCATACGACGCTCGGCGCGCGCCTTGCAGGTCTCGCAATCCTCGTCATAGCGGTTGGCGATGTAGCCGGGCATATAGGCGACCGAGAACGGGCGCAGCGCGTCGTAGTCAAACGGCTCGATGGCGTCCATGTGGCCGTCGGGCATCTTGGACGATCCGTCGACGGGCACGCGCTTAAACGAGATATTGCCCTTACGGTAGGCATCGTAGTGGTCGGTGGTCGTGACGGTGCGGTCGGATTCCTCGGTTACGGTCTCGTTGGTCGCATCGAAGTACACTTCGCCGTCCACGTGGGCACCGTAGAGCCAAAACGGCACGTAGACACCTTGGACTTCGTCGATATGGTTGCCGGTGACAAAGCTCTTGGGCAGCAAGATCTTGCCCTTGTAGTGTTCCTTGAGTGCGGCTGTGACGTCGTCGCGCCCGAGCTTAAATGGAATCACCAGGTCGGGTGAGAAATCTCCCGAGAGCTGGCCGGGTGCCACGGCGGAGTTGCCGCAGTACGGGCAGGTGGTAACGGCGACAGTCCCATCGGACACGAGCTCGGCGCCACACGACGAGCAGATGTAGCCGGCGTTTTGGGCCAGCTCCTGCACGGCATCGTCGACAGCAGGTTTGGGAGCTGCTGCTGCGGCATCGGCTTTGGCATCTGCCTTGTCTTGGCGCTCGCGATAGAGGGCCTCGACTTCTTCGACTTCAAAACGAGAATCGCAGTAGTCGCAGACGAGCTTTTGCTCGGCACTGGCAAAGTGAAGGGGGCCGCCACACGCGGGGCACTGATAGTTGACGCTCTCGAAGGCCATGATCGGTCCTTTCCGTGCCGGGTGCTATGCGCCGATAGCGCCGCCGCAGTATTCGCAGCGCCCGCTGGCATCGGGAATGGTGGTTGCGCCGCAGAAGGGGCAGGTGACCGCGGTCTTGGGGGCCTTGGCGGCCACGACGCTGTCGCGCGTTTCCTGACGCAGCTGCACCAGCGCATCGCGGACTTCGGTTGCCTGGCGCTTGGCCTCGCGGTATTCGATGGACCCGCGCTGATCGATGGTGGAGTCGTTCACGCGCAGGTTGATCTCGGTAAAGTACGGCGTGTTGACGTGGATGGTCAGATTAAAGTCGTAATCCAGGTCGTAGCGCGGCGGGTTGTAGCTCTCGCGCTCGCCGTCCTTGGTCTCGCGATAGATCTCGGTGCGATGCTCGTCGATATCCATATCGCAGCCGAGTACCTGCGAGAACTCGATGATGTCGGGATTGGCGTCGCGCCAGCGGCTCTGCGAGGTGATGATCAGCAGGCCCGCGTCTTCGTCGAGCATGATGTTGGTGCGCCCGGCAGAGAGCGTGCGCGTGGGGTTGAACGAGGCCAGGCGCTCGGCATTGGCCTCGCGGTAGGCGAGTTGCTCGCGGATATCGTCCGCGGTGCTGGAGCGATAGCCGTGAAAGTAGGGGGAGAGCTTGCCGGCGCACTCTTTGCACAGGTAGCCTTCATTGATTTTTGTCTTACCTAGAAGTCCCAGCTCGGTACCGCAAATCGCGCACTCTTTCTTCTCGAACATCTTGTCAAAGAAGCCCATGGCTGCCTCCCATCAACTGGTAGCGTGTGTCACTTTTGATGATGGGGGAGTGCGCGATCTTTCACGATACCCAGACGGCTCAACGAGTCTCCACAACTGGGACACATGGCCCATTTTCACTCATTGGGGACGTACTTAAATGAGTGAAACTACTCATTTAAGTACGTCCCCAATGAGTACCCGTAGAGTGAGAGTGGATAATCTCCCGTTTTTGGCCTGTTTGTGGGCTCAAAGTGGGAGATTATCAACTCTCGTCATTTGGGTGTCCAAAAATCCTCGCTCGTTTGGCGCCCGGGGACACTCTTTGTCGAATGCGGCGGCTGCCGAATGTGGGCGTCGCCCTTGCTATGCCACAGTCACGGCGACCTGGGTGTAGCGGGTGCAGGGGCACTCGGCGCGCGTCTGCACGGTGAGGGTGAGCACAAAGCGGTCGCCGGGTCGTGCGTCGGCGGGCACGATGAAAGTGGCATCCTCCGTGCATTCTTGCCACAGCGACAGATCCTGGACGCCTGCATAGCTCGACGGGTCTACGGCGACATCCCAATGCGCATCGAAGCCCCTGCCGTCAGGGTCGACGATGGTCGCCGCAAGGTCGATGCGCTCGCCGGCTGCGGCGCTGCGGTCGGCCGTGACCTCGACAACATGCGCCGGATGCGAGCAGATGGCCGGATCATGGGCGCACCATTGCGCGCGGGCGGCAAAGTCTTCCTGATAGGCACGCAGATAGGGATTGAGATTGTCGTCTGGGGGCGTGCCGAGGGCGGCAAAACCGGTGGGCGCGTTCGCATCGGGGTGTCCATCAAGAAACATGCGGCCGAGCAGCGTATCGAAGTCGCGGTCGTCGATACCGCGCAGGCCAAACGGAAGCAGCGGAATATAGGTCATGCTGTCGCCTTCGGCCATAAAGTCGCCGCGCTCAAACTGTACCGCGGGCATGCCTTCCAGGCCCCAATCCAGGCGGGCATGCTTGCCAAACTGAAAGCGCTCAGGCTCGTTTTCGTAGACCTTACCATCGCCATAGAGCATATAGCGTGCCATGAGGGGTCCGTTGCCCTGCGTGAGATTCCGCTCAGGCCAAGGAGCCTTAAACAGCGGCAGCGTATCGGGCTGAGCTGTTTTGGCGTCGAAATAGTTGCCATACATATAGGGCGTACGCCAAAAGATGAGCTCGGGAAAGAGCTCGCGCCCATGGTCGAGCCACGAGTTATCCTGCCCCACACTATCGGCAACGCCCATCACGCGCACCTTCTGATAGACCCGCCGCTGTACGGCGGGCCACTCGGGTGTGGCGCGATAACGCTCGGCAATACTCATGAGGGCGCGAACGATCGTATTCATACCACCCCAGCTGAGCAGCCACAGCGTGCGCGGGTCATCGTCCATGATGGCATCGGCGATGACGTGAGACCCTTCAGTCTCCTCGCACACATCACCCTCAAAAGCAACATTTCCCACAAACGTACGCTCGATCATCTGGGCAGGCGTGGGAAACGGCGGTTCACCGGCGGCGTCCGCATTTGCCTGCAACTGCGGCCAAGCCTGGGTATATTCATTACTCCAGAGACTCTCAATCCAATGCTCGGGAAACGGCCGATACTCACGAAGCTCGCCAGCCAGCGGATCGGGCTCATGAGGCACAACAGCCCACTCATAAGAGCGCCGCCCTTTGGTCCGCCAATGCGAATTCACCTCGCCGAGCGTATGAACCCCATCCCCAAGAAAGTGATACTGCGAAGCCGTATACACCACAGCCTGAACATCAAGCAAGTTGAGATACAGAGCCAAATGAACAAGCGAGTTCATATCATCGACTTCCATATCAGTGGTAACAATCACCCGAGTCAACTTCTGGGACATAGGAACAGCTCCAATCAAAATCAATTCAGCCAGTTACGCGCAAGGCAAGACGGGACCCACGCCCCCATCGCCCGCGACCCGGCGGCCCGCCGGAAGCGGCCGACCAGCGTTTCGAACAACGTTAACTTAGGGGGGGCTCTGACCTTTAGTTTTGTAAACATTCCGCACTGATATTGTCTGTATTGAAGACGTCGATGATGCGCCCGTATA
>CABRZS010000016.1:0-48209 GCA_902475525.1 uncultured Collinsella sp.
GGCGGCTGATCCGGTCCGACCGGGCCGCGCGGCAAGGAGATATATTGCCAGACCGCGAAGCCCTGTGGGTCGTCAATTCCACTCTTCACAAGTCCTACACAACATATCGCTTTCTATAGCTAATAGAAAGACTGGTGCGGATCTTCCGCACGTATCAGATGATGACCCTTTGGTTTAGAAATATATAGAGATCGGTCACCTGTAAGTGTCTATCTACCCGCGCTTTTAGCAATGTAAACCGCGCTTCAGATAAAAAGAGGGAGCGCCGCGCACAACGCGACACTCCCCTAGCGATTCAAGAGAATCTATTAGGCCTCGAGAGCCTTCTTGGCAATGGCAGCCAGCTCGTTGAAGGACTCGATGTCCTCGTAAGCCATCTGAGCCAGGACCTTGCGGTCGAGCTCGATGCCGGCAACCTTCAGGCCGTGCATGAACTGAGAGTAAGAGATGTCGTTCAGGCGAGCAGCAGCGTTGATACGGGTGATCCAGAGAGAACGGATCTCGCGCTTCTTGTTGCGGCGATCACGATACTGATACTGCAGGGAGTGCTGGACCTGCTCTTTAGCATGCTTGTAAGTACGCGAAGCGGCACCGTAGTAACCCTTCGCACGGTGCATAACGGTACGGCGCTTCTTCTTGGCGGCAACAGCGCGCTTAATACGTGCCATGTTCTATCAACTCCTAGACGGTAAAACGAAAAACGGGAACGCGAACTTAGGCGAGACGCGACTTGATGACCTTGCGGTCGGCAGCGGCGATCTCGGTCTCCTGACGGAAGCCACGCTTACGCTTGGTGGACTTCTTGCTCAGGATGTGGCTCTTGAAAGCCTTGGCGCGCATAAGCTTGCCGGTACCAGTCTTGCGGAAACGCTTCTTGGTGCCGCTGTGGGACTTCATCTTAGGCATGAAATACTCCTTAATCGGTTACAGAACACTAGTTACTTGCTATCGCTTGCCGCTTTATCCTCATCGAAGGCGCCCTTAATCGGGGCGAGCAGCATAAGCATGTTACGGCCTTCCATCTTAGGCTTGGACTCGACCGTAGCGTAAGGCTTGAGATCCTCGGCGAGACGCTCGAGAACGTTAAGGCCCTGCTCCGGGTGAGCCATCTCACGGCCGCGGAACATGATGGTGATCTTAACGCGTGCGCCCTTCTTGAGGAAACGCAGAACGTGGCCCTTCTTGGTCTCGTAGTCGCCAACGTCGATCTTGGGTCGGAACTTCATTTCCTTGACCTCGACCTTGGACTGGTTCTTACGAGCAGCCTTGGCCTTCATGGCCTGCTGGTACTTGAACTTACCGTAGTCCATGACCTTGCAGACCGGCGGCTCCGCGTTGGGAGCGATCTCGACCAGGTCGAGACCCTGATCGTCGGCGACGCGCTGGGCATCGCGGATGGCGAACAGGCCGAGCTGAGAGCCATCGACGCCAATCAAACGACACGAAGATGCAGTGATCTCGTCGTTGATGCGGGTGTCATCAGACTTAGCTATTTTCCCTACCTCCATTCATAAAAAAATAACCCGGCGCTTCTCAGCAACCAGGTCGTACACATAGACTTCCTCGATTTGAGGAAGGGAATCTAAGTTGTATGACCAGTCAGCTGCTCATTGGCGCCAAAAGGTGGGAACCCTCAGGTTCCTCTTTAGGGCATTGTGGGAACAACGCATTGCGAATAATAACACGTACAGCGCGTTATCACATTACGTACACGAAAAAGGGACCTTGACCCCCTTGAACACTCGCTTGCATGTATGGTGCTCGAGGCGAGACTCGAAGGGCCTTCGCTTCGCGAAGCCCCGGGCTTCGGGCGCGTGGCGCCCTCGCCACGCTCCGCTACAAACAGGCCACAGGCCTGTTTGCTTAACGCTTCGCGCGCTCACGCGAGTTCGGCACGAAAAAGGGGGCCGCAACCCCCTTGAACGCTCACTTGCATGTATGGTGCCCGAGGCGAGACTCGAACTCGCACGTTGTTGCCAACGGTGGATTTTGAGTCCACTGCGTCTGCCAATTCCGCCACTCGGGCACGCAATGCGTGAGTTAGTTTATCACAGCTTTCTACCGATTAGTCCGAAAATGGAACTTCGAGCATTTCGATGAGTTCGACCGTGCGGAGCATCTCGCGCCGACGGCATCCGCGACCGTCGACCGAAGCCTCACCCATCTGGTTATCGTAAGGGTCCTCGCGCATGCCGTCGAAAGAGGGCTCAAACTCTGCCTGGAATCGATTGTTGGCCACCATACGCCACGGGTCGAGATTGCCAAAGTAGTGACGGCGGCGGCACTCCTCCCCCATCCTGCGAGCAGAAGATCCAAATGACACGTCGGCGTTGAGCCATCCGGTCTGCGGCGTATAGAACTCTGCCCAGTCGTGCGACCCCACCGAATCGGGCGCAACATACAGGCCGCTCTGCCAACGGGCAGGCACGCCCGCGATACGGCACATGGTGATAAACGTGAGCGCCATAACGCCGCAATCGCCGCGGAGCGAATGCGCGCAGTCATCGGCAATAGATCCCAAAAGCAAGTACGGCGGCTGATAGCGATAGTCGATATGCTGCGTCAGATAATCATAGATAGCACGAGCGCGATCGAGCGGATCCTCGAGTCCGTCAACAACACCGGCCGTCAGCTGCTGCAGATACGGCGTGAATGCAATGTGCGGACGGTCCTCGGAAATATCCTCGGGCAGAGGCGCGTCCATACGCGGATGAACCGGAAGTGTGCCACCGTAGACATCACAATAAGCAGCACCGATGTGATAACGATAGGTCACCGAGAATGAGCGTTCACTCGAAGAAGACCACGAGGCGGTACGCGCCGAAGCGTTCGCGGGAGCAACAGCACCCTCCGGCGTCATGTCGAGAATCTCGACACGAGACTGCTGGTGGCAGGTGGCGGCAACGGGAAGCCAAGCGCGAACGGTCTCCCCCTCTAGAGCGCCGGGGACAGACACAGATGCTTTAAGCGTAATGACGCGAGCCAATCCGTTTTGCGACCCCATCTCCTTGAGCATTTCGTTGCGCAGTGCAATTCCGTCCGTAGGATCGGGACGCATGCCGGGAACCTCTTTGGGATATACGCGAAGCGAATCGAGGAAGTTGTCGAGAACGAACAGCTCCCCGTCGATAAAGCGCCAGTCAATACGCTTACGGTCAATCAGATCGTTAAACTGCTCCTCGGTAAACTCAGGCCACTCCTCGCGAATCATCGCAATAGCTCGATCGCGCGACACCGAAAAATGAAGCGGCGTCTCGATCATGCGATACCGCTCGGCACGAACGCAGGCAGCAAGCGAGGGATCGGGATTTTGGGCAAGTAGGCGGTCGCAAGCCTCAATAGCCTGCGAAAGATACCCCGCATCCTTTAAACGCAGGATCTCGGGTGGCAAGCCAATATCTAGAAAACGGAAGTCATCATTGCAAACATCAACAGAGCAACCAACCGGCCCCTCGTCAATAACCTTCCCATCCGAAGGCAGCACATTAATAACAGCCATACCAAACTCCAAGTCATTAGAACTCTTGAAGTCCATTGTAGCGAGATAAAAAGAAAGCCCCAATAAAGGAACCCTCAACACCGAAAAACGGTACCTATAAAAAATGAATTCAGCCCAGTAACCCTGTAGCGAGTTAACAAAGGAGGCCCCGTTTCCCCGGAGCTGATTCCGTCGCGCGACTTCTGGCAAAGCCAGTAGCCATCTTAATTCAGACTCGTAACCCTGCGGCGTTAAACGAAGGAAGCCCCGTCCCCCGGAACTGTTTCCTTGGCGCGACTTCTGGCGAAGCCAGGTGAGCGCAAAGGAAACAGTGTAGGGGGACGGGGCTTCCGACGGGAAGTTTAGCGACGCTTACGCCTTGTTGACGGAGCCAAACTCCTCCATGAGCTCCTTGGTGCGGGCAACGATGTTGTCGCGACCAGGCTTGAGGAGCTTGCGGGGGTCAAAGCCCTTGCCCTGCTGATCCTTGCCAGCCTCGATGTACTCGCGGACGCCCTTGGCGAAGACGAGCTGCAGGTCGGTGTTGACGTTGATCTTGGAGATGCCCAGGGAGATGGCCTTCTTGATCTGATCCTCGGGGATGCCGGTGCCACCGTGCAGAACGAGGGGCAGGTCACCGGTCTGGGCCTTAATCTCGCCCAGACGCTCGAAGGAAAGACCAGCCCAGTCGGCGGGGTACACGCCGTGGATGTTGCCGATGCCGCAGGCGAGGAAGTCGACACCCAGGTCAGCGATCTGCTTGCACTCAGCAGGATCAGCGAGCTCGCCGCTGGAGGTCACGCCGTCCTCGGTGCCGCCGATGCCGCCGACCTCGGCCTCGATGGACATGCCCTTGGAGTGGGCAAGCTCAACGAGCTCCTTGGTGCGGTCGAGGTTAAGCTGGAAGGTCTCCTCGTGAGAGCCGTCATACATGATGGACGTGAAGCCGGCCTCGATGCACTTGAAGCAGTCCTCGTAAGAACCGTGATCGAGGTGAAGGGCGACGGGAACGGTAACGCCCGTGGCCTCGACGGCAGCCTTGACCATGTCGGCGCAGACCTTGAAACCGCCCATCCACTTAGCGGCACCAGCGGTGCACTGAAGGATCAGCGGAGACTTGGCCTCCTCGGCGGCCTGGAGAATAGCCAGGGTCCACTCGAGGTTGTTGGTGTTGAAGGCACCAAGACCGTACTTGCCGGCCTCGGCCTTCTTGAGCATGTCTGCTGCGTTGACGAGCATAAAAGAAACCTCCTGTAAGGTTGCTCCGATAACGCCTGAGATTTTACCACGGCGCACCCGAGCATAAACGTTCGTTTGTTCACGAATATCGTCCAAACAGACTTTTTTGACCGTTTGCCCTACGGAATCGACCCGTTGGGGAAAAAATAGCTTGACGTCTGGACGCTTCTCGTGCTTCAAAAGCCGACCATTAAGCTACATCTGTATGAAAGGGTTCTGCATGAGCTCGCGTGCCATGGTGGTCGAATCGCCATGGCCGGTTAGGCAAACGGTATCGGGCGGAAGAAGCCGGGCGAGCTTGGAGAGCGAGCGCAGAATAGCCGCCCCATCTCCTCCAGAAAGATCGGTGCGGCCGTGCCCACCCGGAAACAGGGTGTCGCCCACAAAGGCAATGTTCCCCTGCTCGGTGGCAGCAAACAAGACGATCCCGCCCGGCGTATGCCCCGGCGTCTCGATCACCTGCAGGCAGATATCGCCCACCTCGATAGCATCGCCCTCGGCGAGCAGGCGCGTCGGCTCCCCGGGGTCGGGCGTCTCAATGCCCCACATAGCTCGCTGCTCCTCGATGTTCGCATGCGGCACCGTCACATCCTTAGCACACAGCTCATACTGGCAGCCCTCGCCAACGGTGGTCCGCACGCCGGCAACACCACCAACATGATCGGCATGGCCATGAGTGCATACGGCGCCAAGCACGCGTACGCCGGGATGCTCGGCTCGAATATGCTCCACCAAACGCTCGCCTTCCCATGCGGGGTCGATAATCACGCACTCATTGTCCGAAATAACAGCATAGCTATTGGTCTGAATGGGACCGTTTACGAGCGTCTCAATCTCGACCGATCCCTTGGGAGTTAAATCCAAGGACACAGCACTCATGTCCCTCTCCTCTCTATAGAACTCGAGGCATCAAACGATGCCTCGAGTGTAGCGAATATCAATAATGTGACACGTTCGTCGCGACTAAACGCGGCGCTTAAGCTGGGCTCCACCCTCGCCGGGCATCAGGCGGCGCGCGTCGTAGACCGAGTCGACGCTGCTGATAGAGGCCAGCAGCGGATCCAGACCACTCGCGTCCGAGATCTCGACCATAAAGCGCAGGGTTGCAATACCCTCGCGGTTGGTCGAGGTGGCGGCAGAAAGGATATTGCCGCCCGCATCGCCAATGGCAATGGTGACATCCTTGAGCAGGCCCATGCGGTCCAGGCACTCGACCACGATCTCGACCTGGAAGAGGGTGTCGGCAGCGCCGTCCCACTCCACTTCGATCATGCGCTCGGGATGCTCCATAAGACCCTTGACGTTGGGGCAGTTGGCGCGATGCACCGAAACGCCACGACCGCGCGTGATGAAGCCGACGATGTCGTCGCCCGTCACCGGATTGCAGCAATGCGCCAGACGGACCAGCAGGCCGCTGTTGCTCTCGCCCTTGACGATAATGCCGTTGCTGGCACTCTTGCCGCGCTTTTGCGGCTTGCGGTTGGAGCCGCGGGCAGGCTGCTTGACGACCTCGGCGATAGCCTCGGCCTTGGAGAGCTGCTCCTCGGGCTTGGGGTCCAAGATTTGCTCGACCTTGTTACCCACAGCGCGCGGGGCAACCTTGCCGGCGCCGACGGCGGCAAACAGGTCCTCGAGCTGCTTGTAATTAAACTGCTCCGCCACGGCGTTGAGCGCACGCGTGGATCGCGGCGTAGAGATGCCGTACCCGCGCTTGCGCAGGTCCTTGGCCAGTATATCGCGACCAGCGGCAGCGTCATCGTCTTTGGTCGCAGCGGCAAAATAGCGGCGGATCTTTGACTTGGCCGAAGGCGTCTTGACGATCTTGAGCCAATCACGCGACGGCTTGGAGCTCTTGTTGGTCAGGATTTCAACGCGGTCGCCCGTCTTGATCTCGTGCGTGAGCGGCGCTACCGCACCGTTGATCTTGGCGCCGACGCAGTGGTTGCCGACCTCGGTGTGAACGGCGTAGGCAAAGTCGAGCGGCGTGGAGCCGGCACGAAGCGCCATGACCTCGCCCTTGGGCGTAAAGACGAAGATCTCTTGATCGAAGAGGTCGACCTTCAGCGAATGCAGGTATTCCTTGGCGTCCGTAATCTCGTCAGACGCAGCCCAATCGAGCGAATGTTTGAGCCAGTTAATCTGGTCGTCCAGACGCTGGGCATCATTGGTCTTAGACGCAGACGATCCACCCGACTTCTTATAGAGCCAGTGGGCGGCAATGCCGTACTCGGCCTGCTCATGCATCTCGTAGGTTCGAATCTGAATCTCGAGCGGGCGGGCCGTGGGGCCGATTACCGTCGTATGGAGCGACTGGTAGTTATTGACCTTGGGCATGGCGATATAGTCTTTAAAGCGACCGGGCATGGGGTGCCACAGCGTATGTACCGCGCCGAGTGTGGAGTAGCAATCGCGCACCGAATGCGTGATGACGCGCAGTGCCACCAGGTCGTAGATCTCGGAGAATTCCTTGCCCTTGCGCTTCATCTTTTGGTAGATGGACCAATAGTGCTTGGAACGGCCGTTGATCTGGAAGTCTTCCAGGCCAATGCGGTTGAGCTCGTCGGTGAGCGTCTTGATGGTCTCGGCCAGATAGCGCTCGCGAACCTCGCGCGACTCAGCCACCATGCGTGCGATGCGCTGGTAGGCATCGGGCTCAAGGTAGAAGAAGGACAGGTCCTCGAGCTCCCACTTAATAGAGCTCATGCCCAGACGGTCGGCCAGGGGCGCATACACGTCCATGGTCTCGCGGGCCTTAAACAGGCGACGGTCCTCGCGAAGGGCCGCCAGCGTACGCATGTTATGCAGGCGGTCGGCAAGTTTGACGATGATAACGCGGATGTCCTTGGACATGGCGAGGAACATCTTGCGCAGCGTAAGCGCCTGCTTCTCGTCCATGCTATCGACTTCGATGTTGGTGAGCTTGGTCACGCCATCGACGAGCTCGGCTACCGTATCGCCAAACAGGCCGGAAACATCGGCAAGCGAGGTCTCGGTATCCTCGACGGTATCGTGCAGCAGCGCGGCGCACACCACATCGCAGTCCATCTTGAGATCGGCCAAAATGATGGCCACCTCGACGGGATGGTTAATGTACATCTCACCCGAGCGGCGCTTTTGGTTGCAGTGCTTCTCGGCAGCAAAGCAATAGGCCTGCTCCACCTTAGAAAAGTCGTCCTCATTCATATATTTGAGGCACAGGCGCTCCAGTTTGTCGTAGCTGTCCGCCATAATCTCGGGCGGCAGCTCATCGGCATGCTTATAGTGCTCCATCTCCGAAAACGGCTGGAGGGTGGAATCATGGGCGGTACGGGCTGCGGCATCCATCGAGGTCCCCTTCCCCTAGGCCCGCGGTACGATCGGGCGGTTAACTTTGGCTAGCATATCAGAAGCGCACGAATCGAGCGCCCAGCTCCGGAAAGCCGAGAACTCCATGCGCGAGCGCAATCCCTCCAAATAGCGAATTGACCTGCTCAATTGCACGCGGCCAGGGTTTTCGGCCATCGCGATGCGACGGGTGTCGTCAAACCCCGAAACGCGACAGAAACCAAGCTCTTCGAAGATTCCCAGGCCGCTTTCCACCGAGCGCTCGTCGACCGGCGTGCGAGCATCGATGGCAAGGCACATCTGCGCGATGTCGATATCGCTCGCGCTAAAGGAATCGTCCCCGGTCTTGCCGCGGTTGGAGCGCCACATAGTCTGCAGCGCTCGATAGAGCGTGACGAGCTCGTCGCGCTCGGGCGCGTAGCAGTCGAGCAGGCGCTCGTTAATGCGAGCGTCACGCGACGAATAGAGCAGGTGAATCACGGCAGGTTGGCCGTCGCGACCGGCGCGTCCGCTCATCTGGTTGAACTCGATGGCGCCAAACGGCATGTGGTAGAGCACGACATGGCGGATATCGGGCAGGTTCACGCCCTCACCAAAGGCAGAAGTCGAAACGATGCAGCTGAGGTTTCCGTCACGAAACGCCTCCTCGACACGGCGACGATCGGAGCGCGCAAGCCCCGCGTTGTAGAACGCGATGCGGGTCGCGCAATCGGGTACCCGCTTGCGCAGCGTCTTAGCAAGCGCCACGGACTGGTCGCGCGAGTTGACGTAGATGACGGTCTTCTCCCCCGTCGCCACGATTGACACCAGGCGGTTTTCGCGGCTCGCAAGGTCTCGGTCATCCTCGAGCTGCAAGTTCTCGCGCACCGTCTCGTCGACCACCGTACGGGTAATCGGCAGCACGCGGGCGAGCTCGGCCACAACCGGAGCCGTTGCGGTGGCAGTCGTGGCCAGAACGACCGGATCGCCCAGGGCCTTAAGGATATCGGGCATGTCGAGATAGGCGCTGCGGTCGCCGCCCTTGGCAAGACCGGCATGATGCGCCTCATCGACAACGGCAAAACCGATGCGCCCCGAACGCGCAAAGCGGTCGCGGTGAATGGACAGGAACTCGGGCGTCGTGAGCACGATGCCGGTGCGGCCCGAAGCCAAGCCGGCAAACACGTCATCGCGCGCCGCCTCCACGGTCTCGCCGGTCAGCACGCCTACGCCAATGCCGAGCGCAGCCATCGTCGACGAGAGGTGATAGGCCTGGTCGGCAACGAGCGCACGCAGCGGGTAGACAAAGATGCTCGCACGCCCACGAAGGACCGCCTCGCGCGCGGCGTGCACATGGAAGATAAGAGACTTTCCGCGCCCCGTTCCCATAACGGCCAGAACACTTTGGTGATCGGCCAGGGCATCGAGCGCCTCGACCTGCGCGCGGTGCGGCTGGTTCGAGCCGATAAAGCTATGGATAAGCGAGCGCGTGAGCTCGGTATAGGAAAGCTGGGCGAGCGTTTGGCGCTTGCGGGACTCCAGACGAAGACCGGCGTCAGCAGGCTCCACGCCGCGGTGAAGCTCACATGCTGGGTCGTCAACGCTGGGCGCCGTGGAATCACGGACCAAGACATCCTTGATCATGAGCTTGGGCTTTACGCGACCTTGCCAATGTTCGGCCACCGCCTCGAACACCAAATCGACAGCGCTATCGCAATTGATGAGCTTATCGATCTGCGGCACGCGGAACATAATGGCCGGCACGCTCGCGGCACCATCGGTCGCCACGAAGCGCATGTGCTCGCCGGTTTTGCCCACCACGGCGCGATCGCACATTGTCACGCCCTCGGCGGCCAGCAGCGGCACCTTATTGCCCTGGCCAAACGGCTCAAGACGGGAGATCTGCTCGATGGTCTCGATATTCAGCTCGGAGAGGTCGACGGTAGCGGCAACCTCGTCGGTGTCCTCAAAGTCCTCGGCGGGAAGTTCGGACAGTACGGCGGAAAGACGACGACGGAACTCGTCGAGCTTGGACGCCTCGATGGTCACGCCCACCGCGCCCGCATGTCCGCCGCGACGAATCAGCAGATCGGAGCAGCGTTCTACAGCGTCGAACAGGTTGACCTTGCCCACCGAGCGACCCGAACCGCGAGCGATACCGTCTTCGATCGAGAAGAGCAGCGCCGGCACGTGATAACGGTTGGTCAGACGGCTCGCTACGATACCCTTGACGCCCTCGTGCCAGCCCTCGCCACCCACGACGATTGCGCGACCGCCATCATAGGTCTCCTCGACCTTTGCCATGGCGTCGCGTGTGAGCTCCGCCTCGATCTCGCGGCGCTGACGGTTGATCTCCTCGAGCTCGGCCGCCAGCGCGCTTGCCTCGATAGGATCGCGGGCAAGCAGCAGGTCGAGCGCCAGCTTGGGATCGGCCATGCGGCCGGCGGCGTTCAAGCGGGGAATGAGCGAAAACGACAGGCCATCGGCCGTAATGCTAGAGAGGTCGGCCTTGGCGAGCGCGGCCAGCGCGATATAGCCGGGGCGGGCTGTCACGCGCATCTGCTGGATGCCCTCGGCGACCAGTGCGCGGTTCTCGGGCGTGAGCGGCATCATGTCGGACACGGTACCAAGCGCCGCAACCTCGATCAGCGAACGCCAATACGACGGCTTGCCCAGACGCTCGCCCAGAACCTGCACCAGCTTGAGTGCCACGCCGGCACCGGCAAGCTCACGTGAAGGACCCTCGTCCTCGAGCTTAGGGTCGGTCAGGGGCACGCCCTGCGGCACCTGATCGGAGGGCTCGTGATGGTCCGTGACCACCAAATCGATCCCCAGGCTCTCCAGATAGGAGACTTCTTCCTTAGCAGCAATACCGTTATCGACGGTCACGATCAGCTGGGGGCGAGCGAGCTCGTTAACGCGGTCGAGCGCCGCGCGCGAAAGACCGTAGCCCTCGTCAAAGCGATGCGGAATAAACGGTGTGACATCGGCGCCAAACGTGCGCAGTGCCTCGGTCAACAGGCAGGTCGACGTAATACCGTCAACGTCAAAATCGCCAAAGACCGCGATGTGCTCGTGGTTGCGAATGGCACGCTCAACGCGGTCGGCAACGACCGACATGCCCGGGATAATGAGCGGGTCGGCCCAGTCGCGATCGAGCGAAGGCGTCAAAAACAGCTGGCCTTCTTCGATGGATGTAATGCCGTGCGCAACCATAATGCGCGCCACCAGCCCGGGTATGCCCAGGCCAGCCGAAAGCTCCTTTTCGAGCTCGGGGTTTTGCTGAGCGACCGCCCAGCGATGCGTCGTCTTAAGCGATGACATAGGCACCCACCCCCGATAGGGGCAGGTCGCCGCGATATCTCTCACGGTTCATAGCGATGAGTCCTCTGTGTATGCCCGCTTCGGCAGGCAGATCTGTTGAACGGATTTATTATACCGTGCAGCGCGGACGCAAATCACCGCAGCACGCCGCGGTTTCGGTAAACGATGCCGGTAATACCCTCGAAATAATCGAGCGTTTCTGACGCACGGACGCATGCGAGCGTCTAGCATATCCATTCAAAACGGATTCACGAGCAAAGGGAGTCACAAGAGCATATGAAGCAATGGGTTGGACTGGGCAAGTTTCTCGCGGGGCACATGCAGGTCATCGTTCCGATTTGCGTGGCGCTCGGCGTGCTCTTTCCCCAGCAGATCGGCGTGCTCAAGCCCATCGTTCCCGCCCTGTTTGCTTTTATGACGTTCCAAGGTGCGCTCAGCAACACCTTTCACCAGGTGGCCGAGATGTTCCGCCGTCCCCTGCATTTGATTTTGGCGTTATTTGTCTCGGCTGTGCTCATCCCCATCGCGGCGTATGCCATGAGCTCACTGTTCTTTGGTTCCAACCCCAACCTTGTCTGCGGCATCGTGCTCGAGTACAGCGTACCCGTGGCAGTCACTGCCTTTATGTGGATTAGCATGTTCGGCGGCAACGGCCCGCTCGCGCTCACCATCATCCTGACGTCCTCGGTTATCTCGCCCGTGACGATTCCGCTCACGCTCAAGCTCTTGCTGGGCGCCACCGTCTCGATTGACGTGCCGAGCATGATGCAGAACATGGCCTTTATGATCGCCATACCCGCCGTGCTCGGCATCGTGATCAACGAGCTCACGCGCGGATGGGGACACGAGAAACTCTCCCCCGCGCTTTCGCCCGCCTGCAAGTTCATGATGATGGGTGTCATCGCGTCCAACTCCACCGCCATGAGCGAGTACGTACTGCACATGAATGTTGAGCGCTTGGAAGTCGCCCTCTTTATTTTGGTCTTCGCCATCAGCGGCTTTGTCGTCGGTTTTCTGGTCGCCCGCGCGCTGCATCTGCCATATAGCGAGACGACTACCATGTGCTTTACCTGCGGCATGCGCAATATCTCTTCGGGCGCCGTCATCGCCACACAGTATTTTCCCGGCGAAGTCGTGTTTCCCGTCATGTGCGGCACGCTGTTTCAGCAGGTGCTGGCCTCGATTATCGGGCATCTCTTTGAGCGTCTAACCGGCGAGGAGCGCGCCAAACAGCGCAAGCGGGTCGAAGCAGGCCGCGACGCGATGGCACGCTAGGCAGCACACTTTTCGCAGGCGTTCGCCTTGCTATGCGAGCGTTTCCAGATGCGCGCGTAGGCGCTCAGCATCGATATCGAGCGTGGTCTCGGCATTGACCTGGGCCAGACGATAGCCCACAAAGTAGGGCGAAACCACCCAACGCGGCAGCGCCTTGGCAATAGTCCGGCCGTCCATGTGGTAGAAGAACAAGTTGTACGACTCCGCGCGACCGCCGTGGTGCTCGTGCAGGATATAGCGCAGGGCCACCTGAATCGCATCGGCAAACAGGTCCGTTTCAGCTTGGTCGCGGGCGTCGTCGCTGGCGGCGATTCCCTGTGGAGCCGAGACATTGACCTCAAAGAATCCCATGATCGGCTCGGTTGAGATGTTGACCGAGATTCTCCCCTGCTCCCAGACATTGATGCCTTCGAAATTGGCGGAAGTCAGCGAAGCATAGCCGTCCTCCTGTTCCAAGCCCACAATCTGCATGTGTGGATGGACGAGGCTGCCGCCCGAAAGCGGGCCTTTGTTCTTGTACATGAGCACGCTGCGGTACTGTTGGGAATCGATCATCTGCTGCCAACAGTCCAGGGAAAACCTCATCACATGATGCAGCTCATCCGGTTCATAGGTCACCAGGTCGGCGTCGTGATTGGCCGACTCGATCAATACGGTCTGACGGGTGGCCCGCAAGGTCTTGAACTTATTCTCGAGCCAGATGCAGTCACCATCGCGCTCGATGATGTTGGCAAGCCCCTCCGTGTCGCAAAAGGGGCACGCGGTGCCAGGGCGACGATTATCGTCGGGCTTGCCGCTCGCCTGCTGAACGTCAAATACCAGCGCCACGGGTTATACCTCCAGCGGCGCGATCTTGGTGCCATGGAGCTCGGAGACACCTAGTGCTGCCGCGACCGCGTCGCGATTTGCCGTAGTGATGCCGCCGCCGAGAAGGATGGTCAAACGATCGCCCGCATACTCGATTAAACGAGCCAGGTTTTCGAAGTTGTCCTCGATCGGCGTACCGGCCGCGCCGCCATGCGTGAGGATGCGCGTAACGCCGCAGTCGGCAAGTGTATCAATCGCATCGAGTTGAGCCTCGGGCGAGAGCTGGTCAAATGCCATGTGGAAGGTGATGTCAAGGGACTCGCGCTTGCACTCCTCGGTCGCGCAGCCCGTAGCCATAACGAGGGCGCCGAGGGTGAGCTCGTCGAGCGCCCAGCCGCCGGCACAGGGCTTGCAGCAGCCAAAGACCAGACCGTCAACGCCGGCGCTCACAGCAAGGCCCAGGTCCATCTCCATCATGCGCAGCTCGTCCCGGTTGTAATGAAAGTCGCCACCACGCGGACGAATCATGCACATCACTCGCGCGTCATGCTCGTGAGCGTAACTGACTGTAGCGCTAATAACGCCGGCGGAAGGCGTAGTGCCACCGACGGCGAGGTTGTCACACAGCTCAATGCGCCTCGCACCGGCCTCGATGGCCGCCGGCACTCGCTCAAAGTTCTCGGCACAAAACTCGTACAGCATAGATAGGCCCCCAAAGACAGCAGATGTTTTCCGACGGGCATTGTCACACATCCCCATGAAGTTGCGGTGGAATAGAGACTGTTTTGGCCTCTGGAGCCCGTATTCAGTCCCTATTTCACCGCAACTCAAATGATCCCTCGGGGACGGAGGAAAACGGATCATTACGGCTGGCCGAAAAATGTTGCCGATGGTGAATGTTGCGCAACAAGATTTCGGAATCCCGATTAACCATGGCAGTATCGTCATTCGAATCTAGAGGAAAGGATTGCCATGTTTAAGAGCATCCAAAAGAGCGGAAGGATCGCAGCAGTCGCCATCGGCCTGATCACGGCCCTGTCTCCGCTCGCAGCCCCTCCAGCAGCATTAGCCGGCGGCAGCGTACCGACGCCTGAACTTGAGAAGTCGTATAGCTTTAAGGTAAGTAGTGAATACTCGGATATCAGAACAAACGGCGATAGAAAATTCGGCTATCTGTACGATTACGATGATGATGACGGCTTAAAGAGGATTTCTCTCATCAATTACAGCGATGGCAGCTCAAGCCCCATCGCCATCCCGGAAAATAGCCTTGGCTCCGCTTGCCCCACATCCAACAATCAACTCTGCTGGCAAGACGGCAATAATTTGGTCGTATTCTCGCCAGGCAACCAAAGCCAGACAGTTCATCCCATTAGTTCGGCCAAATATGCCTACACCGATGTAACCGTCTCTTACGATGGCAATAGAGCAGCCGTCGAACACTATGACTATGAATCCGAGCTTAAAAAAATCGAGATCTATGACCTCGAATCCGACAAGCTAATCCAGACATATCAACCAGATAAAGATGACTCTTGGTACATCTACTCAAACGACATGGGCCGTTTATATACCCTCCAAGACAATACCAAGAAGGGCGTTGTTGCGCTTAAAGTTTTCAATTGCGATACGGGGTCAACGGAATTAAAAACCGTCAGCGTAAAGAAAGACGATAGGTCTTCAGACATCGGATGGGATTTTTCCAGCTTGAACTCAGACGATATTTATCTTCAGAGCGACACCGCATTAATAAAAGCTGACCGCGATGGAAATATGAGTGTTCTTTTCAACGATGACGACCACGCACCCGATTGGCTATATTCATATCCTTCAGCGGAGTTTTATGCCCTCTATACAAAGAAGGGATCGAACGATCTTTTTGAAGAAGATGACGGCTATTACTATTTAAATGAAGAGGATGCGAATCTTAGTATTTATGATTTAAATGGCGGCGAGACCATCAGCTCGATTGCTTTTCCCTTCGGCGATGGATATCTCTGCGATATTTCGCATGATGGCAGCATCTTACTTGGAAAATACTCAGACGACGACAAGTCCTCAGCATGCCTAGTCGATGCTCAGACCGGGGCAAAGAGCGAGTTTGACTCTCATTGGTGCGACCAACTTTCGTTCATGAACGGCGATCGCAAGATTTTGGCAACCTATTTCGACGAGAATGACCCCACCACACTACACGTAAACATTTATAAATCGAACATCCCCCATTCGCTGCCCGAGGATGTGCTGTACTTTGTCCAGACTCACCTGCCGTTTGTTATTGGCGGTGGCGTGGCGATCGTCCTCATCATCGGTGGCGCGATTGTCGTTCTTTGCATCCGCAAGAAGCATGCGAAGGCCGTGAACGGTGTGGCTGCCCCAGCGCCCAAACCACAGCGAAAGCAGCGTCGCCGCCAGAAGCGCGCCCAGCCCGACGCCGCAGCGCCCACGACGCCGGAGATGCCGGCGGCTCCGGCCGAGCCTGCCCGCTTCTGCCGTCACTGCGGAACCCCGCTCGTGCCCGAAGCCCAGTTCTGTCCCACATGCGGACAAAAGGTAGACTAGCAAACAAAACCCAATAGACCCCAACCACCAAGGCCCCGTTCCGACACATTCCGGAACGGGGCCTTTTTTAAGGCAAGAGGGTCAGGTTTATTCAAAGTAGTCGTTGGGGACGTCGATGTTTTGGCAACGACAGCGAAAGCCCACCAGAGCGAGCAAGGTGCCTTGAAACGAGGCGGCATTGACCTTCTGGTCATGCCGCCGAAGTTGAAAGGCAGATTGCCGCCCTGGCGGGCTTGCAGCGTCGAGCCGTTACGCGGTTTGGTAAAACCGCGTAACTAGTTAGCCTCCGAGGTAAGCCTTGCGGACGTTATCGTCGTGCAGGAGCTCTTGGCCCGTGCCGGTCATGGTGATCTTGCCGGTCTCGAGCACGTAGCCGCGCGTGGCGATGGAAAGCGCCATCTGCGCGTTCTGCTCGACCAGAAGCACCGTGGTACCGGCCTTGTGCAGGTCCTCGACAATCTGGAAGATCTGCTCAATCAGAATCGGCGCCAGACCCATGGAAGGCTCATCGAGCATGAGCAGCTTGGGGTTGCTCATAAGGGCGCGCCCCATAACGAGCATCTGCTGTTCGCCGCCCGAAAGGGTGCCGGCGACCTGGCGACGGCGCTCCTTAAGGCGCGGGAACTGCTCGTAGACGCGCTCAAGGCCCGGAGCCACCGTGGACTTGGGCTGCGTGTAGGCGCCCATCTCCAGGTTCTCCTCGACCGTCATCTGCAAAAAGGCGCGACGGCCCTCGGGCACCTGGGCCAGGCCCTTGCCCACCAGTTTATCGGCAGGCGTATGGGTAATGTCCTCGCCCATAAACTTGATGGAGCCGGTCTTGGAACGCAGCAGGCCCGAGACGGTTTTAAGCGTCGTGGACTTACCGGCGCCGTTCGCGCCGATCAGAGCCACGATCTCGCCCTCGTTAACGTTAAAGGAGATGTCCTTGATGGCGTGGATGGCGCCGTACCAGACGTTGATGTTGTAGACGGAAAGCATCGGCTCTGCCATTTAGTTCTCCCCCTTATCCTGCTTACCCAGATATGCCTCAATTACGGCATCGTTGTTCTGGATTTCCTCTGCCGTGCCCTTAGCGATGACCTTACCAAAGTTGAGCACGCAGATGCCCTCGCAGATGTTCATAACGAGCGACATATCATGCTCGATAAGCATGATGGCGATGCCGAAGGTGTCGCGGATCTTGACGATGTTCTCCATGAGCTCCGCGGTCTCGGACGGGTTCATGCCGGCAGCAGGCTCGTCGAGCAGCAGCAGCTTGGGGTTGGTGGCAAGCGCGCGGACGATCTCCAGACGACGCTGGGCGCCGTAAGGCAGCGAGCCGGCCTGCTCGTTTGCCAGGTGCTCCATATCAAAGATGGACAGCAGCTCCATGGCGCGCTCGTGGGCGGCCTTCTCGTGCTTCCAGTACGTCGGCAAACGCAGCACGCCCTCAAAACCAGAGTAGCGCTCCTGGTTGTGCAGGCCGACCTTAACGTTGTCCTCCACCGTCATGGTGTTGAACAGGCGAATGTTCTGGAACGTACGGGCGATACCCATACGGTTGACCTGATAGACCGACTTGCCCGAGGTGTCCTCGCCGTCGAGCAGGATAGTACCGTGCGTGGGCTGGTACACCTTGGTGAGCAGGTTGAAGACCGTGGTCTTACCGGCACCGTTGGGACCGATCAGACCGGCGATCTCGGTCTTACCGATGGTCAGGCTAAAGTCGTCGACTGCCTTAAGGCCGCCAAATTCAATGCCCAAGTGGATGCACTCGAGCGCCGGGCGCTGGCCCAGGTCGCGGTCGGGAACGATGGCGCCAGAAGGATACGGGACCATCTTGCCCTTGTTGAACTCAAACTTACTGGGCATCGGCTGCCACCTCCTTCTTGGAAGCAAAGCGGTCCTTAATGCGTGCGAAGAACGCCTTGAGCTGCGGGTTGTTGGTAAAGATCATGACCAGAATCAGCACGATGGCGTAGATGAGCATGCGGTAGTCCGAGAACTGACGGAGCAGCTCGGGAAGCACCGTGAGCAACGCCGCCGCGATGACGGAGCCGCGCATATTGCCCAGACCGCCCAGGACCACGAACACCAGGATGAGGATGGACGTGTTGAAGTCGAACTTGGTAGCGGAAAGCTGCGAGAAGTTACCGCCGAAGAGGGCTCCGGCAGCGCCGGCGAGAGCGGCGGAAACCACGAAGGCGATCATGCGGTACTCGGTGACGGAGATGCCCACGGACTCGGCAGCGATCTTGTTGTCGCGCACGGCCATAATGGCACGGCCAGTACGGCTGCGGACCAGGTTGAGTACAATCACGAGCGCGACCATGACCAGGATGGCGCCGGCGATGAAGGTCGAGTACGTCGACACACCCGAGGCGCCCTGGGCTCCCTTGATGATGGCGGTGCCGTCCTCGAGCAGGTGCAGGTCATCGATCGTGGAGTTGCCCGTGATGTTAAAGATCACGTGCAGGCCGCGCGAGTCGACACCCACGATAAGGCAAGTGACGATCTCTTTGATGATCTCGCCAAAGGCCAGCGTCACGATAGCCAGGTAATCGCCGCTCAGGCGAAGGACCGGAATGCCGATCAAGAAGCCCAGGATGGCGGCAGCGATGGCGCCGACCACGATGCTGATGATAAGGCGCACCGGATCGGAGGGAACGGCGCTCTCGAGGGCGACCGCGGTAACGATGCCCGTATAGGCGCCGACGCTCATAAAGCCCGCGTGGCCCAGCGACAAGTCGCCCGCGATGCCGACGACGAGGTTAAGGGAGATGGCCATGACGATATAGGCCGTGATGGGAACCAGCTGACCGGCGATCATGCGCGGAATCATGTGGTTGGACTGCATAAAGAACACGATGGCGAACGCCACAAGGCACATGGCGTACGTAACAAAGTCGTGACGCGTCTGCTTGTCTTTAAGAAACTTCATAACGCTCACCTACACCTTCTCGGGGACGTACTTGCCCAAGAGGCCGGCAGGCTTGACGAGCAGGACGATGATCAAAACACCAAAGACGATGGAGTTGGCAAGGCTCGTGGAAATGTATGCCTGCGCCATTGCTTCGATGATGCCGATGAGGATGCCACCGACAAAGGCGCCGGGGATGGAGCCGATACCGCCGAAGACGGCGGCGTCGAAGGCCTTGATGCCAGGCATAGCGCCCGTGGTGGGCTGCAGGACCGGCGAGTAGGAGCACAGGAGCACACCGGCGATGGCGGCAAGGGCAGAGCCGATGGCAAACGTCATCGAGATGGTGCGGTTGACGTTGATGCCCATGAGCTGAGCGGCGGCTTTGTCCTCGGACACGGCGCGCATGGCTTTGCCCATCTTGGTCTTACCTGTAAAGAACATCAGGCCGGCCATGATAACCAGGCAGGCGACGATGGTGACGAGCGAAACGGCGCTTACATTGAACTTGGCCAAGAACTCCGGCACCTGGAAGGTGACGAGCGAAGTGAAGTTCTTGGGCGTGGCGCCCCACAGAAGCTGCGCGGCGTTCTGCAGGAAGTAAGACACGCCGATGGCCGTGATCAAAACGGCCAGCGGGCCCGCCTGACGCAGCGGCTTGTATGCCAGACCCTCGATGAGAACACCGAGAACGGTACAGACCACACAAGAGAGAATTACAGATGCCCAGCCCGGGAGGCCGAGATACGACGTGGCGCAGAACGAGACATAGGCACCGACCATGATAACGTCGCCGTGAGCGAAGTTCAGCATCTTGGCGATGCCATAGACCATGGTGTAGCCCAACGCGATGATGGCGTAGACGCTGCCCATGGACAGGCCGTTGACCAGGTATTGGATAAAGACCGTCATGTTCCACATCCCCCTTTCGAATAGGTTTCCAGTTAATGTATGAAACAGGGACGTTACACTGTCCCTAGATACCAAGCAAGCAGGGAAGGCCAAAACCTCCCCTGCTTGGGATCAAAACCGCTCTATGTAAGGCGGCTTATTAGGCCTGTACGTACTTGCCGTCGGTGATGACGTACGCCGTGGGCTCCTTCTGGACCTGGCCCTTATCGTTCCAGGTGAGCTTGCCGGTCAGACCGTCAACGGTAATCTTGAGCATAGCCTTAGGCAGCTTCTCGGCGACCTCGGTCGGGTCGGCGTCGACACCAAGACCGGCCTCCTCGAGGGCCTCGGCCACCGCGTGCACGCCGTCGTAAGCGTCGGCGGCAAACTGGTCCGGAGTCTCGCCATACTTATCCTTGTAAGCGTTGACGAAGTCGGCGTTCTTCTCGTCGTCGGCGGAGAACGGGGTCATGAGCAGCAGACCCTCGGCAAGAGAGGTGTCGAAGCCCTCAACGCCCAGGATGCCGTCCATGCCGTCGCAGCCCATCATCTTGACGTCGTAGCCCATGTCCTTGGCGTTCTTGAGCAGGACGGACGCCGGCGTGTAGTAGATCGGCGCAAAGATCATGGTAGCGCCGGCCTGCTTGGCCTTGGTGAGCTGGTTGGTAAAGCTCGTGGCGGAGTCGTCCTTAAAGGTCTCCTCGTCAACAATCTCGAGCTTGGATTTAGCGGCCTGAACCTTAAAGGAATCTGCGATGCCCGAAGAATAGGCGTCGCCGGAGTTATAGAACAGCACGAACTTCTCGTCCGCATACTTCTGCGCCAGGAACTTGGCAGCGTTGACGCCCTGGTTGGGATCGGTAAAGCAAACCTGGAAGACGCAATCCTTGCCCTTGGTGACGTCCTCGGAGGACGCGGACGGAGTGATCATGAACGTCTCGGGGTCGTTACCGCACTCGGCGGCAACGGCAACCGACGCACCCGTGGTGGTCGGGCCGACGAGGGCCTGCATGCCCCAGTCGAGCAGGGTGTTAAAGGCGTTGACGGCCTTCTCGCCGTCGGCCTGGTCATCCTCGGCCTTGCTGGCAAGCGGCAGCTCCTTGGTCGAGAAATCCTTGCAGCCAAGCTCGACACCCTGGGTAACGGACTTGCCGTAGGACGCGTTGGCGCCGGTCAGCGGGCCGATGGTGCCGATCTTAAACGAAGCGTCGCCCGAAGCGGAACCGCTGTCGCCGCCGTTGGAGGAGCAGCCAGCTAGAATAGACATCGCCCCCAGACCTGCTGCGCTCGCGATAACGCTCCTGCGATTCATAACAGGGTTCAATGACTTACCGGTGAGGCTCGACATGCGGCTCTCCTCTCAAATCTCGTCGGGTTTTGGTTACCCGACAGGCCATCCTTCGCCGTGTTCGGCGTTCGCAAAATAGTAGACGCTTTAGTTGAGAAAAGTGGCGATTATTTCAACTTTTCTTTTGTTTTGTCCGTTTATCCATAATTATGCGTATTTCTATTGGTTTATGCAGTTTAGCCACTTTATTGTGTGAAAGTAATGTTTCCATTCCGTTACAAGCGTCCCTGCCCTGAATAAAACGGCCTCACCGGTCGCACTTTTGCGCACTTAGGCGGCGATGTACTTGCCGTCCTGGATCACATAGGCTGTGGCGGGCTTCTCGACTTGGCCCTCGTCGTTCCACGTGAGCTCGCCCGTCAGGCCCTCGATCTTGATCTTGCGCATGGCCTTGGCAAGATCGCCGGCAATGTCGGCGCCGTCGGCCGTGATGTCGATGTCTGCCTTATCGATAGCCTCGACAATCGCATGGACGCAGTCATAGGCATCGGCGGCAAACTGGTTAGGCGTCTCGTCGTAGGCGTCCTTATATGCCTTGACGAAGTCGGCGTTCTTCTCATCGTCGGCAGAGAACGGGGTCATGAGCAGCACGCCCTCGGCAAGGGAGGTGTCGAAGCCCTCAACGGAGAGCAGGCCGTCCATGCCGTCGGTACCCATGAGGGTCATGTCGTATCCCATGTCCTTGGCGTTCTTGAGCAAAACGGACGCCGGCGTGTAGTAGATCGGCGCAAAGATGAGCGTGGCGCCGGCCTCCTTGGCCTTGGTGAGCTGGTTGGTAAAGCTCGTGGAGGAGTCGTCCTTAAAGGTCTCGGTATCGACGATATCAAGTTTGGACTCCTTGGCCTGCTCGGCAAAGGCATCGGCAACACCCGAGCTGTACGTATCGCCGGAGTTGTAGAACAGGGCGATCTTGGCGTCTGCATACTTCTCGGCCAAGAACTTCGCGGCGCTGGCACCCATGGTGGGATCGGTGAAGCAAACCTGAAAGACCGTTGTCTTATCCTTGGTCACGTCGAGCGACGAGGCCGAAGGCGTGACCATGAGCATATCGTCGGCGATCTCGCCCGAGACAGCGACGGCGGCACCAGTCGTGACGGGGCCGACGAGCGCCTGCATGCCCCAGTCGCACAGGGTATTGAAGGCGTTGATAGCCTTCTCGCCGTCGGCGACGTCATCCTCGGACTTAAGCGAGAGTTTGAGGTCCTTGGTCGAGAAATCCTTGGCGGCAAGCTTGGCACCCTTCTCGGCCGAAACGCCATAGGTTGCCGCGGCGCCGGTCAGAGGGCCGATGACACCGATCTTGAAGGTCTTGCCGTCATCGGCGGTGCCGCCGTCCGAGCCACCCGACGAGCAACCAGCGAGTGCTGCGGTGCTGCCGAGCGCCGCAGCGCCGGCGAGAAAGTTCCTACGGCTGAGCGTGCTGTTGATGTTGAACATGGTGTCCCCCTTTTTTCGCTGGCCGCGGTGCGGCCGTCTTGCGGTACAGGGCAAACCTTATGGCGCAAACGTTGACAGTTTGTTACGGAAGTCCGTTTGTAGCGAGCGTGTTTCCAATGTTTCCGCAGCGTTTCGGGGGTGCCGTTTTGTGCGGCTCCTGTTGCCTGGCGAGCACGCGCCCCCGGTTCACGCTAGAATGCACTCAACCTTTAAGCGGTTTATCCATCCATAAGATGCACGAAGGAGTTATCTATGAGCGAACCCCTGCGCACCGTGAACGTCGGTCTGATCGGTCTGGGAACCGTCGGCGGCGGCGTGGCCCGTCTGATCAAGAGCCACCACGATGAGTACCTGGCAGCCTACGGCATCGACCTTAAGCTGACCCGCGCCTGCGCGCTTGCTTGGGAGCAGGCCGAGGCGGCAGGCATTGAGCGCGAGGCCTTTACGAGCGACTGGCACGATGTCGTCACCGACCCCGCCGTCGACATCGTCGTCGAGCTGATTGGCGGCGAGCATCCCGCAACCGAGATCTTCACCACTGCCTTCGAGAACGGCAAGCATGTCGTCTCCGCCAACAAGGCCCTGCTGGGCCGCCATGTCGAGACGCTTGCCGAGAAGGCACGTGCGTGCGGCGTGCAGATTAAGTGCGAGGCCAGCTGCGGTGGCGGCATCCCCATTGTCAGCACGCTCGAGCACGACCTGGTGGGTAACAAGATCCTGACCATCGCCGGCATCCTCAACGGCACCACCAACTACATCCTGTCGCGCATGGACGCCGAGGGCGCCGATTACGCTGACGTGCTCGCCGACGCCCAGGCTAAGGGCTATGCCGAGGCCGACCCGTCCGCCGACGTCGACGGCTTCGACGCCGCCAGCAAGACGGCAATCCTCGCTTCCATCGGCTTTGGCACCCGCGTGACCACCGACGATGTCTACCAGCAGGGTATCCGTACCATCGGCGCCGAGGACATCGCCCAGGCCCGCGAGCTCGGCTACACCATCAAGCTGCTGGGCATCGCACGCAACACCGACGCCGGCGTCGACGTCCGCGTGCATCCCACGCTGATCCCCGCCGACCACATGCTCGCCAAGGTCAACGGCGCCATGAACGCTGTCTACGTGGTAGGCGACGCCGTGGGCGAGACCATGTTCTACGGTGCCGGCGCAGGCTCCTTCCCCACCGCGAGTGCCGTCGTGGGCGACATCCTGTCGCTCTCCGAGCAGATCAGCCGCGGCGTTGCTCCGCTGCCCGAGATTGAGCCCTATGGTCACAACCTCGCCTTTAAGCCCATGGACGAGCTCCAGACCAAGTACTATGTGCGCCTGAAAGTCGCCGACCGCGTGGGCGCCCTGTCCGAGACGGTCGACATCTTTGCCAAGCACAACATCTCGATCTCGCTCATCAACCAGGTCGAGGACGGCAAATCGGGCGTCAGCGATGCCTGCTCGGTCATCTTCCTAACGCACCGCGCGCTCGAGAAGGACGTCCAGGCTGCCGCCGCCGAGCTTGCCAGCGTCGACTGCGTGGCCGAGGTCGCCAACGTCCTGCGCATCGAGGACGTTGAAGCTTGGACCGAAGGCGTCATGGCGAACTAGCCCAACGCTCGCCTAGCAATACGCGCCTTGAGGGCTCCCGTCCGATGTGGGACGGGAGCCCTTTTGTCACCTGCCCTAAGCACAACGGCAGAGCACATTTGCGCGAGCCGCTCATCGGTAACGCGGGCTACCGTTCACCGATATGCAAACACGGCCGATTCCGGTTACGGCTACGCTGTGTTGCGAATGTCCGCCCGCGATGAGAGGAAGCACCATGTTGCTCGAGGGCAAGAAAGCAATCATCACCGGAGGCACACGCGGTATCGGCTATGCCATCGCCTGCCGTTTTATCGAGGAAGGCGCTGCCGTCACCGTCTTTGGCTCGCGCCAAGAGACTGCCGACACGGCCGTTGAGAAGCTGACAGCCGCCTATCCCGACGCCAAGGTCTGGGGTCGCTCCTGCGATCTCACCTCGCTCGAGGCCGTGACTGAGGCCTTTACGCAGACTGCAGCCGACATGGGCGGCTTGGACACGGTCGTCAACAATGCCGGTATCTCCCAGCGTTCACCCCTCTTGGACTACACGGCCGAGGAGTTCGCAAAGGTCATGGACCTTAACGTCGTCGCCGTCTTTAATGGCCACCAGGCTGCCGCCAAGATCATGACCGAGGCCGGCCACGGCGGCACCATCACTACCACAAGCTCGATGGTCGCCAAGTACGGCCAGCCCTCCGGCGTCGGTTACCCCACGTCCAAGTTTGCCGTCAACGGTATGGTCCAGTCGCTCTCGCGCGAGCTCGCTCCCATGGGCATCCGCGTCAACGCCGTCGCCCCCGGCGTGACTAAGACCGACATGGTCGCCAACCTGCCCGAAGAGGTCATCAAGCCCATCATCGCCACCATTCCGCTGGGTCGCATGGGCGAGCCCGAGGATGTCGCCAACGCCTTTGTTTTCCTGGCGAGCGACATGTCCTCCTACGTCACGGGCGCCGTGCTCCCCGTCGACGGAGCCGCCCGCTCCTAAAGGTCGCAAGCCACGATTTCGGACCTCAACGGAGCTCAACGCAAAAGGCGCGCTGCCTGCATCAACCGCAGGCAGCGCGCCTTCTATTATTTGGACGGAACCCGTATCCCGACATTCCTTGCTACTTGTCGTCGTCGTCCTCGGCTTCTTCTCTTGCATAGAGCTCCAGCATGCGGCGGCGGTATTCGCGCACGGCGAGCTTGGCGCGCTCCAGGCGGCGGCGCTCACGCGGAGTCAGCTCGGACGGGTCGACCTCGTCTCCATAGGTCTTATCGGCAAGCAGGTGCGCCGCGTCCACGATGCGGGCATCGATGTGGCCGCTCGCCGCCTCGGCGGAAAGACGCTCGGCAATCGTATCGAGCGTAGGCAGGCCCTCGAATACGCGACCATGGCCATGCGAAGTCAGTAGCTCATGCTCGCGCGCGAGCAAGCTCGCTAGGTCGTGGTGGGCGCGCAAGATGTCGAGCGCATCGGATGGATGCTCGGCAACCTCTGCCACGGCGGCGACCGGTGCGGCATCCACCACGCGGTAGAAGAGCTGCGCGAGCAATGGCATCAAGAACACCGTGATGGCACCGGCGGCAACCATGACCGACGCAATATCTTGCGACAGCGCGCCCGCGTTGACGGCAACGCTCGTAACGGCAACGATGATCGGCAGCGCCGTGGTGCAGTACAGGGCCACGGTAATGCGACCATACGCCGACACATCGCGCGTCGCAGGACAAATGCTCATGGAAATAAGAATGGGCACGGCACGAATAATCAACAACGCCACGATAAAGCCCACGAGCAGACCCGGGCGCGACGCCACGGCCGTCAGATCGATCTTTGCGCCCGATACGGTAAAGAACACCGGAATCAAAAAACCGTAGGCCAGACCGTCGAGCTTGGTCTCGAGCGTATGGTTGCCCTCGGGGATGATATAGCGCAGGACAAAGCCGGCGGCAAAAGAACCCAACACGATGTCGAGATCAAAGACAGCCGAGAACGCCACGAGCGTGACCAGGATGAGCACCGTCAGGCGCACGAAGGTCTGCGACGTGGTATCGGCGCGCTCCTCAACAAATGCAAAGAAGCGGCTGCCGACGCGCTTGGAGCGGCTCGGGACCACGGCCAGCAACACGCAAACCACCGCAAACAAGCCAAGGATAACGAGCGTTTGGATGCCAGTGCGGGCAGACAACAGCACCGACATGGCGAGCACGGGACCGAGCTCGCCCCAAGTGCCATACGCGAGAATCGAGTCGCCCACGCGCGTGCCGGTGAGCGAGCGCTCACGCATGATGGGCACAAGCGTACCGAGCGCCGTCGAAGTGAGGGCAAGCGTCACGGCGATACCGTCGAAATGACTGACTGAGAACCACGGGGTAAAGCGCACGGCAAGCCAGGCGATACCAAACGTGACGACCCACGTCGCCAAGCCGTAGCGCCCCTCGACGCCCGTGATGCTCTTGGGGTCGATCTCAAAGCCGGCAAGCAGGAACAAAAAGGCCAGGCCCAGCTCGGACACCAGCGAGACCTCAGCATCTACATGGATGACGCCGAGCATATGGGGTCCCAGTACCGCGCCGAGCACGAGCAAAAAGACCGTCTCGGGAACGGGTTTTCCGGGAATCGCCGAGGCGATAAAAGGACTCGCAAAGGCCACGAGTGCGATGATGGCGAGCGAAACGAATGCCATGTGATGCCTTTCTCTTGTTTGCGCTTCACTGTAGCACCCTCGCCGTCCTCAACGCGCCGCGAGCTGTCGTATCATAGTGAGGTTTACAAACATGTGGCTCAAGGCGACCGCAGGGCAGACCCCGCAAACCGACCGCTGCCGCATACCGTACCGTACGCCCAACCGATCAGGAAGGCAGGAACCAATGGTCTCTCGTATCTACGTGGAGAAGAAACCCGGGTTCGACGTCGAGGCTCAGCAGCTCAAGGGCGAGCTGACCGAGATTCTCGGCATCAAGGGCATCGAGGCCCTGAGGATCATCAACCGCTACGACGTCGAGGGCATCGACGAGGAGCTTTTCCGCTCCTGCGTGCCGACCGTCTTTAGCGAGCCCCAGGTCGATGTGACCTACGACGAGCTCCCCGCAAGCGATGGCGCCGTCTTTGCCGTCGAATTCCTGCCTGGCCAGTTTGACCAGCGCGCCGACTCCGCCAGCGAGTGCGTGCAGCTCATCAGCCAGGGCGAGCGCCCCGCCGTGCGCTCCGCCAAGGTCTATATGATCTCGGGCAACTTGGACGAGGCCGCCATCGAGGCCATCAAGCACTACGTGGTGAACCCCGTCGAGGCTCGCATCGCCTCGCTCGACCTGCCCGAGACGCTGCATGTGGAGACCCCCGAGCCCCAACCCGTCGAGGTGCTCGACGGCTTCCGCGAGCTCGATGAGGCCGGCCTTGCCGCCTTTATTTCCGAGCGCGGTCTTGCCATGGACGAGGCGGACATCGCTTTCTGCCAGCAGTACTTCCGCGATGAGGATCGCGACCCCACCATCACCGAGATCCGCGTGATCGACACGTACTGGTCCGACCACTGCCGCCACACCACCTTCGGCACCGTCCTGGACGACGTGACGATCGACGACGCCGTGGTGCAGCAAGCCTTCGACCGCTACATGGAGATGCGCCACGAGCTCGGTCGCGACGCCAAGCCCGTCTGCCTCATGGACATGGGCACCATCGGTGCCAAGTACCTTAAGAAGACCGGCGTCATGACCGATGTCGACGAGTCCGAGGAGATCAACGCCTGCACCGTCAAAGTGAAGGTCGATGTCGACGGCGAGGACCAGGACTGGCTGTTCCTGTTTAAGAACGAGACTCACAACCACCCGACCGAGATCGAGCCCTTCGGCGGTGCCGCCACCTGCGTGGGCGGCGCCATCCGCGACCCGCTCTCGGGCCGCAGCTACGTGTACCAGGCCATGCGCGTCACCGGCGCCGGCGACCCCACCGTCCCCGTGTCCGAGACGCTCGAGGGCAAGCTGCCGCAGCGCAAGCTCGTAACCACCGCTGCCGCCGGCTACTCCAGCTACGGCAACCAGATCGGCCTTGCCACCGGCCAGGTCAACGAGCTCTATCACCCCGGCTACGTGGCCAAGCGCATGGAGGTCGGTGCCGTCGTGGGCGCTACCCCGGCAAACCACGTACGCCGCGAGTGCCCCGCCCCCACCGACAAGATCATCCTTTTGGGCGGTCGCACCGGCCGTGACGGCATCGGCGGTGCCACCGGCTCATCCAAGACCCAGAACACCGAGTCCATCGAGACCTCGGGCGCCGAGGTCCAGAAGGGCAACGCTCCGGTCGAGCGCAAGCTGCAGCGCCTCTTCCGCCGCGGCGACGCCTGCCGCCTGATCAAGCGCTGCAACGACTTTGGCGCCGGCGGCGTCTCGGTCGCCGTGGGCGAGCTTGCCGATGGCTTGTATGTCGACCTGGACACCGTGACCAAGAAGTACGACGGCCTAGACGGCACCGAGCTCGCCATCTCCGAGTCCCAGGAGCGTATGGCCTGCGCCGTCGCCGACGGTGACGTCGAGGAGTTCATGGGCTACGCCGCCGAGGAGAACCTCGAGGCGACCGTTATCGCCGAGGTTACCGCCGAGCCGCGCATGCGCATGGCCTGGAACGGTGTCGCCATCGTCGACCTCTCCCGCGAGTTCCTCAACTCCAACGGCGCGCCCAAGCACCAGGTCGCCCACGTGTGCGCCCGCAGCGTGTGGCAGCCCAGCTGGGCCGGCACCACGCTTGCCGAGCGCATGACTTCGCTTGTCACCGACCTCAACGTTGCCTCCAACAAGGGCCTTTCCGAGCGCTTCGACTCCACCATCGGCGCCGCGACCGTGCTCATGCCCTTTGGCGGCAAGACGCAGCTCACCCCGAGCTCGGCCATGGTCGCCAAGTTCCCCGTGGACGGCGAGACCACCACAGCGAGTGCCATGGCATGGGGCTTCAACCCCTATTTGATGGAGGCCGACCAGTTTGCGGGCGCCTACCTGTCCGTGGTCGAGTCCATCGCCAAGCTCGTTGCCGCCGGCTTTGAGCACAAGCGCGCCTACCTCTCCTTCCAGGAGTACTTCGAGCGCCTGCGCACCGAAGCAGAGCGCTGGGGCAAGCCCATGGCTGCCGTCCTGGGTGCCCTTATGGCCCAGGTCGACCTGGGTGCCGGCGCCATCGGCGGCAAGGACTCCATGAGCGGTTCGTTTGAGGACGAGACCGGCGAGCTCAACGTTCCGCCGACCCTGATCAGCTTCGCCGTCGCCGTGGGCAAGGCCGCCCGCGCCGTCTCGCCCGAGTTCAAGGGCCTCACGCACCGCGTCGTCCGCATCGCCCCCGCCACCTACGGCGAGGATTACCGCCCCGACGCCCAGCAGCTGCTCGCCGCGTTTGACGCCGTCGAGGCGCTCACCGCCAACGGCAACGCCCTGGCCATCTCCACGCCCGGCTACGGCTGCGGCGCCGAGAGCCTCTTTAAAATGTGCGTCGGCAACCAGATCGGTATCGAGCTTGCCGAGGATGTGGACGTGGAGAGCCTCTTCACCCCGCTCTACGGCAGCTTTATCGTCGAGCTCGCCGAGGATGCCGAGCTGCCCGAGGTCGCCGACGGCGTTGTCGTCGAGCCCCTGGGCACCACCGTCGAGGGCTATGTCATCGACACCGGCTCCGAGGTCATCGAGCTCGCCGAGCTCCAGGAGGCCTGGGAGAGCGGCATCGAGGGCGTCTTCGCCTACCGCAGCGCCGGCGAGACCCCCGAGGTCGAGACCATCGACTTCCGCGCCAAGGATATCCACGTGTACGGCGGCGCCAAGATCGCCCGCCCGCGCGTGATCATCCCCGTGTTCCCCGGCAACAACTGCGAGTACGACAGCGCCCGCGCCTTCCGTGCCGCCGGTGCCGAGGCCGACACCTTCGTGATCAACAACCTCACGCCCGAGGCCGTCGCCGAGAGCACCCGCGAGCTTGCCCGCCGCATCCGTGCAAGCCAGATCGTTATGATCCCCGGCGGCTTCTCGGGCGGCGACGAGCCCGACGGCTCTGCCAAGTTCATCACGGCGTTCTTCCGCGCTCCCGAGGTCACCGAGGCAGTCCGCGACCTGCTCAAGGCCCGCGATGGCCTGATGCTGGGCATCTGCAACGGCTTCCAGGCCCTGATCAAGCTCGGCCTGGTGCCCTACGGCGACATCGTCGACGCCACGCCCGATGCGCCCACGTTGACGTTCAACACCATCGGTCGCCACCAGAGCCGTCTGGTGCGCACCCGCATCTCGTCCAACTTGTCCCCGTGGCTGTCGCAGTGCAGCCTGGACGACCCCTACACCGTCGCCATCAGCCACGGCGAGGGCCGCTTTGTCGCCAATGACGAAGTGCTCGCCCAGCTGATCGCCAACGGCCAGGTCGCCACGCAGTACGTGGGCGAGAACGGCAAGCCCAGCATGGATCTCTCTGTCAACCCCAACGGCTCCGCACTCGCCATCGAGGGCATCACGAGCCCCGACGGCCGCGTCCTGGGCAAGATGGGCCATGCCGAGCGTCGCGGCGACAACCTGTACCGCAACGTGCCCGAGCATGTCCCCGGCGATAAGTTCATGCCGATCTTTGAGAGCGGCGTGGCCTACTTCGCTTAAACCTTTCCCATCGGGTACAATCCCCTCGGGTAACAACACCCGCCACCGACACATCCGGTGGCGGGTTCTTTTTTGCTTCGCGCATACAGGAAGGACATCATGGAAAGCCGCAAGCCGTATCTCGCCACCCTGCCCGGACTCATCCTGGGCTGTCTCGTCTGCTGCGCACTCTGGGGGTCGGCTTTTCCCTGCATCAAGATTGGCTACGGCCTCTTTGGCATTCCCGCGCACGACAGCGCCTCGCAGCTGCTCTTCGCGGGTCTGCGCTTCACCCTTGCCGGCATGCTGGTCATTGTTGGCATGAGCGTGGCCCAGCGCCGACCGCTCGTTCCGCAAGCGCGCGATATCAAGTCTATCCTCACGTTGTCGCTCTTCCAGACTATCGGACAGTACTTCTTTTTCTACCTTGGTCTCTCCCGTGCAAGCGCCATGTCGAGCTCCATCATCGAGGCCAGCGCCAACTTCCTCGCCATCCTCTTTGCCGCCCTGGCGTTTCGCACCGAAAAGCTCGATGTGGCCAAGGTGCTCGGCTGCGTGCTGGGCTTTGCTGGCGTCGCGCTCGTCAACCTTTCGGGCGCGGACGGTACCTTTGGCTTTACGCTCGACGGCGAGGGCTTTATCCTGGCCTCCACCGTCGCGGGTGCCCTTTCGACCTGCCTGATCGGCATCTTCTCGCGCGAGCACGACGGCGTCTTGCTTGCCGGGTGGCAGTTCTTGGTCGGCGGCCTGGTCCTCACCGCCATCGGCTTTTTGATGGGTGGCGCGCTCTCCCCCACGGCGATTGTCCCCGCCATCGTGCTCATCATCTACATGGCGCTTATCTCCGCGGTCGCCTACTCGCTGTGGTCGCGCCTGCTTGCCGTCAACCCCGTCAGCCGCGTCTCGGTCTTTGGGTTTATGAACCCGGTCTTTGGCGTACTGCTGAGCGCACTGCTGCTTGGCGAGGGCGCCGGCACGAGCCCCGTTACCGTCATCGTTGCCCTGCTCTTGGTCTGCAGCGGCATCATCATCGTCAACAAACCCAAAAAAGCCTAGAGAGCTCACCTTTTTAGGGAGAGCCTTCACACACTTTAGCTTAATGGAATGCACTGGTTCTCGTTGATTTCGCACCGAGTCGCGGCGGCAGACGCCCGTCTTGCCGCACCGCGCCTGGGCATTATGACCGGTGGCCCCCACAAACGCAAAAGGGGCGCACGACCATCGCAACGGTCGTGTGCCCCTTTTCCTAGCGTATCTGAACGCCGGCTTTCTTCTTCTCGCGCTTTACGCGGTAGAGCTCCGCGTCGGCAGCACGAAGCAAGTCTTGCCAGATATCGACGCCATCACCAACCCGTGCGTAGCCGATGGACATCCGCAACAGATACGGAACCTCGGCGCGCGCGAGCTCATCGTTGATTGTCGCGCACAGATGCATGATATCCTGTTCCGCCACTGCCTTTTGGAGCACCACGAACTCATCGCCACCATAACGTGCGATAAAGCCGCCAGACGCCGAGCAGACTTCTTTGAGCGCAGCGGATATGACCTGAAGAGCGTGGTCGCCCTCCACATGCCCATAGCGATCGTTAATCTGCTTAAAGCCGTCGGCGTCCATCATAAGCAGATATACATCTTCGGCCTGATCCACATTTGAGAAGAGCGACAGCATATAGGTCTCAAAACGGTTGCGATTGTTAAGTCCAGTCAACGGGTCGGTCGAGATGAGCTGCTCCTGGTAGATGATGTAGAGCAGCAACATGCTAATCATTATGCCGACACAAAGGCCGGGCACCGAGTATACGACCTGAAAGGTACCGCCCACCAGGGCCGGAATGGCGAAAAATGCCAAGGTTCGATAGATGGCCTTCGTCTGCAGGCTCTCGACCCTGCGAGATTGCACAAATGCATGCAGGGACGTATGTATAACGTAACAGTAGCTGACGATGGGCTGGATCATATAGGCAAAGCCGCGACGATACACGCCCTGCGAATCGATATAGAACAGGGCGTGCGTCCAGTAACTGGTAAACGCCAGCACGACCACCAGAGCCGTAGGCAACGCAACAAGCACCACCCTATAGCGCGAGGTCAAAAGGCGAGAACCCTGCACCGTCTCGGAATAGATAAACCAAATGAGACACGCGATAGCAAAGAGCGAAAACGAAACCGCGTTGGAAATCCAGTTGGCAGCAATGCCCAACGTGCCGTCCACACCGTCCGAAAGCGTCCAGATCATATCGAATAATATGTACGCGGCAGAGGTGTAGCCCAGCATGCTAAACAATAGCTGCTGGGTGCTCGAGAACAAGGAGCGACGACTTCGCACGGCAAGCCCGATAAGAACAATCATGCATAGCACGAATATCTCAATCTTGAGTGCCTTAACCACTAGCGCCATCCCTTCAATACCCAAGTGGTCAGAATCGCCCAATTCGAATCAGGGCAATAAACACCCCTTTACTCCGCAGGGGTAAAGGGGATAATAGCAGAGCGCCCGAACATCACTGCAAAACAGTTTCTGTTCGGGCGCCCATACGGCGCGAATTGCACACGCCGGCATCATTGATGGGTATCGATTGCTACTCGCCATCGATGTCAGCCGCGACGGCCTCCTCGATGGCCTCGACACCGACAGGCGACAGATCCTCCTTGCCTTGGCAGAACTTCTTGTCGACCCAGCCAGTCAGAATCGGAGCCATGATCGCCGTGATGATAACGGCGGTGGCGATCTGAGCGTACGCGGTGGGCGCAAGCTCGGCGTAGCGCGGTGCGACCTCGGCGAGGGCAACCGGTGTGGTCATAGCCGTGCCGGCAATGGTGGAGCAAGCCACAGCGGCCTTGCCATTGCCGCCGCACAGACGCTCGAACGCAAAGGTGATGGGACCGACGACAAACAGCGTGACAAGGCCCAGCAAGATGCCGGAAATACCGCCGGTGATAAAGCTCGACAGGCTCATGGACGCACCGAGCTGAAATCCGATGACGGCAATCGCGGGATTGGCACCGGGAACCAGCAGGTTCTTGATAAACGGGAACAGGTTGCCCAGAACCATGCCAATAACGAGTGGCAAGATGGAGCCGATAATGGTGCCAATGGGAATGTTGGCGAGGCCGGAAACACCGAGGATGATCATCGTGACGGCGGGGCCGGCCGTAAAGAACAGGATACCGACGGCGCCCTGCTCAGACTCATCACCGAACTCGCCCATGATGCCCGTATAGAGCGCCATGTTGCAAAACGTGATGCCGCCGATGATAGACACGGAGCTCAGACCCAGGAAGTTGTCGTTAAAGAAATATGCCACGCCCAGGCCGAGAGCCGCTGCGACGACCAGCTTGGGAATCAGCACGACGATGCCGGTCTTGATAGCGCCCGGCGTGGACTTAAAGCTGATGCCGGCGCCCACAAACAGCAGGATCGCGGCGACGATGGTATTGGAGCCACCGCGGCAGGCAGCCGTAAAGAATCCGCCGATCTCAAAAACCTGCGGGCAGAAGGTGTTGAGCAAAAGACCGACGATCATCGGATAAATCATGATGTCGCCCGGGATGCGCGGGACCTTGAATTTCTTTTGCTCGTTGGCGGTTGCTTCCTGTGCCATGAAACCCCCATTTCCGCTGACGGGGTACAAAAGCCCACGTCACGCTTTGCTACAGTAAAGTTTGACCATGGTACCAGAAGAAATAGACCAGCTCGGTGAAAAACTCGACAAGTTGGGATGGAACGAGATTCGGCGCCCGCGACGCCACCCCTATATAAGGCTCAAGACGATATAGAGTACGATGCCCGAGACGCAGCACCACAGCATCGATTTTGTCTTGACCGCCACGACCACGACGCCGGCGGCCGCAATCCAGGGAACCAAGGCAGGCCAGGGTCCCGCGTCGAACGCGCCGGGGCTCACCAAGTCGTTGGCGACCAGCGCGGCAAAGGCAGCGGGCGGGATATAACCCAGGGCCTCGGTAATGCGGGGCGACAGCGTTCTCCCGCGCAAGGCAAACGCCGGCGCGATGCGAAAGAACGCGATAGCAGCCCACGACGACAGCCACAGAACCAAGAACTCGTTAACGGGCATCGCGGGCACCTCTTCCGTCTAATACAGCATCGCACGCCAGCGCAATGGCAATGCCGACCACGACGCTTGCCGGCACGGCAATATTCGTGAGGCCCAAGAACTTGCATACGGCGACGGACACCGCGCCCGAAACCGCCGCGACAACGTTGCCGCGCGACAGCCGCTGCGAAAAGAGTAGACAGATAAAGAGCGACGTGCAGACGAAACTCGCAATAGCGGTGGGAACATCGACAACGGCACCGACGATGGCACCCATCGTGCACGAAGCGCCCCATGTCGCGATGAGGATCACGTTGAGCACGAAGGATTCGCGCGGGCCCCAATCCTCCCCCTCAACCAGCTTGGCAAGCGAGATGCCGTATGCCTCCTCGGTGAGCGTCGCGGCAACAGCCAGCGTCTGACGCTTCGAGGCGCCCGCCAGATGGGGTGCGATCGATGCCGAGTAAAGAGCGAAGCGCGAGGAGATGGCGGCGACGCTCGCGATAATCGAAGGTGCCGGTACGCCCGCCAGCCAAAGATTGCAGATCATAAACTGGCCGCTGCCCGTCACAAACGTGCTGCTCAGAGCAAAGACCATCCAGGGCTCCATTCCCGTCTGCCCCATGATCATTCCGCACGGCGCGCCTATTGCAACATAGGTAAGCATCACTGGCCAGACGATTTTAAAGAACCTAAGGACCATGCCACTCCCATTCTGGTAAGTCGTCTGCAGCGCGCCTTGCAACGCAGCAGAAATATCAACCGGTGGCAATAAAGTTCGCCTACAATTGCCACCGGATCGAAAGACACAACTTTTTAGGAAGTCATTATGACAGCTATCGATCGAGACCGGGCGCGCGCGGCCTTCAAAAGCTACACCGATGCCTACGACGCCACCAACCCACGCATCGCGCTCAAAATCGAGCATACGTACCACGTGGCCGAGGCATGCGATGCCGTAGCGCGCGAGCAGGGCTGGTCGTCAGAAGATATTGACCTGGCATGGCTTTGCGGCCTGCTACACGATATGGGCCGCTTTGAGCAGTTGCGGCGCTGGGACACCTTTAAGGACGCCGAGAGCATGAGCCATGCAGCGCTGGGCATCGAGGTCCTCTTTGGCGAGAATCCCGCCGATGCACCCGCCGTAACGAGCATCCGCGACTTTATCGATGACCCGGCAGAAGATGAGCTCATCCGAGCGAGCATTGCCTATCACAGCGATTTTCGTCTACCCGCGCAGCTCGACGAGCGTACGCGGCGCTTCTGCGATATCGTGCGCGATGGTGACAAAATCGACATTATGCGCACCATCGCCGACAGCACCGTCGAGACCATCCTTAAGGTGGATGAGGACGCATTTCTCGCCAGCCACTTCTCGGCACCGACGCTGGCCGCCTTTGACGAGCACCGCTGCGTCGCACGCGATGAGCGCGATGAGCCCGCAGACTACCTGGTGGGACTCATCTGCTTTATGTTTGAGCTCGTCTATCCAGCGAGCCGCGCGCTGGCGCGCGAACAGGGCGATATCCACCGCCTGCTCGACGCGCCCTTTGGCATTACGCGGCCCTTTACCGACCCCGCCACGCAGGCAACCTGGAGCCGCCTAAAGGACGAGATGCGCGACTGGCTGACGCGCGCTTAGCGCTCAAGCTGAGCCAGCAGCTCCTCAACGATCTCAACGGCATCGCCGACGACCTTGTACTGGGCGGCACCAAAGATGGGGGCATCCGGGTCCTCATTGATGGCGACAATGCACTCCGCCCCACCGATGCCGGCGAGATGCTGGATAGCGCCCGAGACACCGATGCTCACGAGGAGCTTGGGCGAGACCGATACACCCGTCTGGCCAATTTGGTGGCGATACTCCAGCCAGCCGGCCTCCACCACGGGGCGCGTGCAGCCAAGCTCGGCACCCAGAGCCTCGGCAAGCTTTCGCATCAGCGGTAGGTTTTTCTTGGAGCCGATGCCGCGGCCCACCACGACCAGACGCTCGGCATCGGCAATTGAGGCCTGCTGTCCCCACTCTTCGGCGGGAATCGAGATCTCGACACGGGCCTTAACGTCATCCGCTAGCACTACCTGGACAATCGTGCCGGAGCGGCTATAGTCAAACTCGGGCGCCTTAAAGATGCCGGGGCGCACCGTTGCCATCTGAGGACGGTGGTTGGGGCAGATAATGGTGGCCATCAGGTTGCCGCCAAACGCCGGGCGCGTCTGCTGCAGCAGACCCGTCTCCGTATCCATCGAAAGCACCGTGCAATCGGCCGTAAGGCCCGTCTGCAAGCGCACGGCCACACCGGGCGCCAGCTCGCGACCAAAGGCGGTCGCGCCGTACAGAATGGCCTCGGGCTTGCGCTCGGCTACCAAATCGCAGATCAAGCGAGCGTAGACCTCCGCGTCGTTCTGACGCAGGCGCTCGTCACGACAGACCAGAACTTCGTCCGCACCGGCGCAAATCAGATGCTCCAGGTCCCCGAGTGAGCCCTCGGGGCTCATGCCGACCAGTGCCACCAGACGGCAGCCGCGGGCATCGGCAAGCTCGCGCCCCTTGCCCATGAGCTCGAAGGCCACGGATGCAACGGCATCGTGCTCGTCAGTCTGCACGAAGATCCAGATGTCTCGATATGCGTCAAGGTCTGCCGCGCCGGCGGCCTCGTCGCGCTCAATCGAGATGGCGTTGACGGGGCAGGCGTCGACGCACCCACCGCACAGGATACAGCCGTCGGTTACGCGGGCACAGCGATTGGGGCGCTCACCCTCCACCACAATGCCGCCCGAGGCGCAGGTGCGAACGCAGCGACCGCAGCCGATACAGGCTTCGCTATCGATAATCAGCCCGCTCATCTATGCCATCCCCTCGATAATCTTGGCAAGTTTTACCGCCTGCTCGGACGCCGTTCCCTCAACGGCCTCGCACGTTTGGTCACGGTCGGGCACAAACGAGCGCACGACCTGCGTCGGTGATCCGGCAAAGCCGCAACGCGAGGGATCGGCGTTTACGTCGGCAGCGCTGGCCACACGCACGTCTGCATCCTCGGCCGCGCGAATACCGGCAATACTCGGCATGCGCAGCTGGCCAATCTCCTTGGCGGTCGTCATCGCACACGGCATCTCCAGGTACACCGTCTCCTCGCCGGCATCGCAGCCGTGGACGAGCGCAAGCGAGCCACACGTCGTAAATCCCGCGCTCTGCACACAGCTCACGTCGGTCACGCAGGGGACCCCAAAGGCGCCGGCCAGCTCGGGGCCGATCTGGGCCGTATCGCCGTCCACTGCCATCTTGCCGCAGATGAGCAGGTCAAAGTCCCCATCGAGTGCCTCGATGCCGCATTTGAGGGCATAGGTGGTGGCTAGGGTATCGGCGCCCGCAAAGGCTCGGTCGGTCAGCAGCAGCGCGTCGTCGGCACCGCGGGCGATGCAGTCGCGCAGCAGCGACTCGGTCGCGGGGATGCCCATCGACACCACCGTTACGCGCACGTCCATGCCAAAGCCGATAAAGTCGTCCTTCAGCGCTAGCGCACATTCGAGGGCACTTGCATCGAAGGGATTAATGACCGCCTGCTTGCCATCACGCACGATAGTATTGGTCTTGGGGTCCATCTTGACCTCGGTGCTTCCGGGCACCGCCTTGACGCACACCACCATATGGAAATCACTCATCTTCACGCGCCCCCTTTCTGGACGAGCTCATCCAAGAGCTTCTCCGCAAACAGGTTGCCGCGACCCAGCTGCCCGTCGGGATCGAGCTGGAGCTTGAGCCGCGCCGACTCGACCATGGCCTCGTGGCCGTACATCGTCTCCAAGAAGCCCGCCTTGATCTTGCCGACGCCGTGCTCGGCAGAAACGGCACCGCCCATGGCCGTGACCTCGGAAGCCCACTGGGCAAAGAGTTCTCCACCACGACGGTAGTCTTGCGCATCGCGCGGCAGGATGTTCACATGCAGATGGTTGTTCCCGATGTGTCCCCAGGCAGCAGACTCAAGCCCGCTTTCGGCCAGCGTGCGGCGATAGAGGGCCATGACATCGGCAAGGCGTGCATTGGGCACCGACATATCCGATCCCAGCTTGGTAATGGTGGGGTCGATGCGGCGACGCTCGTCAATGAGCATATTGACACTCTCGGGGACCGCGTGGCGGAAGAACCGCTGGCACTCGCGATCGACCTCGGTGCGCGCGACCCATGTCGCATCGTCGCTGCCGCCCGCAAGCTCTAGTACCCACCCCAAGTGATACAGCTCCTCAGTCGCCTGAACTTCGTCGTCGCAGTCGAGCTCCACGTAGACACAGACCTTGGCCTCTTTGTCGAGCGCCGGCAGCGAGGCGAACGCGGTCGACTGCTCACGCTGACGACGCAGGATATCCAGGGCGCCCGCATCGAAATATTCGATGGCAGCCGCGTGGGACAGGACGGGACGCACAGAATCGGTGAAGGACACGGCCTTGTCTTCGCTGTCAAAGAAACAGCTCACGCCCCAAACGACCGCAGGCGCCGCCTGCAGGGCAATCTCGAGCTCGGTTATGACGCCGATTGTGCCACACGCGCCGATAAACAGATCGATGGCGTCCATATCGTCCGCAACAAAATACCCCGAGGCATTTTTGGTCTTGGGCATGGTGTAGTCAGGAAGATCAAGCTCGAATGTATGACCCTCTGCCGTCACGAGCGACAGGTGGCGGCCCTGGGCAAAAGCCTCGCCGCGCTGGAGCTCAAGCAAATCGCCATCAGCCAGCGCGACGTGGAGTCCCGTGATATGTGGGCGCATGGGGCCGTAGGCGTAGCTGCGGGCACCGGAGGCGTTACATGCCGCCATGCCGCCCAGACAGGCAGACGCCTCGGTGGGATCGGTGGGAAAGAACTGCTCGGGGGCCTCTTGAAACTCATCGTAGGCCTTAAGCGATGCCTGGTCCCAACCAGCGGTCGGCAGCATCTTCTTGCTCAGCTGCTTGCGCAGCTCCGAGAGCACAACGCCCGGCTCCACGCGCAGCAAAAATTGGCCTTGTTCATCGCGGCGAAGGCCCAAGTAGCGATTCATACGGGAAGTATTGAGGATATGCCCGCCGTGGGGCACGGCACCGGCGGCAAGGCCGGTTCGGGCGCCCTGAACCGTTACCGGGACACGCTCGGCATGGAGCTTTTCCAAAATGGCACGGACCTCGTTTTCCGTTGTCGGAAACGAGATGCTCGATGCTTCGCCCGATGCGCGAGATTCATCGCGGCCATACTCTTCGAACTCGTCGGTGAAGGGTTTGATGGTTGCAGACACGCGAACTCCCCCTTTAGCTAACTACAGTGTTTGCAGGGAGATGTTACCGCATCGTTTCGTCGACGTGTTCGAGACCGTCTCCATAATTGGCGATTTTTACGTTCGTGCAATTCGGCGAGCGGCTGGATTTCCTCGGCAGACGATGCTTTTGACACATATCGCCCCGCCGTCGCCGACCGCTCGATTGTCGCTCGAAAAAAGTTGAAGTAATTTTTTCCACCTTTTACCTGCGGAGATGTCAATCCGTCAAGCATTTGGTCAGAAATTGGTCAAGTAGCGGCTGATACGGTCGGCGTCGACAGCCAAAACCGATAGAAGTTTTGGCCCCAGAAGCAGGGAGGTTCCCATGGCATATTACTGGCCCCAGTACGGCGTCGCCATCGAGGTCGACGACGATCCCTATCTCCTGCCTTTCGACGAAGAGGCGTTCCCCGATACGGCGGTCTACCACGTCACCACCGATGTTATCTGCGACCCCGAGTCGTTCTCGGCGCTCGCCCACCACATCGCGCGTATCCACGACATCGAGCTCCCTCACGACTTTGACGAGCTCATCTACTCGCGCCGCCTGATGCTTCACATGCTCTTTGGAGCGGACCCGTCCACGTTCGCACGTGTCTACACCACCAAGGACGCCGCATGAGTGCGAAGAAGCCGCCCCGCCTCGCAGGACTGGGGCGTCGCAAGAAACTCGTCGTTGTCTGCCTGGCTATCGTCTGCGCCCTCATCGCCGTAGGGCTATACGCCTGGCAGTCGCAGCCCGTGCCCGAAGCGGGCGCCTCAGTCACGACGGCAGAGGGCAAATCGCGACAAGAAATCCAAGATGAGCTCGATGCCATCGTCCGCGACAACATGATGACGATTTCGGTCGCGCCGGTCGCTCAGCTACAGGAGGACGGCAAGCTGCGCGTCAACGTGCAAAACGTCCAAGACAATAAATTTCCCCAGCGATTCCGCGTCATCCAAAACGACGAGACCATGTACGAATCCGGTGTGGTCGAGACCGGCAAGACAATCGAGACGTGCCCCGCCGGCGACATCAAAGAAGGCGAGGCATACATCGAGATCCAGGCACTCGATGCCAAGACCCTCGACAGCCACGGCAATCCGACACGTGTCAAGGTACGGGTTGAGCAAGCCGAGAACTAGCTTTTTCGGCCGACGCGGCACCGCACGCAATTCACCAGCATTCGTCCAATCATCGCGGGGACGGCCCGCGGCGAATAGAAAGGAACGACCATGGACATCACCAGGAACATGAACGGAGCCAGAGCGCTCGTCGTGGGCGCAGGGCTCGCGCTCGCGCTCGCAATGGGCGCCGCCCCGACGCCAGCTCTGGCAGCCGGGCGCGTTGGAACCACGAAAGTAATGGTCAGGACCGAGATCGACAACGTAGAGTTCAAAGTTCCGACGGTTATTCCCTTCGTCGCCAAGGCCGACGGCACGCTTCAGGGCCCCTCAGAAGACGCGACCACCATCGACAATCATTCGGCCTACGGCATCCATGTCACCAACATGAAGATCGACGCCATGAACACCTGGACCATTGCCGCCGACGCCAAGGCCGGAACCGCGCAGAATTCCATCGACTTTAAGGTCGGCCCCGACGGCGCACTCCAGAACGCCAGCGCCGCAATGCAGGAGACGGGCCTCGATCTTTCCAAGAATGCAGCCTTCGACATGGGCTACCAGGGCATTGCCGGCGGCACGGACAAAATTAAGCTCAAGACAAGCGGAAACGTCGCCCGCGTCACGCGCGACATCTTCCGCGTAACCGGCGAAGGCGATCAAGTTGCAACGATCACCTGGACGGTCGAGCCCGGTGCGCACACGGCATAAGGCCGTCGCCCTGGCCACCGCCGTCAGTATCCTAGCGTTTGGGCCAGCCATGGCCTTTGCCCAGCAAGAACAGGCGCAGGCCGCCACGCAGGTGACGGTCGACCTCTCGGAGCTCGACCGCGGCAACTGCAAGGAACCGTTGGCACAGACAGACGACAGACGATGGCTCTTGGCAGCAGGCGCCACGACAGCAGGCGCGGGAACCGCCGGCCTCGGTCTGCACATCAAACGCAGCCAGAAACGAAACACGGACAGGCCGCACTAAATTAGCTAAGGAGACCCCATGGCATCGAAGAACCTTTTGCCCGTCGTCGCACTCTGCGGCGCGCTCGCAACCGGAACGCCTGTCGCCGCTTGGGCGACTCCCGTCATGGCAGACTCCTTACCAGCAGCCCTAAGCTCCGCACCAAATCCGTCGAGCGCCATTGCGTGCAAGCGTTTTTCGTTCGCACAGGCCGCAATCTCAACCTCGGGATGCCTTCGTCGTAATACGGACGGCTCGATAGTCGTGGATATCAATCGTTCGAACAAGGCAAACGGCTCCCAGGCGGGGTGCGCCGTCTGCACGTGGCGCTCGATTGTGCTCGATGCAGATGGCGATCCGTGCGATTTGGGGTTGCGCATCGATATCGCTTCGGTCGATGACTCGGCGAACGGAGCGAAGGTCGCCTTCGACGGTGCGTTTTTCGAGAAAGGAGGCGGTATATGTCTGGGCTGCGCCGCCGCGAATGCAGACGATGTGCAGCCCACCCTCTCATTCACGGCATCGCTGCGGCTGACCAAGGCGGGCACCGATGCCATCGCGGCGGGAGAAGCATCCCTGCTGTTCTACGCCGCCAGCACCGAAGACACAGACATTCATTTCGAGAAGCCAGCCGGATCGCTCAGCCTTACGCGCGGGACGGAGGCAGGCCCTATTGCGATCGATACCCACACGCTAGGCAGGCAACGCATTCTTGCCGACCCGGCGCTTCTCGAGATGGAGTGGAACGGATCCGGAGCCGTCGGGATTGTCCCCTCCGCGCTTGACGCCAAGACGCTCCCCTCAAACGACGAACCCATCAACGCAACCATACAAGAAGAGAGCACGGACAAAGAAGCAGGTGCGGGCGACACGCCGTCGCCGACAAACAGCGTCCCAGCTTCTTTCGAAGCACCGAATGAGCCCGCTACCGGTCCAAACGATCCCGAGCTCGCGGACAGTCTGGGGCTTGCTGATCCTCAGGAGATCGATGAAGGTAACTGCTGCGTGCTTGCCGCCCTCGACCACACAGAGGTCATCGATGCTGCAAACATCGAAGTTGCCGCCGCCAATCAGCCCGTCCGCAAGTCGGCCATCATCGCATTTCCCGAATCCATCGAAGTCGTCTTTTTGCCATCGGGCGAGGTCGTGGCCCCAACACTGCTCACCTTGTTGGGCGCCAAGAATACTCGAAACGAAATTAAAAAGGTCACGGTTGTCGACCCTGCAACCACCGCTAAACTGCGTCTATACGCCGTTGCCCCAGACGGAGGCAAGACCTTGGAATTCGATGGCGACACACTTCTAGCCTGGCGACGTCTGGACATTATGCAAGACGTCTCGTATCAGATCGAACTCGAAGGGTTTGATCGTGCCCGCGATGCCGATATCATCGCCGCGGCTATTGAATCCCCGCAGCGGCTTATGACACTGCGCTTTGACTACTACCCCTATGTCCCGACAACCACCTGAGGCTTAAATGCTGCGCATCATTCCTAATACCACTTATATAACGTATTAGATGAGTCGCGATGTGCCTCGCATTTCGTTCTGCTACGATTGCCACGTTGGCATCAATACAGGAGGGCTCATGCCGGGCTTGGGAACAATCATCAACGTTGCGCTTTTAGTTGCGGGCGGTCTTTTGGGATTAGCGGGCGGCCGCTTCATTACACCGCGCATCCAAGACACGCTCATGAAAGCATCGGGGCTGTGCGTCCTGTTTATCGGCCTGGGCGGCACCATGCAAAAGATGCTCATCATCGATGGAAAGGCGCTAGCGACCACCGGTACCACCATGCTCATCGTCTCATTTGCGCTCGGTTCGCTCATCGGCGAGGCCATCAACCTGGAGGCCGCCATCGAGAACCTTGGCGAATGGCTCAAGCGCAAGACTGGCAGTGAGGGCGATAACGAGTTCACCAACGCTTTTGTCTCGACTTCACTCACCGTGTGCATCGGCGCCATGGCCATTGTGGGATCGATCCAGGACGGCCTGCTCGGCGACTGGTCAACGCTTGCCCTCAAGGGCGCACTGGACTGCATCATCGTCTGCACCATGACGGCCTCGCTTGGCCGCGGCTGCATCTTCTCCGCCCTGCCCGTCGCCGTGTTCCAGGGGACGATCACGTTGTTTGCCGGCGCGCTCTCCCCCATCATGACCACAGCTGCCCTCAACAGCCTTTCGCTCGTAGGCTCCATGCTCATCTTCTGCGTCGGCGTCAACCTCATCCGTCCTCAGACCTTCCGCACGGCCAATATGCTTCCCTCCGTCGTCATCGCCGTCATCTACGCCCTCCTGTTCTAAATCTATCAACGCAGCGGTATCTCGAACATCTGTTTGATGCTGTGCTATGATATGAGGTCACCGTAGCTGTGTTCGAGAGGAGGAGCGGTGGCCGACCAGGACATCAAGATGCTCATCGAGCGCATCATGGCCGAGGCCCGGACCCATCAGTCCGCCCGCTTCTCAAACGAAACCTACGCAGACGAGCCGATTCTCAAAACCGGCCGACAGATGCAGAATTTCCTCCCCGACCAGTACCGTAAAATGCGCGAGATATCGCGCTGGCAGGATGACCCCAAGGGCGGTGCGGGCCGCTGGCTTTCGGAAGCCGAGCTTTTTTACCGCCAGGGCCTGCTGATGGCCGACTTTGAGGACGACTGTCCCTACAACGGCACCTTTAAGTCGTACTTTCCCACCTACAACGCCATGAGCGACCGGCAACTGCGCGGCTACTTTACCTGGCGTGCCCAAGTGCGCCGCGGAACCGTCGAGGAAACGTCTACGTCCTTTGCCTTTCTGTATCTCTATGAGCTGATCTGCGGCATTGGCGTAGATAATCCACTCGATGGTTTTAACAAGATCAAGGCTTTTTGGGATGTCTATCGCGCCTTCGAGCCCGGCATCGACCGGTTTGCGCGCGTGTGGCTGCAAGATTACGCCGTGTTCCACGGGCTCGACCCCAAGCTGCTTCGCGACTCTAAAACCGTCATGTTCGATAACGCCCTTATCGAACTGCGGCGCGCGGCACGAGACCTTGTACCGGCACCGTCCAGCCAGACCCCTAAGCGTCGCAAAACCTCCGAGCCCACGCTCCCCCTTCCGCCCGATGAGGTGCGCGAGGAGCGACTCATGGCCGCCATCAACGCCCTCTCCACGTACAACCTAAGTAGCTCGCGGCTCGACCGCAGCCACCACCGCGATCTGCGCCACGTGGCGTGCGCCGTGTATGTCCGCATGGTGCGCTACTATGACACGCACCGAAAGACCGGCATCGTGGCAAGTTTATTTGGGGAGGAGACGGCCATGCCCTACACCATGTTTGCCTCGGCCGTATTCTTTGCGCCCGAGCGCCACGAGGACTGCGAATACCGTCTGGACCCCATCCATATCTACCGTTGCCAAAACGGCTTTTGGGAATGCATGCGTATCCACGGTAGTAGGCAAAAGAGCAGCAAGCTCGGTGAAATGATGCGCGCCTGCGACCAACGCCTGCGCCTGGCGCTGGACCCTGCCCATCCCCTTAAGGAAGAAAAGGTCCCCAAATATCTGGCCAAGATTATCGATGACGAGATTGTGGCATGGCTTTCGTGGGACGCCGCACACCAGCCCGTCAAGATCGATATCGATCTGAGTCAGCTGGGGCATATTCGGAGCGCCGCCGCACAAACGCGCGAGGCGCTTTTGATTGACGAGGAACGCGAGGACGGCCCGCTTGCGGATGCCGAGGTGGCAGTTGCCGAACGACCGGAAGCCGAGCCCGTGGCCGACACGATCGCCGAACCAGTCGCGACGACCATGCAGCAGGACGAGGCTAGCGAGCCGACCATCTCCACCGAGCAGTTTGGCGTCGTAGCCCCGCTCCTCGCGCCAACGCCCGCGCCCGCCGACACCGCGTCCGCACTCGATCCCGCCGCAGACGCCTATCTTCGAGCACTACTCGAGCAAAACGCAGCACAGACGGCATCGGCGGTGGAACAGTCGGGCAAGAGTGAGGACATGCTCGTCGATAGCATCAACGAAGCGCTCTTTGACCTGGTGGGCGACACCGTTATTGAATTTGGATCAGCAGGACCGCAAATTATCGAGGACTACGAAGCAGACGTGAGAGGATACTTAGACCATGAGTGATACCGCATCCGCAGCACCCCGTGTGCCCAAGCGCGTCGCCGCCGTCATTCTCAACTCGCTCAAGGGCGGCGTTGTCCCGCGCATTGGCCTTCCCTACATCACCGTAGGACGCGAGGTCGAGATCCGCGCCCTGCTCACCGACCTGAGTCTCATCGCCGACGGCGGCGCAAGCTTCCGTTTCCTAGTCGGTCGCTACGGCGCCGGCAAGAGCTTTTTGCTCCAGACCATCCGAACGCATGCCATGGGCGAGGGCTTCGTGGTCGCCGATGCCGACCTTTCCCCCGAGCGCCGCCTACAGGGCGGCCAGGGCCAGGGCCTCGCCACCTATCGCGAGCTCATCCGCAACATATCGACCAAGACGCGCCCCGAGGGCGGCGCGCTCAACCTTATCCTGGACCGCTGGGTCGCCTCGTGTGCCGAGGCCGACGAGTCTGCCGTCAATGCCCAACTGGCCCCGCTCGAGGAGATGGTCCACGGCTTTGACTTTGCCCGCATGCTCCGCCGTTATCGCACGGCCGTCTCGGAGGATGACGAAGAAGCTATGAGTCGCGTGACCAAATGGATTCGCGGCGAGTACCGCACCAAGAGCGAGGCACGCGCCGAGCTGGGCTCCTCGACCATCATCAGCGACGACGACTGGTACGACTACGTTAAGCTCATTGCGCGCTTTTTGGTCTGCAGCGGCTACAAGGGCATGCTGGTGCTCATCGACGAGCTCGTGAATCTGTACAAGATTCCCAACGCGATCACGCGACAGTACAACTACGAGAAAATCCTAACGATGTACAACGACACGCTCCAGGGCAAAGCGCAGTACCTGGGCGTGATCATGGGCGGCACGCCAACCTCCATCGAAGACCGTCGCCGCGGCGTGTTCTCCTACGAGGCCCTGCGCAGCCGACTCGCTCAGGGTCGTTTTGCGCGCGATGATCTCAAAGACATGCTCGCGCCCATCATCCGTCTGCAGCCGCTCACCTACGAGGAGCTGCTGGTGCTCATCGAAAAGCTCATGCAAATTCACGCCGGCTACTTTGGCTGGACGCCCACGCTTACCGAGAACGACTTGGTTGACTTCCTCAAGATCGAGTTCGGTCGTGTGGGAGCCGACACGCATCTGACGCCCCGCGAGGTCATCCGCGACTTTATCGAGCTGCTCGACATCCTGTGTCAGAACCCCGACGCCAACGTGGCCGAGTTACTGCAAAGCGTCGGCGGCGACGCGATGGCGCCGGCAACCGCAACAGGCGACACCGATACCGCAGGCGGCGACCGCAATTTCACCGAGTTCACCATCTAACCTGCCAAAAATGGACAGGTTTATTTTGGTAGGTTTTATCTGGGCAAACGCCGATGTTGCAAGATATCGAGCCGTTGCCCGTTGTGTTGATCAGCCCGTTGTTGAGAGGAGGTCCCATGAACGCCTTTGACCGATATGCCCCGTTTATCCAAGACTTCATCTACTCCCACGATTGGGAGAGTCTGCGCTCTATCCAGGTTGCGGCGGCAGACGCCATCTTTAACACGCAGGACAACGTACTCCTGACGGCATCCACGGCTTCCGGCAAAACCGAGGCGGCCTTCTTTCCCATCCTGACCGAGTTTTGGGAGAACCCGCCCGCGAGCGTGGGCGCCCTCTACATTGGTCCCCTCAAAGCACTCATCAACGACCAGTTCGTTCGCCTCAACGACCTCTGCGAAGAGGCCGATATCCCTGTCTGGCACTGGCATGGCGACGTCTCGCAATCGCACAAGGCTAAGCTCATCAAAAAACCGAGCGGCATCTTGCAGATTACGCCCGAGTCGCTCGAGGCGCTCCTGATCCATAAGCACATGGCGATCCCGCGCATGTTTTGCGACCTGCGCTATGTGGTCATCGACGAGGTCCATTCGCTCATGCGCGGCGACCGTGGCGGGCAGACGCTCTGCCTTATTGAGCGCCTTTCGCGCATGGCGGG
>CABRZS010000017.1:0-43360 GCA_902475525.1 uncultured Collinsella sp.
GGTTCCCCGCGTACGTGCCATCTGAGTAACCGAGGGGAGGGCGCACATGGGAATGACTGGTGCATACGAGCGCAATCTCGATGCAAAAGGTCGTCTGTCCCTGCCTGCACCCCTTCGCGAGGAGCTTGGAGAGCACGTTCGCGTGTTTAAAGCCCTGGATGTCGATGCTCTGTACGTGTTCTCTGCCGAGGCCTTCGATAAGTGGGTCGAAGGACTCTTCGCGGGTCGTGAGGGCCACGAGGGTTTTAACCCGCGTGACATTAACGACCAGAAGCTCATGAGGGCGATCAACAAGCGCACCACGTCGATGGACGTGGACAGCGCCGGTCGTATCGGTCTTTCCGAGTCTCTCCGCAAGCAGGCGAACCTCGACCGCGAGGTCACGGTTGTGGGCAACTACGACCACCTTGAGGTTTGGGATCGCGCCGCGGCCGATGAGGACGATGACGATGAGGCCCTGCTGGACCTCTTCTTCTCGTAAGGGCAAGGCACGGGTAACGGATGGAGCGTGGGATCTTGACACAAGAATATCGGCATGAACCTGTCATGCTCGGCGAAGTGCTTGAGTCGCTGCGGCTAAAGAGCGGCTCCGTTGTCTGCGATTGCACCCTTGGCGGTGCCGGCCATTCGGTAAAGATGGCTGCGCAGGTGGGGGAGACGGGTCTTTTGCTCGGCGTCGATCAGGACGACATGGCCCTCGAGGCCGCTGGCGCCCGTCTGGACCGCGAGGTTCCCGGCGTTCCGCACCAGCTGCTGAAGGGCAACTTCGGCGACTTGGACGAGCTGCTTTGCTCGGCCGAGGTGCCCGGGGTCGATGGCTTCCTGTTCGATTTGGGCGTTTCGTCACCGCAACTCGATATCCCTGGAAGGGGCTTTTCGTATAACGAGGACGCCCCATTGGACATGCGGATGGATCCGGGTAATAACACCTTAAACGCAGCTGAGGTCATCAACACCTATAACGAACACGACCTCGCTCGGATTCTACGCGTCTACGGCGAAGAGAAGTTCGCCTCGCAGATCGCGCGCGAGATCGTGCGCCGCCGCGAGCAAGAACCGATCGAAACCACCGGCCAATTTGTCGAGATCATCAAGGCGGGTATCCCGGCTGCCGCTCGTCGGCATGGCGGACACCCGGCCAAGAAAAGTTTCCAGGCCATTCGCATCGAGGTCAATCACGAGCTCGATGTGCTCGAACGAGGGCTTGATGCCGCCACCAGGTGGCTCAACCCGGGCGGACGTATCTGCGTCATCTCATATCACTCGCTCGAGGACCGTATCGTAAAGAACCACTTTAAGGAGATGAGCCAGGGGTGCACGTGTCCGCCGGAGATTCCGGTGTGCGTGTGCGGCAACGTGCCGATACTCAAGGTCATCACCCGCAAACCCTTGGTTGCACAGCCTGATGAGGTTGAGCGCAACCCTCGGGCGAGATCAGCCAAAATCCGCGTGGCGCAGCGTCTGTAGGCGCGACCGCGTGATATTGGACCTCCCGCTCGCACCATAAACGAAGCTTAAACACACTACCAACGTACTCGGGATGGGAGGCGGCATATCATGGGCTACAACACTTCAAGCGCAGCACTCGCCTATGATATGAACGCCATGCCCGCCTATCGTGAGACGCCGCAGGCCCCCGTTGCTCCCCGTGAGCAGCGCACGCCGCGCTTTGATGTCTACACGGGCGCGGGCCGTCAGGCAAACCAGGCGGTAAGCCCGGTTTTCATGAGCGTTCTTAAAACGTTTTGCATCATTGCGGCTATCTTCATGACGATCGGCGTCGCCCGCGTGGCGCTCGCCGGTGTTACGGCCCAGGTGCTCAACAGCAACGCCGAGCTTACCAATACGCTCGAAAAGGCGACCGATGAGAGCTCCGACCTGGAGGTCATGCATTCGGTCTATGGCGCCGACACGCGCATTCGCGACCTTGCGGGCGCTTATGGCATGGTGGAGCCCAGCGAGAGCGTTACACTTGACTTTTCGCAGGATGCAGCCGCGGGCGCCAACGCGACCGCGACCGCTCAGTAGCAAGACGGTAGCTGAGTATGACAAATGACTATCGCCGCGGTTCCGATGGGGGCCGCGGTTCTGGACGTCCCTCGTCGCGGGGACGTTCTGGTTATCAAGGAACGGGTCGGCAATCTTACAACGCCGGGCAGTCCCGTGGCAACGACCCGGCGTCGCGACTTCGCGGCTCGGGCGGCCCTCAAGTGCATAACAACAGGTCGCGCAAGAGTTCGTCGACCGAATGGCTCACAGGCGCGCCTCTGCCTCGCCGCAAAGCCGTCATGGGATTCATTGGGTTTGGCTTGGGCTTGGGCGTCTTTCGCCTTGCCGACTATCAAATTGTCGAAGCCGATAAACTGCGCGAGCGTGCCGATGCGCGCCGCCTGCTTGCGCAGACCCTCTATGCCAAACGCGGCACCATCTACGACCGCAACGGTAACGTGCTAGCGTCGTCGGTCGAATGTCGCAACATCGCCGTGAACCCGCAGCTTGTCGAGGATGTTGACAAGACGGTGTCGGCGCTGGTCAAGGCAACTGGGATCGATAAAAAGACCTGCCGCAAGCTCGTCGAGTCCGATGGCACCTGGGTGTATATCAAGCGCCAGGTGGACGAAGACGATGCTGCGGCGCTGGAGAAGAAGAACCTGCCCGGCGTGCTTTTTGAGCAGGCCATGAAGCGCGTATATCCATACGGCAATCTGGCATCGCAGGTGCTGGGTGTAGTGAATGTAGACAACGACGGCTTGACGGGTCTCGAGAAGCAATACAACAAGCTTCTGACCGGTACGAACGGTTCTCTTGTGCGCGAGCGCGCGAGGGACGGCAGCTATATCGCGGGCGGTGCCTATAAAAAGGTGGCTGCGGTCGACGGCGTTGATATCGTGACGACGCTCGACGTCAATATCCAGCGTGCGGCCGAGGATGCCCTGGCAGAGGCAGTTGAGAAGACTAAGGCCAAGAACGGCTCGGCGCTGGTCACCGATCCTACGACAGGCGAGATCTTGGCAGCCTGCTCGTATCCGACTTACGACCAGACCGATCTGGAAAACGCCAAGACCGAGGATATGAACTTGCGCCTGGTCACCGACGCCTACGAGCCCGGCTCGGTCTTTAAGACGCTCGTGGCGGGCGCCGGCTTCGACTTGGGCGTCGTGCGATCGAGTACGTCGTTTGAGGTGCCGGCGAGCATCAAGGTGGGTGACGATACCGTCACCGATGCCGACAAGCGCGACTATGCCATGACCATGGATGTGCGCGAGATGATGCGCCGTTCGTCCAACGTGGGCTTTGTCCTGGTGGGGCGCAAGATCGGTGCGGACGACTTTGCCGCCTATGTGGACAAGTGGGGCATAGGTCACAGCTCCGGTGTCGATTTTCCGGGCGAGAGCCTGGGCATCGTCAAGGAGCGTGACCAGTATGACGGCGCCACGCTGGGATCGATGAGCTTTGGACAGGCGCTGTCCGTCTCGCCGATTGAGATCGCACGTGCCGTGGGCGGCATCGCCAACGGCGGCGTGATGATGACCCCGCACTTCTATAAGTCCAGCAAAGGCGACGAGAAGGACTGGGGCGAAGGCGAGCGCGCGATTTCTGAGGACGCCGCATCCCAGGTGACATCGTGCATGCAGACGGTCGTGTCCGAGGGAACGGGCGTTGGCGGCGCGGTTGACGGCTGTGACGTGGCGGGTAAGACCGGTACGGCCGAACGAGCCGACGAGAACGGCGGCTACCTCAAGGAGAACTACATGTCGTCCTTTATGGGCTTTGCGCCGGCACAATCGCCCAAGGTGCTGTGCTATATCACGCTCGACGGAACGCCGAGCGGCTCAGATGCCGCTGCGGTGCCGTTCCAGTCCATTATGGCCAACGCGCTCGACGTGCTGGGTATCCCGCACACGAAGTAGGGGGTTACAATCTTTGGGGCGTGGTTTGTTGTCCCATATGAGGGGTGTTCACATGCCCTGCACCACGCATGCGCGGCGCTGGGATACAATACGCCGATAGCATTATTAGGTTTACAGGGGAGCTGCAATGATAGAGATCGCCGTCAACAACCTCGCGGCCGCAACAGGGGCCCGAACCGTGACGGGAGAAGCCGATCGGGTATGCCGCGGGTGCGTTATCGACTCGCGCCAGGTCGAGGAAGGGACGATTTTCGTCGCCTTTCCCGGTGAAAACGTCGACGGCAATGATTTTGCTTCCCGTGCCGTCCAGTCGGGCGCCGGCGCCGTCGTGATGACGCGTGAGCCCGAGGCCGAGCTGGTCTCGCTGGCGCAGGACAAGGGCTGTGCCATCTTGCTGACCGATGATCCCGAGGAGTTTCTGCTGCGTTTGGCGCACACGTACCGTCTGGAGCTTGGCTGCCTGGTCGTTGGTATTACCGGTTCTATCGGCAAGACGACGACCAAGGACGTGCTCGCCGCCGTGCTCGCCAAGCGCTATCGTGTCTGGGCCACCAAGGGCAATTTCAATAACCTGATCGGCATGCCGCTCACGGTGCTTTCCGCTCCGGCCGATACCGAGGTCCTGGTGCTCGAGATGGGCATGAACCATTTCCACGAGATCGAGCGCCTGTCCCAGTCCGCCAATCCCAACCTTGCCATCGTGAGCAAGATTGGTACCTCTCATATCGGCATTTTGGGTAGCCGCGAGAACATCGCCCGCGCTAAGGCCGAGATTGTCCAGGGTATGTGCGCCGCCGGCGACTTCTTGCCGCTGCTGGTTTTGGGCGGCGAGGACGACTTTACGCCGTTCATTCGCGATACGTTCGCCCAGCCTGCTGGTATCGACGTGATGCTGGCCGGCGTCTCGGACGATGATGAGGTCCGCGCCCGCGACGTTCGCGTTGATGACGAGGGCCGTCCGGTCTTTACGCTCGATTTTGGTCAGGGCGAGACAATCGATACCATGCTTGCCATCCCCGGCGTGCAGTCCGTTCCTAATGCCGTTAAGGCCGCCGCGGTTGCCTATCGCCTGGGCGTGACGCCCGAGCAGATCGATGCTGCCTTTAGGGGCCTCACGATCACCGGTCACCGCCAGGAGATCAAGCGCGCCAAGAGCGGTGCCCGCGTCATCGATGACTCCTATAACGCCAGCGCCGAATCGATGGCAGCCGGTCTCGACCTGCTGTGCTCGCTTTCGTGCACGGGGTCTCGCATGGCGATCCTGGGCGAGATGGGCGAGATGGGCGATGAGGCTCCTCGCATGCATGAGCTCGTGGGCGCTTATGCCGCCGCCAAGAAGCTCGACATGCTGGCGTGCGTGGGTGGTGAGCTGGCCCAGCTTATGGCCGATGCCGCACGCATGATGGGCATGGACGAGGACCGCATCCAGGTGTTCTCCGATTATCAGCAGGTGCTCGACCGCATGGGCGGCGCGCTTGAAAAACATGATGTTGTACTGGTCAAGGGTTCCCGCTTTGTTGAGCTCGACCGCTTTGTGGAAGGTGTGTGCTAGCCCATGTTCGGCAATCCCTCGTATCCAACGTATCAGGCTTTTTTGGGGCTTGGCATCGCCGCAGCCATTGCGCTGCTGCTCATGCCGTGGTGGATCAAGCTGCTCAAGGTCGAGGGTATCGGCCAACAGGTTCGTGCCGACGGCCCCAAGCGTCATTTGGTTAAGCAGGGAACGCCCACCATGGGTGGCGTTGTCATCCTCGTCGCGATCTCGCTGACCTGCCTGCTGATGGGCAAGCTCACCACCGAGCTCGTACTCGTGCTGCTCGCCACGCTGGCGACCGGCGTGCTGGGCCTGATCGACGACCTGACCTCCGTTACGCATGGGCGCTCGCTCGGTCTGACGCCCCATGCCAAGATGATCGGCCTAACCATTATCTGTGTCACCTTTACGGTACTTGCCGTCAACTGGTGCGGCGTCGCCCCCGAGATTCGTTTTCCCGGTGGGTTGACGATCGACCTTGGCGTGCTTTCGACCACCATCTGCGGCTATTCGTTCCCGTGGCTCTATATTGTCTTTTGCTGGTTGATGATTGCCGGTCTTTCTAATGCCGTGAACCTGACCGATGGCCTTGACGGTCTTGCTGGCGGCACCTCCATGATCGCCATGCTCGCCATGGCTGCCATGGCGTTTCTGCACGGAGACGTGAACCTGTCCATCTTCTGCACCGCGTGTGCCGGTGCCTGCTTGGGCTTTCTGTGGTTCAACTGCTATCCGGCGAGCATCTTTATGGGTGATACCGGCTCGCTTGCTCTGGGTGCCGCGTTTGCCTGTACGTCCATCATGACTAACACCGAGGTCGTCTCCCTCATCATCGGCGGCCTGTTTATCGTTGAGACCCTGTCGGTCATGATTCAGGTTGTCTACTTCCACTTTACGCACAAGCGCGTCTTCCTTATGGCGCCCATCCATCATCATTTCGAAAAGAAGGGTTGGGCCGAGACCAAGGTCGTCATCCGTTTTTGGATTATCGCTGCGGCATTTGGTGCCGTTGGCCTTGCTCTGTTCTTCCAGTTGGGATAGTGGTCTTTCATGCCTCTTGCTGAAGTCTTTAGCCTGCTCGTTTTGGGTCAGGGCAAATCCGGTCTCGATGTCGCCCGCTGGGCGCTGGCACATCCCGAGCGCGTAAGCGCCGTTACCGTGTATGGCGGCGGCACCTCTGAGCCCAATGACGCCACGCGTGCGCTCGAGGCTGCTGGTGCGTCGTTTGTCTATGGGACCGAACAGGTCGAGGGCGCCTATGACGCATGCGTGACGTGCCCGGGCATCTCGGAGTTCTCGGGCTTCTTTAAGGCCGGGCGCGAACATGCCGCCCAGATTATGGGTGAGCCAGAGTTTGCCTATCGCCTGTCGCCCGATAACTGGATTGCCATCACGGGCACCAACGGCAAGACGACCACCACGTCGCTGACCGATTATCTGCTCAAGGCTGCCGGCGAGGCCAGCGTAGCTGTCGGCAACATCGGCGAGCCGCCGGTCAACGAGATTGACGGCCGAGCCCGCAACGAGTGGTTTGTGGCTGAGCTCTCGAGCTATCAGATTGCTACGACCACCGAGCTCCACCCTCGTGTGGCGGTGCTGCTCAACATCACTCCCGACCACTTGGGCTGGCATAAGAGCCATAAGAACTATGCGCTTGCCAAGATCAAGCTGTTTGACAATATGGTCGATGACGATCTGGTGGTTGTCGACGTCGAAGACGCCGGCATTCACGAGTACGATGAGTACATCTATACGCCGGGTCGCCGCATCTGCAAGGTCGCTTTTGACGAGCCCGAGGGTGCAGACGCCGCCTTTGTGCGCGACGGCAAAATGGTCGTGCGCCTGAAGGGCGTCGAGACTCAGCTTGTCGCCACGTCCGAACTCAAGATCTCGGGCCATCACAATGTTATCAATGCCCTGTGCGCTGCCACGGCTGCCCTGGCAGTCGGTGCCGATGTCAATGGTGTCTGCCGCGGTCTGGCCTCGTTCCAGCCGCTCGAGCACCGCGTGGAGCCGTGTGGCGAGATTGACGGCGTGCGCTATGTCAACGATTCCAAGGCGACCAACACCGATGCGGTCGAGAAGGCGCTGACGGCATTTCCCGATGACGACGTGATCTTGCTGCTCGGCGGCCACGATAAGGGCACGCCGCTCACGGACTTCGCGCGCGTTGTTATGGATAACGTACGCTCGGTCGTCTGCTTTGGCGATGCGCGCGATCGCTTTACCGCCGCTATGGACGAGGCCGATGTCGATGGCGATGTGGATATTGCCCAGGCGGATGACCTGCGCGATGCCGTGGACGTCGCCCGTTCGCTGTCGAGCCGTGGCGACGTGATCTTACTTTCTCCTGCCTGCTCTTCGTTCGATGAGTTCTCGGGCTATGAGGAGCGCGGCCGCGTGTTTAAGGACTATGTGGCGCAGCTTGCCGCTGCGGCGAAATCGCAAATGGAATAGGGGTTGCCGGTGAGAGAGGAGAGCCCCCGACAAGGTATGAGGAGGCCCGACTCGGACCGTGCTTCCTCGCGGCGTAGCACACCGCGTTCCGGTCGCGGCGGGCAGTCGTTTAGCGAACGCTATATTGCCGGCGTTCCCGCCCGCATCATGCGCCCCCGTCTGATATTTATGGCCTGCCTGTTTACTTTGGTGTGCTTTGGTCTGCTGATGGTGTACTCGGCGTCTTCGGTCGAGGCGCTGCACGAGAATGGCTCGGCGACGTTTTTCCTGGGTCGACAGGCCGCGTTTGCCGTGGTTGGTGTTCTGGCGCTGATTGCCATCGTGCGCGTTTTGCCGGACAGCTGGTTTGGGGAGGATGTGCTTAGGATCTTCCTTATCGGCATGATAGGGCTACTGTTTCTGGTGTTCTTGGTGGGCAGCGGCAGCCGTGGCGCCACGCGCTGGCTCAACATCGCCGGTATTCAGTTCCAGCCTTCCGAGTTTTTAAAGCCATTTGCCATTGCGTATTCGGCCATCATGCTTGATCGCTTCTTTTCGCCCGGTGGCAACATAAACGAATTCCTTCGCAAGATGGGCATCTACCTGGGTATTTCGCTCTTTCTGATCTTTATCCAGCCCGATTTCGGTACTGTCCTGATCATCCTGTTGACCCTCATGTGCATGGCGTTGTTTGCGGGTCTCGACCCGAGATTTATCATCGGCGTGCTAATCTTCGGCATTCTCGTGATCGTGATTGCACTTGTCGCAGAGCCGTACCGTATGGTGCGTATTCAGGTTGCCTTGAACCCTTGGGCTGACGAGTATGGTGACGGCTATCAGGCCACGCTTGCCATCATGGCCTTTGCCTCGGGCGGTCTGTTCGGCCGTGGCATCGGCAACTCAACCATGAAGTACTCGTATCTGCCCGAGGCGCACAATGACTACATCCTGGCCATCATTGGCGAGGAAGTCGGCTTTGTCGGAACCGTGCTGTTCTTCTTGGTGTTTGCGATGCTGATCTACTCGGCGTTTCGCATTGCCGAGCAGGCGACCGATCGTCGGGGCGCGCTTATGGCGTCTGGCTCCGCGGTCATTCTCGCGGTGCAGTTTTTGATTAACGCGCTGGGCATCCTCAACGTGTTTCCCATGACGGGCAAACCGTTGCCGTTTATTAGCTACGGCGGTTCGTCGATTATTGTGTCGCTTATGCTTGCCGGGTTGATCCTGCGCGTTTCGTACGAGAGCGCCCGCCGCGATGAGTATGACCGCCGCCGTGAGAGCTTTGCCGTTATGGACGAGAGCACCGCCGGCGTGGCCCATGTGCGCGGTGAACGACCTTCGCGTAGCGGCTTTACCGTTCTGGATGGTTCTGCATCCGAGCCGGCAGCTCGTCCACGCTCGCGAACGGCTCCGCAAGGTCGTCCGCAGCGCCCCAGCCCTCGCAACGCGGGCGGCGGATATAATCGAATCGATTTGAACTCGGACCCGTCGGCGCGTCTGCGCACCGACGACCAGGGACCGCGTGTACGAAGGGACTACCATGACCGATAAAATGACCGTTGCTATTGCAGCCGGCGGCACGGCAGGACACATCAACCCCGCGCTCGCCTTGGCCGAAGAACTGCGTGACCGTGGCCACCACGTTGTGTTCGTGGGCCAGTCGCGCAAGCTCGAGGGTCGTTTGGTCCCCGAGGCTGGGTTTGATTTTGTGCCCATTACGGTCACGGGCTTCGACCGCTCCCGTCCTTGGACGGCGCTGACCTCGCTGTGGCGTGTCAATAAGGCCAAGCGTGCGCTCGCCAATCATTTCTCAAAGGTCGGCAAGCCCGATGCCGCCATCGGTTTTGGTGCCTATGTCGAGGTTCCGCTGTTGGGGTGGTGCAAGGGCGCAGGCGTTCCGTATCTGCTGCATGAGCAGAACTCTGTTCCGGGCCTGGCCAACAAGATGATGAACTCCCACGCCGCCCGCGTGTGCATCTCGGTGCCGGCAGCGCGTTCGGTCTTTGAGCGCGAAGGTGACCCTGACCACGTGCTCATGACCGGCAACCCCGTACGTCGCTCGGTGATCGAGGGCGATCGCGATCGTGGCCGCAAGGCACTTGGCGTTCCCGAGGACGCTACGCTGCTGCTCGTCTTTGGCGGTTCACTTGGCGCCCAGCACCTCAACGAGCGCGTGACTTCGCTCAAAAACGAGCTGCTTTCGCGCAAGAACCTCTATGTGTTGCATTCGACGGGTGCCGACGGCTTTGAGGAGACCGAGCGCGCTTTGGCGCTGACGCCCGAGGAGGCGAAGCGTTACCGCGTCCAGCCTTACATCGACAACATGGGCGATATGCTGGCTGCTGCCGATTTGGTGCTCTCGCGTTCGGGTGCATCGAGCGTGGCCGAGATCGCTGCGCTCGCCGTGCCCTCGGTGCTCGTGCCGTATCCGCATGCGACGGCCGACCACCAAACCACCAATGCTCGTTATCTGGTCGACGCCGGGGCCGGCGTGCTCTGCGCCGATGCCGATATCGACGGTTCTGCCTTTGCCGATGAGCTGCTGCACCTGGTCGATGACGCGGCGGCGCGCGACGCCATGCGTCAGGCGGCGCGTGGTCTGGCTCAGGATAGAGCCGCCGCTCTTCTGGCGGATGCGGTAGAGGGTTTGCGTTAGTTAGACGGGATATCTTCGGTCGCCCTCGCGCTGATGCGGTAGGTGCGGTACAGTTAACGGGTTACAGGCAGTGTTTACGCAAGGAGTACACGAGCACATGGCTGATTCCCAGACTGCAACCTCCGCGCCCGAGTTTAAGAGCGCCCACTTTATCGGTATCGGCGGCGCCGGCATGAGCGGCATCGCCCTCGTTCTGCACGAGCGCGGTTATGCCGTTACCGGCTCCGACCTTAAGACGTCACGTTATATCCGCCAGCTTACCCGCGCTGGTGTGAAGGTGCATGTGGGCCATGAGGCCGCCACGATCGACGAGGTCAAGCCCGACGTGGTTGTTGTCTCCACCGCTATTCCGGAGTCCAACCCTGAACTCGTGCGTGCTCGCGAGCTTGGTATTCCCGTGTGGCCCCGTGCCAAGATGCTCTCTGCTTTGGGCCACGGCTACACCACCGTCGCTGTTGCCGGCACGCATGGCAAGACCACCACGTCTTCGATGTGTGCCACCATGCTCGACCGCATGGGTCTGGATCCGAGCTTCCTGATCGGTGGCATCGTTGAGGGCTATGACACGAACGGCAAGAACGGCTCGGGCGACTACTTTGTCGCCGAGGCCGACGAGTCCGACAGCTCCTTCCTGTTCCTGAACCCCAACGTAGTCATTGTGACCAACGTCGAGGCCGACCACCTCGATCACTACTCGGGTATCGAGGAGATCGAGGCAACTTTCGCCAAATTCATGAGCCTGGTGGGCGAGGACGGCACCGTCATCGTCTGCGGTGAGGACCCGCATCTGGTCGAGCTCGCCAAGTCGACGGGCCGTCACGTGCTTTCCTACGGCTTTGCCGAGAGCAACGACATCGTCTGCATGCACCCGGATGTCAAGGGCATCCAGAGTGACTTTATCGTTCGCTTTGAGGACGGCACTGAGCGCGCTGTGGAGATCAAGAGCAATCCCGGTCGCCACAACATGCTCAACGCCACGGCGGTGCTCACCGTCGCCCATGTCCTGGGCCTTGACATCGACGCCGCCGCCAAGGCGCTCTCGAGCTTTGAGGGCGTCCGCCGTCGCTTTACCCACGTGGGCGATATCGATGGCATCACCGTGGTCGATGATTACGGCCATCACCCCACCGAGATCAAGGCGACGCTTGCTGCCGCTTCGTCGCTGGGTTACAAGCACGTCGACGTCGTGTTCCAGCCGCACCGCTATTCGCGCCTGCAGGCCCTGTGCGACGACTTTGCCGATGCATTTGCCAATGCCGATAAACTGCTGCTGATTGATGTGTTCTCGGCTGGCGAGATGCCCATTCCGGGTGTCACCTCTAAGATGCTCGCCGATACCGTGCGCGCCAAGCATCCTGGCAAGGAGGTCGTGTACTGCTCCAGCCGTCTTGAGCTCAATCAGGAGCTCGAGCAGATGGTGGGCGAGGGCGACCTGCTGCTCACCATGGGTGCCGGCGACGTTACGACCGTCGGTCCCGAGTTCATTGAGTATCTGACTGCCAAGAAAGACGCTTAAGTCTAATGGGTCTGTTTAACGCCGTCATGGCGCTCTCGGGCATGATCGACACGGATGTGATCGAGGACGAGCGCCTTGCGCGTCATACGAGCTATCGTATCGGCGGCAAGGCCGACCTCTTTGTGACGTGCCATAGCTATCATGCCCTCCGCCGCGCCGTGGCGGTGCTCGATCGCGAGCAGGTGCCGTGGGTCATCATCGGCAAGGGCTCCAATCTGCTGGTTGCCGATGGCGGTTATCGCGGTGCCGTCATTTCGCTCGGACGTGAGTTCCAGCGCACGGTTGTTGCCGATGACGGTTGTACGCTGACGGTCGGTGCGGGCGTGATGTTTGCGCGCCTGGTCAACGATGCCCTGTCGCGTAGCCTCTCGGGCCTTGAGTTTGCCGTTGGCATTCCCGGTTCGGTCGGCGGTGCGATATCTATGAATGCCGGCACGCGGACCGAGTGGATTGGCTCGCTGGTTGAGGATGTCGTAACGTTTGACCCGGCATCCGGTATCAAGCATTATGCGGGGTCCGAGATCTCTTGGGGCTACCGCGAATGTAGCCTTCCCCGCAATGAGATCATCCTCGAGTGCGTGCTCAAGCTTAAACCGGCGCCCAAGGCCGACATTCGCGAGCGCATGGAGCGGTACCTTACAAGGCGCAAGCGTACGCAGCCCATGGGTCGCGCATCCTGCGGGTCTGTCTTTCGCAACCCGCCCGATGCGAGTGTGGGCAAGCTTATCGAGGATTGTGGATTAAAGGGTTTTTCGATTGGCGGCGCGGAAGTTTCGCCCGTTCACGCTAATTTTATCGTTAATAACGGAACTGCCTCGGCCGATGACGTTGCCGCGGTTATCAGACATGTGCACGGAAAGGTGAGGGAGGCGTATGGCATCGAGCTCAGACCGGAAGTTAAATTCCTCGGCTTCTAGAGCATCGAAACCCACCTTCCGCCGCGCCGGAGGGCGTTCCGGCGCGCCTGCCAAACCTCAACGCAATACCGTCGCGCACTCTAAGTCTGTCGGGCATGCTCGACAGACCAGTCGTCCGGTCGTCGGCTCGCAGCTCGGTAATCGTCCGGCCGCAAAAAAGTCCTCGCGTCCCTCGGTGACGTCAAAGCCTGTTATGGGCGCCAAGCCTGCCCGTCCCATGGCAGCTCCCAAGCCCTCGACGGGAACTAAAGCGGCGCGTCCAGGTCTCACGCTGGGCGCATTGAAACCGCGCTCGCTGACATCGGTGCCGGCTACCGCCAAGAAGCCTTCGAGTAAAAAAGGTTTCAACCCGTTATCTTCACTTGGAGCGATGGCAAATAAAACATCAGACGCCGCTTCTGTCGTTACAGGCAAAGGCAAAATCGTGGGCGGCGTTCTGGCCGTCTTGGCCGTGCTCGTCGTCGTTGCCATCGTGGTGATCAACTCTGGACTGTTTACTGCCACTGATATTCAGATTCAAGGCAGCGAGCATGTGACGAAGCACGATGCTATCCAGCTGATCGACTTGCCCGAGGGAACGTCGCTTTTTAACGTCGATCCCGACCAGATTACCGAGGATCTCAAGCAGAACCCGTGGGTTTCGGGCGTGGATGTCCAGCGCCAGTTTCCCCATACGCTTATCATCACGCCGACGGAGCGTAAAGTTATCGCCATTGCGTATATCAGCTCCGACGACCTTGCCTGGGCTATCGGAGACGATGACACCTGGATCGCCCCGCTGTCGACGTCGGTCGAAGTGGACGACCAGGGCAACGTCATCACGACAGGGCAGGGCTCAAATACCTTGACCGGAATCGATGCCGCGCTGGCGCTCGCCAAGCATTATGGCGCGGTGTTGTTGACTGATGTCTCGGCGGATGTCGCTCCGGTTTCCGGCCAGGCGGTGAACTCCAAAGCCGTTAAGGCCGGCCTGGATTATGTGCGTGGTTTTTCGAGCGAGTTCTTGGGACAAGTCAAGGATATTTCCACGCCTTCGGTCGAAGCCATCTCGGCAAACCTCAATAACGGCATTGAGGTGTCGCTGGGCGATTCGGACGATATCGCCAAGAAGGAACGCGTAGTCACCAAGTTGCTTTCGCAGGTAGAGGGCGTAACGTATATCAATGTGCGCTCTCCGGGCAACTACACATTTAGGAATGCTCCGACCTCGTAGCGCTGGTTGATGCTTTGTTGAGGGGCCATACCACGCCGTTTATCTGGTTTGTTTGGTTTTCACGGTCAATTATTTGACTGATACGTTCATAATGTGCAAACATAATACGGTTTACCTTTGCATTTACTTTCAACCTGAAGGTTAATGTGCGCAGGGGTCGACCCATGCTATGGCTATAACCTTTGTTCGGAGGACCGACATGCACGAGACAGAGATCAACAACTACCTTGCCGTCATTAAGGTGGTCGGCGTCGGCGGCGGCGGTACCAACGCGGTCAATCGAATGATCGAAGAGGGCATCCGCGGCGTCGAGTTTGTTGCCATCAACACCGATGCTCAGGCACTCGCGATCTCTGATGCCGATATCAAGGTGCACATCGGCACCGACCTTACCCGCGGTCTGGGCGCCGGCGCCAATCCCGAGGTTGGCCGCAAGGCTGCCGATGAGTCCCGCGACGACATCGCCGAGGCGCTCGCTGGCGCCGACATGGTGTTTATCACCTGCGGCGAGGGCGGCGGCACCGGTACCGGCGCTGCTCCCATCGTTGCCGATATCGCGATGAACGAGGTCGGCGCACTGACCGTCGCCGTCGTGACCAAGCCCTTCACCTTCGAGGGCCGCAAGCGTAAGAAGAGCGCCGAGGAGGGCATCAAGACCCTCTCCGATTGCGTCGACACCATGATCGTCATTCCTAACGATAAGCTGCTCGACATCGCCGAGAAGAAGACCACCATGCTCGAGGCCTTCGCGATTGCCGATGGCGTCCTTTCCCAGGGCACCCAGGGCATCACCGACCTCATCACCGTCCCCGGTATCATCAACCTGGACTTCGCCGATGTTAAGACCATCATGAAGCAGGCCGGTACCGCCATGATGGGTATCGGTACCTCTTCTGGGGATACTCGTGCCGTCGACGCTGCCCAGCAGGCCATCTCCAGCCCGCTGCTCGAGAGCTCCATCGATGGTGCCACGCGCGTGCTGCTCTCCATCGCCGGTTCCAAGGACCTGGGCATCCAGGAGATCAGCGACGCCGCCGACGTTGTCGCCAACGCCGTCGACCCCGAGGCCAACATCATCTTCGGTACCGTTGTCGACGAGTCCCTGGGCGATCAGGTGCGTATCACCGTCATCGCTACGGGCTTCTCCGACTCCAACGTCAACCGTCAGGATGAGCTCTTTGCTGCTCAGCAGTCTCAGAGCAAGGCCGCTGCCTCCGCTGAGCCGCAGCGCACCGCTCCGGCTGCCAGCCCGGCTCAGGCCGCTCCGACCCGCAACGTCGGTGGTACCGAGCTGCCCAACTTTGGCAACGACCAGTTCGAGCTTCCCGACTTCCTGAAGCGCGGTAGCTTCTAGTTCGTTTTTCTCAACGACCTGCACGGGGTGTGTCCATTTGGATGCACCCCGTTTTGTTTCTCGTTTGTAAACGAAAGCCTCCAATCTCCTTACGTTCCCTTTACGTTTGGTCCCTACCGCTGCGGGTATCCTTTTAAGGAAGTATGACAGCCGTATAAACGCGGACTGCGCGGCGACGCCGCGGTACTTGTGTTATTAGGAGGCTTTAGTATGGCAGCACGTGCGGACAACGTTTCGCGTGTCGACCATGATGGAGTTACGTTGGTGGAGGGCGCGACATCCGATGTCCGCTTTGCCTTTACCGAGCGCACCGGTGGCGTTTCTGAAGATGCGTACTCCTCGCTCAACCTGGGCTCGCATGTAGGCGATGACCCCTTTGCTGTTCAAGAAAATCGTCGTCGAGCGCTCGAAGCTATGGGCGCCACTGAGTGCGAGCATAATCTGCTCGTGCCCAATCAGGTACATGGTGACCATATCGTTACGGTGACTTCGAACGGCGCCGACGATCTTGAGGCTGTTCGCGAGCAGATTGCCGAGGGCTGCGATGCCATCGTCTGTACGGCCCATGACGTGCCCGTGCTGCTCTGCTTTGCCGACTGCGTTCCCGTGGCGCTGGTGGCCCCTGGCGGATTTGCCGTGGTGCACTCCGGTTGGAAGGGCACGATTGCACGTATTTCTGCCAAGGCGTGCCAGGCGCTTTGCGATGCTGCCGGCTGCGATGCGAGCGACGTTTCCGCCTATATCGGCCCCCATATCTTGGCTGACGAATATGAGGTATCCCAGGAACTCATGGATCGCTTTGCCGTCGAGTTCTCTTGCATCGATGCGAGTGCCTCTCGCATGCTCGATCTTTCCGCTGCCATTTGTGAGGCGCTGGTAGATGCCGGTGTGGACGCGGATAATATCGTGGATACCCAGCTTTCGACTGTGCGTCAGAACGACCGCTTTTATTCCTACCGTAACGAGGACGGCACCTGTGGGCGCCATGCTGCGATCGGCGTGATGCTATGAGAAAGATCGTATCGGTCCTGAGCGCCGCTGTGCTTACGCTTACGCTGTGCGCCTGTTCTTCGGGATCTTCTACCTCTTCCATTACCGTGGCCGGCTCTACGACCTGCCTTCCTATCGCCGAGATTGCGGCAGAGGGCTTTAAGGAGGAGACCGGCATCGACGTGCTCGTTTCCGGTTTGGGCTCTTCCGCTGGCATCGAAGCCGTCAGCGCTGGCACGGCCGATATTGCCAGCTCCTCCCGTGGACTCAATGCCGACGAACAGGATTTGGGCCTGACTCCCATCGTCATTGCCCACGACGGTATCGCGGTCATCGTGAACGACGATAACCCGGTCGATAACCTCTCGACCGAGCAGCTCCGCGATATCTATGCCGGCAAGATCACCAACTGGAAAGAAGTCGGTGGCGAGGACCTGAGGATTCAGGTTATCAACCGAGATGAGGCGTCTGGCACGCGTGAAGCCTTCCGCACCATCGTGATGGACGGCACCCCGTTCGATCGCCGCTCCGCCGTTCTTTCGGGCACGGGCCAGGTGCGCGACGTGGTATCTCGTTCGCGCGGGGCTATCGGCTACATTTCGCTGGGCTTCGTCGATAGCCTCAACGCCAAGACCTCGGTCAAGGCCGTCTCGGTCAATCATGTTGAGGCGTCCGAGAAGACGGTCGCGAGTGGCGGCTATCCCATCTCGCGCGACCTTTACTTCTTTGTGAAGGGTGCGCCTTCGCAGCAGGCGCAGGATTACATCGACTACGTGACGTCCGAAAAGATGGACAAGCAGATTCGCGAGGCGGGCTTTATTCCCGTCACCAACGACGAGAAGGGGAGTGAGTAGCATGGAAGCACAGGAAAACTCCCAGACTGAGCAGAATGCTCAGGCGCCCAAGAAGCGCGAGCTGGCGCTCGTATCGCGCAGCACCTATATCAAGGAGAAGGCGCTGCAGTGGATTTTCTTTGCCTGCGCGTTCTTGGCGGTTGTTACCGTCATCCTGATTTTTGTCTTTACCACGTACTCGGCGCTGCCCGTCTTTACCGACATCGGTCTGGCGGACTTCTTTAGCTTTACGTGGGCGCCCTCTGAGGGTCACTACGGCATCGTGTCGCTGCTTGCCGGCTCGGGTCTGGTGACCGTCGGTGCGCTCGCCATGGGTGTGCCCCTAGGCGTGGGCACGGCCGTGTATCTGGTCGAGATCGCCAGCAAGCGCGTGCGCAAGCTCATCAGCCCTGCCGTTGACCTGTTGGCCGGCATCCCTTCTATCATCTATGGCTTCTTTGGCATGATCATCATCCGTCCGTTTATCGCGCAACTGACCGGTGGTCTTGGTTTTGGTGCGCTGACGGCGTGGTTCGTGCTTGCCATCATGATCGTCCCTACCATCACCACGCTCACCATCGATGCCCTCAATTCCATTCCCATGGGTATTCGCGAGGCATCGTATGCCATGGGTGCTACTAAGTGGCAGACCATCTATAAGGTCGTGCTACCTGCCGCCAAACTGGGTATCGTGGATGCCATCGTGCTGGGTATGGGCCGTGCCATCGGCGAGACCATGGCCGTGCTCATGGTCGTGGGTAACGCCCCGGTTATTCCCGACAGCATTGCGAGCCCCATCTCGACGCTCACGAGCCAGATCGCGCTCGACATGAGCTATTCCTCGGGTCTGCACCGCTCGGCGCTGTTCGGCATGGGCGTGGTCCTGTTTATCATCTCCGCCACGCTGGTGGGCATCGTCCGTCTGATTTCCAAGAAGAAGAGGGGGTAGGCTATGTCCGATTCCGTTGACACGACGGTCGATACGACCTCGTCGCGCGAGCGCATCAAGCGTGCCCTTTCCCATGGCAAGAAGGGCCGCATCAACAAGGACCTGTCCAACAAGATCATGCTTGGCGTGTTCCGTGCCGCGGCATACATCACCACGCTGGTGCTTGTCGCTATCATTGCCTATGTGGTCATTAACGGCCTGCCGCATATCTCGCTCGACTTTATCTTCGGTTGGCCCCAGGGCGTCAACGCCGAGGGCGGAATTTGGCCCACGATCGTCTCGACCGTCTATGTGACGGCGCTCGCCATGCTTATCTGCACGCCGATTGCTGTGCTGGCAGCCGTCTATCTGGCCGAGTACGCCAAGCAGGGCAAGGTCGTCGAGCTCATTCGCTACGCTGCTGACGCTTTGGCCTCGGTGCCCTCCATCGTTATGGGCCTGTTTGGCTACGCCTTGTTTGTCGAGGCCATGGGCCTGGGCCTTTCGATGGTCTCGGCCGCTCTGGCGCTCGCGCTCTTGATGCTTCCCATTGTCATGCGCACCACCGAAGAGGCCATTCGCGCCGTCCCGCGCTATATCCGTTGGGGCGCGTACGGCCTGGGCGCCACCAAGTGGCAGGTTGTCTCCAAGATTGTGCTTCCTTCTGCCTTTGGCCGTATTGCCACGGGCATCGTCCTCGCCATCGGCCGCGCCATTGGCGAGACCGCGGTGGTGCTCTACACCATGGGCCAAGCCATCAATCTGCCTATTTCGCCGCTCGATTCCGGCCGCCCCATGACGGTTCACCTGTACCTGCTTGCCAACGACGGCATCAACATGAACGCAGCCTACGGCACCGCGCTCTTGCTGATGGTGATCATTCTGGCCTTCAACCTGTTTGCGCGCTTCCTGTCGCGCAAGCGTCGCTAGTTAAGGAGTCCCATGTCCGTTTATCAGTCCGCTCCCACGCTGGAGCAAGCGGCCATTACGGCCAAGGATTTCAACTTTTGGTACGGTGACTTTCATGCGCTGACGGGGCTTGACCTCAACATCGCCAAAAACGCCATCACCGCCTTCATTGGCCCTTCGGGCTGCGGCAAGTCGACGTTTTTGCGCTGCATCAACCGCATGAATGATCTGATCGAGGGTACGCGCGTCGAGGGCACCATGACGCTCGACGGCAATGATATCTATGCCGAGGGCGTCGACCCGGTCGACCTCCGTCGTCGCGTGGGCATGATCTTTCAGCAGCCCAACCCGTTTCCCAAATCCATCTACGAGAATGTCGCCTTTGGCCCTCGTCTGCAGGGCGTGACTAGCAAAAGCGACCTCGATGACATCGTGGAAGAATCGCTCAAGCGCGCCAACCTCTGGAAAGAGGTATCCAATCAGCTCAACAAGGATGGTTTGGCGCTCTCGGGCGGTCAGCAGCAGCGTCTGTGCATCGCGCGCGTGCTTGCGGTGCAACCCGATGTCCTCCTGATGGACGAGCCCTGCTCCGCCATCGATCCCACATCCGTCTCTAAGGTCGAGGATCTGATGGCCGAGCTGGCGCCCGAGATGACGATCATCATCGTCACGCATTCAATGCAGCAGGCAGCTCGTATCAGCGACTACACCGCATTCTTCTTGCAGGAAGTTGCCGGCGAGCCCGCCACGCTCATCGAGTATGGTCAAACCGACGCGATCTTCACCAGCCCGGTGGACTCGCGGACGGAAGACTATATCACCGGCCGCTTTGGCTGATCGGTGCGACTAGTCCCAAGCCGATCGGACCTAGTCCGGTGCGTATTCACTGTGCGGGCGGCATGACCGCACCCAACTGATTGGAGTGAACCATGCGCAAACTGTTTTCCCGTCAGCTCGTCGAGGCCCGTCACGAGATGCTGAGCATCTATGAGGCCGTCGATCTGGCCCTCCACGATGCCGTGAAGGCCTATGTGACCGACGACCGCAAGCTCGCCACCAAGACCAAGAAGCGCACGCTTTCGATTGACGCGCGCTGCGCCAACCTGGAGGCCGTCTGCTACAACCTGATCGCCACGCAGTCACCGGTCGCCTCCGACTTCCGCCTGCTTCAGACGATCATCTACGTCGACTTTAACCTGCAGCGCATGACCGATAAGGTCCGTCAGATCTGCCGTGCCACGCGTCATATGATCAAGGCCGACATCTCGCTGCCCAAGGAGCTTGTCGGCACGGTTGAGGCCGAGGCTGAGGCCGTCTACCAGGTGCTGGGCTCTTCGCTTTCTGCGCTCGTCACCAATGATATGTCCATCATCTGCAACCTGGCCGTCGAGGACGAGCCAGTGCACGCTGCCTACGAGAAGTTCTTCCGCACCTTTAACCGTATGGATACGGGCGACTTTATGGACGACGACAGCAACTATGACGACCTGCGCCGCGCCATCATGGTTTCGCGCTACCTCGATCGCATCGCTTCCATTTCCATCGATGCCGCTTGCCGTCTGACCTTCCTGTTGACTGGTCAGCGTATGAACGCCGGCGATATCGCCCGTGTGGACGAGGATGAGCTCGAGAGCATGCGCGTGCCTTCGGGCGAGGGTGTTATCATGAGGCCCGCCGTCGACGCGCGTTACGTTGCCAAGGTGCCCGCCAACGAGGTCAGCGAGGGTCTTCGCTACCTGCTCGATCATCTTGAGGACGAGGACGATGGCGAGGACGACGAGGAGTAAGTAGCCCCGTTCGTCGAAAGATTGTAAATACCTAAGTGAGCGCGGCCTTGCACATGCGGGGCCGCGCTCTTGCGTTAGCATGGGACTACTTGTTTGGCTGTCAGCGGAGGCGATTGGCAATGGATAACTATTTGGATTTGATGCGCGCTCGCCGCGAGCAGATTCTGGAACGTTTTTATGCGGCGCTCGATCGCGCGGGCCGCCCCCACGACGCCGCGCGCCTCATTGCCGTGTCCAAGACCGTTGGTGTCGATGAGACTGTTGCTGCCATCCAGGCGGGGTATCGCCATTTTGCCGAGAACCGCCCGCAGGAGCTGGTTCGCAAGCTCACGGGTCTGGCGGAGCATCAGGAGCTGCCCGAGGTGCGCTTCGATATGATCGGCAACCTGCAGACCAATAAGATCAATGCGATGCTGGGCTCAGCCGAGCTGATTCACTCGGTGGGTTCGCTGCATCTGGCACAGGCGATCTCGAGCCGTGCTGTCCGCAAGATTGAGGCAGGCGAGCTCGCCGGCCCCCAGCGTGTGCTCATCGAGGTCAATGTGAGTGGTGAGGAGTCGAAGGGAGGCTTTTCGCCCGATGAGATTCGCGCCGCCGCGGGTGAGCTTGCGGAACTTGAGGGAATTTGCGTACAGGGGCTTATGACTATGGCGCCCCGGGGGAATAAGGATGTGGCACGCCGCACCTTTGCGGGGCTTCGTGAGCTGAGGGATGAGCTGGAGGCGGCGCATCCCGATTTGAACCTGCCTGAGCTTTCCTGCGGCATGAGCGAGGACTTTGAGCCTGCCCTTGAGGAGGGCTCTACGCTCGTTCGCCTGGGCAGGGTAGTATTTAGCCCGGAGTTTGCAGTAAAATAAGGCTCTGAAGTGCGCACTGATTATCGGGGCGCCTGCACTAAACCGCGAGAGGACACAACCATGGGCTTCCTTGACGAGATTAAAAATAAGATGCACCTGGGCGGCCAGCAGGGTTACGACCAGGGTTATGGCCAGGACGACGACTACGGCTACGATGACGGCTATGACGATAGTTATCAGGGCAACGGCTACAGCGGTGCTTCGGGCGAGGGCTTCTACACCCAAGACGAGCCGAGCAACGGCCTGCTTGGTCAGACGCGCCGCGGTGAAGCTGAGTCGGTTGCCGTGTATACGCGCTCCGGTCAGCTGGTCGGCGATGACTCCCGCCATGCCACGACGTATAACCCGCCTTCGCGCTCGCAGGACAGCGTTGCGAGCGGTTATCGTCCTGGTGCCTATGACACGCCGTCGAGCTACGCCGAGAACACCCGCGCCCGTGCCGCCGCTGCACCCGCGCCTGCACCGAGCGATGCCTCGGCCTATGCGAGCAATATCATCAACGCCACGCCGCAGCTGCCGGCCTATGTCCTGCGCCCCGAGAGCTATGACGACGTGGAGACCGTGGTGCGCCGCGTTCGCACCAAGCAGCCTGTCGCACTGATTTTTGTTGGCGTTCGCACCGAGGTCGCCAAGCGCGTCCTGGACTTTAGCTATGGCTTTGCCTGTGGCCTGGGCGCCACGGTCAAAGAAGTGGGCGATCGCGTATTCATGGTGCTGCCCGCCGGCTGCGAGGTTAAGGATTCGGACCTCAAGAAGCTTCGTGCCGACGGCTACCTTAAGTAAACCCAAGACGAGGAGATTCTCATCAACATCTACACCATTGTCCAGCTGGTCAACACGCTGTTCAACTTCTACTCCACGCTCATCGTGGTCTATTGCTTTATGACGTGGATTCCCATGAAGCAGGGCGGCCTGCTGCAGGATATCGCTGCAGTGCTCGATAGCGTCTGCGGCCCGTGGCTCAACCTCTTTCGTCGGTTTATCCCGCCGATGGGCGGCGTTGATTTTTCGCCGGTCGTTGCGATTATTGCGTTGCAGTTGGTGCAGAGGCTGATTCTGCAGCTTCTTATAGGTATACTCGTATAGAACTGACTTAGTAACTTACGTCGGGCGTGTAGCGCCGAGGCGATGAAAAAGGAGACTTGTTATGGCTATTACCCCTGCAGACATCCAGGCTCAGACTTTCTCTGAGGCCAAGCGTGGCTACGATCCTGCCGAGGTCGACGTCTTCTTGGAGACGCTGTCCTCCGAGGTTGACGCTATGCTTGCCAAGATCGTTGATCTTAAGGGTCGCCTGACCGCCACCGAGCAGCAGCTTGCCGACGCGCAGGCTCAGCTTGCCCAGGCTCAGGATGCCACCGCCCAGGCCGTTCCTGCCGCCCCCGTGGCTGCTCCCGCCCCTGACTTCTCCGCTCAGGAGCGTCAGATTTCCGCTGCTCTGATCGCTGCCCAGCAGACCGCTGAGACCATCGTCAACGATGCCAACGAGAATGCTGAGCGTATCCGCAACGAGGCTGACGCCAAGGCCCGCGAGGTTATCCGCCAGGCCCTGACCGAAAAACAGGCCGAGCTCGAGGAAATCGATCGTCTTAAGGCTTCCCGCGAGGAGTTCAAGGCCGAGTACCTCAAGCTCATCCAGCACTTCATGGATGATGCCCAGAACTCCTTCCCGGCCGACCTCATGGCCTCCACGCCGGTCGGTTCTGCCGCTTCTCCTGCGGTGACTGTTCCCGCCGAGCCGCTGCCCGTCGCTGACCCGGTTATCCCCGTGGCCGATCCCTTCGCCCCGATCGACAACTTTGCCGCCGACGACCTGGACTAGCATCAGAGCTACAATCTAGTGTCCTTAAGAGGAGCTCGCACCTGCGGGCTCCTTTTTTGTGGCTGTATACGGGTTGGGAAACAAAACGCCGAGCTCTGCATGCGATAGGACAGAACTCGGCGAAGGGCGCGTGGTAAAAGGTAGATTTTAAGGTATGCCTAAAAACTACTTGAGGAGGAAGTTGGAGAGGGGAATAGTGCGGGCCTCGCGATGCTCGGGATCGGCGATGTGGTCGGCGGGATAGCCACAGACGAGCATGTGATAGGGATAGACGCCCCTGGGCAGATTGAACTGCTCCTGTGCCACCTCAGGCTTAAAATGGCATACCCAGCACGTTCCCAGGCCCTGCTCGGTGGCCTCCGTCATCATCTGGTCGCACACGATGGACGTATCGATTTCACTGGAATTCATCTGGTCATACGGGCGCACCCAAGCATCATCGGTAACGCTGCAAATAAGGAAGACAAGCGGAGCTCCAAAGATAGACCCATCACGAGCAAACCGAGGCTGACAAGCAGCAGCCTTCTCCAACAGCTCAGGCGTATCCAGCACCATCACACGGGCTGGATGATTATTACAAGCAGAAGGAGCAATACGCCCAGCCTCAACAATGGCATCCACCACAGCTTGCTCAACAGAACGATTCTCAAACTCGCGACAAGAATACCGAGACCGAGCCAGATCCAAATACCCCATAATCTAACCCTCCAAAGTCAGCGAATCAATTCAAAGCAAAACAAAGGGTACCCAAAGCCCGATTCAGCTAAACGTTTAAGGCGGTCCCAAAGTTCCCAATCGGGCTCAAAGGCCCTGCCAACAAAAGCCTCATTGCTTTCAAAGTATCAGCCAAAGTTCCCCATGGTGGTACGTAAGGCGAAGGGCCGGCCACGGTTTACTTTCGAACGACTCTGCAAAGCAGCCGGAGTGAGAAAGCAAACCGTGGCCGGCCCTTCGCCGCCGGGACACGTACCCCCAATTAACTGTTCTTCATGACAATCGAATCCACGACATCGGCCACATTCTCGCAGCAGTCGGCGCAGTACTCCAGGAAGGCGTACACGTCACGCCAAGCGATGACCTCGAGCGGGTCCTTGCCGTTAACGTGCAGGTTACGCATGGCGTTGATATAGAGCTCGTCGGCCTCGGACTCGATGGTGTTGATCTGGATGACGAGCTCGCGCAGCGTCTTGGACTTGCGGTAGTTAGGCAGCTCGACCATCAGGTCCTTCATGGCGCGGCAGGCGTCGGTCACCTTGTGGGCGATGACGATGGCGTCGGGATGGATGCTCTGGATGTTGGTGAAGTAGACGCGCTGCACAACGCCCTCAATACGGTCGAGTACGGTGTCGAGCGAGCAGCTCATCAGGTCCAGGTCCTCGCGCTCAAGCGGGGTGATAAAGGCCGTGAGCAGGGCGTCCTCAAGCTCATGGTGCTTCTTGTCGGCTGCATGCTCGATCGCGTGCATCTCCTCGAGCATATCGTGAATCTTCGCGGGATCGAAGTTCTCGAAAATCTTGATGAGCAGTTCGGCAGCCTGGACGGCAAGATCGGCACAGGCGACGTAGTTGTCAAAGTAGAACGAATCGGGTTTCTTTGCCATGAGTGGGTCCTTTCGAGGCGAAGACGGGTGGGCGAAGTATTACGGTCCGGATGGACGCTCGGTTTGACTAGATGAACATCATGAACAGCTTGGCCATGACAAAGCTGATGAGTCCGCAGGCGGGGAAGGTGAAGAACCAGGTGAACATCATGTCCTTGACCACGCCAAAGTTGATGGCCGAAAGGCGCTTGACGGCGCCGACGCCCATGATGGCGCAGGTCTTGATGTGGGTGGAGGACACAGGGATACCGGTAAGGGTGGCAAGCAGCAGATTCGCGGCGCCTGCGAGGTCGGCGGAGAAGCCCTGATACTTCTCGAGCTTGACCATGCTCTGGCCGACGGACTTGATGATGCGCTCGCCGCCCACGCTGGTGCCGATGCCCATGGTGGCCGAGCACAGCAGCATGATCCAGATGGGGATGCCGGCATCGCCGACGCTCGTCTGGCCGTTGGCGAAGGCCACGCCTAAAAAGAGCACGCCGATGAACTTCTGTCCATCCTGCGCGCCGTGCATAAAGCTCATGGCCGCAGCGCTCGCGATCTGAGCGTATTTAAAGAAGACGTTTGCACGTCGCCTATTGGCGGCGGCAAACAGAATCGAGACGAGTTTGCACAGGATCCAGCCCATGACAAAGCCCAGACCGATGGAGAGCGCCAGGCCGTAGATGACCTTCATCCACTCGTGGACGTTGACGCTGTTCGCGCCGCCGAGGGCGATAGCGGCACCGGTCAGGCCGGCGATAAGACTGTGGCTTTGCGAGGTGGGGATGCCAAAACGCGATGCCGTGGCACCGTAGACGACAATGGAGAACAGAGCCGCGCAGAGGCACGCAAGCGCCATGGTGCTGTTTCCGCCAAAGTCGACGATATGTGAGATGGTGTTGGCGACGCTCGCGTTAAAGTGCGTCATGATGAGCACGCCCAAGAAGTTGAATGCGGCGCTCATGAGAATGGCGGCGCGGGCGGGCATGCAACGCGTAGTGACGCAGGTCGCGATGGCGTTGGGCGCGTCGGTCCATCCGTTGACGAAGATGGCGCCGAGCGCGAGAATCACGGTGACGGCAAGGACTGGGTTCGACACAATTTGGCCGAGGAAGGTTGAGAACGTTACGTCCATATATGGGCTTTCTCGAAGTTTGCAGACACGTTACAAAAACATGATAAATCGTATCACCTCCTGTGGGTTTCTTTACCGAGTTCTGATGGGAGAAGTGAATTTTTGGCACTAAAATTGAATATTAGCCCTGTTGACCGCGGGTATTCTTTTTGCTAACACGCCATGAGGACACGTGTGCGCCCCAACACCCCAAAACCACAGTCTGTTCGCTTTACAACATACAAACATGCGTTCGATAATAGAGGGCATGGAATATCGACAGACAGACGGCAAAACTCGGCGCGTGCACAAGCAGTATGTGGACGTCGTGGCTCGCATCCTCGCGGGCGGACAGGTCGTGCCGGTCACCGTTTGCTGGGTCGACGGCCGTTGTTTTACGATCGACGAAATTATCTCGACCATTGGGTTTGGCCTGATGGTCCACGGCATCCGTACAGCAACATATAAGGTACGTTTTGGCGGGCACGCGACCGAGTTGTATCTGGAGGACCAGACGCGCGAGCGGGCGGACGGCTCGCAGGCGCACGTGATGCGTTGGTGGGTCTGGGCCTTTGACCGCACGCTTGAGGGCGAGCGCCGTAGGTAAGGACGTGCGGCATTCGGGTACAATGACAGGAATCTTGTCACCTACGGCGCTGTCGTGCGCTTTTTGAAAGGACGAAGTATGAACGATATCCAGGGCTATCAGAACGGCCCCATCGAGACCGGCGCAAGTCGCGCCAAGGAGATGTCGCCGCGCGCGTACAATCTCGCCATGTCTGCCCTGATCTTCTTGGGCTTTTGCGCCATGGGCGCCGGCGCCTACTTTACGAGCACCATGTCGTTTGCGCGCATGATGATGAGCGGCGCCGCCTTGCCGCTGGTCTTTGGCTCGTTTATTTTGACCATCGTCGGCATGGTCATGATGTCGGCCGCCGCCAGCAAGCAGTCCGTGGGCCTGTCCCTTGTGGGCTACGTAATCTTTGCGAGCACCTTTGGCCTGACCGCGTCGTTTGGCCTTGCCAACTACGACCTGCCCACCATCAACACTGCCTTTATCGCCACGGCCGCCATCACCTTTGTCTTTGGTGCCTTGGGCGTGACGTTCCCCAAGTTTTTCCAGCGCGTATATGGCATCGGTTTTGGCATTCTGCTCGCCACGATTCTGGTTGAGATCGTACTGATGTTCATGGGCGTCTCGCAGACCATCACCGACCTGATCGTGATCGTGGTGTTCGCCGGCTTTATTGGCTACGACACCTATGTTGCCACGACGGTGCCGCCCACGCTGCCCAATGCGGTGCTCATGGCGTCCAACCTGTTCGTGGACATCATCAATGTGTTCCTGCGCATTCTGAACATCCTCGGCCGTCGCGATTAAAGCGCGGCATTGCGGCACTTCCTGCCGGGCACGGTAAAACGATACGAAAGGCGGTCCTCCGGGGCCGTCTTTTTTGTGCGCGGCGGGGTATCATGGATGGGAAAAAGCCGATAGCGGCAGCGACAGGAAAGGTGGCCACGTATGGCAGATGTCGACAACAGGAACCGTAACCGCAGGTCTAACCGAGCGGGTCAGCCCAATCCCAAGCGCGAGGCGCGTGCCAAGGCCGCCGAGCGCCATGTGGCGGCTGTGTCCGAGGCCTGCGCCAAGGATATCGAGCGCTCGCTTGTCGGCGTTCGCGAATTCGACGGTATGCCTGCCGGTTTTGTCGCGGCGATGAAGGCCAAGGTCCAGAAGGCAGCGGCTGCTGAGGAGCCGGTTGCCGAGGTTGTGGAGGCCGACGCTGCCGTGGTTGAGGCCGCCGAGGTGGAGACTGCGGTCGAGTCCGAGGTGGCACCCGAGTCCACTGAGTCGGCCGACGGGGCTGAGTCCGCGCCCGCGGAGGAGGCTGCTCCGGTCCTGCCTGAGGTCACCGTGCTTGATGCCTCCGCCACGCAGGCAATCCTCGATAACGGTCGCGGCTATGCGCAGTTCTGCGATATGGCCGTGCTCGCCTTTGCCTCGTTTACCAATCCGGGCGGCGGTTATATCCAGGGCTACCTGGGCCAGGAGGCGATGCTCTGCGCCGATTCGTACCTGTACAACGTGCTCGACAAGCAGCGCAAGTGGTACGGCGAGAACCGTCGCCGCAACATCAACTGCGAGCTTTACCGCAATCGTGCGCTGGTGGTGCCCGCCGTGCGCTTCGACCGCAACCACGTGCACGCATACGCCGATGTGATCGTTGCCGCCGCACCTAACGTCAAGCGTGCCCGCCAGGAGTACCGCGTGAGCGAAGACGCCCTGTTGGATGCCCTGCGCGACCGTATCCGCTTTGTCCTTGCCATCTGCGATGAGCTGGGTCGCGAGAAGCTCGTGCTGGGTGCTTGGGGCTGTGACAATAACGGCTTTGATGCCGAGGTCGTAGCCGAGCTCTTCCGCAAGGAACTCGCGTCGGGCGACTTCAAGGTCAAGCAGGTCTTCTTTGCCGTGCCCTCTACGCGCTGGGACGAGGACTTCGCCAAGTTCGAGCACGTGCTGGCAAACTTCCCCGAGCGCAACGAGGAGTCCTATGCTCAGGTTGCCGCCCGCACCGCAGCCGCCCGTGCCGCCGAGCAGGCTCAGGCCGCTGCCGAGGATGACGAGGATGACGACGACTGGCGCAAGTACCTGTAAACGGTGCGCGTGATGCGATATACCGAGCCGACGGGGGCTGCTCCCGTCGGCTTTTTATTGAGTGGGGAGCTTACGATGAAAAACGTTCTATGCTTTGGTGACAGCAACACCTATGGTTACGATCCGGCGGGCATGCGCGACGGCACCGCGGTGCGCTATGCGCGGGATGTGCGCTGGTGTGGCGTGGCGCAGCGTGATCTGGGCGAGGGCTGGCATGTGATTGAGGAGGGACTCAACGGCCGCACGACGGTGCGCGACGATATGTGCCATCTGGACACTAACCTCAACGGCATTCGCGCGCTTCCGATGCTTCTCGAGGCCCATAAGCCGCTGGACGCCATTGTGATCATGCTGGGCACCAACGACTGTAAGACGGTCTTTAACGTGACAGCTTCCGATATCGCCCGTGGCGCCATGGCGCTGATTCGCGCCGTCCGCGCGTTTCCGTGGACCGACGCTGCGCCCTGCCCACGGATTCTGCTGATGGCGCCTATCAAGATTAAGCCGCAGATCGCCGATGTGTATATGACCGACTTTGACGAGCATTCCGTCGAGGCCTCGGAACATTTTGGCGAGTACTATGCGCACGTGGCCGAGCAGTTTGGCTGCGACTTTTTGAATGCCGCCGAGTTTGCCGAGCCGGGCGATATCGACTATCTGCATATGATGCCCGAAAGCCACGAGAGCTTGGGACATGCCGTGGCAGCCAAGCTCCAAGAGATGCTCGGTGAGTAGCGCAGCCTCAAGCCACCACAAAAGGGACAGACGCCTTTGTGGTGGCTTTGCCCGGGTAAACGAACGGCTTGGCTCCCATATGGGCATGGACGAGCTCATCGACCTCTTTGCCGAGGGCGATGAGCTCGTCTCCAATACCGCTTTCGAAGATTTGGATCTTGCCTATGACGTTGCGAACGGCGCGACCTTCGATGGCGTCGTGTTCCGGTCTTGCGAGTTCGATGGTGTTGACTGGAGCGGCTCGACGTTTCGTGACGTGGTGTTTCGCGGTTGCCGCTTTATCCGCTGCAACATGGAAGGCTGTTGGCTCAATCGCTGCGACTTCGTCGATTGCTCGGCACCGGGACTCAACTTGCTCAGGGCGCGTCTGTCGAGTGTGTCGTTTACATTGTGCGATTTGAGCTATGCGAACCTTTCGGAGGGAAGCATTGGCCCCATGGCTGCGCGTGACACGCGTTTGACCGAGGCCGCACTCCAGGGGGCAAAGCTGGGGCAATTGCGCTTGGACGGCTGCGACCTGACGCGAATCGATGTGTTCAAGACGCCGCTTTCCGGCGTGGATGTATCGTGTGGTACGTTCGCGGCTCCTGTCGTCTCGGGCGACTACCATGAGCTGCGTGGCCTGACGGTAAATGCCGAGCAGGCGTTGGCACTCTCGGGCCTGCTCGGCATCCAGCTCGCCGACGAATAGGCGCCCTGGTCCTTTGCTCGACCGCTATCTAAAATTAAACCGTCGCAACATTCGATGTTTTTTCGCGTTTGCGCGATTTTCATCGAATGTTGCGACGGTTTTTGGTGCAAGGTAGCCTGACCCTTCTGCACTACCTGTGTGTTTGTCTTAATCCGTAACATCTTGAGTCGATTTTGCCGAGTTGCTGTTACAGATTGAGATTTACGTTTCAGCGGAATTTGAATGTCTCGATCTGTAACATCTGGGTGGCTAAATCGTCTCCACCTGTTACAGATCGAGATATTTGCAGGAACCGCCACAAAGGTGCCCTTGTGGCGGTTTTGACGTTTGCCCAGATAAAATCTGCCAAAATAAACCTGTCCCTTTTTGGCAGGTTGCTGGCTATTTAGTACTGCCACATGTGGTTGACGGGGCCAGAGCCTTTGCCCATGTCAAAGCCGGCGGCGAGAGCGCCGGTTAGGTAGGCCTTGCCGGCGTTGATGGCGTCGGCAAGTTCCATGCCCTGGGCCAGCGCGCAGGCGATGGCGGATGAGAGCGTGCAGCCGGTGCCGTGCGTGTTGTCGGTCTCAATGCGCTTGTGGCGAAACCACGTGGTGAGCGGATCGCCCAGGTGGTTGCCCTCGTCATCGAGGGGCGCAGGCTCGGCCAGTACGTCGTTGGCCTCGTTGACAAAATGACCGCCCTTAACCAAGGCTGCGCAGCCAAAGCGGCGGGTGAGGAGCATAGCGGCATTTTGTTGTGTGCGCTCGGAATCGACCTCGTAGTCGAGCAGCGCCATAGCCTCGGGAATGTTGGGGGTGATGACCGTTGCCAACGGGAACAGGCGGCGGGTGAGTGCCTCGGAGGCATCCTCGGCAATCAAGCGCGCGCCCGAGGTGGCAACCATGACGGGGTCGACGACCACGTTCGTTGCGTTCCAGGCGCTCAAGCGGTCGGCGATGACTTCGATAATCTCGACAGAAGAAACCATGCCGATCTTGACGGCGCTTGGGCGGATATCGTCAAAGACAGCGTCAATTTGCGCGGCTACGATATCTGGCGAGATATCCTGCACGGCGGTGACGCCCAGTGTGTTTTGCGCTGTAATGGCGGTGATGGCCGTCTCGGCATACAGGCGGTGCGCCGTGATGGTCTTGATGTCGGCCTGAATGCCGGCACCGCCGCTGGAATCGGATCCCGCGATGGATAGAACGGCGGGTACCTTACTGCGATCCATGCTCACTCCCTTGTCCGGTCGGATTCAAATGGGTCTTTAAGTCTGCATTATAAAGATGCCCGGGCCGGCTGTATTCCGAACCCGGGCGGGCGATGCAATCTTTACGCAAATGTAAGCAAATGTTCACACGTCAACAATTGACGAACACCATGTTACCGATTGTGGCTCCGGTGACGCGTTAATCCTCCATGCCGAGGTCGATCGTTGTGCCTTCGAACACCTTGTTAACGGTACGGACGGCGCACATCTTGCCACACATGGTGCAAGTGCCCTCGGTGGCGGCGGGAGATTCCTCGTAGCGCTTCTTGCCCGTAACTGGGTCGAGCGCGCACTTCCACATGGCGTCCCAGTCGAGCTTGCGGCGTGCCTGGCCCATCTTGTCGTCCATGTCGCGGGCGTGCGGCACCTTCTTGGCGATATCGGCGGCGTGTGCGGCGATCTTGGTAGCCATGAGGCCATCGAGCACGTCCTGGGCGTTGGGCAGGCATAGGTGCTCGGCCGGCGTCACGTAGCACAGGAAGTCAGCGCCGGAGCTGGCGGAGATGGCGCCACCGATGGCGGCGGTGATGTGGTCGTAGCCCACACCGATATCGGTCACCAGCGGCCCGAGCACATAGAACGGGGCGTTGTGGCACAGGCGCTTCTGCAGTTTCATATTGGCGGCGATCTCGTCGAGCGCCATGTGACCCGGGCCCTCGACCATGACCTGGACGCCGGCGGCCCAGGCACGCTTGCACAGCTTGCCCAGCTCGATCATCTCGGCGGTCTCGGTGGCGTCGTTGGAGTCGTAGAGGCAGCCCGGACGGCAGGAGTCGCCGAGCGAAATCGTCACGTCGTACTCGTGGCAAATCTCGAGCAGCTCGTCAAAGTACTCGTAGAAGGGGTTTTCGTTGCCGGTGACCTCCATCCAGCCAAACAGCAGCGAACCGCCGCGGCTGACGATGTTCATCAGGCGGCCGGTCTCCTTAAAGGTCTTAGTGACCGACTTGTTGATGCCGCAGTGGATGGTCATAAAGTCCACGCCGTCCTTGGCATGCGCGCGTACGACCTCGAACAGGTCGTCCTTGGTCAGCTTGACCAGTGGCTTTTCCATGTAGCCGATGGCGTCGTACATGGGGACGGTGCCCACCATGAGCGGCGTCTCGTCGATGAGCTGCTGGCGGAACTGGCGCGTTTTGCCCGAGTTGGAAAGGTCCATGATGGCGTCGGCGCCAAAGTCCTCGGCGATCTTGACCTTCTTCCATTCCTCGGCGGCATCGGCCTTGTCGCCCGAGATGCCCAGGTTGACGTTGACCTTGGTGGACAGGCCCTCGCCTACACCAAAGGCGCGCATGCCCTTTTTGATATGCACGATGTTGGCGGGAATGGCGATGCGGCCGTCGGCCACGCGCTCGCGGATGTACTCGGGGTCGCGATGCTCGCGCTCGGCAACCTCCTTCATCTGCGGTGTGATCTGCCCGGCGCGGGCGAAGTCGATTTGCGTGACGAGCTTGGGCTCGGTCTGTGTGCTCATTGGCACGGCTCCCTTCGTTGGCATTACCCATATCAGGTTTGCGGGTCAGGGCGGGCGCGCCCAGTCTCAGCCTGCCGTCTTGTCCTGCAAGCTCCCCGTTATGTCATGGGCTCAAGTATAGCCTGAATGGGTACGATTGGGCCAACGAGCGTGCCTGTGGGGAGGCGAACATGGAAGACGAGCATCTATATCGAGAGACGCAATGGGATGTATCGGCCGAGGAAAGCCGTGCGCACCATGGCCTTGTCGCGATTGGCTTTGCGGTGCTTGCCGTGCTGGTGATTGCCTTTTGTATCTGGACGTTTGGTGGTCGCGGCGGCGCTGCATGGGAGTTTGAGGCTGATGATGCCCTGCCGATCATGACGGTGAAGGTTACGGGCGGCAATACCGTTGCCGCGCCGGGCGATTATTGGTACCCGCGCGATGAGTTTGTGCAGTTGCAGCTGAGTGGTGGGTCCATTCCAGGTGAAGAAATCGAACGCGTGACGTTTGACGCGGCGCTCAAAACGCTCACGGTGAAGCTCAAAGATCAAGGAGATGTGCCCACGACCATGGATATCGCCCTGACGGAATGGCGCCTGGAGCCTCCGACGGGTGTTGCGGTGTCCGAGGTTGAGCATGTCAAGATTACCTATCAGGACGGCTCGACAAATGAAATTGCCAAAGCCGACGGCTTGGCGGAATAGACGCCGTGCCTAGGCGGCACATTCAAAAGTAGCGGTGGTCCTACAAGGCCTGCTCGTTCAGGAAGACCAAAGTGTTTTTATTTGAAAGCTCGGGAAAGTGGCGATAACCAACGTCGAACGCGGTGAGCCCGCTTACATCCTCGAGCTTGTTTTCTGCCATCCAGCGCACCATGGAGCCGCGCGCCTTTTTGCTGGCGGTCGAGCGCTGGATGGGCTTGCCGTTGCGGATGCCTTCGCCAAAGAGGCATGTGACGACCGTGGCATCGGTGGTGAGGCGGGGCAGAACGGCTTTGGCGTATTCCGCGCTCGCGAGGTTGACGATCGTAGCGTTGGAGCCCGCCGGAGCGATGGCCCGTGCGAGCTTGTCGCCCCAAAACGCATAGAGGTCTGGGGCATCGTCGACGGCAAGCTTCGCGCCCATCTCCAGCCGATACGGTTCAACGGCATGAAAGGGGCGTACGCATCCGTAAAGGCCCGAGAGGATCCACAGATGGTCTTGCAGCCATGCGAGCTGCGCGGAATCCATCACCTCGGGCGCCATGCTCTGGTATTGAATGCCGTGGTAGGACATGACGGCAGGGGAGAGGTGACGGGCGAGTGCGGGATTGTCGAGATCGCCGTTTTTCAGGATGGGCCCAAACTCATGCAGGGTGTTGAGGCAAGGCCCCAGCAGTTTGTCACTCACGTTCCATAGCGCCTGCAGGCCGCCGCTGCCTTCATTTCGTTCGATATCTAGCAGTGCGCGGTGGAGGCGAGCCGTCTCGCGCGCAAAAGGTGGAATGCCCAGGATTTCAAAAGCATCTTGGGCCGCGCGCATCTGCTTGGCGGGCGAAATGATGACCTGCAGCATGGACTCTCCTCTGCCAAAAAGGAAGTTGCGGTGGAATACGGTCTGTTTTGGCCGTTTAGGGGCCAGTTTAGTCCGTATTTCACCGCAACTGATGAAGGGTTGGTTACGCGCGCTCGATGAAGGCCTTGTAGCCGCGATAGGCCTCGTAGATATCGGCCTTGTTAGCGACCTCCCACAGGGCATGCATGGACAGGACGGCAACGCCAGAGTCGATGACGTTCATGCCGTACTTGGCCATGATGTAGGCGATGGTGCCGCCGCCACCTGCGTTGACGCGGCCGAGCTCGCAGGTCTGGAAGTCAACGCCCGCCTCGTCCATGATGTCGCGGATGAGGGCCACATACTCGGCGTCGGCGTCGTTAGAGCCGCCCTTGCCGCGGCTGCCCGTGTACTTGTTAAAGCACAGGCCACGACCCATGAAAGCTGCGTTCTTGGTCTCGAACTTGCCGGCATAGCCCGGGTCGAAGCCGGCGGACACGTCGGAGGAGAGCATGCGGCTGTGGGCGAGCGCGCGGCGCAGGGCCAGCGGGCTATCCTCGCCGGCGAGCGTCATGATCTCGGCGACGGTGTTCTCGAAGAAGCGGCTCGTCATGCCGGTGGCACCCACGGAACCGATCTCCTCCTTGTCGACGATGAGTGTGATGCTCGTGCGCTCCACGTTGGCGACGTCGATCTGGGCGAGCATGGAGGGGTAGGCACAGACGCGGTCGTCGTGGCCATAGCCCAAGATCATGGAGCGGTCGAGGCCCATGTCGCGGGCGGGGCCGGCGGGCACGACCTCGATCTCGGCGGAGAGGAAGTCCTCCTCCTCGACGTCGTACTGCTCCTTGAGGATGTCCAGGAACATCTGCTTGACGGGCTCCTTGGGAGCGTCCTTGTCGTCCTCATCGAACTTGACGGGGCGGCCGCCCACGATCACGTCGAGGATCTCGGCGTCAACGGCGTCCTTGGCGGGCTTGGCCATCTGCTCGCTCGAGAGGTGGATCAGCAGGTCGGAGATGGTAAAGACCGGGTCGTCGGCCTTGTCACCGATGTTGATGTCGACGGTGGTGCCGTCCTTTTTGCAGATGACGCCTACGAGTGCGAGCGGGGAAGCGACCCAGTGGTAGCTCTTGACGCCGCCATAGTAGTGCGTGTCGAGATAAGCCATGTCGCCGGCCTCGAAGGCGGGGTTCTGCTTGAGGTCCAGGCGCGGCGAGTCCACGTGGGCGCCCAGGATGTTAAAGCCCTGCTCGAGCGGGGCGGTTCCCAGGTTGACGAGCATCAGGTCCTTGCCGTGGTTGGCGGCGAACACCTTGTCGCCGGCCTTGAGCTCGCGGCCCTCGGCGATCACAGTCTCCAGGTCGACGTAGCCCGCCTCCTCGGCCATCTTGATGCCGGTCTTGACGCACAAGCGCTCGGTCTTGTTCTCGCTCAAAAACTGCTTATAGCCGCGGCAAAGCTCCTCGAGCTCCTCGATTTGCTGTGGCGTGTACTTTTTCCATGCGCAGGGACGCTCCATGACGCAGGCTCCTTTCGGATCGATCGTGCTGGTTGATGTACCGTGAGCCATCGTATCACGCGCGGGCCCGCGGCGGCGGGGAAGCTTGATGTGCTGTGGCTGTGGGGCGGGGAGCGTGTAAACTGGTGTGAGCAAGCCGTGCCCAGCCCAAAGCGAGGTATTCAATATGTCTGACAAGCGCCGTACCTTTGCCGTCATCGACGGCAACTCGCTCATGCACCGCGCCTTCCACGCCGTGCCGCCCACCATGAACGCGCCGGACGGTCGTCCCACCAACGCGATCTTTGGCTTTTTGAATATGTTCCTCAAGATGATTGACGCCTTTAATCCCGACGGCGTTGTTGTGGCGTTTGACAAGGGCAAGCCGCGCGTGCGCATGGAGATGCTGCCGCAGTACAAGGCTCAGCGCCCGCCCATGGACCCCGATCTGCACGCACAGTTTCCCATGATTAAGGAGCTGCTCGCCGCACTCAACGTGCCGATTTTGCAGTCCGAGGGCTGGGAAGGCGATGACATCTTGGGCACTATGGCGCGCCTGGGCGAGCAGGCCGGCTGTGATATGTTGCTGGTGACCGGTGATCGCGATATGTATCAGCTCGTGACCGAGCACGTTAACGTGGTCTCGACCCGCAAGGGCCTGTCCGACGTGGCGATCATGACGCCCGAGAGCGTGGACGATCTGTATCACGGCATCACGCCGGCGCTCGTGCCCGATTTTTATGGTCTGAAGGGCGACACGTCCGACAACATCCCCGGCGTGCCGGGCATCGGCCCCAAAAAGGCGAGCGCGCTCATTGCGCAGTACGGTAGCCTGGACGAGGTCATCGCACACGCCGACGAGGTCAAGGGCAAGATGGGAGAAAACCTGCGCGCGCACATCGATGATGCGCTGCTGAGCCGCAAGGTCGCAACCATCCGCACCGATGCACCCGTTGAGCTCGATTTTGAGGCGACGTCCTTCCCGGCGTTTTCCGCCGATGAGGTTTCCGCGGCACTGGGCACGCTCGGCATCACCGCCATGCAGAACCGTTTCTTGGCGCTGATCGGCGGCGAGGGTGGCGCTGCTGCCACTGTCAGCACGTTTGAGATGCCCGCCGTTTTGCGCGCAGCCGCCGGCGATACTGACGCGCTTGGTGCCGTTGCAGATGAGGTCTCCCGCGCGATTGATGTCGGCGAGTGGGTCGCCGCCGTGGTGGACGATGACAAGGAAGAGGGCGCGCTCTTTGGGCTGACGCGCACGCTGTGGTTGGCGACGTCCAAGGGCCTGTTTGCGCTCGAGGAGGGCGACAGCGGTGCGGCGGCTGAGGTTGAGGGCTTCAACTTCGCCCACGGCGTGATTGCCGGCGTGCTCGCGCGTCTGTTTATGGAAGGCCGTGTGGCGAGCCCGGATACGAAGGCGCTGCTGCATGAGCTTTCGCCCGTCGACTCTTCTGAGCCCGAGCTCATGGACCCGCTGTCCGCTGATTCCACGCGTATCTTCGATACCGTGGTCGCTGCCTATCTGCTGGATTCCGATCGCTCCGAGTTCGATGAGGCGTATCTGGCCGATACCTATCTGCAGATGGCGCTGCCTGCGGCGCGCGGCGCAGAGGGTGCCGGCGAGGACGCTCCTGCGCCTGCCGCCCGTACTGCGGCCTTGACGCTGGCGCTCGTGGCACCGTTGCGCGAGTGCATGGCCCGTGAGAATGCCGCCAACGTGTTCGATGGCATCGAGATGCCGCTCGTGCCGGTGCTTGCCAAGATGGAGCGCGCGGGCATGCTCGTGGACCCCGACCGCCTGCACAGTCTGTCCGAGGGCCTGGCGACCCAGATTTCCGAGGTTGAGCGCAGCATTCGCGACCTGGCTGGCGACGAGACCTTTAACATCGGCAGCCCCATGCAGCTCTCGCACGTGCTGTTTGATGTTATGGGGCTTCCGACCAAGGGCCTCAAAAAGACCAAGCGCGGCTACTATTCGACCAACGCCAAGGTGGTGAGCGACCTTGCCCGCGACCACGAGATCGTGCGCCTGATTTTGGACTGGCGCGAGAAGTCCAAGATTAAGTCGACCTATCTGGACACGCTGGGCCCGCTGCGCCGTGGTGACGGTCGCGTGCACACCACGTACAACCAGACCATTACCGCAACGGGACGTCTGTCCTCGAGCGACCCGAACCTGCAGAACATTCCGACGCGCTCTGAGCTGGGTCGTACCGTCAAGACGGCGTTCTCGGCGGGCGAGGGCAGCGTCTTTTTGGCGGTGGACTACTCGCAGATCGAGCTGCGCCTGCTCGCGCATCTTTCGGGTGACGAGCACCTGGTGCGCGCCTTCAACGAGGGCGAGGACTTCCATGCCGAGACGGCCGCGCGCGTATTTGGCGTGCCGGTGTCCGAGGTGACACCCGACCTGCGCAGCCGCGCCAAGGCCGTGAACTTTGGCATTGTGTACGGCCAGCAGGCCTATGGCCTGTCGCAGTCGCTGCACATCTCGATGGCCGAGGCGCGCGACATGATCGATCGCTACTACGAGGCCTACCCGGGCGTGCGCAAGTTCCTCGACAACGTGGTGGCACGTGCCAAGCAGACGGGCTATGCCGAGACCATGTATGGCCGCAGACGCCATATTCCCGAGCTCAAGGCCAAAAACCCACAGCTCCGCGGCTTTGGCGAGCGCACGGCCATGAACCACCCCATGCAGGGCACCGCGGCCGACATCATCAAGATCGCCATGGCCCGCGTAAGCCGCCGCCTGGAAGAAGAGGGTTTTGCCGCCCACATGATCTTGCAGGTACACGACGAACTGGACTTTGAGTGCCCCGTCAACGAAGTCGAGCGCCTAACCACCATGGTCCGCGACGTCATGGAGCACGTCGTAGACCTACGCGTACCCCTCATCGCCGAAGCCAGCACCGGCATAACCTGGGCCGACGCGAAATAGGAAAGCAACCACAGTTCCAAAGTAACCAAAAACAGAAGGACGCCCCTCATCAACAAGGAGCGTCCTTCGTTCAATTAAATTCAGCCAAAGTATCTAGGCGCCAAGACGCCATCCAGGCGGCAAGCAAGTCACCGCAGGACCTGGCCGGGCGAGGCGGGTAAGTTTTTCGTAGATTCCGCACGAGCCGGAAAGCACTTAATGTGCTTTCCGAGCGAGCCCAGGACCTGACCGAACGAAAAACTAGCCCGCCTCGCCCGGCCAGGTCCGACGATCTGCGTTAACGAGCCGCCAAGATGGCGTCGATGAGCGTCAGTACGCCCCCGTCGTTGTTGCTCGGAATACGCCACTTGGCATGCGCGTTCATGTGCTCCTCGGCATTGTCCACGATAAAGCTGTGTCCGACGCGCTCCAGCATGGGGATGTCGTTGTAGGTATCGCCCACGGCGGCGGCATCGGCGATATCAATGCCCAACTGCTCGCACAGATGCGCGACGCCGGCGCCCTTGTCGACACCCAGGTTCATAAAGTCGATCCACTCGCGGCCGGCATTGGTGACATAGAGCTGATCCGAGAACGCGGGGTTATAGGTCTCGCGGAACGCGGGCTCGGCATCGTAGGCAGGGAAAAAGATCGAGATCTTATTGGACTCGATATCAATGCCCTCAAAGGTGTCGACGTAGTTGATCGTGTTGTAGTAGACGCTGATCTCGTCGTGGAATTGATGGTCGCGGGCGAGCACATAGAACTCGTCGTAGCAGCACAGGACGGGAACGGCGCGCGGGTCCTCCGAGGCACGAGCGAGCACCTGCTGATACAGCGCCACATCGATGTTGCTCTTATAGATATAGCTGCCGCGATAGATGACGCAGGCTCCGTTGTCGGGACAAAAAGCAAGGCGGTTCTTGATGCCCTCGAACATCTCCTCGAGCTTGGGAGCGGGACGTCCGCTGGCGGGGCAGAATACGATGCCGGCGTCGGCGAGCTTGTCCAGACGCTCATCAAGACCCTGCGGCAACACGCGCTCGTCGGTGAGCAGCGTCTTGTCCATGTCGACGGCGATGAGTTTAATGTTGCCGATGTTGGCGTCTGATTCATAAGTCTGCATAAATGCGCCTTTCCGTTTCCAGATTGTTTCGGGCGTAATGACCCTCTGCTATGTAATCGAGCGTATTTTCGCAGGAATGGTGCGTACTTGCACTGCAATTCACAAACTAATGAAAAAACTTTTCAGAAATTTGAATTTGTCGCTTGTACAGCAGGCACTTTAGCGTAATATAGCGACCATCGAAAACGGAGACGGCAAAAGCACCGCTTACCGAGGAAAAGGTACCGTTTGCGATATTAGAATTGCGCCCGGCGATAGGTGAAAGGAGAGGCAGATGCAGTTCGTAAAGATCATCACTACTGCAGACAATGCCATCCGACGCCAGCGCGCAATTTCCCGACGACGATAACAATCGTCTCTGTCCGTATGGGGCGAATTGCCTCAACAGAGTCATTTTGAGGTCGTTGGGTTTTAGCACGACATTGCTGCATGTTTCTAGGGCATGTTGTGCTGCTTTTTGCTATTTAACCTGATATTGCACGGTTTTTGACCTCGAAATGACTTGCAACTGACCGATGTTCTAACTAGCTACCAAGGGCGAAAGGAAACAGCCATGAGCAAGGAAAAAGTCGTTCTCGCATATTCCGGTGGTCTTGATACATCCGTATGTGTCAAGTGGCTCCAGGACGAGAAGAATCTCGATGTTGTTTGTGTCTGCGGCAACGTGGGCCAGGAGGAGACCGGTCTGGACGCCAAGAAGCAGAAGGCCCTCGACCTGGGCGTTCTGGATTGCCAGGTGCTCGATCTGCGCGACGAGTTCTCCGATGAGTTCCTGACTAAGGCTATCGCCGCAAACTCTATGTACGAGAACAAGTATCCGCTGCTCTCCGCCCTGTCCCGCCCGTTGCTCGCCAAGAAGCTTGTCGAGGTCGCTCACGAGTTTGGCGCGACCTACGTCGCTCACGGCTGCACCGGCAAGGGTAACGACCAGGTTCGTTTTGAGGCTGCCGTCAAGGCCCTCGACCCCGAGCTTAAGGTTATCGCCCCGGTTCGCGAGTGGGATCTTAAGTGCCGTCCCGACGAGGTCGCCTATGCTCACGCCCACAACGTGCCGGTTCCCGAGGGTGCCAACGACAACCCCTATTCCATCGACGACAACCTGTGGGGTCGTGCCATTGAGTGCGGCCACCTGGAGGATCCCTGGAACGAGCCGCTCGACGACGCCTGGGTTATGACCAAGAATCCCGAGGACACGCCCGACACCCCGACGTATACCGAGATTGAGTTTGAGGCCGGCAAGCCCGCCGCCGTCGACGGCAAGAAGATGAAGCTCTCCGAGATCATCATCGCACTCAACAAGATCTCGGGCGACAACGGCTTTGGCCGTCTCGACCTGGTCGAAGACCGTCTGGTGGGCCTTAAGAGCCGCGAGTGCTATGAGGTTCCCGGCGCCCTGACGCTCATCACCGCCCACAAGGCACTCGAGGATATCTGCGTCGAGGGCGACCTGCTCAAGACCAAGATTAAGCTCGAGCAGGATTGGGCCACTGCCGTGTACAACGGCCAGTGGTACAGCCCGCTCAAGAACGCGCTCGACGCCTTTATGGCCGACACCCAGAAGTTCGTGACCGGTACCGTCCGTCTGAAGTTCTTTAAGGGCAACTGTCATGTCGTCGGCCGCAAGAGCCCCTTCAGCCTCTACGACTACGGTCTGGCTACCTACGACCGCGACACCACGTTTGACGAGAAGGCCAGCGCCGGCTTTATCGAGATCGATACGCTGTCGCTCAAGACGTGGGCAAAGGTCCAGGGTCCCAGCTCCGCTGCCGCCCAGGCCTAGCGCCTCCTTTCCTTGGTATCCGCGCGGCCCATCCGCGTGATACAAAACGGGCGCACGGGGTCCCTACCTTTCGTTATGCTTGCTGACACTTCTTAACATCGGTGGCCCCTACGTTCCGCCCGCATATATGACGCCGCGCCTGCGGCTGAGTCCGAGCCCCGCCGGGGTTGTCCGGCGGGGCTCCTTCTATCAATTTGGCGGCTCTGTGCCTATATATATGAGGAGTATCTATTATGTTCAACGCTATCGCGCATGCCTTACTTGCCCTCGCGCCCGAGTTCGATGCTGCAAAGGTTGAGGACGTTCCTGTGAGCCTGAAGGCCTGGATCGATGGTTCGCAAGGCAACATCCGGAGGGAGACGTTGGGCGCCAAGTGCCTGGTGCGTCACTTCTTTGCAAATTAGCAACATGGTCCCGCGCACGGTGGGGATTGTGTAAAACTGGCGGTTGAAAAATCGCTTTAGCGACATGGCGCATTGCTTTGGGCGCTTGTTTTGGTATTTGGAGAAAGGGGACAGTTCCATGGCTCTTTGGGGCGGTCGTTTTGAGGCGGGAGTGGCCGAGGTCACGCAGGAGTTTGGCGCGTCGCTGCCGGTCGACAAACATCTCTATAAGCAGGATATCGCCGGTTCTAAGGCGCATGCCAAGATGCTGGCGGCCCAGGGCATCATCAGTGCCGAGGATGAGCAGGCGATTGCCGAGGGCCTGACCGGAATCGAACAGGATATCGATGCCGGCAACTTCACCTTCGATATCAACGACGAGGACATCCATATGTCCATCGAGAGCGAGCTGACGCGTCGCATCGGCGAGGCCGGTAAGCGCTTGCATACCGGGCGTTCGCGCAACGACCAGGTGGCGACCGATACGCGCCTGGGTGTCAAGGCGTTGGCCAAGGAGCTCATGGAGGCCAATCTTGAGTTGCGCCACGTGCTGGTGGATGCGGCCAAGAAGTACGACAAGGTGATTCTGCCGGGCTACACGCACATGCAGCATGCTCAGCCCGTGCTGCTCTCGCATCATCTGCTGGCGTATTCCTGGATGTTCGCGCGCGACTTTACGCGCCTGAAGGCCGCCTTTGATGCCGCCGACAACTGCCCGCTGGGTGCTGCCGCGCTTGCCGGTACGAGCTATCCGCTCGATCGCCAGATGACGGCTGCCGAACTTGGCTTTGCGGGCGTGATTCCTAACTCACTCGATGCTGTTTCCGACCGTGATTTCCTGCTCGACCTGCATTACGCCGGCTCCGTCATGGCGATGCACCTGTCGCGTCTTTCCGAGGAGATCGTGCTGTGGTCGAGCTCTGAATTTGGCTTTATCACGCTGTCCGATTCGTACTCCACCGGCTCGT
>CABRZS010000018.1:0-37741 GCA_902475525.1 uncultured Collinsella sp.
TGTCGTAGACCGGCAGCAGCTGCTTGGAGGTCACGAGCGTGAGCGGGTACAGGCGGGTGCCGGACCCGCCGGCGAGGATGATGCCTTTCACTGGTTATCTCCTTCCGAGGAAAAGGTCTTCGTAGCTGTCAGTGATGGACCGCCACGAATACCGGTCGCGGATAACGGAGGTCGATGCCGTATCGAGCTCCTCGATCGACTTCCAATCCATCACGTCGGCGCTATTGATAAGTTCAGCCAAGTCTCCGGATTCCTTGCTCCAATACAGGGCCGAATCCTCAGCGACCTCGCGGTTGAAACCGACGTCGAGAAGGAGGTTGAGGCGCGTGGACGCCAGCGCCTCCAGGAGGCTCGGATTGGTACCCCCGACCTCATGGCCGTGGAAGTAGCCGTAAGCCTGCTCACGGATCTTCTTCAGGAGCTCCTGGTCGTAGACGGTCCCGACGAACTTGATGCGTGGGTCGGACTTGAAGTGCGTCTTCCGCTCGAGCTCCGCGAGGAAGGAGTCGTCCACTCCCGTCACGAGCGCGAAATCCCGCTTGGAGTCGGAAGCCATGAACTCCCGGATCATGGTCTCGTAGTTGTTCTCAGGCACGAAGCGTCCCACGACCAGGTAGTAGCCGAAGGGCTCGAGGCCCTTCTCGGAGAGCCATCCAGTGAACTTGGGGTCGTCGTCCGCGAGCGCTGAGTGCCTGATGTCGGCCCCGTAGGCGATGAAGGTCGTCTCGGGGTGCAGGTCGGCATACTCCCCTCGAATGTACTTCTCGATGTTCTTGGAGTCGCACACCATCAGGTCGGCGTGCTTGACCATCCCGCGCTCCGAGACTTTCCAGTACCTGCGGACGGGCGCGCTCCACTTGGCGCGCCTCCACTCGTGGCCGTCGGGGTTCACGAAGACCTTGCCACCAAGGGCGTGGATCCTCTTTACGTACTTTCCGAAAAACGGTCCGATGCGACAGGCCAGCACGTAGACGATGGGGTGCTCGACACGGTTATTCTCAATATAGGCGGTGCACCACTTGAGGGCGTCTATGTCGTAGAAGATCGCCCTAGCGGCTCCGACGGGCCTGCGTAGTACCTTGAAGCAATGCGCTCCGTTGTGCTCGAACACGCCGACCTCCTCGGCGGAGTCCACAGCGCACGCCACGTGGTACTTGATGTCGGGCGATACCTGATTCTCGGTCAGTTTCTCCACGAACGTCTCGTAGCCGCCGTAGTTTGCCGGAATTCCCTTGGATCCGATGATGAAAACATGCTGCATTAGTACGCATCACTCCCGTTAAAGACCTCCAGAACCGTTAGGAGGATGATCTTGAAGTCCGTGATGACTCCGCGCTTGGCTATGTATTCGAGGTCCCGGCGGACCAAGCCGTCAAAACCGGTGGAGTTGCGCTCCGTAACCTGCCAGAGCCCCGTAATACCTGGTTTTACTGCTAGCCTCTGCAGGTCGTACTCGGTGTACTCAGCTACCTCGTTCGGCAGCGGCGGGCGCGGACCGACGACGGACATCTGTCCCAGGAACACGTTGAGGAACTGCGGAAACTCGTCGATGGAGTGCTTGCGGATGAACCTTCCGATCCTGGTGACGCGGGGGTCCTCCTTCATCTTGAACATGGCGCCGGCGATCTCGTTCTGTTCCTTGAGCTCGGCGAGGCGCTCGTCGGCGTCCCTGTACATGGAGCGGAACTTCCACATGCGGAAGGTGGTCAGGCTGCCGTCGGAACGGGTCTGGCCAACGCGGATCTGGCTGTAGAAGGGGCTCCCCTCGCTCTCCAGGCGGATGAGCGCCGCGAGCACCAAGCTTGGAATCGCGATAATTACAAGCACAACACCGCTGAAAACGATGTCGAACGCGCGCTTAACGGCGCGGTAGGCCAGGCGCGAACGATCCCAGTCCACGATGGATTGCATGGCCTTGTAACGGCCGACGCCCTCGCGCCGGTCCATGGCCTGAGCAATCAGTGCCGCCCCTGCGGGCGCATCCGTTGTATATTGAGTTTTATCCGACACGTTCTCTTCCAACACTTCGTCCCCGGGTCGGGGATCCTCCCTGTTCTGAATAGCGACCGTCTGCAGCTAGGCGATCGCCTTTTTAAGGTTTCGCGTTACACGCTGCTCGGCCGAAAGCACGGCAAGACCAACGCGTGTAGTCACGCGTCGGCCGCACAGATCGAGCTCCAAATAAGCAGTGCTCTTGCGTCTGTTGATGGTTTTGATAAGGCCTTCGTGACCCAGCAGTGGGCCTGCCGTAACTACGACCTGGTCACCGTCTTTAAGGGCTTCGCTCATGGGCACTACGCGGTCTCCCACATGTGTAAAGCCGCCAATAAGCTGGACCTCTTCTTTTGCTAGCGGCACAAACTGACCGTCCTGGGATAACACCCGGGCAAAGTCGTCCATGCGCAGCAGATACTGTTGCACGGTTCGGGGATCTGCCGTATCGCAGATAAGATAACCGGGAAAGAGCGGCTTGGTCGTATTGACCCATTCGCCGTGTACCTTGATCTCGGTTTGAAATTGGGGATAAAAGAGCTCCTGTATAGCGCTCGCCGGCACCATACGCTCGATGCGCTCGCGCATTACGTCTTCGCGACCATTAATGACCTGGATCACATACCACACGAGCACCACCCCTTGCTGTCTTACGTGTGGCTCACGGGGTTTGGGTATGGCTTCGCCAGGGCGCTTGTGCGCGGAGGCGCTCCATATTCAAACCCTGAGCCCAGTCAGACAAGCACGTGGCTCTGCCCCACCGTGAACGGTATGTACAAATGCAGTTGCTAGAGACGCGGACGTGTATCGCAAAATGACCGCATCCCCAGCTGGCTGCGTCCGGGCCAGTCAAGCGGGTACAAAACTGGACCGCACGCAAACAGCTGAAGAACTGCTACGTATTTGCATGCAATCTAATACTTATTTGCATTTGAGAATAAACTCGATACAAATAAACAACGTCGCATGACTTCTTTATTGGAGCTCGTGGTGTTTCTGGCACCGCCGTTACGGCCGGATGCTGATCGACCCTGCGTTTTGTGGCTTACTGGGGCCATGAGCACAGTTGAACTCATGTAACGTTAGGTATCCTAGCACAAGCTGTTAGTTAAACTGATTTGGGCTGCGTTGGACAACATATCGTTCATTTGACGTGCTTAAGGGGGTTGTTTTGGGATGCTGTTCACGTTGACGCAGGTAATTGGGGTGCTGGCAATAATTGGGAGCGTTCCTGAAGCCCAAATGGAGCAGCGAGCTGCACCGGTAATTGCGATTGGATAACAAACTATGTACATACATGGGAAATAAATTGTGCAACTTTTTGTTGGCGTAGGTGGGGTTTGTGGCGTGTGGTGTTTCATATGAAAAAAGGCCTTCGAAATACCGAAGACCTTTGCATTCACGATGGTGGAGACGAGGGGGATCGAACCCCTGACCTCTTGACTGCCAGTCAAGCGCTCTCCCAGCTGAGCTACGCCCCCGTGACGTGGAGATACTATAGGGGAAGTTGGCGCGACGCGCAAGGACTTTTTTTGGGTCAGTTTCTAAATACCTATTGATATAGGTAAACGATGGCGGTGCCAGTGTGGACTTGGATTGTGGCTGTTGACCTGACGACGTTGCTGATGCCGGTGTCGGCTAGTAGACCTAACGAAGCGTGATCTAGTTCCCATTCTAGGCCGTGTTCGCTTACCTTGGTGTTGGGGGCTATGGCGATTATGGAGAAGGTTTTGCCGGTTGCATTCTCAATGGTCCAGGATTCGCCTTCGTGCAGAATGCGGGCCGTTACTTCGTCTTCTGCGATCCAGACGGGGGCATCTTTGTAAGCTGCTAGTAGGCCTAGGACGCTTAGGGCCATGTCCGGACGGCCGCCGGTGGTGCAGGTCGCAACCACTTCGGCACCCGGCCAGCGACGGCGGACGGAATCGAGTGCCAGCGCCAGATCGGTATAATCCTTGTACGGGTCATGGCGTTCAACTTCAAAGTCGGTGGCGGCATCGACCATCGCACGGCCTGCGTCGCTCACCGTGTCGGCATCCCCCACATAGACGTCGCAGCCCAGGCCAGCACTCAACAGCGCGTCGAGTCCGCGGTCCACGGCGACAACGTGGTCGCACTCCCCTGCTAGCCTACGCAACAGATCCGCGCTCGCCACTACGGGCGAGCCGCAGACCACTAATACCTTGCAAGCCACAGCCCTCGCCTATCCCTCAAACGAAAGCACGCGGGCCAGATCCAGCTCCTCGTAGCTGTCGATAAAGATATCGCAGATGGCGCGTACGTCGTCGCGCTTCATGCGGCCGTGCGGGTCATAGATGCCCACGCGCTTAAAGCCGGCGGCGCCGGAGCTCTTAAGGCCAAAGACCGCATCCTCAAACACCCATGCGCGCTCAAACTGATGCCCATGGTGCTCCTCCAGACGGCGCAGCGCCAGCTCGTATACGTCGGGGAACTGTTTGGAGCGTCCTGCCTCACCCGTCGTGGTAACAAACTCCATGTACGCGTCGAGCCCGGCTCCCGCTAGCGCAGACTTAACCAGCTCGGCCGGCGTGGACGTGGCAACGCACATGGCAATGCCCGCCGCCTTCGCTTGCTCCAAAAATGCCAGGAGCCCCTCGCGCGGCGGCACCTTTGAGTAACCATCGATCAGAATGTCGCTCAGCTCGCGATAAAGCTCCTCGCCATTTGCGCCAATGCCCCAGGTGTCGTGGTAGGCCTGGCACTCGTCCTCGAGCGACAAATGCTCAAACTGGGCAAAATCGTCGACCGTCACGTCAACTCCGTGGCGGTGCAATAACTCGGGCTGGGCATAGGCCCAAACGGGGGTGCTATTAACCAGCGTGCCGTCGCAATCGAAAATAAAAGCGACATTGGGAGCGGCGGTCTGGGACATAAATGTACCTTTCGATGTCAAATGGTAAACAACCTGCTAAAAACGTTTTACCAAACGTCAAACCAACAATCAAAAAACCCTTATTGGTAAAACTGTCAAGAGTTTTACCATCGCAATTCTGCCAGTGGTATAAACATGGCGCTCGCCGATTAAACGCCGCCGCAAATCCACTTTTCTCCATAAAAGTAACGAACAGGTGTTATCGTATTTCGTGCCGAAAGTTCCACCGAGCACGCGAGGTGGAACGAATCATAGAACTATCGCCGTCCCCTCGATTCGTGCAGCCTTGGACCTTTCGCATCTAGTCACCAAGGCAACACGCTGCCGCGTCATGATGGGATCAAACGTGAGCGATACAAAGCTAAAGCCAGCAACCAAAAAGCCTGCTACCCGTAAAGCCGCCCCGCATGCACCGGAGCTCTCTAAGGACGATGTCTACCTGTTTGGCATTGGCATGTGGGAGCGCAGCTGGGAAAAGATGGGCGCGCACCCCGACACGCAGAACCGTACGCGCGGTTGGCGCTTTTGCGTTTGGGCGCCCGACGTAAAGAGCGTGCATGTCATTGGCGAATTTAACGACTGGAATGAGGAAGCCAACCCGCTGGTGCCCGTGCATACGAGCGCTATTTGGGAAGGCTTTATTCCTGGTGCCGAGCAGGGCCAGCTCTATAAATATCTCATCGAGACCAACGAGGGCGAGAAGCTCTACAAGGCCGATCCGTATGCCTTTAAGGCCGAGTGCCCTCCGGGAACAGCGAGCATGCTGTGGACCCTCGACGGCTATAAGTGGAACGACGCCGCATGGCTCAAGCGCCGCGCCGGCCACAACCACATGTCGCAGCCGCTCAACATCTACGAAGTTCATATTGGCTCGTGGAAGCGCCACGGCGACGCGCCGCAGGGCGAGCCGGACGAGTACGGCAACTACCCCGGACCCATGGATCCCTTCCCCGCACAGCGCGGCGAATTCTACACCTACGACGACCTTTCGGTAGAGCTCGTGGACTACGTGCGCGACATGGGCTACACCCACATTGAGGTCATGCCGCTGATGGAGCATCCCTTCGATGGCTCCTGGGGATACCAGACGACCGGCTACTATGCCGCCACGTCGCGCTATGGCGACCCGCAGCAGCTCATGCACTTTATCGATGCGTGCCACGAGGCAGGCATCGGCGTGATCATGGACTGGGTGCCCGGCGGTTTTTGCGCCGACTCCCACGGCCTTGCCACCTTTAACGGCCACATGCTGTTTGAGCACGAGATTCACCCCAACTGGGGCACGCACAAGTTTGACTTCGCCCGCGGCGAGGTCCGCTCCTTCCTGGTCTCCAACGTGCTGTACTGGCTCGAGAACTTCCATGTTGACGGCATTCGCATGGACGGCGTGTCCAGCATGCTGTATCTCAACTTTGGCATTGATGATCCCGGCCAAAAGAAGTTCAACAAGTACGGTACCGAGGAGGACCTGGACGCCAGCGCGTTTATCCGTCAGGTCAACTGCGCCGTGGAGGCACACTTCCCTGACGTGATGATGATGGCCGAGGAGTCCACCGCGTGGCCGCTCGTGACCTATCCGCCGCAGGACGGCGGCCTGGGCTTCCACTACAAGTGGGACATGGGCTGGATGAACGACACCCTGCACTACATGCAGACTGATTTTCCGTGGCGCCCCGGCAACCACGGCCTGCTCACGTTCTCCATCATGTACGCCTTTACCGAGAACTTCATTTGCCCGCTGAGCCACGACGAGGTCGTGCACGGCAAGTGCTCGCTGATCGGCCGCATGCCGGGCGACTGGTGGCGCCAGTTTGCCGGCCTGCGCACGCTGGCCTTCTACCAGATGACGCACCCCGGTGCCAAGCTCAACTTTATGGGCAACGAGATCGGCCAGTTTATTGAGTGGCGCTACTACGAGTCCATCCAGTGGTTCCTAACCGAGCAGTACGAGACCCATGCTCGCCATCAGGCGTTTATCAAGGCACTCAACCACCTGTACACCGCCGAGCCCGCCCTGTACGAGCGCGGCTACACCGACGACGGCTTTACCTGGATCGATGCGGACAACTCCAAGCAGTCCATCGTGAGCTTTGTGCGTCAGGGCGAGGACGTCGACGACGATCTGGTGATCCTGATCAACTTTGACCCGGCGAGCTACGAGAGTTTCCGCGTGGGCGTGCCGCGCGAGGGCGACTGGGAGGTCATCTTTGATTCCGACCGTCCCGAGTTTGGCGGCAGCGGCTATGCCGGCGAGGAGCCCTACACCTGCTCGAGCGAGCCCTATCCCTGGAACGGGCAGATGGACTCCATCGAGATTAAGGTGCCTGGCCTGGCAGGCGTGGTGCTCAAGCGCCGCGGTCCCAGCAGCTACAAGCCGCCGGTGGTCGAGGCCCCTAAGGCTGCGCCCAAGAAGCGCACGTCCTCGGTGAAGCCCAAGCCTGCGGCTGCTAAGAAGGCTCCTGCTAAGGCCAAGGCTACGACGACCAAGGCCAAGGCTGCCGCAAAGCCCGCTGCTAAGGCCGCAGCCAAGAAACCGGCTGCCAAAAAGGCCGCTACCAAGACCAAGTCTGCTTCTGTTAAGCCGTCTGCCAAGGATGCGTAACAAAACCGTTACAGCTGTAATTACCCGCCCCGACGAGGCGTAGGATACAAGTCATAACCGTTCCGGGAGAAACATCCCCGGGGGAAAGGAACGTATGAATAAGATCTTCGACAACAAGCAGGAGTTTACCGAGCTCTATCGCGATGCCGTCATGAGCATTAGCGGCAAGAGCGTCGAGGCCGCCAGCGACCTGGACCGCTTTAACGCCCTGGCAAAGCTCGTGGCCGAGAAGGCGCGCACCGTTGCCACCAAGAGTGACGCCCGCGTCACCGCCGAGGGCAAAAAGCGCGTGTACTACTTCTCGATCGAGTTTTTGATCGGCCGCCTGCTCGACAACTACCTGCTCAACTTTGGCGTGCGCGACATGGTCGCCGAGGCGCTCGACGACATGGGCTTTGACCTATCCGTCATCGAGAACCAGGAGCCCGATCCGGCCCTGGGCAACGGTGGCCTGGGTCGTCTGGCCGCGTGCTTCCTGGATTCCATGGCAGCCGAGGGCATTGCCGGCTACGGCAACGGCATGCGCTACCGCTACGGCCTGTTTAAGCAGGAGATCGTCAACGGCAGCCAGGTTGAGGCCACCGACGAGTGGCTCACGCACGGCTATCCCTGGGAGGTCCGTCGTCAGGACAAGGCCGTGACCATTAAGTTTGGTGGCCATGTTGAGGGCTTTGAGGAGAACGGCCGCACGTTCTACCGCACGGTGGACACGCAGGACATACTGGCCGTCCCTTATGACATCCCCGTGGTGGGCTATGCCGGCGAGACCGTCAACAAGCTGCGCGTCTGGGCCGCCGAGCCGGTCGAGGAGCACTTTGACCTTGAGGCCTTCAACCGTGGCGACTACGCCCTGGCCGATGCCGAGCGCGCCGAGGCCGAGGCCATCAGCGCCATCCTCTACCCCAACGACGCCGGCGAGCACGGCCGTCTGCTGCGTCTGAAGCAGGAGTACCTATTTGTCTCGGCCGGCATCTACAGCTTACTCGACACCTTTGAGAAGGAGCACGGCGAGAACTGGGAGCTGCTGCCGCAGTTTGTGGCCATCCACACCAACGACACGCACCCCGCCATGTGCGGCCCCGAGCTCATGCGCATCCTCATCGACGAGAAGAAGCTCGAGTGGGACGACGCCTGGAACATCGTGACGCAGGTCGTGAGCTATACCAACCACACCATCCTGCCCGAGGCTCTGGAGAAGTGGCCCATCGGCACGTTCTCCAAGCTCCTCCCCCGCGTGTACCAGATCATCGACGAGATCAGCCGTCGTTGGCACGAGTCGTTCGACACCACGCAGGAGGGCTGGCAGGAGCGTCTGCGCCAGACCGCCATTCTGTGGGACGGCGAGATTCGCATGGCCAACCTGTCCGTGATCTGCAGCCACAGCGTCAACGGCGTGGCCAAGATCCATTCCGACATCATCAAGAACATCGTGCTCAAGGACTTCTATGCCCTGACGCCCGAGAAGTTCAACAACAAGACCAACGGCATCTCGCACCGTCGCTTCTTTGCCGAGGCCAACCCCACCTACGCCAAGCTCGTGACCGAGGCCATTGGCGATGGCTGGCTCAAAGACGCCTTTGAGCTTGAGAAACTCAAGGAGTTTAAGGACGACACCGAGTTCCTGAAGGCCGTGGGTGCCTCCAAGCGCGCCAACAAGGAGCGTCTGGCCGCCTACGTCAAGGCCGAGACCGGTCTGGTTATTGACCCCAACACCGTCTTCGATGTCCAGGTAAAGCGCTTCCACGCCTATAAGCGCCAGCTCATGAACATCATGAAGGTGATGGACATCTACAACCGTCGCATCGCCGATCCCAACTTCCACGTGACGCCGACGACCTTCATCTTTAGCGGCAAGGCTGCCTCGAGCTACACCTTTGCCAAGGAGACCATCCGCCTCATTAACTCCGTGGCCGACGTCATCAACAACGATGCCCGCGTCAACGAGGTCATGAAGGTCTGCTTTATCCCCAACTTCCGCGTGAGCAACGCCCAGCTCATCTACCCCGCCGCCGAGATCTCGGAGCAGATTTCCACGGCCGGCAAGGAGGCCTCGGGCACGTCCAACATGAAGCTCATGATGAACGGCGCCATTACGCTGGGCACCCTCGACGGCGCCAACATCGAGATCGCCGACCTGGCCGGTCGCGAGAACGAGGCCATCTTTGGCCTGACCGCCCCCGAAGTCGAGCAGCTCTGGGCATCGAACAGCTACTTTGCGTGGGATACCCTCAACGGCGACCGTGAGCGCCTGGGCCGCGTGATGGACGAGCTCAAGGACAACACCTTTGCGGGTCTTTCGGGCAACTTCGAGAGCATCTACAACGAGCTCATGAACAACAACGACCCCGACCTGGTCATGGCGGACTTCCGCAGCTACGTGGATGCATGGGAGAACCTCACGGGCAGCTACGGCGACCAGGAGACCTGGAACCGCAAGGCCCTGCTCAACACCGCCTCGAGTGGCTGGTTCTCGTCCGACCGCACCATTCGCGAGTATCGCGACGAGATCTGGCACGCATAAAGCGCGCGAGCTCCCTTTGCCGCACGGCATTACTCGACGGGCGTGACAGTGCGCCGCGCCCGTCGCTAATGGGTTAGGAACATCGATGACAGAAGGAGAAATCGATGAGTAAGAAAGAATGCATCGCGATGCTCCTCGCAGGAGGACAGGGCAGCCGATTGGGGGCACTCACCCAAAAGATCGCCAAGCCGGCGGTTAGCTTTGGTGGCAAGTTCCGCATTATCGACTTTTCGCTGTCCAACTGCTCCAACTCGGGCATCGACACGGTGGGCGTTCTGACGCAGTACCGTCCCTACCTGCTGCATGCCTACGTGGGCTCCGGCGAGGCGTGGGATCTGGACAGCCGCGACGGCGGCGTGTCGATCCTGCCGCCGTACGAGACGCAGACCGGCGGCGCCTGGTATGCGGGCACGGCCGACGCCATTACGCAGAACCTCGACTACATCAAGGCCAACGACCCCAAGTACGTCCTGATTCTTTCGGGCGATCACCTGTATCGCATGGACTACCGCAAGATGCTCAAGACGCACATTGAGAACAACGCCGACCTCACGGTGAGCGTTATGCCCGTGCCGTGGGAGGAGGCCAGCCGCTTTGGCATCCTGACCACCGACCCCGAAGACGGCCGCATCACCAAGTTCACCGAGAAGCCCGAGAAGCCCGATTCGAACCTCGCGTCCATGGGCATCTACATCTTCTCGGCCGACGTGCTGATCGAGGCGCTCGAGGAGGACGCTCTGGACCAGCGCTCGAGCCACGACTTTGGCGAGGACATCATCCCCAAGCTGCTCGGTGAGAACAAGCGCCTGTACAGCTACGAGTTCCACGGCTTCTGGAAGGACGTCGGCACCATCGCCAGCTTCCATGAGACCTCGATGGACCTGCTGGGTAACAACCCCGAGTTCGATCTGTTCGACAAGAACTTCCCCATCATGTCCAACATCACCACGCGTCCGCCGCACTACATTGGCCCGGACGGCCGTCTGGACGACTGCTTGGTCTCCAACGGCTGCAAGATCTACGGCACCGCTCGCCACTCGATCCTTTCGACCGATGTCATCATCGAGGAGCGCGCCGTGGTCGAGGACTCCGTGCTGCTGCCGGGTGCGCACGTTAAGAGCGGCGCGCACATCTGCCGCGCTATTTTGGGCGAGAACTCCACGGTCGAAGAGGGCGTGAAGCTCGGCTCTGTCGATACCACCAAGGATACGGCCGTCGTTGGAAATGACGTCGTTATCGGGAAGGGGGAATGATCCGATGATCAATCGCAAGGCCATCGGTTATATCACCGCTAACTACTCTTCGTCCTACGGCAGTGTCCTACTCAAGGACCGCCCCATCGCGTCCGTTCCGTTTTTGGGCCGCTACCGCCTGATCGACTTCCCGCTGTCCAACATGATGAATGCCGGCATTAAGACCGTCGGCGTCGTCATGCCGGGCAACTACCGCTCGCTGATCGACCATGTGGGCTCGGGCAAGGACTGGGGCCTGGACCGCAAGAAGGGCGGCCTGTTCATGGTGCCCGGCAACGCGTATGGCACCACCAAGGGCGGCATGCGCTTCCTGCTGCGCGACATCATCTCCAACAAGACGCTGTTCCAGCGCTCGGAGAAGCCCTATGTCGTGATGATGGGCACTAACATCATCTTTAACATGGACCTCAACACCATCATCGAGGCGCACGAGAACTCCGGCGCTCAGATGACCGTGGTGTACTGCAAGGCCACGCGCAACGTCGATGACGAGACCAAGCTCGAGATTAACGAGAACGGCCGCCTGACGGGCGTGAGCGCCGGTGTCGTGTACGGCGACAACGCCTCCATGGACTGCTGCATCGTCAACCGCGAGACGCTGCTCGATATTATCGACCACTACCAGGCCGCCGACTATCTGGACCTGCTCGAGGCACTCCAGGGCGACTTTGGCAACATCGACGTGTGCAGCTACGAGTACAAGGGCGAGGTCGTGGGCGTGTTTAGCGAGAAGTCGCTGTATCGCCGCAGCATGGACCTGCTCGACCAGACCGTGGCCGACCAGCTCTTTGATCCCGAGCGCCCGATCCTGACCAAGGCTCACGACGTGCCGCCTTCGCGCTATGCGACCGGCAGCCACGCGTGCAACTCGATCATCTCAGCCGGCTGCATCATCAAGGGCACCGTGCGCAATTCGATCCTGTCGCGCGGCGTCGTGGTCGAGGAAGGCGCTTCGGTGACCAACTCGATCATCAACCAGAGCTGCATCATCAAGAGCGGCGCCCGCGTCGAGAATGCCATTCTGGACAAAAACAACGTGGTTCCCACCAACACCGAGCTTCGCGGCACGCCCGAGAACATCCTGGTGCTGGGCAAGGCTCCGTTAACTTCCGACACCACCATCGTACGTTAACGTTGGCACCGCAACATCGCTCGTAACATGTAGAATAGCCGCCCGGTTAGCGCCAGGCGGCTATTCTCGAATTGCAACATGGGAGACAATATGGCTGATTCCAGCAAAAAGATGCAGATCGTGTTTGCCTCGGCCGAGTGCGCACCGTTTGTTAAGACCGGTGGCCTAGGCGACGTGGCGGGCTCGCTGCCTGCGGCGCTCGTGCGCGCCGGCGCCGAGGTCATCGTGATGGTGCCCAAGTACGCCACCATCAAGGACGAGTACAAGGCGCAGATGGAGCACTTCTCCGACTTTTACGTGAGCCTGGGCTGGCGCAACGAGTACTGCGGACTCGAGAAGCTAGAGCACGACGGCGTCACCTATATGTTCGTCGACAACGAGCGCTACTTTGCGCGCGACTATCCGTACGGCTTCTTTGATGACGGTGAGCGCTTTGCGTTCTTCTCCAAGGCCATTACCGAGAGCCTGCAGCACCTGCCGGCCGGCTTTGAGTGCGACATCCTGCACTGCAACGACTGGCAGTCGGCACTGGCGCCCGTGTTCTTGCGCGAGTTCTACCAGGGCCTGCCGCTGTATGACCGCGTCAAGACCGTGTTCTCGATCCACAACGTGGCGTTCCAGGGCCAGTTTAGCGACACCGTGATGGAGGACATCCTGGGCGTGGCGCACATTCCCGCGGCCGCCTCGCAGCTGCGTTGCGACGCCTGCAGCATCAACTACATGCTGGGCGCCCTGCGCTATGCCGACGCCATCACTACGGTGAGCCCCACCTATGCCAACGAGATCCAGACACCCGAGTTTGGCGAGGGCCTGGACGGCGTGCTGCGCGAGCGCTCCTATGCGCTGCAGGGCATCCTCAACGGCATTGACGTGGCGGGCTTTGACCCGGCGACCGACAAGCGCATTGCCGCCAACTACACCGTGGAGGACCGTTCTGGTAAGGCCGTGTGCAAGGCCAAGCTGCAGGAAGAGCTGGGGCTCGAGGTTCGCGACGACCGTCCGCTTATGGTCATGGTCACGCGTCTGACGCGCCAGAAGGGCTTGGATCTGGTCATGTACGCGCTCGACCGCATCCTGGCCGGCGGCGTGCAGGTGGCGGTGCTGGGCACCGGCGACCGCGACTACGAGGACGGCCTGCGCTACTTCCAGGACAAGTACCCCGGCACCATGGCCGCGCGCATCGAGTTCGATCCGGCGCTGTCGCAGCGCATGTATGCCGCCGCCGATATGTTCCTGATGCCTTCGAAGTTTGAGCCCTGCGGCCTGTCGCAGATCATTGCCATGCGCTACGGCACCCTGCCCATCGTGCGCGAGACCGGTGGCCTGAAGGACACCGTGCAGCCGTACAACGAGTTTACCGGCGAAGGCACGGGCTTCTCGTTTAGCAACTTTAACGGCGACGAGATGGGCGACACCGTATTCCGCGCGGCGCGCCTGTTCTGGGATAACCGCGACGCTTGGAACCAGCTGGTCACGCAGGCCATGAGCCAGGACTTTAGCTGGACGCGCTCGGCCGACAAGTATCTGGACCTGTACTTCTTTATGCACCCGGAGATTGAGAGGCCGGCGGCTGTTGTCGACGAGCCTGAGGCTGTTGCTGAGCCGGTGGCCGCTGAGGAGCCCAAGGCCGAAGAGAAGCCGGTTGAGGCTGAGCCCGCAAAGGCCGAGCCTAAGGTGAAGGCTGAGGTTGCTCTTGAGGCAGAGGACGAGGTCAAGCCCGCTGCAAAGCCCGCAGCTAAGAAGACCACGACCCGCAAGACGACCGCTAAGAAGGCTACGACGACCAAAGCTGCCGCGACTAAAACAACGGCTGCCAAGACAACGACCACGCGCAAGCGCACGACCGCCGCTGCCAAGAAGGCCGCCGAGGCCGAGGCTGCTCCCGAGGTAAAGGCCGAGGTCGCTGAGGCCAAACCGGCCGCCAAGGCTCCGGCAAAGACCGCTGCCAAGAAGACAACCGCGACCGCCAAGAAGGCAACGGCTGCCAAGAAGACCACGGCAACGAAGTCGACGGCCGCCAAGGCTACTGCGACCAAGGCCGCTCCGAAGGCCGCCGCAAATGCTACTGCGACCAAGGCCGAGGAGGCAGCCGCCGAGCCCAAGGCCGAGGCAGCTGTCGAGGCCAAGCCGACCGCCAAGACCACCACGCGCAAGCGCACTGCAACGACGGCTAAAAAGACCACGACCAAGGCTGCTGCTCCTAAGGCGGAAGCTAAGGCGGAAGCTAAGGCCGAGGCCAAACCCGCAGTAAAGGCCAAGCCTGCGCCGAAGGCCGCCGAGGTCAAGCCCGCTGCCGCCAAAGAGGAGCCCAAGGCCGAGGTAAAGGCCAAGCCCGAGCCCGCCAAGGAGGCTCCGGTCTCCCCCGCCGCTTCGACCGAGGAAAAGGCTCCGACCAAGAAGACCTCCGTCCGCAAGGCAACGGCCACCCGCAAGCGTCGCTAGCCCACAGACGATCCAAAACCTCATCAAACCCTAAGCAAGGGGCGCTCCAACCGGGCGCCCTTTCTCTGTAGGTAGTGGTAAAACGATTTTCTAGGACAACCGTTCGCCGATGGTAAACGGATGTTGTTTATACACCCTGTGTACTACAGATATACTTACATCTTAGGCGTAAAACCCATGGCCCGCAGGCCATGATTCTATTGAACTGGACCGTACTATGAGATTGATACACAACAGCCGTCTACCGCAGTTTCGCACTCCGTTTGGCGCTGTGACCACTGGAACTTCCGTTGCACTCTCGGTGATTTTGGAGGATGCCGATCCCAACCAGGCAACGCTTACGCTGCGCACCTGGGTAGATGAGATCGGTGAGTCTCTGTATCCCATGACGCACGAGGGCGACGGCATATTTACCGTAGAGCTTGAGTGCACCGAGCCCTGTCTTATCTGGTACAGCTTTATCTGCAATATCGAGGGCCAGCCCGAGGTCCGCTTGGGCGCACCGCAGGGTCGCACCGGTGGCGAGGGCGTAACTTACGACTACGCCGAGGTGCCGTCCTTCCAGATTACCGTCTATAAGCACCGCGAAGTGCGTCCCGAGTGGTACGAGCGTGGTATGGTCTACCAGATCTTCCCCGATCGCTATGCTCGCGACGAACACTGGCGCGAGCGCACGCTGGCCGAAGTCGAAAAGCCGCGCAACGGAATCCAGCGCCGCATGGTCGAGGACTGGAACGAGCCGCCCGTGTACGAGCGCGCCGATGACGGCTCCATCAAGACCTGGGACTTCTACGGCGGCTCGCTCAAGGGCATCCAAGAAGACCTGCCCCGCATCGCCGAGCTGGGCTTTACGGCCATCTACCTCAACCCCATCTTTGAAGCCGCGAGCAACCACCGCTACGACACGGCCGACTACACCAAGATCGACCCGATCCTGGGCACCGAACAGGACTTTACCGAGCTTTGCCGGGCAGCCGAGAAGCTGGGCATCTCCATCATCCTGGACGGTGTGTTCAACCATACAGGCGACGACTCGATCTATTTCAACCGCTACGGCAACTACCCCGGCGTGGGCGCGTGGCAGAGCGAGGATTCTCCATGGCGCGATGCGTTTTATTTCCACGAGGACGGCTCATACGACTGCTGGTGGGGCGTGGGCAATATGCCCGCCATCAATGAGAGCTCTGAGCTTGTACGCGAGCGGCTCCTGGGCAAGGACGGCGTGATCCGTAAATGGCTACGTGCCGGCGCTCATGGCTGGCGCCTAGACGTGGCCGACGAGCTTTCCGATGACTTCCTGGCCGAGATCAAAAAGGCCGTGCTCGCCGAGAAGCCTGATGCACTGTTGCTCGGCGAAGTCTGGGAAGACGCCTCCAACAAGATCAGCTACGGCCATCTGCGCCGCTATCTGCAAGGCTTCGAGCTGGACTCGGCCATGGATTATCCCTTCCGCGACATGGTCATCGGCTTTTTGATGGGCTACAAGAACGCCTACCAGGCAGCCGAGGATATCGAAACCCTGCGCGAGAACTATCCCCGTGAGGCCCTGTCCTGCGCACTTAATCTGCTTTCGAGCCACGACCGTCCGCGCATTATCTCGGTGCTCGGCGGCGGCCCCGATGAGTCGCAGCTGCCCGAGTGCGAGCGCAGCAAATGGCGTCTGGACGAGAACTCGATGGGCCTGGCCAAGAGTCGTTTTTGGCTCGCAACGCTCATGCAGATGACGTTCCCCGGTGTGCCATCGATTTACTATGGCGACGAGTACGGCCTTGAGGGCCTTACCGATCCGGGTAACCGCCGCACCCTGCCTTTGAAGGAAGACCTGCACGACTTCGATACACTCGCCATCCTTAAAAACGCCTCGGCCGTGCGCCGCGCCCTGCCGTTTATGGTCGATGGCGAGATCAAGGCCTTCGCGCTCAATGATGAGGTGCTTGCTTACAACCGTACGGGCAAGGACGGCGAGTATGCGACGGTTATCATCAACCGCAGCCTGCGCAACTCGCACCGCGTGACAATTCCGGCGCTCGGCGAATGTGCAAGCGACGTGATTAGTGGCCACGAGTGCGAGATTCACAACGGCACCGTCACGCTCGATCTGTATCCGCTGGGTTCATCGATCATCTATCACCACGCCGAGCAGCGTCTGCAAGAGCCGCTCGATCATGGTGCGGGCGTTGTGTGCCATATCACATCGGTGCCGACCGACGACGGTAAGCCCGGAACGATCGGCGCGCCAACGCGTCGTTTTATCGACCATCTGGCCGCAATGGGCATGCGCTACTGGCAGGTCCTGCCCGTCAACCCGACGGATTTCTTCCGCTCCCCCTATGCCGGGCCCTCGGCTTTTGCTGGCAATATCGACCTGCTGCCCGAGAGTCACAAGGAGCTAGCCGCCGACTTTGAGACCTGGAAGGCCCGTGGCGGCGAGGATGCCGATCCGCTGTACACCGCGTTTAAACATCGCAATGCCGATTGGCTCGAGAAGTACTGCGTCTATATGGCCGTCAAAAAATACTTTGAGGGCGAATCGCGCCACGATTGGCCGGCAGATGTTGCGCGCTACAACGAGCATCTGATCGACGATAAGCGTTTCCACGACGAGGCCGAGCTTCAGGCGTACATGCAGTACCGCTTTGACCTGGCTTGGTGCGAGCTTATGAACTATGCGCACAAGAAGGGCATCGAGGTCATCGGCGATATTCCTATGTACGTGTCCGACGATTCGGCAGATGCGTGGAGCCAACCCGAGAACTTCTGGCTGTCCGATACCGGTAAGGCAATCGAGATCTCCGGTGCGCCGCCCGACAACTTTGCGCCCGAGGGCCAGGTGTGGGGCAACCCGACGTTCCGCTGGGACCACATGAAGCAGAACGGCTACCGCTGGTGGATGGATCGCCTACGTCGTGCGTTCTCGCTCTACGACCGCGTGCGCCTGGATCACTTCCTGGGCTTCCACAGCTACTTTAGCATTCCCGCAGGTAAGGCCTGCGCCGACGGGCGTTGGCTGGCAGGCCCGGGCAAGGACCTTTTCCAGACCGCCTATGACGAGTTGGGGCCGCTCAACTTTATTGCCGAGGACCTGGGCTACCTGACGCCCGGCGTTCGCGCCATGGCTTCGACCTGCGGCTTTCCCGGCATGGACGTGCTGGAGTTTAGCGACTACGACGTCCGCAACGGCGTGCACCCCACGCCGGGCAAGATCCTGTACACCTCGACGCACGATACGTCGACATTGGCCGGTTGGAGCACGCGTTCCTTTGCGGGCGGCGATGAACCAAGCGGTGTTGAGGTGGCGGCCAAGCTGATGAGCGACGCGCTGGCAAGCGACGCTCCCCTGGTGATGATGCCGCTGCAGGATGTCCTGGGGCTGGGCGACGACGCGCGCATGAACGTACCGGGCGTGGCCACGGGCAACTGGACCTGGCAGGCTGACGAGGCCGACGTTGCGGCCGCTGAGGGCAAAACCGCACAGCTCCTGCGCAACACGCATAGATTCTGGGACGAAGCGTGATAAAACGCCCGATATAGGGTACAGTTACAGACGTTTGAATTTTTGCGGGCAGAGTAATCTGCCCGCTTTGTGCTGAAAAGGAAGTATTATGGCGCGCTACGATTACAAGTGCACGAGCTGCGGCAACGTGTTTGAGGTTGAGCATCCCATGTCCGAGACCCCCGAGGTCGTGTGCCCCAACTGCGGCGCTCCGGCCGCCAAGACGTTCTCGGCCAGCGGTATTAAATTTAAGGGCAGCGGCTTCTACAACACCGACCAGCGAAGCGGCGGCTCCAGCACAAGCGCCACGAGCGGTTGCTGCGCCAACTGCCCGCACAGCCACTAGAAACCAATCAGCCCCGCGACCGACACCAATCGCGGGGCTGTTTCTTAGCGCTATAGGTAGCTAATTAATTTTTAATAATTAGCATAATTTAAAATCCGCCCATACCGGCAGAATAGGGATCGTCACAGGTACCATCGCTATACCAATGAGTCGATCCAACATAGTTACCATTTTCGTCATAAACGTCCATGGTTTTAATGACTATTTTGCCGCCGCCGTTAGAGGAGCCGTCAGAATAACCACTATTAGAGGAGCCATCAGAATAGCCGCTACCGCCAGAATAATTACTACCAGAATTACTGGAATAATTGTTTTGCTGAGAAGCCTGCTGCTGAGCCTTAGCTGCTTCTTCTTGAGCCTTAGCCTCATCTTCAGCCTTGGCCTTATTTACATCATCAATACGAGTTTGATAACGACTGATCTGTTCATTGATTTGATCAATGAACTTCTTAGAATCCTTTTTGGCATCTTCAAAAATAAGCTTCTGGTTGTCTTTATTAGAAATATCATTAAGAAGGCCATTAAGGCTATTTATATGCTGTTGGAGAGAGTCGGTATCTTCAGTAGTATTTACATCAAAATTAACATGGTCAGCTAGAGAAGTATTCCACTCATTGTTTTGAGCATTACGGCAGTCTTTAATGATGGAATCGTATTTATTAAGCAACTTCGTCCAATCAGGGGAAGTACCATCAGTATACTTAAATTTGTCATCAGAGATCTCTTTATTCAACATCTCTTTATTGTTTTGAGCATTTCTAATGGTATCAAGACGTTGCTCAAATGTTAGTAGCCTAGGATCAGCTTTAAAGGAAACAACACTATCGCTAGCCTTTGAATACAAAACTTCAACCTGCTGATTATGTTCACTACATGCTTGTTTGTAATTGTAACCAGCATAAACAACGACACAACCAGCAATAAGCAGAGCAACAATACCGGCACCAATAATTACACGCTTTTTAATCGAAGAATTTTTAACTTCTTCATTTCCCTGAGTTTTATCTTCAGGATTGTCAATCTTGTCATAGTTAAGATCGGTCATTTTAACCTCTAAATATTAAATCCGCGAGCGGTTCATGCAACTAGAAACCTACCGAACCCAACCGCTTGCTTTCATACCCGATTTATTAATCCCCGTCCCAGAAAAATCCTGAGTTGCGGTGAAATAAGGACTTTTTGGCGGGTAGATGCCGCTATTCAATCCCTATTTCACCGCAACGTAGTAATTACTTGTGGACCAGCCTGGCGCAGAAGTGGCCGTCGTAGGAATCGGCGTTTACCGGCACGCTTTGGAAGAGGCCTCGATCGTTCTGGCGTACGGATACGAGCTTCTTGGCCTGATCGAACTCGGGGAGTTGCAGAATCTGCGCTTCAGAGAGCGGCGCCACGGTAAAGCCGGCACCCTCGGGAGAAGCCAGGAAGGCATCCACGACCTGCGCGTTCTCCTCTTCAAAGACCGAGCAGGTGGCATAGATGAGCTCGCCGCCGGCAGCCACGCGCGCAGCGGCTTCCTTGAGCATCGTCAGCTGCAGCTTGGGCAGCTCAACCGTCACATCCTTTTCGGTCAGGCGCCACGGGATCTCGGGATGACGACGCATGGTTCCGGTGCCAGAGCACGGCGCATCGATAAAGACTGTGTCGAACTTAACCGGCTCGCCAAGCATGGCATCAAACGATGTGAGCACCTCATCAAGCTCGCAAGCATCACCAGAAACCGTACGAACGCCCTGAATACCGGCCTTATGCAGGCGAGCGAGATTCAGATCGCACTTGCGATCATGCAGATCGAGCGCCGTATGCTGACGCTCATAGCCCGTACGCTTGGCCTGGCACATCATCACATAGGTCTTGGTGCCACGACCGGCACCAATCTCAAGGCAGCTACCAGGGCGCGTGGCAGCTGTGGCGATAAGTTGCGCGTTGAGATCAGATGCCACCGCGGCAGCACGCTCAAACGCACCCGAAGCAACGGTAACCTGGGCATCAACCGGGGCATGGCAGCCCGGGAAGACAGGTGCGACGAGCTGCGAGATATACGGATCGGGCTTGGAAGCAAAAGCGTTCTCATGCAGGGCTAGCGGCGCGGGGGCCAGATTGCCGGCAAAGTTAAGCGCACCCTCTGGCGTGTCAAACGACGCCATAATGCGAGCGCACAGCCAGCGCGGAAGACCCATCAGGCGCGACAGACGAACCAAGCGTCGCTCAGACTCATCCACATCGGACGCAGTAGCAAAGTCCTCAACATTGTCCGCAACCTTATGCAATACAGCATTGGCTAAGCCAGCGGCGGACTTAGCACCGCAGCGAACCAGCTCAACTCCCTGACTTACGGCAACGCGGCCAGGCGTATGCAGGTAGAGCATCTCGAAGGCCGATATACGAAGCGCCATGCGAACACGCGGCGCAACCTTTTTAGGCTTATCAAGAAACTGATCGAGCAGCTCGTCCAAAATACCCTGCGTGGCGGCCACACCCAGCGCCAAGCGGGCGGCAAAAGCGGAATCGCGCTGGTCAATAGCCTTGGCCGATGCGCGAGAGGACAGCACGTCGCGCGCATACATGCCGCGGCGATCGGCCTCCATCAGCACATCGAGCGCAAGCTTGCGCGCGGGAGACAGCTTGCTCATGACAAAACACCCCACGAAAGATCGGCGCACTGCAGGCCGGCGGCCCAGGCAGAAGCGGCCATAGCACGCTTGCCATCAGGTTTAACCTCAAGCAACTCAACCGAGCCATCGGAAAGGCCAAGGTAAACGCGCTTGGCCTTAACGAGAACCTGACCCTCGCCAAGCAACACATCAGCCGCCGCAGCATCGAGCACACGCACGGTCTTGCCGGCAATCACGCAACGAGCAGGCGCGGTATCGGACGAAGCCAGCACATGACGCACGCAATCAAGCGCCGCCATGTGCGGATCCAAGCGCATCTCCTGCTTAGAAATCTTGGCAGCATGGGTAACGAGCGCCTCGTCCTGTTCGATCCACACGGCGGTGCCATCGGCAAGAGAAGGAAGCGTATCGGCAAGCAGTTTGCCGCCAAGCTCACCAAGCTCCATGGTCAGCGCCTCAGCATGCTTACCGGCAACTGACGTGGAAGTCTGAGCACAATAAGCACCAGTATCCACGCCATGCCCGATGCGCATAATAGAAACGCCAGCAACCTCATCACCAGCAAGAATGGCACGCTGAATAGGAGCGGCGCCACGCCAACGAGGCAGCAAGGAAGCATGAACATTCACAATGCCGAGCGGTGCCATATGCAGCACGTCATCAGGCAAAATGCAGCCATAAGCAGCCACACAGAAAATGTCAGCCTGGGCAGCCTGGAGCACCTCAACAACCTCAGGCGTCATACGATTAGCCTCAACAACAGGCAGACCAAGCTCGAGCGCCTTAGCCTTAACAGGAGACGGCTCCAGCTTCTTACCACGCCCACGAACAGCATCAGGACGAGTGACAACAAGCGCAATCTCGTTTCCAGCCTCGACAAGCGAAGCCAGCGAGGGCACAGCAAAATCAGGCGTACCCATAAACACAATACGCATAAAAGTTAGTCTCCTCTCAATAACGAGCCGAGACGGCTACAAAAAAGCGTTCTTGGTCGCAAGCGCACCCAGCCGCAAGAATAGTTCAACAGAAACAAATATACCCAAAAACAAAGAAAGAGCCGCATAAAAGCAGCCCTCCCAACAAAGCACCTATCAGCGAAGACGCCCCTCCCTGGCCCGACGGCACCCGGGCGAAACGAAGAGCGACAACGTAGTCCCTGGGATGGGGCCCACACATATCGTCCCGCGCGCAGTTTCGCAGCAAAGCGAGAATGTTTGAGCACGGGATGATATGTGTGGGCCCCATCCCAGGGACGGACAATTAACCTACTCCGTCTCGCCCGGTCGAGCGCCGCGGGCCAGGGCGTCCTGGTACTCCTTAACTGCCTTGATCCTCTGCATCGGCTTCAGTCGCTCGAACATGGTGTTGCCGTGCAGGTGATCGATCTCGTGCTGCAGACACACGCAGAACAGGTCGCCCGAAGCCTCATAGCGAATCAGGTTTGCGTCCAAGTCGTACGCCTCGACGACGACATGGTCGGGACGCTCGATCTCGCAGCTAATGCCAGGGATGGACAGGCAGCCCTCGCTAAACGGCACCAGATGGTCGCTCTGCTCAACAATGACAGGGTTGATGAGCACGTACGGGTCGTAGTCGTTCTTGTCGCTGTAATCGCAGTCGATGGTGACGAGCTGAATAAGCTCGCCGATCTGCGGAGCAGCCAGGCCGCAACCGCCGTTGTCGAACATCATCTTCTTCATCTTCTCGGCAAGCGCCTCGATCGCCGGGGTGATCTCCTCGATGACGGCGCACTCCTGACGCAGGCGAGGGTCGGGCGACAGTACGATTCCGTTGGCTTCCATGGCCATCCTTTCGGTTTGTTACATCAAATCATAGGCATCGACGTCAACGCTCACGCTCACGCCGCGCACAGAGCCCACCTCTTTGAGGCAGGCGTCGATATCATCAGAGACATGGTACCCCACGGGCGACTTCACAAGCAGATGGAAGCGGTAACGGTCCTTGGCTTTCTCGATTACACACGAAGCCGGGCCCAGCACCTGCGGCATGGCACCCCCCGCCCGCAAAAAGTCGGGCGCGACGGCATGCCAGCGGCGCTTGAGCAGCTTTGCGATGCGCCCAATGTAGTCCTGCGCATCATCCGCGTTCGCCGACCAAACCAAAATGTTGACCAGGCGCACAAACGGCGGATACAGCGCGTCGCGACGCTGGTCCAGGTCGTAGTCGGTAAAGATTGAACGATCGTGCTCGGCAACGGCACGAATGACCGGGTCCTCGGGCAGATAGGTCTGGATGATGACCTCGCCAAGGCGATCGCCGCGTCCGGCACGGCCCGCGACCTGCTCCAGCAAATCGTAGGCGCGCTCCCCCGCTCTAAAATCGGGCAGTTTTAACGCAAAGTCGGCATTGACCACGCCCACGAGCGTGACCTCGGGAAAATCGAGACCTTTAGCGATCATCTGGGTACCCAGCAACACGGCGCAATCCGCCGCATCGAACTGCTCGAGCAGCTTTTTGTGCGCATCCTTGCCACGCGTGGAATCGGCATCCATGCGAATGATGGCAACGTCCTCGGGAAGCAACTGGTGCAGAGCGTCCTCGATCTGCTGCGTGCCCAGGCCCATTTTTGCCAGGTAGCGACTGCCACATTTGGGGCAACGGCTCGTGGGCGCGGGATACGGCTGCACGCGCCAAGACGAACCGCATGTGTGACACTGCAGCGTGTGTGTGCGCTCGTGATACGTAAGCGCTGTGGAGCAGTGGTTGCAGGTGGGGACGCAGCCGCACTCGCGGCACATAAGGAATGGCGCAAAGCCACGGCGGTTATGCAGCAGCACGGCCTTCTCACGGCGCTCGACCACACGCTCCAGACCTTCCATCAGCGGCTTAGAGAACATGGAGCGGCTGCCGCGCGAGAACTCGCGGCGCAGGTCGGCAATGCGGACTGTCGGCAGCACGGCGTGTCCCGGGCGCTCGGGCATCTCGACGCGCGTCCAGGTGGCGCCGTTATACGTGCCACGGCGGCAGCGGTCGAGGGCCTCGGAAGAAGGCGTGGCCGAACCCAACACGAGTGGGCAGCGATGGCGGCGCGCCATCTCGGCTGCCACCTCGCGCGCATGGTAGCGCGGACTGGAGCCCTGCTTGTAGCTGGTCTCGTGCTCCTCGTCGATGATGATAAGGCCCAGATCGCTGAGAGGGCAAAAGAGCGCCGAGCGGGCGCCGACCACCACGCGGGCCGCACCGCTGGCGACCATATCCCACTGGTCGAGACGCTCGCCAGCAGAAAGACGCGAATGGAAAACGGCCACCGTCTCGCCAAAGCGCGAGCGGAAGCGGCCGACGGTCTGGGCCGTCAGCGAGATCTCGGGCACCAGCACGCAGGCAGAGCGACCGGCTGCGAGCACGCGCTCGATGGCGGAGAGGTAAACCTCGGTTTTGCCGGAGCCGGTGACGCCGTCGACCAACACCACGTCGCCATGAGCGTCCAGACGGGCGCGCTCAATCTGCGCGAGTGCCCGTTGCTGGCCGTTGGTAAGGGAGACCGGCGCCTTGCCGCTTGCCGAGGACAGTGTGGTCTGCTCACTGCAGCCACGCCACGCACGGCGCTCCTCCACCACCACAACGCCTCGCTTTTTGAGTGCCTTGATAGTCGCCGACATGCTGTTATAGAGAAGGTTGAGGTCGCGCGTCGTGACCGGGCCGCACTGGAGCGCCTCGATGAGTTGGCGCTGGCGGACCGCGGTCTTGGGCGGCGTATAGTCAAAGCCTTCGGGCGTAAGCATCACCCAACGGTTTTGGATAGGCTTGACGGCGGGGCACTCAACCGACCATGCGCCGTCATCGCCCTTAACGACGCGCGGACTGCCACCCGGGGGCAGGAACAGGCGCAAGCACTCGGAAAGCTTCGCGACATACTCGCGGCTCATCCAGCGTGCGATGCGGGCAGCCTCGGCGGTAAAGAGCGGTTTGCTGAGGATGGCCTCGATGGGTTTAATGCGCGCGGGGTCGAGGGCGTTGTTGCCCTGCAGGTCGCCCAGCTCAGGGGCAATGTCGACGACATAGCCCGCGGCGGCACGGTTACCAAAGTGGACCAGGACTGTCGATCCGACCTGGACCCCGTTGGCAAGGGACTCGGGGATGCCGTAAGCAAACGGTTCCGACAGCGCACGGGTGGGGATATCGAGGACCACGCTCGCGTAGGCGGCAGGGGGCTCGGGCGCAGGCTTAGACTGAGCCGAGGCAGCGGCAGGCTTGGGCTTCACCGGAGCTTCCTCCGGTTCCGGCGAACCAAACAGCGACAGTTGTTGAGCCATACACCACCTCTAACGAACGGACCTGAAAGGGGTGGGACAAAATAATCAGTAGAGTTTGTCCCATGGCCGATACGAGTGTCGAGCTTGTTGCGTCACTCGAACATGGGACAAACACTACTGATTATTTTGTCCCAGCAACCCACTCATCGGTACAGAAACAAGAGCCCCGCTCGGGGTGAACGGGGCTCGGATACAAACGTTTGCGCAGCGACTACAGCGCCATCGTGCGGGCGCGGTCGATACGCGCCAGGCAGTCGTCGCGGCCGACGAGCGCCATGGTCTCGCCCAGCGGAGGGCTCACCATGTTGCCGCAGACGGCGACGCGCACGGCCTGGAACACCACGCGCTTCTTGAGGTCCATCTGCTCGGGCAGCGGCTCAAGCGCAGCGTCGATGGCCTCGGCAGTCCACTCGTCCACGCCCTCGAGCGCGGCCTTGGCGGCGTCCAGAATGGCGCCCATGCCTTCCTTGGCCAGGCCCTTGTTAACGGATTTCTCGTCATACTCGAGCGTCTCGGCCGTAGCAAAGATGGGAGCGGCGACGGTCACGGCGTCGGCCGGCATCTTGGTGCGCGGCTTGACGATAGCGGCAAGCGCATCAATCCAGTCCTCGCCGTACTCGACATTACCCTCGATGAGACCCGCCTCGTGCAGCTCGGGGACCATGATCTCATCGGCAAACTGAGCATCGGACATGCCGTTGATGTACTCGGCATTGACCCAATCGAGCTTCTTGGGGTCGAAGGTCGCCGGGTTCTTGGAGATGCGGTCGAGCGAGAACTTGCTGGCCAGGACATCGCGCGGGATGATCGTGGTCTCGCCGTCGAGCGACCAGCCGAGCAGCGCCAGGTAGTTGACGAAGGCGTCGGAAAGGTAGCCGGCGTCGCGGTACTCCTCCACCGAGGTGGCGCCGTGGCGCTTGGAGAGCTTCTTACCGTCGGCGCCCAGGATCATGGAGATGTGGGCGAACGTGGGCACGGGCGCGCCGAGGGCCTCGTAGACCATGACCTGGCGCGGGGTGTTGGACAGGTGGTCGTCGCCGCGGATGACATGGGTGATCTTCATCATGGCGTCGTCGACGACGGTCGCGAAGTTGTACGTGGGCGTGCCATCGGAGCGGAAGATGACAAAGTCGTCGAGCTCCTTGGCGTCGAAGGTCACCTCGCCGTGGACGGCATCGTGGATGACGACGTCGCCGCGGTCCTCGGGCACCTTGATGCGTAGGACGTAGGACTCGCCGGCCTCGATGCGACGGCGGGCCTCCTCGGGATCAAGATCGCGGCAACGGCGCTGATAGCCCTGGAAGGGGTCCTTGCGCTCCTGCGCGGCCTTGCGATCGGCGTCGAGCTGCTCCTTGGTGCAGAAGCAGGGATAGGCCTTGCCCTCGTCCCAAAGCTTCTGGGCGGCCTGCTTGTACAGGTCCAGGCGCTCGGTCTGGGCATAGGGGCCATAGTCGCCGCCCACCTCGGGACCCTCGTCCCAATCCAGGCCCAGCCAACGCATGGCGCGCAGGATGATCTGCGTATTCTCGTCGGTGGAACGGGTGGGATCGGTGTCGTCGATGCGCAGGATGAACGTGCCGCCGTTTGCGCGGGCGAAAGCCCAGTTATAGATAGCGGTGCGGGCGCCGCCGATGTGCAGTTTGCCCGTCGGTGAGGGTGCAAAGCGGACGCGAACGTCTGATGCCATAGAAATCTCCTCGATTGCAGGATGGATGTCTAACTGCACCAGTATAAAGCAACAATGCCCACCTCCGCACAAAGGGCACCGACCCAGTCATTGGGGACAGACTTAAATGATCAGTCTTTGGGCAACCTGTCGGCACTTAGGTAAGGCTGGTCATTTAAGTCTGTCCCCAATGAGTAGGTGCGGAAAGGGTGTGAATGTTTGATTTACGCGCTATGATGTGCCCTTGCATAGAGAGCCCGGCGGAATGGTAACGGTCGCTGGGACACGTTTTTGAAAGGACAATCATGTCAGAAGAACTTCGTTCCATCCCACCCCAACACGGGTCCTTTGTTTTTACGTCGGAGTCGGTGACCGAAGGTCATCCCGATAAGATCGCTGATCAGATCAGTGACGCCGTCCTCGACGCAATCCTCGCCAAAGAAATAGAGCTGCAGGAGCAGGGCTATATTGCGCCCAACGGTGTGCCCGCCAACGTGGAGAACGTCCGCTGCGCCTGCGAGACCCTCGTGACCACCGGCACGGTCATCGTCGCCGGCGAGATTCGCACCCAGGCCTACGTCGACGTACAGGAAATCGCCCGCGGCGTCATCCGCCGCATTGGCTACAACCGCGCCAAGTTCGGTTTTGACTGCGACACCTGCGGCGTTATGAGCCTCATCCACGAGCAGTCGCCCGATATCGCCCAGGGCGTTGACGAGTCCTTCGAGACCCAGACCGGCGCTACCACCGACCCGATCGACCTGATCGGCGCCGGCGACCAGGGCATGATGTTCGGTTATGCCTCCAACGAGACCAAGACCCTCATGCCCATGCCGCACTACCTGGCAAGCCGCCTGGCCGAGCGCCTGGCTGCCGTGCGCCATGACGGAACCCTGCCCTACCTGCGCCCCGACGGCAAGACCCAGGTCACGGTGCGCTACGAGGAAGGCAAGCCCGCGGAGGTCACGACCATCGTCATCTCCACGCAGCACGCCGCCGAGATTGAGGACATGGGCAAGATCAAGGCCGACCTCATCGAGCATGTCATCGCGCCTGTCATGGCTGCCGAGAACATGCCTTGGGACGGCGCCGACATCTACGTAAACCCCACCGGTCGCTTTGTCGTGGGCGGCCCCATGGGCGACACGGGCCTGACCGGCCGCAAGATCATCGTCGACACCTACGGCGGCTACGGCCGTCACGGTGGCGGTGCCTTTAGCGGCAAGGACTGCACCAAGGTCGACCGCTCCGCCGCGTACGCAGCGCGCTGGGTCGCTAAGAACGTGGTCGCCGCCGGTCTGGCCGACCGCTGCGAGGTCGAGCTTGCCTACGCCATCGGCGTGTCCAAGCCGCTGTCGATCATGGTCGACACCTTTGGCACCGCGAAGGTTGCCGAGGACAAGATCGTCGAGGCGGTTGAGAAGACCTTCGACCTGCGCCCGGGCGCAATCATCCGCGACCTAGACCTGCGTCGCCCCATCTACGAAAAGACGGCAGCCTACGGTCACTTCGGCCGCGAAGACGCCGACTTCACCTGGGAGAATACCGACCGAGTCGAAGAACTCAAAGCAGCCTGTGGCCTGTAGGCCTACGAGAAAAGCCACAGCCAAATAGAAACACGCCAAAAAGAGGTACCGGAACAACCGGTACCTCTTTTTTATTAACCGGTGGCGAAGATGAGTCGACATGGGACGCAGAATAGGTTCCCAGCTGATGAATTTTGCAGCAAGCGTGCTCCTACCATGTATCCTAAGTTCCGAGGGCTTTAGTATTTGGTCGATCGCGAGTTCCGCACGAGCCGGAGAGCACTTAATGTGCTCTCCGTGCGAGTCAGGACTGTCCGAGCAGGCGACCAAATACTAAAGCCCTCGGAACGGCGGGACAGAGTATGCCCCGACCCTAGGGACGACGAGCCACGTAAAGGAGCACCCATGGCAGGCAAGCCGCAAACACTAGCTACGACCTCGGCATTCGAGATCTTGGGCCCCGTCATGGTCGGCCCCAGCTCATCGCACACCGCTGGCGCCCTGCGCTGCGCCCAAGTTGCCGCCAGCCTGCTGGAAGGCTGCATCACCAAGGTTACCTTTGGTCTGTGGAACTCCTTCGCCCACACCTACCGCGGCCACGGCACCGACCGTGCGCTCGTCGCGGGCATTCTGGGCCTCGACACCGATGACGAGAACATCAAGCAGGCCTTCGACCTCGCACGCGAGCAGGGCCTCGAATATCACTTTGACATCAAGGGCGACGACGCCTCCATCCACCCCAACACGGTCGACATCGACATGGTCGACGCCACGGGTGCCACCGCACAGGTCCGAGGCGAGAGCCTGGGCGGCGGCAAGATGCGCATCAGCCGCATCAACGGCGTCGGCGTCGATATCTCGGGCATGTATTCCACGCTGTTTGTGGCGCACCAAGACGTCCCCGGCGTGCTCGCAGCGCTCACCAACCTGCTCGCCTACGCCCATGTGAACATCGCCTTCTGCCGCACCTACCGCACCGAAGTGGGCGGCCAGGCCTACTCCGTCTTTGAGACCGACGGCGCGCCCGACGATACCGTCATCCCCATGCTACGCAAGCTCGACAACGTCGATTACGCGACCTTTATCGAGCTCCCCGGTTCGGCCTCCTCACTCTCCCCCGGCGTCTCGGCCAAGGAGATCTTCGACGACGGCGAGCAGCTGCTCGATGCGTGCGAGGAACTGGGGCTCAACATCGGCGCCGTCATGGCCGTGCGCGAGGCACGTCTGACCGGCGAGGCACACGCTATCGCCGCTATGCGCCGCGTACTCGAGGTTATGCGCGAAGAGACCACCGCGCCCATCGTCAATCCGCAGCGCTCGCTCGGCGGCCTCATCGGCGGCGAGGCAAAGCTCGTCGATGCCACCGGCCGAAACGATCTGAGCACAAGCCTGATGGGCGCTGTCCAGACCGATGCCGTGGCCCGCGCCATGGCCGTGCTCGAGCGCTCCGCCACCATGGGCGTAATCGTCGCCGCCCCCACTGCCGGCTCCGCGGGCGTCGTGCCCGGCTGCGTGCTGGCGCTCGCCGACCATCTGCAGCTCGACGACGAGCAGGTCATGGACGCACTCTACTGTGCAGCCGCCATCGGCCTCAACCTCACCACGAGCGCCTGCGTTGCCGGCGCCGAAGGCGGCTGCCAGGCTGAGGTAGGAAGCGCCGCCGCCATGGCTGCCGCCGCGCTGGTGCAGATGCTCGGCGGCACACCCGAGCAGGCGCTCGACGCCAGTTCCATCGCGCTGAGTAACCTGCTGGGCCTCGTTTGTGACCCCGTCGGTGGCCTCGTGGAGGTGCCCTGCCAAAACCGCAACGCCATCGGCGTGGCAGCCGCCTTTAGCTCCGCACAGCTTGCCCTCGCCGGCATTAAGAGCCTGGTGCCGTTTGACCAGATGGCGCACGTCATGCTCTCGGTGGGCCACGCGTTGCCGGCCACGCTGCGCGAGACGGCAAAGGGCGGCATCGCGCAGGCTCCGGCCGCACTTTCGGCCTGTGCAAAATGCGGTGTGTGCGGATAGCGACAAAGAACGACTCGAAGGTGGGACAAATGTCCCACCTCTTTTGAATGCCACCGTTTCCATACCACAATCAACTAGGTAATCGCTATAATGCAAGCCCAGTAAAAACACGATGAGCCGCAAGGCGAAATTCGAAGGATATGCATACGATGTCGCAAAACGATCGAACTCAACTGATTCCCGATCCGCAGCAGCCGAGCAGGCACACCGGCGGCGTTCAGTCGCCGCGTCCTATCGCGCCGAGTCACGGTCAGCAGCGTGGTGCGGCAAACACTTCGCACCGCCCGAACCAGCAGCGTCAGCAGCGCCAGGCAAACGGCAATACGCCCAAGCAGCCCCCCACGCACGCTCGAGGCGATCGCGGCCCCGCGCGCAAACCCGCCGAGAACAATAAGTCAGGTAAAAAGACGACGCTCTTTGTCGTCCTGGGTCTTATCGTCATTGTCTATATCGTAGGCGTCGTAGCGTTTTCGCAGGTAGCCTACCCCAACACCACCATCGCCGGCGTCGACGTCTCGTTCTCCAACGCTTCGTCTGCCGCCACCAAGGTCAACTCGGCTTGGAAGCACTATAAGCTCACCGTGACAGGCGATGACTTTAGCTGGACCTATCAGCCCGAGTCCGATGAACCCATCGTCGACGGCGAAGCTGCCGCAAAAGAGATCATCAACCACAACGAAGCCTTTGTATGGCCGGTCCGCCTTGTAGAATCCTTAAGCGGAAAGACCAAAACAACCGCTACCTCCAACGAAGTAGATCTTGATCAAGACGTCGACCTGTCGATGCTCTCCGATACCTTTGACCAAAAGCAGTTTGAGAAGGATCTGGGCACCGCCATCGACGAGTTTAACGAGGGCCGTTCGGGCGCGTTCGAGGCCAATAGCTCCTATGACGAGCAGGCCGGCAAGTTTACCGTCGAGAAGGCGCGCTCCAACGAAAAACTCAACCGCGAGCATGTCATTAAGTATGCCGAGCTCGAGCTTGCCTCGCTGGCCGAGACCGTAGATCTTTCCAAGCTCGGCAACGATGCCTACGAGCCGCTCAACGGAACGCTGACCGATGATCAGATTCAGGCTGCCTGCGATGCCGCCAACAACTTCTTGGGCGTCAACGTGACCCTCAAGCTCAACGGGGAGGATGCCGGCAAGGTTGATGGCAGCTCCGTGTTGCAGTGGATCAGCTTTGCCGATCCGGCCAACCCCACACTCGATACGTCGCAGATCAGCAGCTGGGCAGCCGAGCTCGCCAACGGCTTTAATACCGTGGGCTCCACTCGCTGGTGGACGCGCGCCGATGGCAAGCAGTGCGCCGTCGAAGGCGGCGACTTCGGTTGGTCCATCGACAGCAGCTCGCTCGCCAAGCAGGTCGAAGACGCCATCAACAACAAGCAGACCGGCGAAATCGAGATCAAGTACTCCCAGAAAGCCGACACCTTTACTGCAAAGGGAGAGCCCGACTGGAAGGCATACATCGACGTCGATCTTTCCGAGCAGCATGCGCGCTACTACGACGAGAGCGGCAATATCGTGTGGGAGGCCAACTTTATCTCCGGCAAGCCGGGAGAGGACGCCACCCCCGAGGGCGTATGGCAGATTAACAGCAACGATGGCGCCAGCAAGCTCATCGGTGCCAAGGACCCCGAGACCGGCAAGCCTAAATACGAGAGCCCGGTAAGCTATTGGATGCCGTTTGAGGGAAACATGGTCGGCTTCCACGATGCAACGTGGCAAAACGACAAGAGCTTTGACGACCCCAACTCCTACAAGTGGTGCGGCAGCCACGGATGCATCAACCTGCGCCTGGCCGACGCCAAGGCACTACACGACTGCATCAAAGTCGGCCTGTGCGTGGTTGTCCACTCGTAGTGCAACGCGCGCATTCATATAACGTAGAACTGCTGCGACCAATCTAACAGTTCCGAAAGAAACCGTCCTATGCGCCCATCCCAACCGGTGGGCGCATATACTTATCGAGGTTCTATCTATAAAGGAGACGCTATGCCGAATGTCCCCACGAACGCCCCGGGCCCAGATGATACCGAGCACACGCCCGAAGGTGCCACCGAAACGATTCCTCTGATTACAGACGTACATGCCGACAAGCAGAACGGACGCACGAACAATACGGCCGAGATTTCCGATGAAGAGGCATATGCCAAGCTCAAGGCAAAACGTGCCGAACGTCGACGCAAAAAGCTGATTCGACGCGGTATTGCCGTCGGCGTCGTAGGCGCCATCGCGCTCATTGCCATTGTCGCAACCCTGGTTATCAACGCGCAGCCACAGGGCGCTAGCGGGCCTGTAACCGACATGGTGACCGAGGGCACGTTTACCACAACGGTCGAGGCAAAAGGCCAGCTCAAACCCATTTCGTCCTCAGTGGTCTCCCCCTCTGTCGACGGCACAGTCGATTCGATCAACGTGCAGGCAGGCCAATCCGTCAACGAGGGCGACGTGCTCATGACCATTAAAAACGACGAGCTCGATCGCAACGTTGCCGAGGCGCAGCGTGCAGTTGCAGCCGCTCAGGAAGACCTCGCCAACGCGCAGAAAGCCGCAGCTGCCGCGCAGGCCACCCCAACGACGGACATCGATGGAGCTTCCGCAGCGGCTGGCATCTCCGCTGCGTCCGCCGACACGAACACCGTATCGGCCGCACAGCGCAGCCTCGCATCGGCCCAGGCAAACCTCGATCAGGCGAACGCCAAGGCCGCCGGACGCACGGTTACAGCTCCGAGCTCGGGCAGCATCGTGGAGCTCAACGCCAAGGTGGGTGCCACGGTAACAGGCGGCATGATCATGGGTGAAAGCGATACAAGCGGCGGCAAGCAGTGCATGCAGATCGCCGACCTGTCCAAAATGAAGGTGACCGTGCAGGTGGGCGAAAAGGACATCGCCAAGATCGCCGTTGGGCAGAACGCCAACGTCACATATCCCGCGTTTCCCGATATCGTGAGCCAGGGAACGGTCACCGCCATCGCCTCGGTGGCAAACTCCGACTCCAACAACGGCGGCGGCAGCGTGACCTTTAACGTCGACATCCTCATCGAAGCGCCCGACGCGCGCCTGAAGCCGGGCATGACGGCCGAGGTCTCGGTGGTAACCGAGCAGCTCGACGACGTGGTAATGGTGCCGACGATGGCGCTCATGACCGAAGACGGCGAACACTATTACGTCAACGTGGCAACCGATGACAAGGGCAAGCAAACCCGTCGCGTGAAGGTGACCGTCGTGACGCAAAACGACAACGAAGCCGTAGTCGGCAAGACGCAGGTCAAGCGCGACGACCAGGGCAACGAAATCAACCCTGGCGTGCCCACAACCAAACTGCGCGACGGCGGCACCCTCGTCATGGACACCGGGGCAGACGCAACGGCTGACGGCGGCTACAGCGCGGATTCGGGCAGCATGTCTGCCGACGAGGGCATGTAATGCGTCCCGTCATCGACATCCGCAACGTGCACCGCATTTTTGAGAGCGAAGCGGGTTGCGCCCACATCTTGCACAACGTGAGCCTGGCGGTAGATCCCGGCGAGTTCGTCGCCATTACCGGCCCCTCGGGCTCGGGCAAGTCGACGCTCATGAACATCCTAGGCTGCCTGGATAAGCCGACGGCGGGCGACTACTACCTGCAAGGGCTCAACGTGGCCGAGCTTGACGATGACGAGCTCACCGAAGTTCGCGCCCTGAGCATTGGCTTTGTCTTTCAGAGCTTCAACCTGCTGCCGCGTCTGTCGGTTATCGAAAACGTCATGCTGCCGCTGGCCTACACCAACGTACCCCGTAGCCAGCGCGAAATGCGCGCCGTGCACGCGCTGCAGGCCGTCACGCTGCCCGTCGACCATTGGGACCACCGCATATCCGAGCTCTCGGGCGGCCAGATGCAGCGTGTCGCCATCGCACGTGCCCTCGTCAATGATCCGCCCATCATTTTGGCTGACGAGCCGACGGGAAACCTGGACTCCGCAACCGGAGCGCTTGTGATGGAGACCTTCCATAAGCTCCAGGAGCGTGGCAAAACCATCGTGCTTATCACACACGACCCCGGCATTGCCGCCGAGGCCGACCGTGCCATGACCATCCGCGACGGTCGTATACACGACGGCGCGTATATTCCACATACACCGCGGACCCTGCGTAGCGCCGTAGATAGCCTGCCCATGATTTCCGCCTCCGCCAACCCGCCGAAAGGAGTGGTGGCATGAGCGCCCGCGATCTCATCCAGGAAGCACTTCACTCGCTCGAGGCCAACAAGGGGCGCAGCCTGCTCACCATCCTGGGCATTGTCATCGGCATCGCATCGGTCATCGCCATGACTTCGCTCATCGGCGGCATACAAAACAGCCTGGTCAACAGCTTGGGGCTCAATGCAGCCCGCATGGTGCAGATCTATTCGTCCCAAGAACTCACTGATTCTGACGTCCAGAAGCTTCAAAAACTGGTGCCGCAGATAGAGCAGATCGGGATTGTCGACAGCGCGTATACCGAGTACAAGTCTGGCGATAAAAGCTATACCGTCATGGCACAGGGTGTCGACAGCGACATGCTCGACGCCGTGGGTGCCAGCAAGCTCGTTGCAGGACGTGTCTATTCACAGGCAGAGTCTCAATCAGGCTCGCGCGTGGCGCTCATCAGCCGCGGCGGCGCCGATCAGCTTTACGGCAACGAACAGGATGCGCTGGGGAAAACCATCAAGGTGTCCAACGGCGAGGTGCAGATTGTAGGCGTGATTGATGGCGGCAGCGACTCCATGGGCTCGCTCACGCTGTATATGCCACGCGAAACCATCTCCGGCCTGTTTGGCGACGAGAATCCTTCATTCCCCAGCGTGACGGCACTTGCCGCCGAGGGCACAGACATGGACGAGCTCTGCAAGACCATCGAGTCTAAGGTGCGCGCGATGAAGGGCATCTCGGAGGATGATGAGTACGACAGCGTATCGGCGACCTCCATGAAAAGCGCCATCGATGCACTCAACTCGTTTATGGGCGCCTTCTCGCTCATCATGGGCGCTGTCGCCAGTATCTCACTGCTTGTCGGCGGAATCGGCATTATGAATATGATGCTCACCAACGTGACTGAGCGCATCCGCGAGATCGGTATTCGCCGTGCCCTGGGCGCCAGTCGTCGCGATATCACCGCGCAGTTTTTGACCGAGTCCTCGGCGCTGTGCGTCACCGGTGGCCTGCTGGGTGTCCTGATTGGCTATCTGCTGGCCTGGGGCCTCGCGGTGTTTGCCGCAGGATCAGGGGTTCTCAACGAGCTCGGTGCCAGTGGGCAGATCACACCGAGCTTTTCAATCGCCACGGTGCTGCTGGCCTTCGGCGTCTCCGTCGGCATCGGCGTAATCTTTGGCTTCTACCCCGCTCGCCGCGCGGCAAAGCTCAACCCGGTGGAGTGCCTACGCTACCAGTAAGCCACCACCAGCTACCAGTAAGCCACCACCAACAAGTTGCGGTGAATTAGGGACTGAATATGCTATCTAGCCGCAAAACCAGACACTATTTCACCGCAACTTATTGAAGGGCTGTTTGCGCCAGTTCTGGGCGTCGTCCTCGAGCTATTGATGGATGACGGGCTTGTACGGGTCGAGCTTGCTCGGGGCGCTCCTCCTCGCGGGCGAGAGGGCGCGCAGGCGCGGCGAGCGCCTAGCGCGCGAACTCCCGTAAGAGCGCGTCTTCCACTTCCCGAAGCGAAAGGGCCCCGCCTCCCTCGGCGGGACGGGCGACCACGATGCAGCGCGCTCCCACGTCGCGCGCGGAGGCGATCTTCTCGGCCGTGCCGCCTACGGTTCCCGAGTCCTTGGTCACAAGCCACTGGGCGCCCACCTGCCGAAGTATCGCCTCGTTGAGCTCGCGGGTGAAGGGCCCCTGCATGCCGATGACGTGCGACGGCGAAAACCCCGCGTCGATGCACTTCGTTATAGCACCGGGCAGCGGGAGCACACGCACGAAGAAGCGCTCCGCGAAATCGGCGACGCTCGTGTAGGGAGCAAGCTCCTTGCTCCCCGTCGTGAGAAGAGCGCGACCCGGGTTCTCGGAGAGAAAGCGCGCCGCGCAGGCGATCGACGCGACCGACACGACGCCTTTGGGCAGCGCCTCGACCGGGCGCGCAAGGCGCAGGCATCGTGCACCCACGGCGAGCGAAGCGGCCCGGATGTTACCGCTTGCGAGCGTAGCGAAGGGGTGCGTGGCGTCGACGACGATGCACGCGCCGGAAAGCTCGCGCTCCATGTCGGCCTCGTCGAGCCTGCCCGCATGCACCTCGATGCCCGGAAGCTCGCCCAAAAGTTCGCCTCCGTACTCTGTTGCCGCGTAGGCACGGGCGGGGATGCCCGCCCCGCTCGCCCATTCGCACAGAAGGCGGCCCTCGGTGGTGCCGGCGAAGATGCGCAGCGCCGGCGCGGATGCGGGCGCCGTCACTTCGGGCCGCCTGGGCGCGTGATCTGGTAGAGCAGCGCGTTCATAATGGCAGCCGCCACGGTCGAGCCGCCCTTGCGACCCCTCGCGACGATGGCCGGCACGCGTCGTGCGAGTAGCTCCTCTTTCGCCTCGACCACGTTCACAAACCCGACCGGCACCCCAACGACGAGCGCGGGCGCGATCTTCCCCGCGTCCATGAGCTCGGCGAGGCGCAGAAGTGCTGTGGGAGCGTTGCCGACGGCCACGATGAGCGGACCCTCGATGCCGCTAGCTTTGTCCATGCTCGCAACGGCACGAGTCGTGCCCGCGGCGCGCGCAGCCGCGGCGACATCAGGGTCGGCCATGTAGCACACGGCCTTGCAGCCGAGCTTCTCGAGCGCGGGCTTGCTTATGCCTGCGAGCGCCATGTTCGTGTCGGTGAGCACCGTGGCCCCTGCGCGCAGTGCGTCGAGCGCACAGTGCGCGGCGTCATGGGTGAACACGAGGGAATCGGCGTACGAGAAGTCGGCAGTGGTGTGGATGACGCGCTTCACGACGGGCTCTTCGAGCGGCGGG
>CABRZS010000019.1:0-36585 GCA_902475525.1 uncultured Collinsella sp.
CGCTCCCGTTCTGGAGCATGACCGCGAAGCTGCCGGATGCGCACCTGTTGAGCGTCAACATCTCGGGCGGCTCGGCTCCGCTGCAGCTCGGAAGCAAGGCAGAGGCGATTCAGGCAGATTTGGGCGCGCTGCTCTCGGCGGCGCGGACGGGCGACGGTGCTTAAGCCTCCTTGTTGGTCGCTTTAAGGTATGCATCGTCGCCCACGGGCTCCAGCCACTCGTTGGAGGTCTCCTCGCCCGGAACCTCCAACGCGAGATGCGAGAACCAGCTGTCGGGCGCGGCGCCGTGCCAGTGCTTCACCCCCGGGGCGATGTTGACCACGTCGCCGGGGCGCAGCTCCTGTGCCGGCTTTCCCCACTCCTGGTAAAACCCTCGACCAGCCACGCAGACGAGGATCTGCCCACCGCCGCTTTTGGCGTGATGGACGTGCCAGTTGTTGCGGCAGCCGGGCTCGAACGTCACGTTGTGGACACCGACCTGCTCGGTGGAAAGGGGCGCGAGGTAGCTTTGCCCGATAAAGTACTTCGCGAAGGCGTCGTTGGGGACACCGATGGGGAAAACCATCTCGTTTTGGTGCTGAGCCCTTGCGTCGGCGGCATCGTCGGCCGCCCAGACCTCCTTCGCCATGCGGAAGGCAGCCCACGCCTTGGGCCAACCCGCATAAAACGCCGCGTGCGTAAGGATTTCCGCTATCTCCGTCCTGGTCACTCCATTGTTCTTTGCGGACATCAGGTGATATTTGAACGAAGAGTCCGTCAGCCCCTGCGACATCAGGGCAACCACCGTCACCACGCTGCGGTCGCGCAGGGAGAGCTCACTCTCTCGGCTCCACACCTCGCCGAACAGCACGTCGTCGTTGAGCTGTGCGAATTTGGGAGCGAACTCCCCCAGGGCGTCTCTGCCTGCCGTCTGTTTAACTGCCATGATCGATTTCCTCCTGTCGATAGTTTTGGCACAAATCTGTTTCCGCGCGGCCAAACAGCCCGGCTAGATTCCCATGCCCATTCGCCGCGCCTGCTCCAGAGCGGGATGCCCGGCGATTTCGCCCACGCCGTTCACGCCGCCGGCGAAAACCGTTCCAGCGAGCGTGCAGCGGGAGAAACAGTCAACCCATCCCTGCATCGCCTTTTTCGCCCCGTCGAAGGTCGAGCGCCCGTTCTCCGCCGCCGTCGCCAACAGATATGCCTCGGTGAATGCATAATCGGAGCCAAAAAGCGGGTTAGCGCGGTCCAGCATGGTTTTGAGCTGGCCGCAGACGCTGTAGTAGTAGACGGGCGTTGCAAACACCAGCACATCCGCATCGTGCATTTTGGCGGCAATTTCCACGGCATCGTCTTGGATGACGCAACGCCCCAACTTTAAGCAGGCAAGGCAGCCCCTGCAGAAGCCCATTTGCTTCTCGCGCAGACGCACGGTCTCAACGCTGTGACCTGCCTCCCGCGCGCCGTTGGCGAAAGCCTCCGCCAGCGTCTCGGAATTGCCATTCTTTCGTGGACTTGAAGAAACTATCAAAACCGTTTTGCCCATTACGGAATACCCCTTGCGCTCCCGATTTACATTGACGAGAATGAAGGTAATACCTAAACCTGACTTTAGGTCAAGGAATGAATTCGACATTGTTTCGGAGGAGCCATGTACACAATCGGACAGGTGGCGGAAATGTTCGGTTTGCCCGCTTCAACGCTGCGATATTACGACAAGCAGGGATTGTTCCCGGGGCTGGAGCGGGCATCCGGCATTCGCCGATTCAGCGATACGGAACTCGAAGCGCTTCGGGTCATCGAATGCCTAAAGAAGGCTGGAATGGAGATCAAGGACATCCGGCTGTTCATGGAATGGTGCGCAGAGGGTCCCTCAACATACCCCAAACGCAAGGCCATGTTCGAGGAGCGCAAGGCCCACATGGAGTCGGAGATCGTGAACATGAACCGCGCGCTCGACATGCTGAAGTTCAAATGCTGGTACTACGAGCAGGCAATCCAAGATGGCAACGAGGATAGAGTGAAGGCGCTGATTCCCGATAATTTGCCAGAAGAAATCAAAGATACCTACGATAACGCCCACACTCAATAATGCCGCCCGATGCTCAAGGGGCTTTGGCAAGGAGTCGTTTTAGGCAGATATGCAAAAAGATAGCCTCCGAACCAGAGGGTCCGGAGGCTTTTATTCCCGTTATTTCGCTGGTGGCTTTACTCTATGGCGGCGCCGAAACAGCATCAGGCGGTACTCGACGGTATCAAAACGCGAGTTCAAAAGCCAGTTCCCGCTATTCCCGCTCAGTGACTAATCCAGGCCGAGTGTTGTCGATGCGTGTCGCGTCGTACCGCCTAAGGGCCAATTCGTGCGCAATTTGGGCGAATCAGGCCCTTAATTCGCGATTTTGTGAATGACTCAATTGATTCGCAAAACCGCAGGTCGCCTTTTTAATCACTCCCTAGTTTCCGCCGGGGTTCGTAGCGGGTGGCGTGAAAAGGGGTGATTCAAAGGGTCGGAGAGATGTCTATAGCGCAATCTTCTGGTATTGGCGCAGTGAGGGACTTCTCACCTCCATCAGTCCAAATCGTCAAGCTCCGAAAGACGTCGAGCTAGAGAAAAGGACCTATTTCCCGTCATGGATTGGGTTTACCTGCATGACTAGAGCCCTGGTGTAATTGGCTGGATCACCGTTCCGGGAACCGGTATCGACCTACCTGTCCGCCAAGCTCCTTCTTCAGCTCCAGCTTAGTATCTGACTCACACCGTTATAAGTAAAACCGAAGAGATGCGTCTTGGCCAAGAAATAAGGTTAGCCTTATCTTACTGCATGATTCGTGTGTTATAGTTAGATTACTCTAACTGTTTGGGGGCGACAGCCATGCACGAACGCGAGGGTTTCTGGGACAAGAACGCCGGTCGGTATGACCGTTTCATGCGAAACGACCGGGCGGCGTATGAGAAGATGTATGGGCTGATCCGGCCGGTGGTGAAAGCAAAGACCGTGCTGGAGGTTGCCACCGGCACGGGGCTTATCGCAAAGAGCGTCGTGGATGCGGCGGCGCGCATCGAGGCTACGGACGCCTCTGCAAAGATGATCCTTGAAGCAAAGCGGGACAATCAATCCGCAAAGCTGCACTTTTCCGTACAAGATATGTTCCGCCTGCCCTATGCACAGAAGTCCTTCGAAGTGGTGATCGTGTCCAACGCACTTCACATAGTGCCGCATCCGGAAAAGGCCCTGCAAGAAATCAGGCGGGTGCTGAAGGACGACGGCGTGCTCATCGCGCCAACCTTCACCCACGCGGGGAACTCGGTTTCCGGCAAGGCAAAAGCCTTTTTCATGAGTATGGCGGGATTCCCCCTCCACAGCAGGTGGACAAGCGAGGAATACCTGCGTTTCCTGCGTCAAAACGGCTGGGCGGTGCGGAAAAGCGCGGTGCTGAAGGCCTCGTTCCCGTTGACCTATGCGGAATGCACGAAATCGGAGGGGCCAGATGTCGTTCTTTGAAAACACCCGCAAGCCCGTGGGCCTCGGCGGAAAACTTATGGTTGCCATGATGAACCTGGGCCACAGCCCTGTGGCGCGGTGGGGACTTCGATTTCTACGACTTGCGCCAAATGCCAAGGTGCTGGATTGCGGCTGCGGCGGCGGGGCGAACATAAAACGGCTGCTGAAAAAATGCCCGCATGGCGTCGTCAAGGGCGTCGACTATTCGCCCGTCAGCGTGGAGAAGACTAGAAAGCTCAACCGAATTGCAATTCAGGAGGGGCGTTGTGCCGTTCTGCAAGGCAGTGTGGCGGATATGGTGTTTGAGGATAGCTACTTCGATGCTGCCACGGCCTTTGAAACCGTCTATTTTTGGCCTGATTTGCCCCGATGCTTCCGTGAGGTCTGGCGGACGCTGAAGCCAGGCGGGACAATTCTCATCTGCAACGAGAGCAATGGCGATACGGACAAGGACGAGAGGTGGACGCAGATCATCGGCGGCATGACCATCTACAAGGACATTGAATTAAAGGCGTATCTGGAGCAGGCGGGTTTTCACGAGGTGCAGATACGCAAAAAGAAAAAGTGGCTCTGCGTCACGGCGCGGAAGTAAGGGCATCAAGCACGGGCATTTTTTGCATCCATCCTGCACATGAGTTAGGCATGCCGGTCATAGCGGCTGTGCTGGCGGCAATTATGACAGTTTTTATTCACTGAGGAAGAAACCTATGAAATGTAAAATTGAGAAAAACACCGTGCAGGAGACGCTGATCCTCCCGCTGTATTCCCGGAAGCTGTGTACAGAGTTGTACCCGAACCTTTACAAGGATGAAACAGCGGTTCGTCTGCTCGGCCAGATCGACTACGACTTTTCAGAGGCAGAGAAAAACTCTCGCAGCCTGATGCAGCGCTTTGGTGCGCTGGAGGTGGCCATGCGACAGGGTGATCTTGCTTTCGAGGTGCAGGATTACCTGAAAGACCACCCCAATGCGGCGGTGGTCAATCTGGGCTGCGGGCTGGACAACACCGGCAGAACCTGCGACAACGGTAAATGCAAGATCTACAATCTGGACTTCCCGGATGTGATTGCCTTGCGACAGCAACTACTGCCCGCCGGGGATCGAGAACAAAATATCCCCTGCGACCTGAAAGACACCGCATGGTTTGGCAAAATCGATGCCTCCGGCGGGGCGGTGTTCTTTGCCTCCGGGGTGTTCTATTACTTTCTGACCCAGCAGGTCCGGGAACTGGTGCGGGGGATGGCGGACGCTTTCCCCGGCGGTGTGCTGGTCTTTGATGCTGCCAATCGGACGGCAGTAAAGATGATCACAAAAACATGGCTTAAGACTGCAAAAATCAAAGATGTGGGGGCATATTTTGCGGTTTCGGATGCCGCCAAGGAAATCGGCACGTGGGACAGCCGTCTGCAGGTCACAAGCCGCGGCTATATGCTGGGCTACAACGATTTGAGAGACCCTTCTGTCAGCGGCTTTTTCCGGCTTCTCGCAAGGGTCGGTGACAACGGGATGAAAATGCAAATCGTGAAAACAAGATTTTGAGAGACAAAAATGAAGCGCATTCACTTTGACGTTGAAGAAGACGGCTTTTACGGCGCATATTGGGCGTGCAAGGACACACATACAGCAGCGGGCACGGATTCGATTGAAACCGTGCCCGCTATCTGATACTAAATTATTTTATCAAACGTCTGTTCTATTATCGCCTATTACAACAGCATTGCGTTCGCATTCACGGAGCTTTACGGCAGAAGCTGTGGGGGCGGTGTGCTTGAGATTCTGCCCAAGAAAGTTGGCAATATCCCTGTTCTCAATACCGGTCTATTGAACATTAATCCCGAGCTAAAAAGAAACGTTATCAGCATAATTGACGGAGTAGTAAGAAATGGGCGCAATATCGACGAAGCGTTGGATTACATTGATGCAGAGATACTCGTTGGTGTACTTAGATTCGATAAAGATACCTGTCGCGCATGTAGACGCATATGGAAAGACATTGAAAGCAAGGCGCCTTGGCAGAGGCAAAAGATAGGCAGTGACTATAATGACCAGCACAAAATTTACTTGGATTAGCTTTTATGAAGAGTTATCTGACAAGCTGCTGACCTATCGAGACAGGCGCGACGATTTGATAAACAAGCTAGCAACTGTCTATGAATCGATCGGGATGAGTCTCCCTAAGCTTGAGGCAGATGAGCTCCAAGACATCGATCCGTTCACCGTCTTCGGCCTCTTCAACAAGGGCATCACAGACGCAAACCGGCAAAAGATCATCGCCGGCATCGCCGAGGTGTTCGACATTGGGGCAGATCAGCCCACGGACTTCGAGGGCATCCCCGTGCTCAACAACCTCAACGCGACCTTCTATGCCTTCGCCAACGACGACCGGCGCGGCGAGAATGACATCGACAACCTTTGGCATGTTTTCGAGGCCGAACTTGCACTGGCCGCCGACGACAACGAGGAAACCCGGAAGGTCTTCGTCGAGGCATTCGATACCGCCGTCATCCAGTTCACACTTGGCTGGAAGCTCACCATGGGCCTCTACTGGGCGAGGCCCTACAACTTCATCAGCCTGGACTCGCGCAACCGTTGGTTCATGGCCGACGTGGCAAAGGCTGGCTCCACCATTGCCGGCATAGCGCCAAAGGAGAAGGACTCGCCAGTTCATGACGGAGATCGCTACCTCGACATTTGCGACACCATCAAGTCGGAGCTCGGAAGCGAAGAGTGCTCGTATGCAGACTTCCCCTCGCTGACGGCTGCCGCCTTCGTGGAGTCCGAACGCGTCAACCAGGAGCGGAAGGCTGCCGAGAAGGCTGCAGCCGAGAAGGCGGAAGAAAATTCCCTTGGAGACGAGGGGGTCAAGACCACACATTACTGGACCTACTCCCCGGGAGACGGTGCCGCGAGGTGGGATGACTTCTACGCACGTGGCGTAATGGGCGTCGGCTGGAGCAAGCTCGGCGACGTCGAGAAATACGCCAGCAAGGAAGACATCCGCAAGAACCTGCGCACCCTGTACAGTAGCAAGTACTCGCAGAAGAACTCCGCGCTCGCGCTCTGGCAGTTCTCGCGCGAAATCAAGCCGGGCGACGTTGTCTTTGCTAAGCGGGGCCGCAGCGTAATTATTGGTCGCGGCATCGTTGAGGGGGATTACCAATTCGACGAAAATGGCGACTCCTATCCGAACATCCGCAGGGTACGCTGGACGAACAGAGGAGAGTGGCACACGGAAGACTTCCTCGCCGTGAAGACCCTGACGGACATCACCGCCTATCCCGACCTCGTTGAGAAGCTCAACTCGTTCTTCGAGAACGAGGGCGGCGAAGTCGAAGAAGACACGGAGGAGGTTGAATACCCAGCGTACACGTCCGAGGACTTCCTCTCGGAGGTCTACATGGACGGCGAGTACTACAGGACCCTCGTCAACGTCCTGCGCGCGAAGAAGAACATCATCCTGCAGGGTGCCCCAGGCGTAGGCAAGACCTTCGCCGCAAAGCGCCTGGCCTACTCCATGATGGGCGTGAAGGACGCCGAGCGTGTGATGATGGTGCAGTTCCACCAGAGCTACAGCTACGAGGACTTCATAGAGGGGTTCCGCCCGAACGCGCAGGGCTTCGACCTCGAGAAGGGCGCGTTCTACAACTTCTGCAAGAATGCGAAGGACGATTCTGACAACGACTACTTCTTCATCATCGACGAAATCAACCGTGGCAACCTCTCGAAGATCTTCGGCGAGCTGTTCATGCTCATCGAGAACGACAAGCGCGGGCCCAGGAACACGCTGCAGCTCCTCTACTCGCACGAGCTGTTCTACGTCCCGAGCAACGTATACCTCATTGGAATGATGAACACAGCGGACCGCTCGCTCGCCATGCTCGACTACGCCCTGCGCCGCCGCTTCGCGTTCTTCGACCTCCGTCCCGCCTTCGACACGGAGAGCTTCATCGCCTATCAGGAGGGACTTGCCAGCGAGAAGTTCGATAGGCTCATCGCCTGCGTCGTGAAGCTGAACGAGGCGATCGCGTCCGACGAGTCGCTGGGAGACGGCTTCTGCATCGGCCATAGCTACTTCTGCCGCATGTCCCCGGACGACGTAACGGACGATAAACTCTCGGCAATCGTCAACTACGAGCTCGTGCCGATGTTGCGCGAGTACTGGTTCGACGAGCCTACCAAGGTCGACGAGTGGGCCGGCAAGTTGCGCAGGTCAATCCGGTGATCCGGATACAGAACATCTACCACATGCTCACCTATGCGTTCCAGACGCTGCAAGGGCAGGGCTACCGCGGCATCGCAGCCGAGGAGTTCGACAACACCGCCGACCTCCTCGCCGAGATACTGTCACGGGGCGTGAGCCTGCAGCTCAAGCGCGGCCTTGGCCGAGAGTACGTCGACCGCAAGGAAATGCTCTCCTCACCGAGGGGCAAGATTGAGCTGTCCGAGTCCTTGAAGACGCGCTCGATTCTGCGCAGGCAGCTGGTTTGCAGCTACGACGAGTTCAGCACGGACACGCGCATGAACCGCATCCTCAAGGCGACGATCATGCTCTTGATTCGTTCGGACATCGACAAGGCGCGCAAGAAGGCACTTAGACGGCTGCTTCCGTACTTCGTGGACGTGGAAGACGTGAACCTTTCGGGCGAAGACTGGCACATGCGCTTCGACCGGAACAACCAGACTTATCGCATGCTCATGAACGTGTGCTGGCTGGTCGTGAAGGGCCTTCTCCAGACGCGGGAGAGCGGGGGTCTCCGCATGATGGACTTCCTCGACGAGCAGCGAATGAGCCACCTGTACGAGAAGTTCATCCTCGAGTACTACAGACGTGAGCACCCAGAGCTTTCCGCGGGGGCGCCGTACATCAGCTGGGCGCTCGACGACAACTTCGATGACATGCTCCCCGCCATGCACACCGACATAACGCTCACACGAGGCAGGGCCGTCCTCATCGTCGACGCGAAGTACTACAGTCACACGACGCAACAGCAGTTCGGCAAGCAAAGCGTCCACTCCGGCAACCTATACCAGATCTTCACCTACGTGAAGAACAAGGAAGCGGAGCTCGCCAGCACTCACGAGCAGCATAGCGTGTCGGGCATGCTGCTCTACGCCAAGACCGACGAAGACGTGCAGCCTGATGGTGTGTATCAGATGAGCGGTAACCAGATAAGCGTGAGGACATTGGACCTGAACCAGCCCTTCGAGACAATACGTTCGCAGCTCGACGGTATTGCTGAAGCTCATTTCTCAAAAGAGGCGGCTTATGTTTGAGAGCCTGACAAAACATCTGCCTGCGATTGAGAATGCCGAGGGATTTGGCAACTGGGTTGTAGACCGAGAGAGCAAGGGCACCATGGACGACCCAATCAAGATACCCTACGTGAATTACGGAACGACGGTTGCTGACGTTGAACAAGCAATCTACGACTTCGTCGACGAGCATTCAGAGTACGAGCTCACGCATTACCACGACATACTTGAACGCAACGGACTCGAGTGGAGCAGCCAAGCAATGTCTGGGGCAGATGTATCGGAACTTGACGGCCAGGCGGTGATGGCGCTTCTGCTCGGAGCCGTGAGAGCAGAACGCTTCTGCGATGGGGCACTGCTCGGCTTCTTTGGGGACGGGAGCATGAGACGCTGGCTTTTGCGTCTGCGCGAGATTGATGACAAAGGTAGCGATGAGTAACAACTTGAGCCTCACCATTGAGATACACAGCGATGAAGACGGACGATAGAGTTGCGACCATCTTTCCCAGTGAGGGACTTGTCGTCGGATATGGCACGGTGTGGGCCAGCAGCAAGACGGAACACGCGCACTTCCGCATAGATGCTGCAAGCACGTTGGAATGCAACATCTCGGCATGAAAACATGTATGAGGGACAATGGATTAATCACCCCTCATACATGTCGGCTAAGCAGCGCGAAGCGTAAAAAACAGACCGCCAAAGAACAGCACAGCACAGGTGCCCACAACCAACTCGAAGTTCGACTTATGCAGCTTCGTCGTGGTATCGGACATTGCCTGTCGAATCTTCTCAGACTCCTGCATGACCTTATCGAACTGTTCGTCGGTCAGATTGCCGCTCTGGAGCAGGGCCTGTGTCTCGTCGGCCTGCATGCTCAGGACTTCCATCTGGCGCATGACAACAGAGTGATTAGTGTCCATGGCCTTATCCATGCTCTGCTTGGCGAAGTCGGCGAGATCCTTGCGATCCATGTCATTGTCCTCGTAATGCGGTACCAGCGTGTTAGTCGCCATTGTTAGTTCTCCGTTCTAGGGCTCACATGGAGCCCGTTAGTGTTTTGCATTGATTACACGGCTTGATGTCCGTACCTCGTGGCCACATAATGCACGGTAGTACGAAATGCTGTGTTCTGTGAACAGCCATTAGGACACCAAAATGTCCGTACTAAAGGAGTCAAGATGAACAATGCTGAGACTGATGCTTTTGGAGAGAAAATTGACCCCGAGTGGTTTAAGTGGGTGATACACCGGCTTGACTCGAGCATACGTAAGATTGGGGCTGATGCCGACATTGGCAGAACAGAGAAAACCATACTTCGTGCGGTGAAGTCGGGAACGATACGTCCCGAATTGCTGGATCAGATTGCAAAGAAGCTCGACGTCTACCCAGACTATCTTGCGGGTCGCTACGCATGGACGCTCAATCTCGACATCATGAAAGAAGAGGGAGTCCTTGACTACTGGCGTGAGCACTATCTGAGCCCGAAGCAATTCCCATACAAACTTGCGGAGCAGTTACGGCTTGATTCCTATCGTCAGCTTATTGACACGCTGCTCATCCATGGCATTTCTGAAGCTGAGTACAAGGGTCTGGACTGGAATAAGAGGCACGAGCTCGAAAGAGAACTAGATCGACAAACAACCCGAATTCTCAACCACTGGTTTCCTGACCATGCGAGGCCTGTGGAGGATCTCGAATACTTCCAAACTATGGAATGGCAGGATGAACGTGATGTGATTGAAGCCATGCTTGACTACTTAAAGGACCGAGGGCTCGTGACTGTTTATGACCAAGAGCCTGATGATGACTCAGAGGATCCATTCTTTGAGGAGTACAAGCACCTGTCTGTAGTTAGCATGCCTACGATGTCCCGCATCGTCATCAAGGGCGAATCGGGCTTTTGTAGCGTTGATGAGGCATTCACCGACATGGTTGTCATCACACCCGATTGGATCAGCTACAAATACAAGCCTCGTAAGATATCAGAGCATAACTTGCCGATGAGCTGGGCATACCAGCCAAGCGGCCTTGGCTATCGTGCGCTGTTCGATGAAGCTGCCGAGAAGGTCACCGGTATCCTAGAGCTAGATGACGAGGAGTTTGTTGCCGACATAGGTTCAACGACGTTTGCCGTCACATATCCCAATGGAACAAAGAAGCATAGGGTCTTTTGCCTGCCAGGCGACGACTTTGCTGAGTGTTTTGCACTGGTGAAGAAGATGGTTCCAAGCGAAGAGGCGATTCCACGCGTCCTTATAACCTCAGATGATGAGTAGAAAGCATCTCGACATCATGCATAGAAGAACGTAAGGTCAAGCGACAACTCCGAGCATAATCTGCGTACTTGTGACACGGTCGGACATTGCCTCCCGAGGACGAAAAGCCGATCTCGGGAGGCAGTTCTTTTATGGAGTCAATCATCGTGGCGTGCATTACTGGTGTCGTAACGCTGATTGGAGTGATCCTTTCCAACTCTAAGAGCAGAGCCGTCATGGAGGTCAAGCTCGACGCCCTCACGGAAAAGGTCGAGAAGCACAACCAGGTCCTGGAGCGCACCTACGTACTCGAGCAGGACATGGCTGTCGCGATGCACGACATCGAGTCCTTGAAGGGAAAGGTGGGCTGACATGAACGAGTTTCTGGCAAGCAACGAGTGGTACTGGCGACTGGCACGCACGATCGTGCAGGGAGTCCTTGGCGTGGTCATCGCCAACATCGACCTGATCATGGGCTGGTGCGTGCTGGACCCGAGCGTGAGGGGCCTGGTCGTGGCGCTCGTGATGGCGGTCCTTTCTCCCATCATGGCGGCACTCGGCGGAGGCGACAAGGGCATCGTCATCCCGAAGGGCGGTGCCAACCGTAGGGCTTAACGGCATCGACATCTCGAGCTGGCAGGACGACCTAGTCGTCGGCAACATGGCGACCTGCGACTTCGTCATCGTGAAGGCGACCGCGGCGGCAAAGCTCGCTACTACCTGCTCACACTCGTCTTTCACGACCAGGCAGACAGCATCGCCGAGGCGGTCACGGGCTATGAGGCCAAGCTTGCCAGGGCTGATCTCCCTAACATTCCGTTTCACTCCGAGCCTCTCATAAACGGGCACAAGGACTATGAGTTTCTTAACATCGAGCAGCGCAAGGTGATGCTCGCCTACTTCTCCTCGTTCGTCCGCAAACTTCCCATTTCCTATATCACGTTTGTCTACCGCCGCAGCCAGTTCGAAGACCCGGCAAGGCTAATGGAGCGTATGGGGCGCGATATCTCCTCTGCCATGATTGAACACCTGGGCTTCTTTCAATCTTTCGACGATGTGAAGGTTTACTACGACAACGGTCAGGATATCGTCAAGCAGGCACTCGACCGCTCGGTGGGCAAGGTCCTCTCAAAAGGGGTCGTCCGACGCCGCAAGACCTCGATGACCGACTACCGTCTCGAGCAAGCGGCGGATTACCTCTGCACTATCGAACTTGCCTTGGTCAAGTACAAGGCCAAGGAGAGCGATGAGACGTACAACAAGTTCTTCGGAGGTATAGGCTCTTTCAAGAGGAACTGGCTCAAGCAAGCCCGCAACAAGCGGATATAGGCGGTTCCGCGGCTCTGCAGGGAGCCGCCAACCCCTCCATCGGCGGGAAGGCGGGACGCCGACGCGGAACTCCCGACGACGTGCTTCGAGCAGCGGAAGCTGAAGCGCAAGCAGAAGCAGCGCGGGCAATGATCGGTGCCGACATGGGCCCAGACGTGAGCAGTGCTACGTCCCCTGTTCACGGGGCGCGAAACCATAAAGGTTGTCCAGCGGTCGCCAAACGAAAAGCCCCTAACCTGTTTGTGCAGGTCAGGGGCTCGGAAACGCTAGATATCAACTATTCCCACTCGATGGTCGCGGGCGGCTTAGATGTTATGTCGTAGCACACGCGGTTGGCACCGGGGACCTCGGCAACGATGCGGCCCGAGATGCGGGCCAGCACGTCGTAGGGCAGCTTGGCCCAGTCGGCGGTCATGGCATCGCTGGACTCGACGGCACGCAGGATGATCGGGCGCTGGTAAGTGCGCTCGTCACCCATAACGCCAACGGACTTGATGTCGGGCAGGACGGCGAAATACTGCCAGCAGCTGTGCTCGGAGTTGCGCTCTCCGGTCTGCTCAAACAGGCGCTGGTTGTAGGCGTCGAGCTCCTCGCGCACGATGGCGTCGGCGTTTTTGAGGATCTCGAGCTTCTCCTTGTCGACCGCGCCGATGATACGGATGGCCAGACCCGGGCCCGGGAAAGGCTGGCGGAACACGATGTGACCCGGCAGGCCCAGCGCCAGACCAAGTGCACGGACCTCGTCCTTAAAGAAGTGGTCGAGCGGCTCAATAAGGTCGAAGTGCACGCCCTCGGGGAACGGGATCAGGTTGTGGTGGCTCTTGATGGTGGCCGTCTTGCCGCCCGTCTTGCGAGCGCCGGACTCGATGATGTCGGGATAGATGGTGCCCTGAGCCAGGTACTTGACCGGCTTGCCATCGGTCTCGAGCTGCTGCGCCACGGCGAAGAACTCTTTCCAGAACTGCGTACCGATGATGCGGCGCTTCTCCTCGGGCTCGGTCACGCCGGCCAGAAGCTCGGCATAACGATCCTCGGCGTGGACGTGGATAAAGTCGACATCGAACTGCTTGGTGAAGACCTCCTCCACCTGCTCGGGCTCGCCCTTGCGCAGCAGGCCGTGGTTGATGAACACGCAGGTCATCTGCTTGCCCACGGCGCGAGCGCCCAGCGCAGCCACGACGGAGGAGTCGACGCCACCGGACAGGGCCAGAATCACGCGGTCGTCGCCGACCTTCTCGCGGAACTCGGCCGTCATGGTCTCGACCAGGTTATCCATGCTCCAGTTGGGCTCCAGGCCGCAGATCTCAAACAGGAAGTTGCTCAGCAGCTGCTGACCGTACTCGGAGTGCTTGACCTCGGGGTGGAACTGCGTGGTGAAGATCTTGCGCTCGACGCATTCCATGGCGGCAACCGGGCACACGTCGGTGCTGGCGGTAACGGTAAAGCCCTCGGGCACCTCGGACACGGCGTCGCGGTGGCTCATCCACACGGTCTGCTCCATGGGCGTGGAGTTAAAGAGCTTGGCGCCGGCAGTGCGCGTAATAGTGGCGCGGCCGTACTCGCCCACCTCGGAGTGACCGACCTTGCCGCCGAGCGTCACGGCCGTGATCTGATGGCCGTAGCAAAAGCCCAGGACGGGAAGGCCAAGGTCAAAGATGGCGGGGTCGATGGACGGAGCGTCCTCGGCATACACAGAAGCCGGGCCGCCGGAAAGGATGAGCGCAGAGGCGTTCATCTCGTGAATCTCGTCGGCCGAGATGTCGCAGGGGACAATCTCGGAATACACGTTGAGGTCGCGGACGCGACGGGCAATGAGCTGACCGTACTGCGCACCAAAGTCGAGTACGAGGACCTTTGCGGAAGCCTTTTGATCCATGGTTTCCCCCTCTTGTTGGCGGGGAGCCGGTGCCCACCCGCGCGAATAAACGAAAACAGCTTTCATAGTGTACACGTTATATGGGGTTTCTCGTCCCTCGCAGCCATCAGCGCACGGCAAACGCACGACCTGGGCCCCTATTTGACAACAATTGAAGTGTTACCAAACGTTACAGATGATGTAATACGTTTGAACATTGGACGCCCTGTGCCACAATACTGCCGAACGACTCCGCCTCTGCGGCGGCAAATACGATAGGAATACCAGCATGAAGCGCATCCTTCTCATCGCCACGGGCGGCACCATCGCATCGACCGAGGACGGCAACGGCCTCTCCCCCGCCCTGACCGGTGAGGAGCTCGCCCAGAGCGTCCCCGAGATCTCGGGCCTCTGCGAGCTCGACGTCGTGCAGCCCATGAACATCGACAGCACCAATATGCGCCCCAGTGACTGGATGCGTATCCGCGACGTCATCGTCGAGGGTTATGCCGACCACAACGGCTTCGTGATTCTGCACGGCACCGACACCATGAGCTACACCGCGGCGGCGCTTTCCTATCTGATTCAGGACAGCCCCAAGCCTATCGTACTCACCGGCTCGCAAAAGCCCATGGGCAATCCCTTTACCGATGCCAAGCTCAACCTGTACCAGAGCCTGCTCTATGCGCTCGACGAGCACTCGCACGACGTCTCAATCGTGTTTGGCGGCGTAGCCATTGCCGGCACGCGTGCCCGCAAACAACGCACCATGAGCTTTAACGCGTTCATTAGCGTCAACTATCCGCCCATCGCCTATATCCGCAACGACCGCATCGTGCGCAACGGGCTTCACGGCACGCATCAGGGCGAAAACCCGGTGCGTTTCTACGACAGCATCGACCCGCGCGTATTTGTACTCAAGCTCACGCCCGGCGTAAACCCGGGCATCCTCGACGCCCTTGCCGATAGCTACGATGCCGTAATCCTGGAGACCTTCGGCATTGGCGGCATTCCCGAGTTTGGCGAGTCCGGCGAGTCATTCCAGGAGGCGATTTTCCGCTGGGTCGATTCGGGTCGTACCGTCGTTATGACCACGCAGGTCCCCGAAGAGGGCCTCGATCTGGGCGTTTATGAGGTCGGCCGTGCTTACGCCGATCATCCGGGCATTCTGCGCGGCGACGATATGACAACCGAGACGCTCGTGGCCAAAACCATGTGGGCACTCGGCCAGTCACGCGATGCCGCCGAGATCCAGCGCCTGTTCTACAGCCAAGTCAACCACGACCGAATCCCGATGGCGTAATTCAGTTGTCGACGGGTATCCCCTATTCGATCCCCTCGAGAAGCTCTGACACCGTCATGCCGAGTGCGGGTGCGATCTTAAATAAAACCTTGAGCGTGAAATTTGCCGTCCCATCTTCGATTCGGTCGAGGTAGGGTCGGCTGATTCCTGTCGCCACACAAAAATCAACCTTGGAGATACCAAGGTCCCTGCGTGTCTCTTCGACCCGCCTGCCAAGAATCTGTTTCGCACGTTCGTCCATGCAGCCGAGTTTGAAATGGAGCTGAACAAAAACGTAAACTATAGTTTACGTTTTGCCGAATACACAGGAGTTTTCTATGTCGGGTTCTTCGGTCCGCATGTACCGAGCCACGCTTCGCACAAACAGCGCACCGCCCAAGCTCGTCGTCGTTGAAGCCGAATGCCTTTCGCCCGATGAGCGCACAGCATTTGCATTGCTATCAAGTCGCGTCGCCGCCGTTCTGGTCCCTTGCCCGGCGCAAGGTGAACTTGCCATCCAATGCCAAACGCACAGCTGCTCGCTCAATCAGGCTGCCGTAATCGCAACCAGCCAACGCGGCCTGCCCCTTCTCCTGGAAGCCGGTATCGCGCTCACCCTTCGCGGCGCCGGATACGAAAACGAGGCCGCCGCCGACATGGTCTTTAAACCACGATCGAGCGGCGGCCTCGCAGCAGCCATTGAATATATGTGCAGACTCGTTGCCTAAAGGCGCAAGCTAAAAGCCTAGGCCAAAGCCCGTTCCGGTAATCGCCGAGTACATAAAGTAAACGTTAACCACGTTGAGGAACACACCCGTGATGCAACCGTTGCGCAGGTAGCGTTCGCACACGATACGCGCCATGGCGGCGGAGTCATCATTGTTTTTAGCCTGGCGTCCTGCCGTAAAGTACGTCGCCACGCTCAGCAGCAGGTTGAGCACCGGCAGTGCCAGCAACTCGTAGCTCTTGCCCCAGCGCGTCGCCTCGCCGGCGGCATTAAACTTTGTTGCCACCTCGGGACCAATGTTGGGGATAACACACGCTGCGACCACCAGCGGAATCACCGCAAGCACGAGCAGCACAATACCCATATAGCCGGCTTTTTTGCCATATTTAAACATGTGCGTCGTCCTTACACGTTAAAGCGGAAGTGCACAACGTCGCCATCGGCCATGACATAGTCCTTGCCCTCAATACGCAGCTTACCGGCGGCCTTGGCGCCCTGCTCGCCGCCGAGCTCGATGTAGTCGTCATAGCCAATGACCTCAGCCTTAATAAAGCCGCGCTCAAAGTCGGTGTGGATGACACCGGCAGCCTGCGGGGCGGTCGCACCCTGACGTACCGTCCAAGCCTTGACCTCCATCTCGCCGGCCGTAAAGAACGACTGCAGGCCGAGCAGCTTATAGGCCGCCTGCGCGAGCACGTCCAGGCCGGGCTGCTCCAAGCCCAGGCTCTCCAGGTAGTCGGCGGCGTCCTCGGGATCGAGCTCGGAAAGCTCGGCCTCGATCTTGGCGCAGATGGGCAGCGGCTTGACGCCATCGATGGGCGCCAGGTCCTCGTTGAGCATGTCCTCGTCTACGTTGGCCACATACAGGATGGGCTTCATGGTGAGCAGGAACAGGCCCTTGGCGGCGGCGCGCTCCTCATCGGTCATCTCCATGGACGCGGCACGCTTACCCTCGTTGAGCCAGGCGAGCAGGCGCTTGGCGACCTCGAACTTGGGCATGAGCTCCTTGTCGCGCTTGGCCTCCTTCTCGAGCTTAGGCAGCTGCTTCTCGAGCGTGCCCATGTCGGCCAGGATGAGCTCGGTCATGATGGTGTCGGCATCGCCGGCGGGATCGACGAACTCGCCCGTGCGGCCCACCTCACGCATGACGTTGGGGTCTTTAAAGTAGCGCACGACCTCGCAGATGGCGTCGGTCTCGCGAATGTTGGCCAGGAACTGGTTGCCCAGGCCCTCGCCCTCGTTGGCGCCCTTCACCAGACCTGCGATGTCGACGAACTCGACCGTTGCCGGCACGATGCGACCCGGGTTGACGATGTCGGCGAGCTTTTGCAGACGGCTATCGGGCACGTCGACGATACCCACGTTGGGGTCGATCGTGGCGAACGGGTAGTTGGCGGCAAGGCCGGTCTTTTTGGTAAGCGCGGTGAACAGCGTCGACTTGCCCACGTTGGGCAGGCCCACGATACCGATGGAAAGGGACACAACAGCTCCTTTTGGTACAAGCATTTCAAACTGCATAAGTATAGCGCCGCCGCAGCATCTGGGCGAACCCGGACGCCACGGCGGCACGAATGAAGCAGAGATAGAGGTCGCTGACTAGTCCGCGAGCTTTTCCACCTGGTCGAGCATCTTGTCAAGCTTGGCCTTTGCCTCGGCCTTGACCTTCTCAGCTTCTTCGTGAGCCTTCGCCTTCTGGGCGGCCTTTTCCTCGGCTTCGGGATCGACGACGACCAGATTGGACGCGTCATGCTTAACTAACTTGAGCGCATGCTCGGGGCACACCTTGACGCAGGCGCCGCAGCCCAAACAATACGTGGACTCCAACGCAAAGTGGCCGCTTCCCACCAAATCGCAGGCGAACGTGGGACATACATTGACACACTCGCTACACGACGTGCACTTGTCAAAATCGCACTCCGGCGTGCTCACCTGCATGTTCTGGGCAAGCTCGGGGTGGTTTTGCAGCGTCGAGAGCACCAGCTGCCGCCCGTGCGTGAGCGAACGGCGACGCTTGGTCGTCGTGGTGCCGCACATGGTGTTGAGCGTACGCTCCAACTGGGTAATCTGATGGCGATGGGCTTTGAGCTTCTGCGTCACCGAGGCCAGTGCCGCCGTTGCCGGATTGAGCTTTGTCACGGTAAGGCCCGTGGTGCGGGCGATCTTTTCCATGTACTCCTTGCGCTCGTACTCGCGGCGCTTATGACATTTGAGGCTCTTGGGATCGACCTCCAGACCCATGCCCGCGCCGGCCCACTCCTCGGCCTTCGCAATCGCCTCGCCCAGGATGTCCTCACCGCCGGTGTTGCGGCACTTATCGCACACGCCCAACGGCAGGTACACGCTCACGTTGGGATAGTCGGCCAGCACCGAGAACCAGGTCTCGGCCGTAATATCGCCCACGCAGGCAACGACGACCTCGTTCTCGCGCGGCATGCGCTTAAGGGCGCGCGTGCAGGTAACGTAGGCGGTCTCGTGGCTCGTAGCTGCAGAGACAATGTCGTCGTAAAGGTTTTTGGGCGCCAGGCGCGGCGAAATAATCGCCTCGGTCGGACAGGCAGCGGCGCACAGGCCGCACTTGCGACAGGAGTCGAGGATCTCGATAGCGTCTTCCTCGACCTCGATAGCGTTGACCGGGCACACATCCATGCACGCGGTGCAACCGCTCTTTTCGTTTTTGCAGGTCAAGCACGGAATGGTGTTGCCGCGCGGACGCTCCTTGTAGTCGGCAGGATTCCACTGCGGCGCCGACGGATCGAGTGCGTCGGTCACACCGCCAAGCGGGTTTTTAAGAAAGTCGAAACCCTTGCTGATTTCGATAATGTCATCAAACAGATCGTGTTCCTGCGCCATGCGCGGCCCCTCCCTGAGCAGTGCAAACAAGCAAGAGATAATGATACGCCATCGGCCCGTGCCTCGAGCAAATTACACGCGGAGCACCTTTGGGACAAATAGCCTATGGCCTATCGCCGCCTCGATTGCACAAGGTCAATCAAGCGCCAAACTATGCCTCGCACATGAGCTGCACGAACTTTTGTTTGGTCACCTTGGCCTGCTCGTTGGCCATATTACGCTCGTTTCTAAAGGCCGCATTTGCAACACTCTGCAGGTCGGCATCGGAAATCTCGCCAAGGCCCAGATCCTCGAGCGTCGTCGGCAGACCAACACGCTGGCAAAACTCGAGCACCTGATCAAGCTCGGGCGCACGCTCCAGACGAAGCTGCACCACCAGGCCAAACGCCACGGCCTCGCCGTGCATGGCCTTGCACTCAGGCAGAATCGTTAGACCGTTGGCGATGGCATGCGCCAACGCCAAGCCACCGCTCTCAAAGCCGACGCCCGAGAGCAGAATATTGCACTCGATCAGGCGCTCAACCGCCGGCGATGTACGCCCCTTTTTGAGATCGCGCTTGGCAGCGACGCCGCACTCCATAAGTATGTCATAGCAAGCACGAGCCGCAACCAGGGCCAAGTGCCCCGGCGCGCCACCGTGCTCGTTGGCGCCGTGCGCCGCGGCGCACGAACGCGCCTCGAAGTACGTTGCCAGCGCATCGCCCATACCAGCGACCGTCATACGCAGTGGGGCCGCCGCGACCACGTTGGTATCGACCACGACCAGGTCTGGATTCTTCTCGAGCATCAGGTAGCGGTCGAACGACCCATCCTCGTGATACAGCACCGAAATCGCGCTGCACGGGCCGTCCATCGAAGCCGCCGTGGGGCATACGCACAACGGCAGCTCGGCATAAAACGCTACTGCCTTGGCGATATCGAGCATCTTGCCGCCGCCAATGCCTACCACCATGTCGCAATACTCAGCCTGGGCTTCCTTAGCCATTTCGACAACGGCCTCTTCCGTACACGGACCGTCATAAATCTTAAAGAACGGCTCGCTTAGATCTTCGTCCAGAAATCCATCGACAATCTGCCTGCACAGCCGATCCTCGGTGCCCTGGTCAAACAAGACATAGGCAGCACAGCCCAACCATGACAAATACCTGCCCTGACGCGAAAGTTCGCCCGGCCCTTGAACATACCGGCCGGGACCGCCATAAACCATGGGAAGCGCCATACGAGAATCCGCCCTTCATCAAACACCGATTGGTGCAAAGTAACCTGACCCCTTTGCACCATAGCAAAAGGGGTAAAGCCATCTGTTGGCTTTGCCCCTTCCTTAGCTTGATTTACTCATCCATGAGATAGTAGTGGCCCAGCGCGTCGGCACCCAGGATGGCGTTTGCGACCATCTCGGGCGTCACCTCAAACGGCATGTTGCACATGGTGTCCTCGGGCGCGCAAGCGGCCTCGGCAACGACCATGGCCTGCTCGCGCGTAACCTCGGCAACGCCAAGCTCCTTCATCGTGACCGGCAGGCCCAGCTCAATGCAGAAGCCCAGGACTTCCTCGAGTTTCTCAGTCGGAGCATCCTCGAGTACCAGCTGGACGATGGTGCCAAAGGCGACCTTCTCGCCGTGATACATGCCGTGGCACTCGGGCAGCATCGTCAGGCCATTGTGGATGGCATGAGCAGCAGCAAGGCCCGAGCTCTCAAAGCCAATGCCCGAAAGCAGCGTATTGGCCTCGATGATATGCTCGACTGCAGGCGTGAGCGCACCCTTCTCCAGCGCGACCTTGGCCTTGACGCCATCGGCCATAAGCGTCTCGTAGCAAAGCTTGGCGAGCGCCAGACCGGCCATGCCGCCCTTGCCGCCAGCGCAGGTGCCACCGTCGGCATCATGCGTCGCCTGGGCCTCAAAGTAGGTTGCGAGCGCATCGCCCATACCTGCCACCGTCAGGCGCACCGGGCTCGCCGCGATAACCGTCGTATCCATCAGGACAATGTTGGGGTTTGCCTTAAGGAAGAGATATTTATCGAACTGGCCATCGTCGGTGTAGAGCACCGAAAGCGCCGAACACGGGGCATCGGTCGAAGCAATGGTGGGGCAAATGATAACCGGGGACTCCAGGTAATAGGCGACGGCCTTCGCGGTGTCGAGGATCTTGCCGCCACCGACGCCGACGATGATGTCGCAACCGTTGTCGCGAGCAAGCGCAACCAGGCGATCGACCTCGCCCTTGGAGCACTCGCCGTTAAAGTCCTCAAACAGCAGCTCGGCCTTAGCCTCGGCAAAACCGCCCTCGATCTTGGCACCGACGCGCTTCTTGCCCGAAGGCGTCACGATGACGAGGGCCTTAGCGCCGAGCGGCTCGACATAGGAGCCGAGCTTGGCGAGCTCGTCCGGACCCTGGATGTACTTGCTGGGGCTATTGAAAATTGCAGCCATAACTATCCCATTCTCTAAAAGAAAAAAGAAAGGGGCTCCGTACAGATACGTGCGGAGCCCCTCGTTACGATAACAAGAGTCGATTAGAAATCGATGTCGGTGTCGTAGTAGCAGGCCTTGAGAATCTTCTCGAAGTCGGCAGCCTTGGTCTCACGCGGGTTCTCGGGCGTGCAGGCGTCCTGCTCGGCGTTCGCGGCGATCTCGGGGAGCTTGGCGAGGAACTCCTCCTCGGAAACCATCTGCGGGTTCTCGGCGTCGACCTTCACGCCACCATTCGCGTAATCCTTGATGGACTGCGGAATGTTGAGCTGGTCGTTGAGGTCGCGGATCTTCTGGACGAGCGCAGCGATAAGCTCCTCGTTGGTCTCGCCGGGAAGGTGCAGGATCTCCTTGGCCACGTAAGCGTAACGCTCGGCAGCGCGCGGATCCTTGGAGTTCCACTGGATGACCTTGCCAAGGTACATAGCGTTAGCAGCACCGTGGATGATGTGGCCGTTCTCAAAGGCTGCACCGGTCTTGTGAGCCATGGAGTGAACGATGCCCAGCAGGCCCGAGGAGAAGGCGATGCCGGCGATGCACTGAGCCTCATGCATGTGCTGACGGGCCTCATGGTCGCCAGCATAGGACTTGGGCAGCCACTCGACGATCTCGCGGATGCCGTGCAGGGCGTTGGCGTCGGTGAACATAGAGGCGAAGGTAGAAACGTAGGCCTCCATGCAGTGGGTCAGAGCATCCATGCCGGTGTGAGCGCACAGCTTGGCGGGCATGGTGTAGGTGAGCTCGGGGTCGACGATGGCGACATCAGGGGTGATGTTGAAGTCGGCCAGCGGGTACTTGATGCCCTTGGCGTAGTCGGTAATGACGGAGAACGCGGTGACCTCGGTAGCGGTGCCGGAGGTAGAGGAGATGGCGCAGAAATGAGCCTTCTGACGCAGCTCGGGGAAGCTGAACGGCTGGATGATGTTATCGAAGGACTCCTCGGGATACTCGTAGAAGACCCACATGGCCTTAGCGGCATCGATGGGCGAGCCGCCACCGATGGCGATAATCCAGTCGGGCTCGAACTCGCGCATGGCCTCGGCGCCCTTCATGACCGTCTCGATGGACGGATCGGACTCGACGCCCTCGAACAGCTTGACCTCGAAGCCGCCCTCTTTGAGGTCGGCCTCAACGTCCTGCAGGAACCCGCCGCGGCGCATAGAGCTGCCGCCAGAAACGATGATGGCCTTCTTGCCCTTGAGGTTCTTCACCTCGTGGCGAGCGCCCTCACCAAAGTACAGATCGCGAGGATTGGTAAAACGTCCCATACTGTGCCTCCTAAACAAGCCCCTCTTAGACTTGCGTATATAACGGAGCACCCGATTGGCTCCGTTAGGACCGTTTTGCGCGTTGCCGGCGATGACAATGCGCGATGTCTAAACGTCTCAACGCTCAGACAAACACTATTTTACCGTTCTGGTTGGTCAGTTATTCACCTAAAGCCGACAATGATGAAACGTTTTTTCTATCCCTGAAGACCCTTGTGGGGCATTCATACTCCCAAGCTGGGCAAACGTTTTATCAAGGTTGACCACATATCCCGGGCAGGACGGTGCCCCTCCAAAATGCGCCCCGTTCGCCGCCAAAAATCGACCGTTTGCGGCACCGTGATACCACTCAGTCGTCCAAGGCGCCGACATTTGTGCGACATCCGTCTTCGTGGTGCAAAGGTGCATGTCCAAGTGCGGCACCCCCGGTGTGCCACATGCGGGTAAACTAGAACCTTATATAGAGACATTTGAACCCTAACCGCAGCAAAGGAGGCCCCATGGCATTCGATCCCATTCAAGAGGATTGCCATCGCCTCGTTCTTGAGGCCTTGCGCCGCGACAATATCCCGCTCACCGACGGCCCCGCCGTCGAGCGTCTGATGGAGCAATTCACCCGCAACCCCGCGCCGCTCATCGTGCACGACCGCGACCGCGCCGGGCATCTGATTGCCAAGGTGGTCGAGGCCGTCGACTACCGCATTCCCTTTATCCCCGACGATGCCCAAGCCGAGCAGGAAGAGGCCGCTGCCGAGAACATGCTTCGCGAGGCCGCCGCACTCGATCCGGCCAACTGGGATGCGCAACGCATGTTGTGCGCCCTCACCGCTGACTCCAACGAGGAATACGTGCAATATCTGGTGTCCAAGTGCGACGAGGTGGAGCACGACCTGGCGCTCAAGATCGCCTCGGCGCAGGACCCCTACGAGCGCGAGGCCGCAGGCGACCTGACCCGCCGTCCCTACCTGCGCTGGCTTGCCGCCTTGGCATCGCGCGCGCTCATTAGCGGCCGCTACCGCATGTCGCTCGAAGCCGCAAACCGCAGCCTCGACTTTGCCCCCAACGATCCTGCCGGCGTCCGCCACACCGCAATGCTCGCCATGGCAAAGCTCGAATACCCCGCTGAGGAGCTCAAGCGCTTTCGCTCTGCCCACTCCGTCCCCTATCTCGCCAACACGCCGCTGCGCCGTCGTCCCAAGGATGCGGAACGCGACTTGGACCCGTGGACGCTCATCGCGCTGATGAGCGCTGCCTGGCGCGAGCTGGATTACGAGGGCGCCGAGCACTACCTGCGCATCCTTGCGCGCTCGTGCCCGCACGCAGCCGAGGCGCTCTACTTCCAAACCGAGTTTCCCGATGGCGTCTATGCCCGCGTCAACGTGGGTGCAGGCTCCACCGACGAGCTCGTCCTTGCACTGTCCGAGGCGACACCGGTATTGCAGGAGGGCTTGGGCGCCCCCGACAATGCCAGCTTTGCCGCCTGGGTCGCCACCAACGATATCGTGCGTTCCCAGATCGACGAGCGCATCCTGCGGGCGGCCGAGCAGGGCTTGCCGTTTAAGGGAGGAGACCTCTAATGGATCCGAGCGTCTACATCCCCGCCTACCTGGAGCGCACCTATCTGGCGTCGCACCCCGAGCTCACCGATGCAGCACGCGAGCTTGTCCATAACGACATTAGCGCGAATCCCCAAAAGTATGCGCAGTCCGAGCATGCTCAGGCGCTGCTGTCCTATGCTGGTGTTCATCGCCACCTGCTCGACGAGCTCCATCGCATCGAGGACATGGGCAGCGACGAGGAGTTTGAGCAGACGCGCAACCGCTTGTTCGACGATATGCGTGATGAGCTGCTCAAGATCGTCCGCATCGATGCGCTGGCCGTCGATGCCCAGCTGCTCGCCATCATTTTGGCGGACACGCCCGTCGACGCCTGCCTGGGCGACCTGATGAAGCTCGAGACGAGCACGGCCGACTACCTGCAACAGAGCGTGCCCGGGTTTGATATGGAGGCCCCGCACTACTGGGCCAATAATGTTTTGGCCGACGGTGTCACCGCAGCGGACCTTACCGTGAGCGAGCCGGCCCTTATCGGGTGGCTTCACACACTCGAGGCCATCTCGCAGCTGTGCATGGCGAGCGCTCGTTACCGCGCCGCCGCCAACTATTCTCGCCGTGTCCTTAAGACGGAGGGCTATCCCACCCGGGCCGCCGGCACCGTATTGCTTGCCCTCGCCCGCCTGGAAGACCAGGACGGCTTTTTTGCCCTGGCGCATCAGCTCGAGGAACAGGTGGGGGCAGACGCACTCGAAAACTCTCCTTGGTACCTGCTCGCCCGCACGATCTTGCTGTTCAAAACAAACAAGATGCGCCCGGCGACGCGCGCGCTGCGTGAGTTCGCTAACCGTTGCGAGGGTGGCGCGTTCTTCTTGCTGAATCCCATGTACCAGACACCGTACCTTCCCTGCCGGCCCGAGCCACGCGATCCCTGGGACCTTTCGCACCAGGCAGTTTGGGAGGCCGACGGCATCATCTCGGACACCCCCGACTTTGCCCCCTGGGCCAACGCCTGCGAAGATGTATCGCAGCTCGCCCAGGAATTTGCGCGCCGCTACGGCTTTTAGCGACGCGATCGCCCCGACCATGTCATCTATGTTAGGAACGGCTTCATGAACCTCCGCTCATCTCTCGCCTGCACCTCGAGCGATATCGCCCGCTGGGGACTGCGCTCTGTCCTCAAACGCCAGGGTGGCGTGCTTCCCGGCCGCATCGCCATGAAGATCGACCCCGAGCTGCTAAGCGACCTCGCGAGCCTGGTCGACCGCAGCGTGGTGATTACCGGTACTAATGGCAAGACCACCACCTCCAACCTCATCGCTGACGCCGTTGCTGCCAGCGGCGCTACCGTGGTGTGCAACCGTGCCGGCAACAATATGGAGCCTGGTGTGGTGGGTGCTCTGCTCGAGGCCCGCGGCGGCCTTAAGCACACCAGCAGCGGCAAGCGCGTGGGCGTTTTTGAGTGCGACGAGCTCTACACGGTGCGCGTCCTGCCCAAGCTCAAACCGACGTACTTTGTGCTGCTCAACCTGTTCCGCGACCAGCTAGACCGCTACGGCGAGATCGACCATACCCAAGACGTCATCGCCCATGCGTTGGAGCTCTCTCCGACGACAACGCTCATCTACAACGCCGACGATCCGCTGTGCGCCTCGATCGCCGCGCGCGTCTCCAACACGAGCATCGCCTTTGGCATCGACGGCGCCACGGGCACCGAGTCCGACCGCATTAGCGACTCGCGTTTTTGCTCGCAGTGCAACGCCCCGCTGGAATACGACTATGTGCAGTACGGACAGCTGGGCGCCTATCATTGCCCTTCGTGCGGCTGGGGTCGCCCCGCGCTGCTCCGCCGCGTGACGGGCGTTGAGCTCGGCTGCGACGGCTACGGCTTTGACCTGGCCTTTGGACCCGAGGCCAACGCGCCCGCCGTGCACATCGCCACGCGCTACAACGGCCTGTACATGGTCTATAACGTCGCCGCCGCCTTCTTTGCGGCGCACGAGCTGGGCGTGGACGCGGCGCACCTGCAGCCCACGCTTAATGCCTACGTGCCCGCCGGCGGACGCATGGGCCGCTGGGATATTGCCGGCCGCACCGTCGAGGCCAACCTGGCCAAGAATCCCGTGGGCTTCGATCGCCAGATCCAGTCCATTAAAACGGCAGGTGGCAGGCTCTGCGCCTTCTTCCTAAACGATAACGATGCCGACGGCCACGATGTCTCGTGGATCTACGATGTCGACTTCGAGCGCATCGCCGACACGCCGGATCTTGTCGCCTTTGCCGGAGGCACGCGTGCGCACGACATGCAGGTACGCCTCAAGTACGCCGGCATCGATGCCGCGATTATCTCGGACGTCGCGCAGGCGATCGGCGCCGTGGCAGACGAGGCCGCCGATGACACCTTCTACGCCGTCGCCAACTACACGGCCTTCCCGCCGCTGGTCAAGGAACTCGACGGGCTTAAAGACGACGATGCAAGCTCGATTGTCTCCCACGCCATAACGCGCGCCGATGGTAGCGCTGTCCCCACCGATATTGCGCCGGTCGAGCTTTCGCGCCCCCTGCGTATCGTCTACCTGTACCCCGATGCCCTCAACCTCTACGCCGACGGCGGCAATGTCATCGCCCTCGAGCGCCGCTGCGCCTGGCGCGGCATTCCCGTGCGCGTGGACGAGGTCCGCATGGGCGAGTCGCTCAATCTCACCGATGCCGATATCGTCATGATGGGCGGCGGCTCCGATCGCGACCAGCTGGCCGTGGCACACGAACTGCTCGCTCAAAAAGACAAGGTCGCGGCCTATGTTGAGGACGGCGGCACACTGCTTGCTATCTGTGGCGGTTATCAGCTGCTCGGCCGTTCGTACTATATGGGTGAGGATCGCATCGAGGGTCTGGGGGTCATTGCCGCCGAAACCGTACGCGGCTCCGACCGCCTGATCGGCAACGTCGCCGTCAAGACCGACCTGTCACCCGAGCCCTTTGTGGGATTCGAGAACCACGGCGGCCGCACCCTGCTCGACGCAGAGGCGATGCCGCTCGGAACGTCCGTCGTCGCGGGCACCGGCAACAACGGCGACGATGGCTTTGAGGGCCTGATCTACAAGGGCGTCATCGGCACGTATCTACACGGACCGGCACTGCCCAAGAACCCCGAGCTTGCCGACTGGCTCATTACCCACGCCCTCGAGCGCCGCGGCGATGCGCAGGCCACAGCCCTGCTGCCGCTCAAGCCCCTCGACGACACCTACGAGCACGCCGCCCACGACGCCGCCATGAAGCTCCTCCCCTAACGCCCCAACCACCACAAAGGGGACAGGTACCTTTGTGGTGGTTTTCCAGTTTGCCAACGATATACGCGCCGGCAAAAAAGTCTGCTATACTCTTTCCCGCTGTCCCCATCGTCTAGCGGCCAAGGACGCCACCCTTTCAAGGTGGATATCGCGGGTTCGAATCCCGCTGGGGGCACCATTTGAAATGCAAAGCCCGTTACCCTTGTGGTGACGGGCTTTTTGCTACCCATACGCCGGGATTCGAACCCCGAAGGCATAAAATCACACTGTCATCCAAGGGCCCGTGGACAAAAAATAGCAAATATGAGTACTGTTACCAATTTAGTAACAGCGATTTCATGCCATCAGAAGGCGATTTTGACACAAGGCGTCCTATGGCGGAGGAATTGCAGGTATTTATCAGCTAAGTACTTGGACATATGTTGCGTAACACTGCATATTTTGCAAAAAGATAATGCTACAGGGCTTGTGACAGTACTCATATTTGACGTTTTTTGCCCACGACCCCTCATTACGCGGGCGAATCAGTTGCAAAACGGGCTTCAAAGCGTCCTTCGCAAACAAAAACCGGGGCCCGCATGATGCGGACCCCGGCTCAATACCGTAACGATATGTCAGTTACGCTCTACACGTAGAACAGGATGTCGTCGTAGGTCGGGACCGGCCAGTAGTCGGCGGCCACGATCTCCTCCATTGCGTCCACGGCGGCACGCAGCGCATCCATAGCGGGAACGACCTCGTGCGCGTACACGTTGGCCTGCTCCTGGCCATCGAGAGCCTCGGCCTTCTGATGCACGACGTCGAGCGCCTTGATGGAGTCGTTGATGGCAGTGATACCGTTGCAGAGCTTGTTGAGCGTGTTCTGCTCGCACTGCATGGCGGCCTCAGCACCGGCGGCACGAATAGTCTCAAGGCCCTTAGCGACCTTGGTGGCATAGGCGGTAATGACCGGGCGATAGGTACGACGCGCCTCGCGAACCATCGTGGTGGCCTCGATGTTCATGAGCTTGTTGTACTTCTCGAGCTTGCAGTCGTAGCGGCACTGAGCCTCGGCCTTGGTCAGAACACCCGTCTCCTCAAAGAGCGCAATGGCCTTATCGGAAACAAAGGCGGGCAGGGCGTCGGCCGTGGTCTTGTTGTTGGCAAGGCCGCGCTTCTTGGCCTCGACGGGCCACTCATCGGAGTAGCCGTCACCGGAGAACAGGATGCGCTGGTGATCGGTCAGCACCTTCTTGCAGTACTCGAGCGCGGCGTCCTGGAACTTATCCTCGGGCGTACCCTCGAGTGCGTCGGCGAAAGACTTGAGCGACTTGGCCACGGCAGCATCGAGCACCAGGTTGGAGTCGGAGACGTTCTGCTCGGAGCCGCAGGCACGGAACTCGAACTTGTTGCCGGTGAAGGCGAACGGGGAGGTACGGTTGCGGTCGGTGTTGTCCTGCATCAGCTTGGGCAGGGTATCGGCGCCCAGGTCGAGCACGCCGCGCGTGGCATGGACGGAAGCCTTGCCATCGATGATCTTCTCGACGACCTCGGTAAGCTGGTCGCCCAGGAAGATGGACATAATCGCCGGAGGAGCCTCGTTGGCGCCCAGACGATGATCGTTGCCGGCCGAGGCAACGGAGGCGCGCAGGAGCTCCTGATAGTTATCGACGGCCTCGATCACCGCGGTGAGGAAGACGATGAACTGCAGGTTGTCGAGCGGGGTGTCGCCCGGGTCGAGCAGGTTCTCGGACTCGGTGCCAAGCGACCAGTTGTTGTGCTTGCCCGAACCGTTGATGCCCTCAAAGGGCTTCTCGTGCAGCAGGCAGACCAAGTCGTGACGGGAGGCGATGAGCTTCATCTTCTCCATCATGACCAGATTCTGGTCGATGGCCTCGTTGACCTCGCCATAGACCGGTGCGAGCTCATGCTGGCAGGGAGCGACCTCGTTGTGCTTGGTCTTGGCAGGAATGCCAAGCGCCCACAGTTCATCGTCCAGGTCCTTCATATAGGACGAGACGGTGGGGCGGATAGCGCCAAAGTAGTGCTCCTCGAGCTCCTGGCCCTTGCAGGGAGCAGCACCAAAGAGGGTGCGCCCGGTGATGACCAGGTCCCTGCGCTTGCGGTAAGCGTCCTTCTTGATCAGGAAGTACTCCTGCTCATCGCCCACGGAAGGAACGACCTTCTTGGGGGTCTTACCAAACAGCGCCAAAACGCGCTTGGACTCACGCGAGAGTGCGGTCATGGAGCGCAGCAGCGGGGTCTTCTTGTCCAGGGCCTCGCCCGTGTAGGAGCAGAAAGCCGTGGGGATGCACAGGACATCGTCCTTAATGAATGCGGGGCTGGTGGGATCCCAAGCGGTGTAGCCACGGGCCTCGAAGGTGGCACGCAGGCCGCCGTTGGGGAAGCTGGAGGCGTCCGGCTCGCCCTGGATGAGGTTCTTGCCCGTAAACTTGGTAATGGCGGTGCCGTCGTGGTTGGGCTCGAGGAAGCTGTCGTGCTTCTCGGAAGTAATGCCCGAAAGCGGCTGGAACCAGTGCGCGTAGTGCGTCGCGCCCTTGGAGATGGCCCAGACCTTCATGGCGTGGGCAACGGCGTTGGCCACATCCAGGTCGAGCGGCTCACCGTCCTCGAGGGTTGCAGCAAGGCGCTTCCAAATGTCCTTGGGGAGGTAGTCCTTCATGACTTCCTCAGAGAACACCATGGTCCCGAAGCGGTCAGTAAGTTCGGCCATACGGAACTCCCTTCGTATCGGCACCGCGTGAGAAGCGGTGTTGATTACTAACGAACGAGTCATAGATTAGGCTCGTCGTGTTTCCGCAACATTACCGTTATGTTGCTGTCACGAAACCAATCAATGAGGTTACCGCATCGCGGCGGCGTTGCCGCCCTCAACAGCCAATCAACTGTATAAATTGCAGACCTCTCCCCATGGTTTAGGGGTAGTCAATTTGGGATGGGGCTCTATTAACTGGTATTTCGCATCAGATACCAGTCTTTATAGCCCCATCCTAGATTGACCGCTCTGCTATAGGGAATGTCGATAGCAAGGCATCTTTGATTGGTATCCCCGAATAGCGAGTGAAACTCCACCGTGACACAGTGGTGCTGTAGAATCCTTACAACACATCACGCTATTACGTATCTAAAGGAGCACGATATGCGCGTCGACGAGGTTTTTAAGCAGGCAGCATCCCAGGGCACCGCACCCGTTTCGTTTGAGATGTTCCCGCCCAAGGGCGAGCTTACCCTCAACACGGCTCGCGAGGTGGCAGGCAATCTGTGCAAGCTTTCGCCGAGCTTTGTCTCGGTCACCTGCTCTGCCGGCGGCTCGGGCAACGGCGCCACCACCGCCCCCATCGCGCAAATGATTACGAGCGAATTCAATACGCCCTCGGTGGCGCACCTCACCTGCGTGGGCCGCTCGCACGCCGATATCGCCGCCAAGATCGACGAATACCGCTCCGCCGGCGTAGAAAACATCCTGGCCCTGCGCGGTGATCTGCCCGCTGGCGCGACCGAGGACGACAAGCCCGCCTCCGACTACGCCTACGCCCGCGACCTCATCCCCGAGCTCGTCGACGCCGGCTTTTGCGTGGGCGCCGCAGCCTACCCCGAAGGCCACATTGCCTGCGAGGATCTCAACCTCTCGGTCGAATACCTCAAGCAAAAACAGGACGCCGGCGCGAGCTTCTTTGTGACGCAGCTCTTCTTTGACAACGAGTGCTTCTACCGCTTCCGCGAGCTTGCCGACAAGGCAGGCATCACGGTGCCCATCACCGCGGGCATCATGCCGTTTATGGGCAAGTCCCAGATCAGCCGCATGGTCTTTATGTGCGGCGCGTCGCTGCCCTCCCCCGTCATCAAGATTCTCGCCAAGTACGAGAACGACCCCGAGAGCCTGCAGGCAGCCGGTGTAGATTATGCCGCCCGTCAGCTTTGCGACCTTAAGGAGCACGGTGCCGCCGGTCTGCACCTGTACACTATGAATCGTCCTGCGATCGCCGCGACCATTATGGAGCGCCTGGGGTAATGGAAAAACCGCACATCGATACAACCGCTGTCGAAGTGCCGGCCGACCTTGCGTCGCCGGCGCTTTACCGTGTCGATGCTGCGCACCATCCCCGTGTCGACCGTGCCGAGATGCTGCGGTATCTGGGTTACGGCGGCCAGCAGATTGAGCCCGAGCTGTCGCAGCGTATTGAGCTTGTAGTCGAGCGCCTGGAACTGGACATTGAGCCCCGTGGCGTGCGCCGCGTGTTTGCCGTCGATGCCACGGGCGTGGACGAGCAGGGAGAGCCCTGCATCCGTCTGGTTGGCACCAACGTTGAGCTGCGCGGTCGCGACATCTATCGACATCTCAAAGACGCCCGCTTTGCCGCACTCATGGCATGCACCCTCGGCATGGACGCCGAGCGTCGCCTGCGTACCACGGGAGCCCAGCAGCCCCTGGAGGGAGCCGTGCTCGACGCCGCATGCTCTGCCTATGTAGAAGCCGCCGTCGAGCAGATGGACCAGCAGGTTAAGGCTGCGGCCGCCGCACACGGACTCGCCGGTAACTGGCGCTTCAGTCCCGGCTACGGCGACTGCCCGCTTACGGCACAGCGCTCAATCGTGGACGCGCTCAACGCCACGCGGCTCATCGGGCTTACCGTCACGCCCACCAGCCTGCTCATGCCCACCAAGAGCGTGACCGCGGTGATCGGTCTGTTCGACGGCGAGGTCCACGACGCCCAGAGCCGCCCCACCTGCAATATCTGCCGCATGCGCGAGCACTGTCGCTTCCGCGCCGCCCACACCACCTGCTATTCCAGCCATTAGGAGCCCTCGATGTTTACTCCGCTTATCACTCATGATTCTGACGGCACTGCATTGGCGGCACCCGTTGATGCCGCACGTCGCAACGGTGCCACGTACAAGACGCGCACGATCGACGATCTGCGCATTAAGGACGATCGCCTGCGTGCGGCCATCGAGGGCACGGGGCATCTGCTGTTCGACGGCGGCATGGGCACCATGCTGCAGGCGGCCGGCATGAAGGCCGGAGCCCTGCCCGAGCTGCTCAACTTTGAGGAGCCCCAGGTCATTACCGACATTCAGCGCCAGTACGTCGAGGCTGGCTGCGACGTGATCACCGCCAATACCTTTGGCGCCAACGCCCACAAGCTCGACGGTGCCGCCACCGTGGCAGACGTCTTTGCCGCGGCCGTCGCCTGTGCCCGCGAGGCCGGCGCCCGCTACGTCGCCGGTGACATCGGCCCCATCGGCGCGTTGCTTCGTCCCTTAGGCACCCTCAGCTTTGACGAGGCCTATGACCTCTTTGCCGAGGAAGTGCGTGCCGGCGTCGATGCGGGCGTGGACCTCTTTATTATCGAGACCATGACCGACCTTGCCGAGATCAAGGCGGCCGTCCTCGCCTGCCGCGAGAACTCCGACCTGCCCGTCTTTGCCACCATGACCTTTGAGGAAGACGGTCGCACGTTCCTGGGCACGAGTCCCGAGGTGGCCGCCATCACGCTCGACGCCATCGGCGCCGACGTTTTGGGCATCAACTGCAGCCAGGGACCGGCCGAGCTCCGAGGGCTCGCCGCACGTATGCTCACCGTTACGGACAAACCCGTTATGGTGCAGGCCAATGCGGGACTGCCCCACGTGGACGACGACGGTAATACCGTCTTTGACATCCAGGCCCCCGAATACGCCAAAGCCGTCGCCGGCATGATTGAGGACGGCGTGAGCGTCGTGGGCGGCTGCTGCGGCACCACGCCGGCGCACATGGCCGCCTTGCGCACGCTTATCGATAACCACACGCCCAGTCCGCGCCACCGCAAGCCCAGCATGTCGGTCACAAGTGCCCAGACTGTGGCGGACCTTCCCTGCGACGGCCACAAGATTGCCGTCATCGGCGAGCGCATCAATCCCACCGGCAAAAAGCGCCTGCAGCAGGCCCTGCGCGACGGCGACCTGGACTACGTCGTGAGCCAGGGCATCAGCCAGCAGGAGCAGGGCGCCGACATCCTGGACGTCAACGTGGGTCTGCCCGAGATCGACGAGGTCAAGGTCATCCAGCAAGCGACCGAGCAGCTCCAAGGCTCCACGCTGCTGCCGCTGCAGATCGACTCCACCGACCCCGCCGCCGTCGAGGCCGCCGTACGTCGCTACGCCGGCAAGCCCATCATCAACTCGGTCAATGGCAAGCAGCAGATCATGGATGAGATCTTTCCGCTGGTCGCCCACTATGGAACCAACGTCGTCGGCCTTACGCTCGACGAAGGCGGCATCCCCGATACCGCCGAGGCCCGCTTTGCCATCGCCGAACGCATCGTGGCCGAGGCCGCCCGCTACGGCATCGGCCCGGACCGTATCCTCATCGACTGCCTGGTCATGACCGCCTCGACCAATCAACGCCAGGCCGAGCAGATCCTACGCGCCATGTCCCTGTGCAAGGAGCGTCTGGGCGTCAAATGCGCGCTCGGCGTGTCGAACATCAGCTTTGGCCTGCCCGCTCGCCCGCTGCTGGGTTCGGTCTTTTTGGCCGCCGCCTTTGGCGCGGGTCTGGACGCCCCCATCATGAACCCGGGCTCCAAGCGCTTTATGGACACCGTCTACAGCTATCGTGTCCTGAGCGTTGAGGACGAGGACTCGACCGGATACATCGAGCGCTATGCCGGCTGGACCGATCCGTACAAGATCGCCGCCAACCCGGCAGCGGCTCAGGCCGCATCGAGTGATGCCGCGCCTGCTGCTGGCACCGCCGGCACTGACGGCAACGACGACCCGATTCGTCGAATGGTCGTCTCGGGCCGCAAAGGCGAGATCGCTGCCGAGACCGAGCGTCTGCTGACAGACCACGACGCTATGGACCTCATCAACAATCACTTTATCCCCGCTCTCGACGAGGTTGGCGTCCTCTTTGACCAGGGAAAGTTCTTCTTGCCGCAGCTCATGGCCTCGGCCGAAGCCGCACGCGTGGGCTTCGACACCATCAAGCGCCTGATGCCCGCCGGCGAGATCGCCGACAAGGGCAAGATCTGCGTGGCCACCGTCAAGGGCGACATTCACGATATTGGCAAGAACATCGTCAAAATGTTGCTCGACAACTACGGCTACACCGTCTTTGACCTGGGCCGCGACGTCGATCCGCAGGAGGTACTCAAGACCGTCAAGGAGCGCGATATCAAACTCGTCGGCCTCTCGGCGCTTATGACCACCACGGTCGTCGCCATGGAGGAGACCATCAAGCTGCTCCATGCCGAGGTGCCAGGCGTCAAGATCATCGTAGGTGGCGCCGTGCTCACCCCCGAATACGCCAAGCAGATTGGCGCGGACTACTACGCCAAGGATGCCGCCGAAAGCGCGCGCATCGCCGAAGAGGTCTTTGGGCAGTAACACAGCGGAAACAACCGTGCACCAAAACGTGCCGCATGCGCCACTTGGCACGTGCGGCACGTTAGAATAGAAAAGACTATGCTCGTTTTGGCAGATAGGAGCGCAAGGATGGCGATCACGCCCGCAGAAATCGCGGAAACCCGCGGCATGGTTGAGGAGCAGAACCTCGACATCAGGACCATCACCATGGGCGTTTCGCTCATGGGTTGCGGTGACGAAAACCTCGACCGCATGTGCACGAAGATCTACGACCACGTGACGCACACGGCTGAGCATCTGGTCGAGACCGCCGAGAACCTCGAGCGCGAGTACGGTATCCCCATCGTCAACAAGCGCGTTTCCGTCACCCCGGTGGCCCAGATCGCCGCGTGCTGCAAGGATGAGGACCTCACCCCCATCGCGCACGCCCTCGACCGCGCGGCCGAGACGCTCGGCATCGATTACCTGGGCGGCTTCTCCGCGCTCGTCCAGAAGGGCATCGGCGATGCCGACCGCCGCGTCATCCAGTCCATCCCCCAGGCGCTTGCCACCACCAGCCGCGTCTGCTCCAGTGTCAACGTCGCCAGCCTGCGCGCCGGCATCAACATGGATGCCGTGCTCATGGCCGCCCAGACCATCATCGACGCCGCCAAGCTCACGGCCGACCAGGATTCCGTCGGCGCTTCCAAGTTTGTCTGCTTTGCCAACATGGTCGAGGACTCCCCGTTTATGGCGGGCGCCGTCCACGGCGGTGGCGAGGCCGACGCCGTCATCAACGTAGGCGTCTCGGGCCCCGGCGTTATGGCCGCAGCCCTGGAGACGCTGCCCGATTCCGCATCGATGATGGAGGTCGCCGAGAAGATTAAGCAGACCGCCTTTAAGATCACCCGCGCCGGCGAGCTCATGAGCCGCGAGGCCGCCCATCGTCTGGGTGTCGAGAAGGGCATTGTCGACCTGTCGCTGGCTCCCACGCCTGCCATCGGCGACTCCGTCGCGCGCATCCTCGAGATCATCGGCGTGGGCACCTGCGGTGGCCCCGGCACGACCTGCGCGCTCGCCATGCTCAACGATGCCGTCAAGAAGGGCGGCGTCATGGCCAGCTCCAGCGTGGGCGGTCTCTCCGGCGCCTTTATCCCCGTGTCCGAGGACGCCGGCATGATCGCCGCCGTCGAGGCCGGTGCGCTTTCGCTCGAGAAGCTCGAGGCCATGACCTGTGTGTGCTCCGTCGGCCTGGACATGATCGCCATCCCCGGCGACACCCCGGTCGAGACCATCGCCGGCATCATCGCCGACGAGATGGCCATCGGCGTCATCAACAACAAGACCACGGCCGTCCGCGTGATTCCTGCCATCGGCAAGGGCGTGGGTGACTGCGTCGAGTACGGCGGCCTGTTTGGCCGTGCGCCCATCATGCCGGTGAACCCCAACGCCGGCACCGTGCTTGCCCATCGCGGTGGACGCTTCCCGGCACCGCTGAACTCGCTGAAGAACTAGCTGAGGGGTTCGGGCGAGGAGCCCCGGGGAGGGCAAATATATAAGGTCGCCTGCTCGGACAGTCCTGGCTCGCACGGAGAGCACATTAAGTGCTCTCCGGCTCGTGCGGAACTCGCGATCGACCAAA
>CABRZS010000020.1:0-35699 GCA_902475525.1 uncultured Collinsella sp.
GGCCAGCCCGTGGGAGGCCAGGGCGCCGCTGACCGGTGGACGGCACCGAGCCGTCTGATGACTTGAAGAAGGGGGAGGCCTCGCGGCCTCCCCCTTTCTTGCGTTTACGGGCTTTTGTCTCACATAGTAGCTGTGTTTTATAACCCTCGTTTGTCGCATCTTCTGTGAACGGGCTACAATAACTTAGTCTGTGCGATATGGAGGTGAACATGGCTGAAGCTGGTATCGGCGTTGATATCGTCGAGATTTCCCGTATGAAATCAATTCTTGAAAAGACGCCGTCGTTTGCTCGGCGTGTGTTTACCGAAGAAGAGCGTGCGTATTGTGATGCATCATCGCGTCCCGCTGCTCACTATGCCAGCCGGTTTGCTTCGCGCGAGGCGGTACTTAAAGCTCTCGGCACGGGTTTTAGTCAAGGCGTTGGTCGCAAGGATGTTTCGGTTACGCGTGATAAACTCGGTAAACCGAAGGCGCTGCTTTCGGGCCGTGCTCTCGAGATCGCTCAAGAGCTGGGTGTTGTTGAGGTTGCTCTTTCCATTACGCTTACAGGAGACTTAGCCGTTGCGAATGCCATCGCGATTACCGAAGATGCTCGGCCTAAGCCAAAAGAGGAAAAGGTGAGTACCAAGAAACGCGTAGCGCAGACATTTAAAGAGGCTCGCTCTGTTTTAGATGAGCTTGAGCAGCTGCAGAATTCAGCATTGACGGAGCACCTTGGCGATGCTTCGCAAGATACGCTAGGAGCATAGATGAAACCGGTTTTGAGTACCGAAGAAGTCGTTCGTCTCGAGGATATCATTGAACGCGAAGGGACTTCGAAGGCCGAGCTAATGGAGCTAGCGGGTGAGTTTGCCGCTAACGAGGTCTTGAAGCTCAATCCCGATCGGGTTCTCGTTTTGGTCGGTTTTGGTAATAATGGCGGCGACGGTTGGGTTGCCGCCGATATCCTGAGCCACAAGGGTGTGGACGTGGATATCGTTTCTCCGGTTGAGCCGGATGAGATTCCTGCTGCTTTGGCACGTCATGTTGCTCGTCGAACTGCCGGCCGCGATGTGCACGTTTGCGTCGGTCCCTCGCGTGACGAACTCGAGGTTTTGATCGATAAGGCGGATGTTGTTGTCGATGCCATTTTTGGTACCGGTTTCCACGGGAATCTGCGTGCGCCGTTCTCCATTTGGATTCCTACGGTCAATGAATGCGCCGATTGTGTCTTATCCATTGATGTCCCCTCGGGCCTGAATGCCGAGACGGGCGTTGTTGATGACGACTGCATTCGTGCCGAGCGCACGGTGACGATGATTGCGCCCAAGATTGGTCTGTATAGCGCTGATGGCCCTGAGTATGCTGGCGATTTGATCTGCGGCAATCTTTACGACCGTCTTGACGAAGTCATCGATGATGTTGACCACGCCGCCGAGATTGTCGAGCCCGGTGACTTAGTTGATTACTTTGCTCCGCTACCATCGAATATCGATAAGTATTCCCGTGGCTCTGTGCTTATTGTCGCCGGATCGGCGCAATATCCTGGTGCTGCCATTATGGCGGCCAAGTCTGCAGCTCGCGCGGGTGCTGGTTACGTGGCAGTCGCGGCTCCTGACGCCTGTGCCAATCTCATTCGCATGGCACTTCCTTCGATTCCCGTCTTTGCTATTCCGTCTGATTCGCGCGGCTCCTTTGGCGCCGCTGCGCGCATGACGGTGTGTGAGATCGCAAAGAAGTACAGCTGCGTGCTGTGCGGTCCCGGTATGACGACGTCTGCTGGCGCTATGCAGGTGGTTTCGGGCTTGCTCGAGCTTGAGGTACCGCTAATTTTGGACGCCGATGCACTCAACTGCCTTGCTAAGATTGCCATTGACGGTATTGATAGTAACCCCGAGATGTATCGTCGCGAGCAGCCGTTGGTTATGACGCCGCATTATCGTGAGCTTTCGCGCCTGGTTGCCGGTGACGAGGTGAACGACCTTGGTACCGCGATTGCGGCCGCGCAGAAGGTTGTCTGGGCTGCAGGCTCCGACAATCTGGTGGTCATAGCCAAGGGGCCGACGACGGCTATCTGTGGCGTTGAGCGCGTGCTGCTGCCACTCTCGGGTCCGGCTTCTCTGGCAACTGCCGGTTCGGGTGATGTTCTCGCGGGTATTTTGGCCGGCACGCTTGCCACCATGCGCGACGAGATGGATCGTTGGGAGTTGCTGTATTCGTACGCCGTCGCACTTCACAGCTACGCCGGTTTTGCTGCGGCGACGGAGTATGGTGAGAAGAGCGTTATCGCGACCGATCTTATCGACTTGATCGGTCCTGCCATGGAGCTGGCGGCAAAGGATGCGCTCGAAGATCTGGGAATCATGGACGAAGGGTCGGATGACTAATCATGAATAAAGCCGATTTGACGCGCTGGTCCTGGGTCGAGATCGACCGCGGGGCGCTCCGTCGCAACACGAGAGCCTATAAGAACTTATTGAATCCGCGTCAGCGCCTGTGCTGCGTGGTCAAGGCCGATGCTTATGGTCATGGAGCTGTTGAGTGTGCCAAGATCATGTATTCGGCCGGTGCCGACATGTTTGCCGTGGCGACGGTCAACGAGGGCGTTGGGCTCCGTCAGGGCGGGATTACTAAGCCCATCCTGATTCTAAGCGAGCCGCCTATCGAGGCTATTCCGACGTTGCTCGAGTTTGATATCATGCCCTCGGTCTATACGTCTGACTTTGCTCTTGCGTATGGCGAATGTGCCGTCGCGGCGGGCAAGGTGGGCAAGTATCATCTCGCCATCGAGACGGGCATGAACCGCATTGGCGTACATTACACGCAGGTGCTCGACTTTGTCCGCGGTATTAATTTCCATCGCGGTATTCAGTGCGACGGCGTATTTACGCACTTCGCCACGGCCGATGAACCTTCGGGTTGGGACTACAAGCTGCAGTGCCAGCGTTTTACCGAGGCCGTTCAGGCCATTAAGGACGCAGGTTTTGAATGCGGTATCGTGCATTGTGCCAATACGCCGTCCTCGATGCTCGATTCTTCAATGCACTTTGACATGATTCGTGCCGGCATCGGTTTGTATGGTCTGCAGCCATGTGAGCTGAGTGGTCGCGTGATGCAGCTTGATCCCGTCATGAGCGTCCACGCGCGTGTGACGCGCGTGGCGCATCCTGCGATGGGCGAGGGCGTGGGCTACGGCTTTACCTACCGCGTACCGCGCACGCGCGTTCAGATCTGCACCCTTCCGATCGGTTATGCCGATGGCCTTTCGCGTACGCTTTCCAATCGTATGGACGTGCTGTATCGCGGCGAGCGTGTGCGTCAGGTGGGCAATATCTGCATGGACCAGTTTATGGTCGCCATTCAGTCCAACCCGGCGCATGAGATTCCCGAGGCCGAGTATGGTGACGAGATGATCATTGTCGGCCGCGATGGAGATGCCGAGATTACCATGGACGAGATGGCGCGCCTACGCGGCACGATTAACTACGAGGTCGCTTGCGGCTTTGGTATGCGTCTCGACAAAGTCTACGTGTAGGAGTCGCTATGGGCGTCATGCACATCCCCGGCCATAGCCATCAGGCGCCGCGTGAGGTCGCACTCGAGGAGATCGAGGCCGTTCTGGGCGATTGTCACCTTTGCCAGCTTTACCAGTCGCGCCATAACATCGTGTTTGGCGTGGGAAACCCCCACGCTCGCGTGATGTTTATTGGCGAGGCGCCGGGCCGCAATGAGGATTTGCAGGGCGAGCCCTTTGTGGGGGCGGCAGGCGAGGACCTCAACGGCATTTTGTCGCTGGCGGGGCTCAAACGCGAAGACGTCTACATTGCCAACGTGCTTAAGTGCCGCCCGCCGGGAAACCGCAATCCGCGTCCCGAGGAAGTGCTGGCTTGCTCGCCGTTTTTGCGTGAGCAGATTCGAAGCATCTGGCCCGATATTATTGTGACGCTCGGCAACCCCGCGACGCACTTTGTGCTTAAGACCGAGATTGGCATTACTAAGCTGCGCGGCAGGTTCCACCAGATGGGGCATTTTGTAGTAATGCCCACGTTCCATCCGGCAGCAGCGCTACGCAATCCGGCGTGGCAGGAGCTACTGGAGGAAGACTTTAAGATGCTGGGCGACTATCTGGAGCGACATCCCGCACCAGAGGACGCCTCGGAATAATAAGGAGCATATATGTCCCTGGAGCGCCTGGGGGTAGGTACTTACAAAACGACTTGCGCTGCCGATACGGAGTACTTTGGCGAGCTAATTGCACCGTGCCTTGAGGACGGCGATGTGCTCATCCTGACCGGTGGCCTGGGAGTGGGCAAAACTCACTTTACCAAGGGCGTCTCGCGCGGGCTGGGCGATGGGCATATGGTTACGAGCCCTACGTTTGCGCTCATGGCCGTCCACGATCAAGGTCGTATTCCGCTGTTTCACTTTGATCTATACCGCCTGGAGCATGCCTACGAGCTCGAGGATACGGGCATTTTCGATGTGCTGGGCTATGAGGGTGCTTGCCTGCTGGAATGGGGCGAACAATTCCAAGACGAGCTGACGGATGAGTATCTTTCGGTGACGCTCAAGCGTGATGAGGGCGACAGTGATGTGCGAACGATAACGCTCGAGGCGCACGGTGACCGCGCAATGGAGCTTTCCCATTTGATTGATAAGGCTGTACAAGATGAGCTTGCATAACGACAACGCGCTGGTGGTGGCGCTCGATACCTCGACCGACATGCTTGCCTGCGCGGCAAGCTGGATTGATGGGCAGACGGGCGAGACGAAGCTCGTGAGTGGCGACCACATGTGTCGCCGTCACGCCAACGTTGAGCTCGTGAATACCGTTGATGGCATGCTGGCTCAAGCCGGTCTGGATCGCAGCGATGTTGGTTGCTACGTGGTCGGCCGCGGCCCGGGGTCGTTTACGGGTGTGCGCATCGGCATCTCCACTGCCAAGGGCCTCGCGCGCGGTGCCAATGCTCCGCTGCTGGGCGTGTCGACGCTCGACGCTTGCGCTTGGACGGCGTGGAAGGCTGGCGTGCGCGGCAAGCTTGGTATCTTGGCCGATGCTATGCGCGGTGAGGTATATCCGGCGCTGTATATGCTGGTCGATGAGGGCCCCGAGCGTCAATTTGAGCGCGAACACGTGGTCAAGGCCGCCGTGGCGCTCGATGAGTGGCGCCGAGCAGCGGACTGGGACCAGGTTCAGCTGACCGGTGACGGTCTCGTGCGCTATGGCAAGCTGCTGGGTGAGGACGAGACCGCCCGCTGCGTGGAGCGCGACCTGTGGTGGCCTTCGGGCGAGGGCTTGCTGCTCGCGCACGCTGCGGGTGACGGCGATCCGGCTCGCGTCCTGCCGATTTACACGCGCCTTTCGGATGCCGAGGAAAACGAGCGCAAGCGTCTTGGTCTTGCTGAGAGTGCACAGAGCGAAATTACGGGCGTTGCCGATGAGCTCGCCGGTCGTCATCTGCAGTTCCGTCCCATGGGCGCGGCGGATGCCGAGGGCGCGAGCGCGCTAGAGGCTGCCTGCTTTGAAGGTGCCGGACACGAGGCGTGGACGCCGGGCATGTTCCTGTCCGAACTGGGCGAGGACGTCGCTGCGCCGCGTAGTTGGTGGGTGGCACACGACGACGGCAAGCTGCTGGGCCTTGCCGGCGGTATGGTCGTGGACGGTGATGTGCAGATTCTGGATGTCGCCGTCGACCCGGCACATCGCCGTGAGGGCATTGCCCGCAAGCTGCTGTCGCATGTGAGCTATGATGCCCAGATGCTCGGCTGCACCACGGCTTCGCTCGAGGTCGAGGACGACAACAAGGGAGCGATCGCGCTTTATAACGCTCTGGGCTTTACCGAGGCAGGATGGCGCCGCGGCTATTATGGTGCCGGCAAGGATGCCATCGTCATGACGGCTCCGCTGCCCCTGGTGCTTCCGGTCGACAATGCCTCGCCCGAGCCGACGGCGGCAGAGCAGCGCGTATGGCCGCTGCCTGCGCCTAGGCGCTCCGAGGGGGAGCGTGCCGAAATTGAGCGCCGCCGCCTAGTGCTTGCCATCGAGAGTTCCTGCGACGAGACGGCGGTGGCGATTATCGATGCGGATGGCAATATGCTGGCCAACCAGGTGTCGACGCAGATCGATTTCCATGCCCGTTTTGGCGGCGTGGTGCCCGAGATCGCCTCGCGCAAACACGTTGAGGTGATTGTGAGTGTCGTGGATGCGGCGCTCGAGGATGCCGCAGCATCGCTTGGTCTTGAGGGTGGAGCCATCGCGCCGAGCGAACTCGCCGCTGTTGGCGTGACGCAGGGTCCGGGCCTGGTGGGTGCTCTGGTAGTGGGCGTCGCCTTCGCCAAGGGCTTTGCGTATGCTGCCGGCAAACCGCTGGTGTGCGTCAACCATCTGGAGGGCCATCTGTTCGCCAACCTGCTGGCGCAGCCCGATCTCAGGCCGCCGTTTATCTTCACGCTCGTCTCGGGCGGTCATACCATGCTCGTGCACGTGAAGGCATGGGGCGACTACGAGGTACTTGGTGAGACACTCGACGATGCTGTGGGCGAGGCCTTCGACAAGGTAGCCAAGGCGTTGGGTCTGGGCTATCCCGGTGGCCCCATCATCTCCAAGCTGGCCGAGACGGGCAACCCCAAGGCGATCGATTTTCCTCGCGCGCTTAACAGCAGGGGAGACTATCGTTTCTCGCTTTCGGGTCTTAAAACGTCCGTGACGCTCTACATCGAGCAGGAGACCAAGGCCGGGCGCACGATTCACCTGCCCGATCTGGCGGCTTCGTTTGAGGCAGCCGTCTTTGACGTTCAGTACAAGAAGGCCAAAAACGCCCTGCATGCCACCGGATGCAAGGAATACTGCATCGGCGGCGGCGTCTCGGCTAATCCGCATCTGCGCGAGATGATGATCAAGAAGCTTGGGCGTCAGGGGATCCGCGTGACGGTACCGCCGCTTTCGGCGTGCACCGATAACGCTGCCATGATCGCGGAGGTCGCCCGCCGTAAATTCGACCGAGGTGAAATCTCGCCGTTCGACGTCGACGCCGATCCAAACATGACGCTGTAGCTGGTACGGCGCGGTCCCCGGACGGAGGGGCCGGATATAAGGTTTCCTGCTCTACAGTCCTGCGCAAGACGAAGGCCACATTAAGTGGCCTTCTTTGCGTGCGGAACTCGCGATAAACCTTATATCCGGCCCCTCCGTCCGGGGACCTTTCTGTATCGATATAGCTTCTGAGCTGGTTTGGCGTCGACAACGTCCGGCAAGGTTAGCCAGCTGCGTCGAATTTCCGGCGTGCTTTAGCTGAAAGAAAAAGATGGTGTGCGGAGCTTTGCTCCGCACATTTGGGATGGGAGCTCCTCGGGGGCGGGGCGGGCGCCTGCCGCCATATATGAACTTTATCGCGAGTTCCGCACGAACAGGAGGCCACTTAATGTGGCCTCCGTCGTGAGCAGGACTGTCCGAGCAGGAAAGTTCATATATGGCGGCAGGCGCCCGCCCCGCTCCCGAGGGGCATCTCTCAAGCAAAAACTGTCGTTCGGTAAAGTCCGAGGTCAGTGGCGTTTTATAACGAGAAATTCAAAAGAATTTGAAAATCCATTACAAATTTGCGTTGACTTTAGGTAACTAAAGTTTCATACTCCTTTTCAACCACTGGGGGATGTGAACACGCACGGATTGTTCGCATCATGATTGAAGAGGATTTCTTAGACATGTTCACGCATCAGCTAAACATTATCAGCGTAGTAATTATCTGATGCGGGTTAGCACATACAGCTAGCCCGTACGATAACGGGCGGCTGATGAAGATGAGGGCCGTCGAGCGCAACCGACGGCCCTCATTTTTTATGTCTGGGAAGTTCTTTTTAGAGGAGGAAATGTAATGAACGGAGTTTTGCTCATGGTTGTGGCCGCGGCGGTGCTCGCCTGCGGCTATCTGGGCTATGGCCGATGGCTGGCCAACAAGTGGGGCGTTGACAAAGAGGCCCTCACGCCGGCCAAGCGCATGAAGGACGGCAAGAGCTTCTCGCCCGTCTCCGCCTTTACCGCGTTCTCGCATCAGTTCAGCTCGATCTGCGGTGCTGGCCCTGTCACGGGTACGATCGTCGCCATGGCCTTTGGCTGGCTGCCCGTCGTGCTCTGGGTCCTCGTCGGCGGCATCTTCTTTGGCGCCGTCCACGACTTTGGTGCTCTGTATGCTTCGATGAAGAACAACGGCAAGTCCCTGGCTCAGCTCATCGAGAAGTACATCGGCAAGACCGGCCGTCGCCTGTTCCTGCTGTTCTGCTGGCTGTTCTGCATCATCGTCATCGCCGCCTTCACCGACATGGTCTGCAAGACGTTCATGTTCACCCCGGCCGTTGACGCTTCTGGTGCTGCTACCGGTGCCATCGACTTCACCAAGTCCTATGCCGCCGGCTGCGCTGGTACCATCTCCATCCTGTTCACCTTCGTCGCTATCGCCTTTGGTTGGGCCCAGAAGAAGTTCAACCTCACCGGTGCTACCGAGTTCGTCACCGGCGTGGTCCTCATGGTTCTCATGTTTGCCGTCGGTATGCAGTTCCCGGTCTACCTGGATAAGTTCCAGTGGTTCGCCGTCGTCATGGTCTACCTGGTCTTCGCTGGCGCTATGCCCATCCAGATGCTCAAGACCCCGCGTGACTACCTCACTTCCATCATGATGATCGTCATGATCGTTTGCGCTGTCCTCGGTATCGTCGTCCTGGGTGTTAACGGCCAGGCCACCATCACCGCTCCGGCCTTTACCGGCTTCTCCAGCGCTTCTGGCATGATGTTCCCGGTCCTGTTTGTTTCCGTTGCCTGCGGCGCCCTCTCCGGCTTCCACAGCCTCGTTTCTTCTGGTACCTCCTCCAAGCAGGTCGAGAAGGAGCAGGACGCCGTCAAGGTCGGTTATGGCGCCATGATCGTCGAGTCCTTCGTCGGCATCCTTGCCATCATCGTTGCCGGCATCATGTTCTCCGATATGAACACCGCCGGCACCGGTGCCCTCAACGCCGGCGTCGCTTCCACCCCGTTCCAGATCTTCGCCGCTGGCATCTCCCGCGGTATGCAGGCCTTCGGTGTTGACGGCACGCTCGCTACCGTCTTCATGACCATGAACGTTTCCGCTCTGGCCCTGACCTCGCTCGATGCCGTCGCCCGCATCGCCCGCACCTCGTTCTCCGAGTTCTTTGCCCAGACCAACGACGCCCTGGCCATCGAGTCCAAGGCCGGCTACATGAAGGTTCTCGGCAACCCCTGGTTCGCCACGGTCGTCACCCTGCTTCCCGGTCTCGCCCTCGCCTTTGGCGGCTATGCCAACATCTGGCCGCTCTTTGGTGCTTCCAACCAGCTGCTCGGCGGCATGACCATGATCACCCTCGCCGTGTTCTGCAAGTGCACCGGCCGCAAGGGCTGGATGCTCTACGTGCCCGTCGCCTTCCTGCTCTGCTGCACCTTCACCTCGCTGGTCCAGAGCGCCATGGGCTGCATGACCGCTGTCCAGACTTACGGCTTCTTCGGCACCATCCCGGCTACCGCCACCACGGCCGCCGTCTCCGTCGCCGCCACCAAGGGCTTGCAGCTCGTTTTCGCCGTCCTGCTGATGGTCCTGGGCCTCATCGTCGCCGTCAACTGCCTCAAGGAGTTCTTCGGCAAGGAGGCCGGCTCCATGCCCGACGAGGAGCCCGAGTGGTCCGAGATGGGCAAGGCCGAGTACGGTCGCGCCGCTGCCGCTGAAGTTCCTGCCGACGCCGAGGCCGCCAAGGCCTAGTCGGTCGGACGGGTTGAATCTCCCATCTATTTGACTCGGAAAGACCGGGTCCGCAATCAAGCGGACCCGGTCTTTTTTCTTGTGAGAACAGGTGGTGCAAGGGCGTTCTCGCAGATGTTTTGCGTGGATAGGCTCGTGCGTTGTACCATATGGACGTATATGTGTGCATATGAAAGGGGCCCCGTGGCCAAGACGGTATATTCCGATAATCAAAACAATGTCGATGCTCTGGCTGAGCGTCTGAGCAGCCAGACATCGCTTTCTGCCGAGCGCGCCAAGCTGGTTGCCTACGACCTGCTCTGCCGCAAGGCACTCAAGATTAAGTCGAGCGCGCTGGCGCAGATTTTCCGCTCCGTCGATAAGGAATGCGACACCAAGGCGATGCGCGATGAGCTTATCGCGGCAAATATCGTGACCAAGATCGAGGGCAGCGGCATTAACGGGCGCCCGGCGTTCTATACCATCAATGTCGAGATCCGCGATACCCAGGAGCAGCCTGCCGAGTCCGTCGAAGATTTTGTCGTCGAGGATTCCGCTGACGTGCCTGCTGTGGAAGAAGCTGCTCCGCGTGAGCATGTCGATACCGATGAGTTGCTCGATGAGAACGTCGTGCGTGCCTTTACGGCCAAGGCAGGACGCGGCGGTTTTGGCGGGGGCGGCAAGCGCGATGCGCAGCGCCGAGCCCAGCAGGAGCGCTTCCGTCGCGCCGTTGCTCGAAAGGGCGAGACGGATGCCGAGGCTGTTGAGACCGAGGTTGCTGCCGAGTCGCAGAGGCCCGCGAAGGAGCAAAAGCCCGTGGAGGCCCAGGAGCCCCAGCGTCGCCGTGGTGCCCACTTTAAGGCTGCGCAGCAGGATGTCGCGCATGAGGTTGAAGAGCCTTCCGAGGCTGCAGACGATGTTGAGGAGTCTGCCAAGAAGGCTCCGGGTTCATGCCGTCCCGGGCGTGGTTTTGCGAGGCGCGCGTATCCCGTAAGGCGTCAGGAGAAGGGCGAGCCGGCTTCGACCGCTCAGGCCGAGAAGGCCGAACAAACCGAGAAAACCGTTGAGCCGGCGGCTCGCGAGCAGAAGCCTGTTGAGCCGCAGCTTGAGGTTGCTGCCGAGGCCAAGGGCGAGCAGCCTACTGATGGGCAGACGGAGCAGGGCGCGTCGAGCAGGCCTCGCCGCCGTCGCCATCGCGGGGGTCGCAGTTCCCATGCCGAGACTGCAGCCGAGAAGACCACGCCGCAGGACGAGGATGCGAAGGCCGAGGTTTCTTCGGGGCAGCCTAAGCGCCAGCCGGCGAAGGAGAGCAAGTCCGATCGTCCGCAGAAGCAGGCGTCTATGCCGAAGCGCGAGCGCAATTCCCAAGGCGATTCTAAGCGCAGGTCTCAGAAGAAGCCGGAGTCTGCCGCAGCAGATGCTGCTGCCCAGCAGCCCGAGTCGGCCGTCCACGGCGAGGTATCGGCGTTTGCCCTTGCCCGCGTTTTAGGCAGGCAGCTGCTCAAAGTTGTCCCTACGCCTACGGCGCTCTCTAAGATCAAGGAGCAGCAGACACAGATCGTAAAGGTCGAGGGCAAGGACGGCAAAAAGGCTCCGCAGCGCACTCAGCACAACGAGATGTCCAACCGCAAGATTGCCGAGGAAATCGCAATCATCCAGGCTTGGATCGAGCAAAACCGAGGTGCCGATACGCCGGTTGCCTCGCGCCGCCAGCGTGCCTACCAGATTTTTAACGACGAGAAGGCTTTTGACGGCAAGCACGGCGAGCGTCTAATTCGGCGTATGACCGAAAAGGGCATCAGCATGCAGGCGATTAAGGTCGCCCCCAACCGCCCCGTGCACTTTACGGGTTTCTTTACGCTGGGCGCCGATAAGCCGTTCATTATGGTCGAGAACCTGGACACCTATGACGAGATCGTCAAGCTCCTGCGCGGCCGCAAGCACGCTAAGCTCTTTGGCATCAAGGTGGGCGGCGTGATTTTTGGCGGCGGATGCAAGGCGAGCGTCTCGCATGCCCTGGACGATTATCTGGCTGAGATCGGCTATCGCTTTAACTACGTCTACTACGTGGGCGATATCGACCGCGAGGGCGCGCGCATCGTCGAGCAGGCTCGCAATGCCAATGTGGTTGAGATTCGCCTGCATGCCGGCATGTACCGCGCCATGCTCGCCGAGCATAAGCGTCGCGTGAAGGCCGGCGGCGAGTGCGAGCCCGCGGCTGCCAACCAGGGCGTGCCGCAGAACTTGGCGGCGACGATCAAGGATCTGCCCATGGTCACGCGCGTGCAGTTCCGCAATGTGCTGCGCGAGGGCGGGCGCATTCCGCAGGAGATTCTGATGACCGCCGACTATCGGGATGGCGACTCGGGAAGCTTCGACCGCATGCTGAACAACTAAATTCCGCCGGCCCCGGGAGAGCGGGGACACCGGCTTAGGTTTCCTGCTCTACAGTCCTGCTCACGACGGAGGCCACATTAAGTGGCCTCCTGTTCGTGCGGAACTCGCGATAAACCTAAGCCGGTGTCCCCGCTCTCCCGGGGCCTGTCGTGGCTTGGCCGTTGCATGCGGCTCGCTTTTCGGAACGGGGCTGACGGACACGTTCCGAAATCTACCACCGTCGCTGTGCAGGGTGTCTATAAAGAGCCGTGGCCAAAAAACATCAAATATGAGTACTGATACTCTTTTAGTAGCAGTAATTTTGACCACATTTAAGGTGATTTGACGTGTCGATCGAGCAGATAAGCTGCCGTATCTCCTCAAGTGTTCATTAAAGGAAGACCTTGATGCGAATAAATCTCATTAAGATCTTCTTTTATTAACGAAAATAATGTAGCTACAACGGTGACAGTACTCATATTTGCCGTTTTTTGGCCACAGTCCTTCGGAGGGTCCTCGAAAATAGTCCCGAGCCGGCACTTGGGGACGTTCCTATAATGCCGGCACTTAGGAGCGTCCCCAAGTGCCGACACCGCGTCTGCCTGCGGCGGCCGCGCCCCGCTGCATCGCTCCGCACCCTTGCGGGTTCGAATCCCTCCGCTTGGCGGCGTTGGCTCGATTTGCTTGACGTGAGGGGCTCTTGGCTGGTGTGGGACGGAGGGATTCCGCGTCCGCCTGGTCGGCGGCCGCGCCCCGCTGCGTCGCTTCGCTCCTTGCGTGCTGCGCTGGAAAACGCTTCGCGTTTCCTCAGCTCCGCACCCTTGCGGGTTCGAATTCCTCCGCTTGCCCACAAGAAAGCGCCCTGGGCCGTTATGGGCTTAGGGCGCTCAGTTTTAATGGCTGGGACGGAGGGATTCGAACCCCCAACAGCCGGCACCAAAAACCGGAGTTCTACCGTTGAACTACGTCCCAATGTGTGGTGTTGCCCAAAAGCAACTCGTCTAGTTTACCTAATCTGCGAGGGCATCGCAAACGCCGTCGAGTAGGCGTACGGCGAGCGTCTGCGCGTCGCTGGCCGTGAAGGTGCCGTTGTAGCGCGTCATGCCCGTGAGCTCAATGCGAATGCGAGCCGGCTTCTGCTGCGCGGCGACATTGGCGGTGCGGATGCGCTGGGCCAGGTTGTGGCACTCGGCGAGGGCAATCGTGGCGCGTGGCGCGGCGTCGGCGGGCAGCTCGTCGCTTGCGATCTCGAGCACCAGGTCAACGTCGGTTGGGACCTCGGAGTCGCAGAGCATCATGCCGCTGTTGTCGGTCGTTGCCGTGGCGATGTTCCACATGCGCGAAGCAACGCTGCGTGCGATGGGGTCCTCACCGATAACGGCGATCTGGAAGCGCTCGAGCACGTTGGCGGCGCGAGCAAAACCGATGCGGGACTCGGCTTCGGTGACCGAGGGCTTGCCCTCCCACACATGGTGCAGGCGGTTGATGTAGGCGTAGGTGTCCTGGAAGGCCATGCCGTCGGCAAACAGGCCGACATTTTCCTGGAACTGCTGCAGGGCGGCCTCGGTATGCGGACCAAAGTAGCCGTCGTCTTCGCCACAGGCAAAGCCCAAAACGTTGAGAGCGCGCTGCAGGGCCTGCACATCGGCGCCATGGAAATTGGGCATGCGCAGATACAGAGTGCGGTCGCCCAGCTTATACGAGGCGTCGACCAGGGCGCTCCAACAGGGGATATCGACGGCATGACCGGCAGCAAGGCCGCTGTCGAGCCTGAAGGTGCTGACGGCCTGCTCGGTGGTGGTGCCAAAGCGCTTGTCGACAACCTCGGCGTCATCGATTGTATAGCCGAGCTGCAGAAGGCGGGACTGAACATCCTCGACGGCTGCTCCCTGCATGCCCGTGGTAATAGGTTCCATGAACGAACCCCTTTCGGCGTACCATTCGTACTATTTTGAGCGTGTGTCGGATAGACAACGCGAGACAATTTATAAACATGCACTCAATAGTGTAGCAACTTGTACCCAAACTCGCTGCCCACAGGTTTTATGACCCCCGCTAGTTAAGACGCTCCACAAAGAAATCTGCCATTGAGAGGAAGAGCTCGCGCGCATGCGGGTCGAGCTCGACGCCTTCGATAGCGGCCTTGGCCTTAGCGGTCAGGTCGAGCGCATAGGTGTGGGCGTAATCGATGGAGCCGGTCTCCTGGAAGATCTCCACGGCGCGTGCGAGCTGCGCAGGGTCCTCGGTGCCCGAGGAAAGGATTGCCTCGATCTCGTCGTGATAGCGCTCGTCTGACAGGGCATGCACGGCAACGAGGGTGCGCTTGCCCTCGGTGATATCGGTGCGGAAGTCCTTGTTGGCGGCCTCCTTGGTGCCGATCAAGTTGAGCAGGTCGTCTTGAATCTGGAAGGCAAGGCCCGTGTGCAGCCCAAAGGCGCGCAGTGCCTCAATCTGCTCTTCGCTGCCGCCGCCGATAATGGCTCCGGCGGCAAGCGGCGTCGCTCCGCTGTAGTACGCGGTCTTGTGCGTCGCCATGTCCAGGTAGTCATCAACCGAGATATCAAAGCGCTCGTCACGGACCCAACCCAGGTCAAGCGCTTGACCCTCGATGGTGCGGACGATCATCTCGGTAAGCTCGTGGAGCACACGCAGCTTCACGTCGGACTCGAGCGTGGGATCGTCGAGAACCGTCTTGGTGACCATGGTGAGCGCCAGGTCGCCACAATTGATGGCAAGGCCCGTGCCCTCGGTAAGGTGCATGCAGGGCTTGCCTCGACGAAGCTGTCCGTTGTCGGCGATGTCGTCGTGAATCAGCGCGCCTGACTGGAAATGCTCGATGGCCGCCGCTACGCTGCGGGCGCTCTCAAAGCTGCCGCCTACCGCAGTGGCGGCGAGCATGCAGATGAGCGGGCGGTGGCGCTTGCCAGCGTTTGCCGTAAATGCCGAGAGCGGGGTATACAGGTAGCGCTCGATATCGGCGGAAGTCGCCTGTCCGTCAAAGAACGTGGCCAGATAGTCGTTAATCTGGTCAAAGTGCTGGGCTAAAAAGCTGGTAAACGGACTGGACACGGGTTCTCGCATTCTTTGATAGGTTGCATCGTTGCATTATGCAGACAACATATTGCCACATTAGGGCGTCGAGCGCGGCGGTTGAAGACGATTGGTCCATGCGGCCGCAAGTGCGGTAGGGGCTTGGCTAGATAAGCCCAAAGTGTTCGAGCGCGGTGACGACGCCGTCGTGGTCGATGCTGTCGGTGACATAGTCGGCCTTTTCCTTGAGGAAGTCCGGTGCGTTGCCCATGGCGATGCCAACGTCGACGGCGTTCATCAGCGAGACGTCATTGCTGGCGTCGCCGATGCCGTATACGGTTCCGTGGTGGGGATCGAGGGCGTCGAGTACGGACTGGATACCCTCGCGCTTGGTGCATTCGCGAGGCGAAATCTCGGTCACTTCGAGCTCGAGCTCGTTAAAGCAGAGCAGCGGCTCAAACGCTTGATCCTGAGCGATGCGGTTGGCAAGCGACGTGGACATTAAGATCTTGTAGGCGCTGTAATGTTGCAGCTGCGTAATTGCATCGCCCACGGTGCGGGCGTATCCCGGGGCGTCGGGCGCATCGGCACTCATGCGAACGACGCCATTGAGTCCCTCAAAACGAATCACTTCGTCCGATTGCTCAAGAATGGGAGCAAGGCGCTGCAGCATGCCGGGCGTCATCGCCAAATCGCGAATCACGTGTCCCTCAAGTTCGACATAGCCACCCGCGAGGCAGACGATGCCGGTCCAGGGCAGCTCGAGCAGCTTTGGATGGATGCAGCTCAGCGTGCGCCCTGTGCAGATAAACGCCATATTGCCCTTGGCGACAAAATCACGGATGGCTTGCGAGACCGCTTCATTGGGATAGGGGGAGAGGTCTCGCTCGCTCTCGGGAAGCTCTTGTGCTACTCGAGGGTCTTGCCAGGCGAGTGTTCCGTCGATATCGAAAAAGCAGATATCGCCGCGCTTATGGGCTGCGCTGGCGGCAGGGGAGGCCGAGGTGGTGGGCACAAATCCCGGCTCGAGGCCCATGATCTGGTCAAAATGCTCTTTAACGCGGGGAACGGAGATGCCGATAATCACCTGGGCGGTCTTGCCCGTAATGATGAGGCCCTTGGCGCCCACCGCGACAAACGACGCATTATCTGCAACGATGGAAGGGTCTACGACCTCGACGCGCAGGCGCGTGGCGCAGTTGGTTGCGCCCACGATATTGCCAACGCCACCTAAAAGCTGAATTACCCGCTCAGCGAGGACGTGATCTTGATCGTATTGAATACTGACCTCGCCATTGGGAGATTGTTCTTTGACAAAGCCGCTTCCCGTTAAACGATCGATTGCCGCGCGATTGGAGGCATGATTCTCGCGGCCCGGCGTCTTAAGGTCATAGACCAAGATGAGTGCTCGAAAACTAACAAAAAAGATGAGGCTAAAGGCAAGACCGATACCGAGCGCCAAAAGGTAGGAGCCGGCATGCATTCGCATGAGCGGGATGAAGTTGAAGGCCGTCATTTCCATGAGACCGCCCGAGAAGATGCCGACGATGCCAAAGAAGTTCATGGTCATGGCAAGGCAGGAGGACAGGACGGCGTAGAGCAAAAAGAGTCCGGGATAGGTGAACATAAAGAGAAACTCGAGCGGCTCGGTGACGCCGCATACCACCGAGGCGACGATGGCGGGCAAAAGGATGGCCTTAAGGCCGGCGCGGCGTTCGGGTTTGGCGGTGAAATAGAATGCTGCCGCGATGGCGGGAAGGCCAAAGAGCTTGCCCCAGCCGGTGGCGGTAAAACCTGCCCAGGGCGCAAGTTCATTTAAAGGGCGCGTGCTATGGGAGAGAATGGGGAGCAGGTTGGTCCACGTGGCGTAAATACCGTCGTGAATGACCAGATTGTCGTAATAGATGGGCATATAGAGCAGATGGTGCAGCCCCATGGGCTCGAGCGCTCGCTCCAAAAACACAAAGATGCCCACGCCGAAGGGGCCGACGCCCGCAAGTGCGTGGCGCAGCGTTTCGGTCACAGCGTATGCGAAGGGCACGATGGCGGCCGAGATGGCGGCAAGGGCAAACACGGCAAAAAAGCTGATGAGGTAGACCAGCGAGGAACCCGAGAAGGTGCCGAGCCAATCGGGAACCTTGGCATCGTAGAAGCGGTCATGGATGGCGACGACGGTTGCCGATACCGCCAGCGGGCCGATAATGCCGGTGTCGAGCGTCTTGATGCCGTCGATGACGGTGATACCGCTGGCGGGGGTCAAAGATGATGGGTACTTAAGCCCAAGGTTGTCTCCGCTCAGCTTAATGATCTCGCTCAAAAAGAAGCAATAGGCAAAATAGGCCACGAGTGCCTCGAGGCAGCAGCGCGCCGGTTGCTTTTGGGCAAGACCGATAGGCAGCGCTACGGCAAAAAGGAGCGGGAGACGTTTAAAGACCGTCCACGAGCCGCGCTGGATGATGGTCCAGAAAACGTACCAAGGGGTTCCGTATACGGCGAGGTCACCGACGATGTCTACGGTCGTGGCGAGGGCGGAGATGCCGACCATGAGGCCTGATATAGAAAACAGCATGGCGGGCGCGAACATGGCTCCGCCAAAACGTTGGATTTTCTGCAGCATAATATGCCTTCCGGATGCAACATGCTGTGCGAGCAAGAACGTTTAAACAATGAACTCATTGTAGAGGACTGGCTGCTTGCCGCATTGACGGTTTTGATTCGGTCCGATTTGGGTTTCGGGGGAACCGTCGACGGTAAATAATCCGTACTTTACCGATAATCGGTTTAAACAACTTTAAGAAATGCTATCGTGCCTAGCCATACATATTCATTAGAGGTGAAATCATGCCAAAAGCGATTTACGAAGGAATCTACCGCGAGATCCGTTCGCGCATCATCGACGGGACCTATGCGTTTCAGGAGATGCTGCCAACCGAAGCCGAGCTGACCGCGGAGTTTGGCTGCACGCGCAATACCGTTCGACGCGCCTTGAGCATGCTGGCCGACCAGATGTTTGTGCAGCCTATACACGGTAAGGGCGTGCGCGTTATTTGGCTTAAGGGCGAAACCGACATGCTGGGCGCACTCGAAGAGGTTGAGTCGTTTGGCGAGTTCGCAAAACGCAACAATGCCGTCGCATCGACCGAGGTCAAGTCTTTTGAACATTTGATTTGCACTGAGCAACTCTCTCGTCGCCTGGGCTTTAAGGTGGGCGAGGAGCTGATTCGCGTCGTGCGTGTCCGAAGCCTCAACGGCAGCGCGCGCCAGGTGGACCACGGCTACTTTTTGGCGTCGATCGCCAAGGGCCTGACCCCCGAGATCGCGGCGGATTCTATCTACGGCTATCTGGAGCACAAGCGCGGCATCAAAGTGATGGCGAGCCGCCGTACGGTGAGTGTCGAGCTCGCCAACGATGAGGACTGCAGCTACTTGGACCTTGGCAAGTACAACTGTGTCGCCGTCATGGAGAGCCAGTCGTACACTTCGGACGGCATCTTGTTCGAGGTCACGCATGCCCGCACGCATCCCGAGATCTTCCACTACCGCGTCAACTCCAAGCGATAGCCGGCTAGCTCGCAGCCTGACGAGACTCATGCCCTCAAAGAGAAAACGCCCGGTCAAACCGACGATGCATCGGCTTGACCGGGCGTTTTCTCTGCATTCGATAACAAATAATTGTTTATACAAAACTTGTCAAGTATCAAGTTGAAATTACCGTTCACCGAAGTTTTTCTACCGCTCTAGTAATACTTGTTCAAACAACTAGCCAAATAGCGTATTGTACAAGTCAGCAAAAGGGGCAAAGTCCCCGAGCCAATCTCCGAAGGCGGCGGCAAAGGGTGCCGCCACGGTGTGAAAGGGTGGATTGTAATGAAGAACGAAATGAGCAGAAGGCAGTTCCTGGGCTTTGCTGGTTCCGCGGCTGCGGTTCTTGGTCTGGGCCTCGTGGGCTGCGGTGGTTCTGCCGGCTCTGGCTCCTCTGCTTCTGGTGACGCTGCCGAGGTTTACTTCCTCCAGTTCAAGCCCGAGGTCGACAAGGAGTGGAAGGAGATCGCCAAGGCGTACAAGAAGGAGAAGGGCGTCGAGGTCAAGATCGTGACCGCCGCCTCCAACACCTACGAGGAGAAGCTCAAGTCCGAGATGTCCAAGAGCTCCGCTCCGACGCTGTTCCAGGTCAACGGCCCCACCGGCCTTAAGAACTGGAAGGACTACTGCGCCGATCTTTCCGACACCAAGCTCCGCGGCGAGCTCATCGACGACTCCCTGGCGCTGCAGTCCGACGGCAAGGATCTGGGTATCGACTGGGTTCAGGAGAGCTACGGCATCATTTACAACAAGGAGCTCCTCGAGAAGGCCGGCTACAAGGCCGAGGACATCAACTCCTTCGACAAGCTGAAGGCTTGCGCCGATGACATCCAGGCCCGCAAGGACGAGCTCGGCGTTGACGGTGCCTTCACTTCCGCCGGTATGGATGACTCTTCCAGCTGGCGCTACACCACCCACCTCGCCAACCTCCCGCTCTACTACGAGTTCGAGAAGGAGCACAACCAGGAGGACGACGAGATCAAGGGCGAGTATCTCGACAACTTTAAGCAGATCTTCGACCTGTACATCACCGACTCCACCTGCGATCCTTCGCAGCTCGCCTCCAAGACCGGTGACGACGCCACCAACGAGTTCGCAACCGGCAAGGCCGTCTTCTATCAGAACGGCTCTTGGGCCTACGCCGACCTCACCAAGGCCGGTATGACCGACGACCAGCTCGGCATGCTGCCGATCTACATCGGCGTCGACGGCGAGGAGAACCAGGGCCTGTGCTCCGGCGGCGAGAACTACTGGTGCGTCAGCTCCCAGGCTTCCGAGGATGCCCAGAAGGCCACCGAGGACTTCATGTATTGGTGTGTCACTTCTGACACCGCCACCAGCATCATCGCTGACAAGATGGGTCTGACCGCCCCGTTCAAGAGCGCTAAGGAGACCACCAACGTCTTCTCTCAGCAGGCCGTTGCTATGGCCAAGGACGGCAAGAAGACCGTCGCTTGGGACTTCGTTTACATCCCCTCCGAGGAGTGGAAGAAGAACCTCAAGCAGGCTCTCATCGCTTATGCTGCCGACAACACCAAGTGGGACGGCGTCAAGAACGCCTTCGTCGATGGCTGGAAGACCGAGAAGGCTGCTTCCGAGTAAGCAGTTGCTGCCCAAGCTATCTGATTAGCGACAGGGGGCGGGCAGACGTAGGTTTGCCCGCCCCCTGCATATTGAAAGGACCCTTCTATGGGCAAAGCACTCAAGCGCTGGTGGCCGCTCTTTATGCTGCCCACGTGCCTGGCGTTTATGATCGGGTTCGTGATTCCCTTTATCCAGGGTTTCTATCTCTCGTTCTGCCAGTTTATTACCATCAATAACGCGCACTTTGTCGGTATCGAGAACTACGTGCGCGCGCTGTCCGATCCGCAGTTCTCCACGTCGTTCTTCTTTACCGTGGCGTTTGCCTTCCTGTCGACGGTGCTCATCAACGTGATCGCGCTGGCCATTGCGCAGGCGCTCACTCGCAAGGCGCTCAAGGGCACCAACATCTTCCGTACGATTTTCTTTATGCCTAACCTGATTGGCGGCATTGTACTGGGTTACATTTGGCAGATTCTGATCAACTGCCTGCTCTCCAACGTGGGTGCCCAGCTTATCGCCCTCAACTCCGCCGCGGGCTTCTGGGGCCTTATCATCCTGACCCTGTGGCAACAGGTCGGCTACATGATGATCATCTACATCGCCGGTCTGCAGTCCATTCCGTCTGACTACATCGAGGCCGCCAAGGTCGATGGCGCTACGGCATGGCAGACGTTTTGGAAGGTTAAGATCCCCAACCTGATGCCGACCATCACCATCTGCCTGTTCCTGTCCATCACCAACGGCTTTAAGCTGTTCGACCAGAACCTCGCCCTTACCGGTGGCGCCCCGGCGCACTCCACCGAGATGCTCGCCCTGAACATCTACAACACGTTCTATTCGCGTGCTGGCATCGCATGGCAGGGCATCGGTCAGGCCAAGGCAGTTATCTTCTGCATCCTGGTTGTCGCTATTTCTATGATCCAGCTTAAGGCCACGAGGTCCAAGGAGGTGCAGCAGTAATGAAACGCGATAAGGCTATCAACCGCGCGCTCTCGATCTTCTTTACGATCCTGTCGCTCGCATGGATCTACCCCGTGTTCATGATTGCGCTCAATTCCTTTAAGAAAGCGACCGCAATCAGCACCACCACGGCGTTCGATCTGCTCACGCCCGAGACGTTCAACGGCCTCGCAAACTACGTGCACGCTCTGAACGAGCAGGGCTTTGCCTCGGCGTTTATGTACTCGCTTATCATCACGGTCACGTCGGTCGTGCTGATTCTGGTGTGCTGCTCCATGTGCGCTTGGTACGTGGTGCGCGTCAACAGCAAGATCTCGAACTTCTTCTATTACCTGTTCGTCTTCTCGATGGTCGTACCGTTCCAGATGCTCATGTTCACGCTGTCCAACCTCGCGGACCGCATCGGCTTTAACACGCCGTTTAACATCTGCTTCATCTACCTTGGTTTTGGCGCGGGCCTCGCGGTCTTTATGTTCGCCGGCTTCGTCAAGAACATCCCGCTCGAGATTGAGGAAGCGGCCATGATCGACGGCTGCAACCCGGTCCAAGTGTTCTTTAAGATCGTCCTTCCCATTATGAAGCCCACCTATCTTTCGGTCGGCATCCTTGAGACCATGTGGGTCTGGAACGACTATCTGCTGCCCTACCTTACGCTCGACTCCACCAAGTACAAGACCATTCCTATCTTGATCCAGTACTTCCGTGGCGGCTATGGCCACGTCGAGCTCGGCCCCATGATGGCGTGCATCATGATGGTCGTCATCCCCATCGTCATCATGTACATCTTCTGCCAGAAGTACATCATCGACGGTGTGGTGGCAGGTGCCGTCAAGGGCTGATGCCGTAACTGTTTTGCAAGTTTTGGCGGCGCCTCTCAGCGCGGCGCCGCGTATCGAAAGGTAAAGACATGGCCGAGATCGTTCTCAAACATGTTCAGAAGGTGTATCCCAACAACGAGTCAAAAAAGAAGGGCTTCTTTGGCAAAAAGAAGAAGACCGAGGAGAAGAAGCACAACCTCAAGGTTACCGAGGACGGTGTGCTCGCTGTAGAGGACTTCAACCTCACCGTTCACGACCAGGAGTTCATCGTCCTCGTTGGCCCTTCTGGCTGCGGTAAGTCCACGACGATGCGCATGGTCGCCGGCCTGGAGGACATCACCTCCGGCGATGTGTTCATCGATGGCAAGCGCGTCAACGACGTGGCGCCCAAGGACCGCGACATCGCCATGGTGTTCCAGAGTTATGCTCTGTACCCCAATATGACGGTGTACGAGAACATGGCGTTTACGCTTGAGCTCAAGAAGGTCCCCAAGGACGAGATCGACCGCAAGGTTCGCTCCGCTGCCGAGATCCTGGGTATTACCGAGTACCTCGACCGTAAGCCCAAGGCGCTCTCTGGCGGCCAGCGCCAGCGCGTCGCCATCGGCCGCGCCATCGTGCGTGACCCCAAGGTCTTCCTGATGGACGAGCCGCTGTCCAACCTGGACGCCAAGCTGCGTAACCAGATGCGTGCCGAGCTCATCAAGCTGCGCCACGAGATCAAGGGCACGTTCATTTATGTTACTCACGACCAGACCGAGGCTATGACCCTCGGCGACCGCATCGTGGTCATGAGGGACGGCGTCGTCCAGCAGATCGCCACCCCGCAGGAGGTCTTCAACCATCCCGCGAACATCTTCGTCGCCGGCTTCATCGGCGTGCCGCAGATGAACTTCTTCGATGCCCAGCTGGTGCGCTCGGGCAACGGCTTTACCGTCAAGACCGAGGATATGAACGTGGCGCTCGCCCCCGAGACCTGCGCTCAGCTTGCCCTCAACTGGGACGGCGGCGACGTGAAGGAGATTACGGCCGGCGTGCGTCCCGAGCAGATTCTGCTTGCCGACAAGGGCGAGGAGGGTGCGCTCCAGGGCACCGTCGAGGTGACCGAGCTCATGGGCTCGACCGAGCATGTCCACGTGACTGCTCCCGACGGCCAGTTTGTCCTGATCATTCCCGTCGTCGACCTCGAGGCCAAGGGCGCGCTCAAGGCGGGCGACCCCATCTGGTTCAAGTTTGAGAAGAACGCGACCCACCTCTTCGATAAGGTCTCTGGCAAGAACCTTATCTAGGCCCGGTGCAACCAGGCCCTTCCTTTGGGCGACTGCGGTATTGCCATCCTTTTGCCGCGGTCACATATAAGGCTCCCCTCCCGTCCACTGGGCGAGAGGGGAGCCTTTCTTTGTGTTGGGACTGTCTGACCGGTCGTTTGTCTCGATCTGTAACGGATAGGGCCGATTTCGGACGTTAGATGTTACAGATCGAGACGGTTCCGCTGAGCTAACCATTTCATCTAAATCTGTAACACCAAAGGCGAATTTCACCTGCTAGATGTTACAGATTGAGATAAACCCAAGGGGAGGGGCCGGTATGTCTCAATCTGTAACGGCTGGGACCGTTTTGGTTGAGTAGTTGTTATGGATCGAGATTGTTTGGCCGAGTCGGATCACAGGGTAACGTGCGGGCACAAAAAACGGAGCCGCGTTGCCGTGGCTCCGTTTTCAAGAGGATGGGCGATGAAACCGAATTAGCTCAGGTGCCAGATCTCGTCGTTGTACTGGGAGATCGTACGGTCGGACGAGAAGGTGCCGGCGTTGGCGATATTGATGAGCGCCTTGCGCATCCAGGCGTCCTGGTCCTCGTAGTCGGCCAGCACGCGCTCCTTGGTCTGGATGTACTCCTCAATGTCGAGCAGGGCCATAAACCAGTCCTTGCCCTTAATGTCGTCGTGCAGGCGCTGCAGGCGCTCGGCGTTGCCGGTTGCCATAAAGGCTGGGTTGGTGATGAAGTCCACCAGCAGTTTAATTCCGGGCTTGCGGTAGAGCGCACCGGCGTTGTAGGTGCCGTCGGCGTAGAGCTGCTCGACCTGTTTGGACGAGGCACCAAAGGTATAGATGTTCTCGTCGCGCACGAGCTCGGCAATCTCCACGTTGGCACCGTCGAGCGTGCACAGGGTTAGGGCGCCGTTGAGCATGAACTTCATGTTGGAGGTGCCGCTCGCCTCCTTGGAGGCCAGGCTGATCTGCTCGGAGATGTCAGCGGCGGGGATCACGCGCTCGGCGGCGGTGACGTTGTAGTTCTCGATCATGACAACCTGCAGGTAGGGAGCCACGTCGGGGTCGTTTGCAATCCACTGCGACAGCGTCAGGATCAGATGGATGATGTCCTGCGCGATAGTGTAGGCAGGCGCCGCCTTGCCGCCAAAGATGATGGTGACAGGGTGCTTAGGCCTGTTGCCGTTCTTGATATCGAAGTACTTCCAGATGATGTAGAGCGCGAGCATCTGCTGACGCTTGTACTCGTGGATGCGCTTGACCTGGACGTCGATGATGGCGTTGGAGGGAATGGTCACGCCCTGCTCGAGCGCCATGAACTGGCGCATGATGGCCTTGGCCTCGACCTTGGTGGCGGCCAGGCGCTCAAGAACGTCCTTGTCGTCGGCGAACTTGGCGAGTTTGTTCAGATCGCCGGTGCTGCGCCAGTCGGTGCCGATTACATCGTCGAGCAGGCTGGCGAGCGCGGGGTTGGCTCCATGGATCCAGCGGCGGAAGGTGATGCCGTTGGTCTTGTTGGAGAACTTCTCGGGATAGATCTCGTAGAACGGATGAAGCTCGGTGTCCTCCAGGATCTTGGTGTGGAGGGCGGCTACGCCATTGATGGAGAAGCCAAAGTGGATGTCCATGTGGGCCATGTGGACGGTGTCGTATTCGTCGATGACGGCGACGCGCGGGTCATCGTGTTCGGCCTTCGCGATCTCATCGAGCTTGACGATAATGTCGGCGATGGCAGGGGAGACCTTCTGCAGGCTGACGAGCGGCCACTTCTCGAGCGCCTCGGCAAGAATCGTGTGGTTAGTGTAGGCGACCATGGAGCGTACGATGGTCACGGCCTCGTCAAACTCGATGCCATGCTCGGTGGTGAGCAAGCGAATGAGCTCGGGGATGACCATGGTGGGGTGCGTGTCGTTAATTTGGACCACGGCGTAGTCGGCCAGATCGTGCAGGTTGCTGCCGCGCTCGATGGCCTCGTCGATCAGGAGCTGGGCGGCGTTGCTCACCATGAAGTATTCCTGGTAGATGCGAAGCAGGCGGCCCTGCTCGTCGGAATCGTCGGGGTAGAGGAACAAGGTGAGGTTTTTGGCGATCTCGGTCTTGTCGAAGTCGATGGAGCTGCCGGGGACCAGGCCGTCGTCGACGCTCGCCAGGTCGAACAGGCGCAGACGGTTCTTGGTGGGCTGGCCGTAACCGGGCACGTCGATGTTGACGAGCTTGGAGGTAACGGCAAAATCGCCGAACTCGACGGTGTAGGAGCGGTCGTCGTCGACTAGGATGTCCTGCTCACCGAGCCACTCGTCGGGGACGGCCTTCTGCTGGTTGTCGACAAAGCGCTGACGGAACAGGCCGTAGTGATAGTTGAGGCCCACGCCATCGCCGGTCAAGCCCAGCGTGGCGATGGAATCCAGGAAGCATGCGGCCAGGCGGCCCAGGCCGCCGTTGCCGAGCGACGGCTCGACCTCGAATTCCTCGATCTTGTTGAGGTCGTGGCCTGCGGCGGTGAGCTGGCCCTTAACCTCGTCGTAGATGCCGAGGTCGATCATGTTGTTGATGAGCAGCTTGCCGATCAAAAATTCGGCGGAAATGTAATAGAGCTTTTTCTTGCCGTTGTTGAGCGGGCAGGTGGCGGAGCGCTCCTGCACGAGTTTGACCAGCAGCTTGTAAATGCGACGGTCGTCGAGCTGCTCGAGCGAGGTGCCAAAAGACTGCTCGGCGAGTTCCATGAGGTTAATTTGGGGCATGTTTTCTCCTGTGATGGGTTGTTTCATGTCTGCAATTCATAAGAAGCCCGCGCGAGGGGATTGGGGTGGCCTCGCGCGGGAAAAGCAAGCGCGTCCGCACGGTGGGGAGGGGTCGGGCGCGGTAGCTCCTATTGAGGAAGCTCGATTTCGGCTTCCGACGGGATGCGGAAGTAGGTCTCGGTCCAGTCGGTGAGTTTGTGCTCGAGCTCGCGGGTGATGGCGCCGTCGAGCATGCGCCAGGTCCAGTTGCCGCCCAGCGTGGCAGGGGTGTTGATGCGCGCCTCGTTGCCCAAGTTGAGCAGGTCCTGCATGGTGTAGATGCACGTGTCGCTCACGCTGGCGGCGATGGTGCGATTGAGTGCATCTGCCATGGGTTCGCCGGCCTGCTGATGGGTGTACAGGGCTGCCTGCTCGCGCTGACGAGGGGTGGCCGTTCCCTCAAACCAACCGCGCGCCGTCTCGTTATCGTGGGTGCCCACATAGGCGACGGTGTTGGCGATGTAGTTATGCGGCAGGTAGTACGAGTTGGCGCCCTCAAAGGCAAACTGCAGGATCTTCATGCCGGGGAAGCCCGAGTTGTCGCGCATGTCGATGACGCCGGGGGTGAGGAAGCCCAGGTCCTCGGCGATGATGGGCAGCGTGCCGAGCTTTTCCTCGAGCGTCTTGAAGAACTTGAGGCCGGGACCCTGCGTCCACGAACCGTAAGACGAATCGGGCGAGGAGAACGGCACCTCCCAATAGGCCTCGAAGCCGCGGAAGTGATCCAGGCGGATGACGTCGTACATGTCGAGGGCGGCGCAAATGCGGCCCTCCCACCAGGAGAAGCCGCACGCCTCCATGCCGTCCCAGTCGTAGATGGGGTTGCCCCAGTACTGGCCGGTGGCCGAGAACTGGTCGGGCGGCGTGCCGGCGACGCTTACGGGATTGCCGGCGGCGTCGATCTTAAAGAGCTCAGGCGTGGCCCACATCTCGACGGAGTCGCGTGAGACATAGATGGGCAGGTCGCCGATGATGAGGATGTCGCGCTCGTTGGCATAGGCCTTGAGGCGGCTCCACTGACGATCGAAGAAGTACTGCGTCATCTGGTGGTAGAGCATGCGCGCGGGATGGGCAGCGCAGACCTTGGCAGAAGCCTCGCCACGGGTACGGAGCTCTGCGGGCCACTCCCAAAATGCCTTGAGACCGCACTCCTCCTTGACGGTCATGAACTCACAGTAGGGGATGAGCCAGTCCTCGTTGGCTTGGATAAAGTCATCGAAATCGGCCGGCTTGTCGACAGCAAAGCGCTCAGCGGCGCGGTCGAGAATCTGACGGCGGCCGCCAAAGATAGCACCGTAGTCGACATTGCTGGGGTCGGATCCCAGATACACGCCATCGATATCGCGCTGCTCCAGATACCCTGCTTCGATAAGCTCGGCAAAGTCGATAAAGTTGGGGTTGCCTGCGCGGGCCGAGAACGACTGATAGGGCGAATCGCCATAGCTGGTCGTCGTAAGGGGCAGAATCTGCCAGTAATGTTGTTTGCACGAGGCGAGAAAATCGACGAAGTCGTAGGCATTCCAGCCAAAGCCGCCGATTCCGTATGGTCCGGGCAGAGATGAGACGGGCATGAGGACGCCGCTTGCACGCTCCATGAATGCGCTCACCAACCTTCTTGTTGTGGGGTCGGCCTGCCGATGGGTGTGCAGTCCGCCTCCGATGTTCTGATTCGATACGCCTATTGTAAAACATGTTGTTTAAACATGTACAGGCAAGATAAAAAAGTTGGTCGATTTTCGGCGAATGGCTACATGCCATGAAAAAGCCCCGACCTCACAACGTGAGATCGGGGCAAGAGCGGTATGTAGATTTTTGCTACTCGGCGTCGGCGAAGCCGTTGGGGTTGTGGCTCTGCCAATTCCAGCTATCGCGGCACATGTCCGCGATGTCGTATTGGGCCTTCCAGCCCATCATGCGCTCGGCCTTGGAGGCATCGCACCAGTTGGCAGCGATGTCGCCGGCGCGGCGCTCGCGGATCACGTAGGGCAGCTCCTTGCCACAAGCCTTGGAGAAGGCGGCGATGACCTCGAGTACCGAGGTGCCGGTGCCGGTGCCCAGGTTAAAGATCTCGACGCCGGTTTTGCCGTTCATCCAGTTAAGGGCGGCAACGTGACCAGAGGCCAGATCGCACACGTGGATGTAGTCGCGCACGCCGGTGCCGTCGGGGGTGGGGTAGTCGTTGCCAAAGACCTGAACGGCCTCGAGCTTGCCCACGGCGACCTGGGCGACATAGGGCACCAGGTTGTTGGGGATACCCTTGGGGTCCTCGCCGATCAGGCCCGACGGATGAGCGCCGATGGGGTTGAAGTAACGGAGCAGCACGACGTCCCACTCGGGGTCGGCGGTGTGGACGTCCATAAGGATCTGCTCGATCATCCACTTGGTCCAACCATAGGGGTTGGTCGCGGGCTTCTTAGGATCCTCCTCGGTGACGGGCGGGTTGTCCGGGTCGCCGTAGACGGTCGAGGAGCTCGAGAAGATGATGGACTTGCAGCCATGGTTGCGCATGACGTCGATGAGCACCAGGGTGTTCTCGATGTTGTTGTGGTAGTACTCGACGGGCTTGCTCACCGACTCGCCGACGGCCTTAAAGCCGGCAAAGTGGATGACGCGGTCGATCTGATGGGTATCGAAGATCTTGTTCATCGCATCGCGGTCGAGCACGTTGGCCTCGTAGAAGGTGAGGTTCTTGGCGGCCTCGTCGCCCACGATGGTCTTGACGCGGTCGACGGCGACGGCGCTGGAGTTGGAGAGATCATCGACGATGACGACCTGGTAGCCACCCTCGAGCAGCTGAACGACGGTGTGCGAGCCGATAAAGCCGGCGCCACCGGTAACGAGGACACAGGTGTCTTTGGGGTCGAGTGCTTTGGACATGTAGTCTCCTATCGAATCAGGAACACTTCTTCAGGGGAGTATAGCGCAGGCAGGGACGCCCAAATCGTGCACTGTAGGAAAAGCAGAGGATCATGCTAGCGTACTCATAAAAGAGCTTGCGTACGCACAACCTGATCTTTGGCGTTTGCTTACGAGCCGCCGACCTTGTAGTTTCCTGCCGTTCGTGGAAATCGTTGGGACGCGCCATATGTACGCTAATATGTATGAGTTGAGCGACATATAAATAAACATGTAACGGAGTACATATGTCACCAAACAGCGATTCCATCCTTTCCCAGGAGCTCTCGCGCCGCACTGCCCTCAAGGCCCTGTTCGGCGCCGCTTCTGCGGCAGTTCTTTTTGGCCTGCCCGCTCGCGCCCATGCGGCGGAGGCTTCCAAAGAAACCACCGATAAACTGAATGCCGCCCAGGCCCAGCTCGACGAGGTACAGGCCCAGCTCGACAGCATCGCAAATGAGTATGCGGCGCTGGCCAACAAGAATGCCCAGACCCTCAACGACATTGAGAATGTCCAGGGCAAGATTGACGACACACAGGCTCAGATCGATGAAAAGAAGGCCGAGCTCAAGAAGAAGCGTAACGACCTTTCCGATCGCGTGGCCGCCAGCTACAAGTCCGGCGGCACGAACATCCTGTCGCTGCTGCTGGCCTCTGGCTCGTTTGAGGAGCTCGTTGCCAACGCGCATTACGTTGAGAAGATCAACAAGAGCGACCGCGATGCCATCGAGGACATCCAGACGATTCAGGCCGAGCTCGACGCACAGAAGACCGAGCTCGAAGCACAAAAGGCTGACCTGGAGAAACTCAAGGATCAGCAGACGGCTCAGATGCAGGATATGCAGGCCAAGCAGCAAGAGGTCCAGACCGTGCTGAACGGTCTTTCCGACGACGTCAAGGAGCTCATGGCTCAGCGTGATTCCGAGATTCTCGCTGCCGCCCAGGCCGAGGAGGCCGCTAGGAAGGCCGCCGCTGCCGCGGCCGCCGCGAACAAGAACAATTCCTACTCGGGTGGTTCGAGCTCGGGCGGTGGATCGTATGCGCCCGGAACTCCGCAGCAGAATGCCGGCTCGGGCAAGCAGCAGGCCGTCGTCAACGCGTGCTACTCCACGCCTTCGCCGGGTCAGAACTGGTGCGCGGCGTGGGTTACCAATGTCTTCCGTAACGCCGGCGTTGGCTACTTTGGCGGCAACGCCTGCGACATGTTCAACGCCTGGTGCTATAGCTCCGACCGCTCGGCGCTGCAGGTGGGCATGATCGTAGCCGACTCCTCGCATAGCGGCACGGGTGCTCCGGGCCTTATCTACGGTCATGTGGGTATCTATGTTGGCGGCGGCATCGTAATGAGCAACGAGGGCGCCATTACGTCTAAGTCGCTTGATTCGTTTATTAGCTTCTATGGCACTGGCTCTGGCGTGCGTTGGGGCTGGCTTGGCGGTATTGCGCTGTCGTAAAGCCGACTGGGCCGCGTGCCCGCCCGCAATATATTTGATTGCCTGCTCGGGCAGTCCTGCGCAAGACGAAGGCCACATTAAGTGGCCTTCTTTGCGTGCGGAACTCGCGATCAATCAAATATATTGCGGGCGGGCACGCGGCCCTCTCGGGTTCGGGGCGCTACGCACCGGATTGGTTGTCTGAATAAAAGAAAGTGAAGGCCCCTTTCGGGGCCTTCTTTGTTAGAGGAATTCGCCTACTCGGTGGACTTCGGGTTCTAGGTCTACGTCGAATTGGTCTTTGACGGTTGTTTGGATGTGGCGGATGAGTTCGTCGACATCGGCGGCGGTGGCGTGGTCGGCGTTGACGATGAAGCCGCAGTGCTTCTCGCTCACCTGCGCGCCGCCGACAGCATGGCCGCGCAGGCCGGCATCCATGATGAGCTTGCCGGCAAAGTAGCCCTCGGGGCGCTTGAAGGTGGAGCCGGCACTCGGCATGTCGAGCGGCTGCTTGTCCTCGCGGCGCTGGCGGTAGCCGTCCATGTCGGCCTTGATCATCGCGGCGTTGCCCGGTGCGAGGTTGAAGGTGGCAGAAAGAACGATAAAGCCGTCGTCGGCGATGCGGCTCTTGCGATAGCCCAGGTTGAGCTCATCGACATCGAACTCGATGATGTTGCCGCTGCCGCGGGTGCCGTCGTCGAGCATGCGAGCGGGTTTGTAGACGCGCACGGACCCCAGCACATCGGCCATGCAGGCACCGTAGGCACCGGCGTTCATGTAGCAGGCGCCGCCGACCGATCCGGGGATGCCCGAGATGGGCTCCATGCCGGTGAGACCGGCCTCGGCTGCCGCAGCGGCGACATCGGAAAGCAAGGCGCCGGCTGCCGCCGTGACGTGCGTGCCGTCGACCGTAATGTCGGAGAGTCCCTCGCCCAGCGCCACGACGACGCCACGGATGCCCTTGTCGCCGACGAGCAGGTCGGAGCCGTTGCCCACGATGGTGAGGGGCAGATCGCAGCGATAGCAGGTATCGAGCGTGGCGACGAGGCCCTGCTCGGTATCGGGCGTGACAAAGACGTCGGCCGGGCCGCCGATCTTAAACGTGGTGTGCTCGCGCATGGGCTCGCTCATCAGCACGTTGTCCTCGCCGGCAACGCCAGCAAGCGCGCACAGCAGGTCCTCGTTAAAAAAGTCGTTCTCGTGCATACGAATATCCGCCTTTTGGTGGTCGTTGTCATCAATCGATTGCAATATACCCCACCCGGACGGATTTGGTGCGCTGGCGGCGATAAAACAGCCGTCTACCGGATTGGTAAAGTATTTATCACCGAGGTAGATGGGCAGTCGCTATACTTTCAAGAGATTGCGCGTAAACCCGGAAGGAGCGAGATGGCCAATAAAGTCACCCTCAAGCAGATCGCCCAGGAGGTGGGGCTTTCCCCTTCGTCGGTCTCGCTTGTTCTCAATAATCGGCCCTGTCGCATCTCGGAAGAAAACCGCAAGCTCATCAAGGAGGTCGCGGCGCGCAACCACTATGTTCCTAACCAGATCGCGCGCAGCCTGGTCATGCGCGAGTCGCGCACACTGGGCCTTATCGTTCCCAATATCGAGAGCCGCTTTTTTGCCTCTCTCGCCGGCAGCTTGGAAAAGCGCTGCCGCGAAGATGGCTATGCGCTCTTTATTACCAGCTCGGGTGGAAGCGCCGATGACGATTTGGAACTGCTGCGCCAGCTGGTGACGCGCGGCGTCGACGGCGTTTTTCTGGTGGTGGGTGACGAGTTCTCCGACGATCGCGCCCTGCGCGAGGAGGTGAGCCATCTGCCCATTCCTGCCGTGATGGTTGACCGCGCCATTGAGGGCCTTGAGTGCGACAAGGTGATGTTCGACCACGAGATGGGCGGCTACATGGCCACGCGGTATCTGATTGAGCAGGGTCATCGCCGCATCGCCTGTCTGGTTAACGCGCGTCGCTCCAACACGGGCCGCAAGCGACTCGCCGGTTATGAGCGCGCGCTGCGCGAGGTGGGGCTGCCCATCGACGCGCGCCTGGAGTTTGAGAGCGAGTACTACATTCCGAGCGCATACGAGGCCTCGGAGGCGGTGCTTGCAACTGATGCCACCGCCGTGTTCGCAAGCTCGGACAACATTGCCCTCGGTCTGCTCAAGCGCTTGCACGAGATGGGGAAGAGCATCCCGAGCGATATCTCGGTCGTAAGCTATGACAACTCGGCGGCCGACGTTCTCTTTGAGCCGGCGCTGACCGCGATTGATCAGGATCCCGGTGTCCTTGCGGAGCATGCTTTTGGCTGCATGTCCAAGCGTCTTGCCGGTAGGGGCGGTAGGCGTGCCGAAGAGGTCGTTCTGGAGCCGGCGCTTATCGTTAAGGGCAGCGTGCTCGAGCTTACTAAACACAACTAAACACGTTTACCAATTTGCAGAGACCGAATGTGGAGCACCTGTGACAATCAACGCCGCAGGTGAATGTCGCGTTTTGCTAATCGATGGGATTGATAAGGGTGGTAAAACGTTTTTTCACCATGATAAAACGTTTTAGCAAATATACTGGTCCCAACGAAAGGTTGCCGTATTGGAGGGTGACCGCACAGCGAAGGGACATAAACAATGGCTAAAACACTGGGGACGCCGTGGCAAAAGCTGGGCCACGAGGTGCCGGCTTCCGAGCTCGAGGGCGTCGACCTGTATTGGCGCGCATCGAACTATCTGTCCGTCGGTCAGATCTACCTTCGCTCTAACCCGCTAATGCGCCCCGACTTTGTCGACGAGAAAACCGGTGAGGTGCGCGACTTCGGTCGTCCGGACGTTAAGCACCGCCTGGTTGGCCACTGGGGCACCACGCCCGGCATCAACTTCCTGTTCGGCCACGTCAATCGACTGATCGCCGACCACAACCAGAATGCTATCTTCTTGATGGGCCCTGGTCACGGTGGCCCCGCCGGTACTGCTCAGTCGCTGCTCGACGGCACCTACCGCGAGATTCGCCCCGACATCACCAATGACGAGGCCGGCCTGCAGAAGTTCTTCCGCCAGTTCTCTTATCCCGGCGGCATCCCGAGCCACTTTGCGCCCGAGACGCCCGGTTCCATCCACGAGGGCGGCGAGCTCGGCTACACGCTCAGCCACGCTTACGGTGCCGTCATGGACAACCCGAGCCTGTTGGCCGTGGCCGTGGTGGGCGACGGCGAGTCCGAGACCGGCCCGCTCGCGACCTCTTGGCAATCCAACAAGCTCGTGAACCCGGCAACCGACGGTATCGTTTTGCCGATCCTGCACCTCAACGGCTACAAGATCGCCAACCCCACCATCCTCGCCCGCGTGTCCGACGAAGAGCTCACCAAGTTCTTTGAGGGCATGGGCTATAAGCCGCACTTCTTTGTCGCCGGCTTTAACGACGAGAGCCACGCAAGCATTCATGCGCGTTTCGCTGCCCTGTTTGAGCAGGTCTTCGATGAGATCTGTGACATCAAGGCAACCGCGCAGGCCCAGGCCGCCGCAGGCGAGACCGTGGTCCGCCCGGCCTACCCCATGATTGTGTTCCGCACGCCCAAGGGCTGGACCTGCCCCAAGCAGATCGACGGCAAGAAGACCGAGGACTCCTGGCGCGCGCATCAGGTGCCGCTGGCGAGTGCCAAGGACACCCACGAGCACTTCCGCGTGCTGCGCGAGTGGCTGCGCTCCTACAAGCCCGAGGAGCTCTTTACGCCCGAGGGTCAGGTGCGCCCCGAGGTGACGGCCTTTATGCCGACCGGCGAGCTGCGCATCGGCGCCAACCCCAACGCGAACGGCGGTAAGGTGCGCCGCGAGCTCGAGCTGCCCGATATTCATGCCCACGAGGTCCCCGTCGCAACTAAGGGTCATGGCTGGGGCTCTACCGAGGCCGCCCGCGTCTTTGGTGAGTACACTGCCGACGTTCTGGCCAATAACATGGATGACTTCCGCATCTTCGGTCCCGACGAGACCGCGTCCAACCGTCTGCAGGCTGCCTACAAGGTGACCAAGAAGCAGTGGGACGCCGGCTTCTACGAGGACGAGGCCAACGACGAGCTGCTGGCAGGCTCCGGTAAGGTCGTCGAGCAGCTGTCCGAGCACCAATGCGAGGGCTTCCTCGAGGCCTACGTGCTCACTGGCCGTTCCGGCGTGTGGAGCTCCTACGAGAGCTTTGTCCATGTGGTCGACTCCATGGTCAACCAGCACTGCAAGTGGCTCGAGGCTACCAAGCGCGAGATTCCGTGGCGTGCCCCCATCAGCGGCCTTAACATTTTGCTGTCGAGCCACGTCTGGCGTCAGGACCACAACGGCTTCTCTCATCAGGACCCCGGCTTTATCGACCTGCTGCTCAACAAGGCCAACGACACGCACATCGTAAACGCCTACTATCCGGCCGACGCTAACATGGCTCTCGCCGTGGCCGAGCGCGTCTACCAGTCCACCGACTGCGTCAACGCCATCTTCTGCGGCAAGCAGCCTGCCCCGACCTTCCAGACGGTCGACGAGGCCAAGGCGGAGCTCGCCGAGGGCGTTGCGACCTGGGAGTGGGCATCGACCGCCGATTCGCTCGCCGAGGCCGACGTCGTGGTCGCCACCTGCGGCGACGTGCCGACGCTTGAGGCTCTGGCTGCAACCGACATGCTGCGCGAGCTGGGCATCAAGGTGTGGTTCGTCAACGTGGTCGATCTGCTCAAGATTCAGAACGTCTGCGAGAACGACCAGGCTCTCAGCGACGAGCGCTGGGCTGAGCTGTTCGGCTGCGGCGAGAAGCCTGTCCTCTTCGCGTTCCACGCCTATGCCGGCACGATTCGCCGCCTGATCTGGAACCGCCCCGGCCACGATGCCTTCCGCGTCCACGGCTACGAGGAGAAAGGCTCCACGACAACGCCGTTCGACATGCTGCGCCTGAACAACATGGACCGCTGGGCACTGGCCGCCGACGTGCTGCGCATGGTCGACGCCGATAAGTTTGCCGAGCAGATTGATAAGTGGGAGGCATTCCGCACCGAGGCCTTTGAGTTCGCGTGCGATGAGGGCTACGACCACCCGGCCTTCACCGACTGGGTCTGGCCCGACGCCGCAGCCGCAACAGCAGCCGACGGCGCGCTCTCCGCAACGCAGCTTACTGCCGGCGACAACGAGTAGATAGGCATCCGGGACGGTCTCGCGCTGGGGCCGCCTCCGGGCTGGTGCCCTTCCTCGGAGAAGTGGGCTTCGCGAACTTCTCCGAGGAAGGGCACCAGCC
>CABRZS010000021.1:0-29487 GCA_902475525.1 uncultured Collinsella sp.
CCGGCTCGTCCATCATGCCTCAGAAGAAAAACCCCGACTTTGCCGAGCTTATTCGCGGCAAGAGCGGTCGCGTGTACGGCAACCTGGTCCAGCTGCTGGTGACCATGAAGGGTCTGCCGTTGGCCTATAACAAGGACCTGCAGGAGGACAAGGAGGGCGCGCTCGATACCGCCCACACGCTCATGCAGTGCCTGTCGGTTATGGCCGGTATGATTTCGACTTGGACCGTCAACGAGGGCGCCATGGCGCGCGAGTGCAGCGTGGGGCACCTTGCCGCCACCGACGTTGCCGACTACCTGGCTAAGCGTGGTCTGCCGTTCCGCGAGGCGCACGCCGTGGTGGGGCATTTGGTCCTGATGTGTGAGAAGCGCGGCTGCAATCTTGAGGACCTGCCGTTTGAGGTGTTCCAGGAAGCAAGCCCGCTCTTTGAGCGCGATATTACCGAGGCGCTTGACATCCCGTCGATTGTCGCCGCACGCACGACCGAGGGCGGCACCGCTCCCGCCGCCGTTGCCGTGCAGTTGGGGCGCGCCGAAGCGCAGCTTGCGGCCGATGAGGGTGTGTTTGGCTCGTTGACTAAGGTCGTCGAGATGGGCCACGGAGCTAATTAGCTTATTGGATGCGTCTGTCTGGTGCGTTCATCATATCTTGCCTTTACGGGTGCCCGCTACGGTAGGCGCCCGTTTTGTTATAGAGAAGGAAGGAGCTTGTCGAGAACTTTTGTAGGACATTTGCGCAGGTTGTGAAGGGGGTGCGTTCACGGGCGGCAATCGACCGTCTGTTCTGTTCGGTGCAGTTGGAAGTGGGGCGGATGGTACTCTAGTCGGGCTTCGGAACAGAAGTGACACATATGGAGCGCTTCAATAAATAATAACGCTTCAATAAACGGCTTTTTGTTTAACTGCAGCTAGAACTCTGTTACGATGCAGTCCAGGCGGGTGCCGGAATGGGACTTGGGCACGCGCGAACCTACTTGAAAGGCTACCTTATGGCTATCGAGAAGACCTTCATCATGATTAAGCCCGACGCCGTGCGCGATCGCAAGATCGGCGAGATCGTTGCTCGTATCGAGCGCAGCGGCCTTGTTATCGAGCGCATGGAGATGACCACGCTTGAGCGCGCCACCGTCGAGGAGCACTATGCTCATCTGGCCGATAAGCCCTTCTTTGGCGGTCTGTGTGACTTTATGACGAGCGGTCCGGTCGTCAAGATGGTCGTTTCCGGTCTCTCCGCTGTCTCCAAGATGCGCACCCTTATGGGCGCCACCAACCCGCTTGATGCCGCTCCCGGCACCATTCGCGGCGACTTTGCCGTCGATGTCAACGCCAACGTGATCCATGGCTCCGACTGCCTGGAGAACGCCGAGATCGAGATCAAGCGCTTTTTTGGCTAAACCAGCTTTGACTCCTTAAAGCTGTTAGCGTGTGGCTTGGGCGCTGCGGAACTCCATCCGCGGCGCCCTTTTTATTCCAGTAGATTTTGGTAAACGCCCACAAATCTACTAAAGAGCCCCGTCCGGATGTTTCTTCCGGGCGGGGGCTGGCGTTAGCGTATGGCTTTGTGAATCTTTAGGCTTCGTCGACGATCTTAAGGCCGCGCGTCTGGTCGATCTCGTTGAGGAGATTGACGCGACGCTCGTGACGACCGCCCTCAAACTCGGCGTCGAGCCACTCGTCGACAATCATCTTGGCGAGCTCGGAGCCCACGACGCGGGCGCCAAAGGCGAGCACGTTGGTATTGTTGTGCATGCGCGAGAGCTTGGCGCTGAAGGGCTCGGAGCACACGACGGCGCGAACGCCCTCCACCTTGTTGGCAGCCAGGCTGATGCCGACGCCGGTGCCGCAGATCAGGATGCCCAGGTCGACGTCGCCGTTGGCAACGGCCTTACCCACCTTGTAGCCGGCGATGGGGTAATCAAAGCTCTCGGAGGTGTCGGTTCCAAAGTTCACGACCTCACAGCCGCGCTCCTTCAGGTGCTCGGAAATGATGTTCTTGAGCTCGACGGCGGCGTGGTCGTTACCGATACCAATCTTCATGAGTGGTTCCTCTCTGGTCCGTGCGGCGGAATTGCTAAAGGTTTTACCGCGTTCGACTGCATGATAGCGCGACTTTTGTGTAAACGCTCGGGCGTTTTTTGGTCAAACGCTTTAGCATGCAACAAGACCGGCTTTTCATGAATGAATGCCGTCGGATTGCGCTTGAACGCCGTCCGTCGGAACCATGGTTGCGGTTTTTGATGCATTGTTATCAAATAAAAGAGCTAACTATTATCGAGAGTCCAGTCCGTTATGTAAGCAGGAGATACCTATGCCTACCGATTCCATTCGCGATGCCGCTTTTTGCGATGTCTTGAACCGCGAGCTTGTCTGTGCGCTCGGCTGCACCGAGCCTATTGCCGTTGCCTATGCAGCGGCGCTGGCGAGCCAGACACTCGGTTGCGAACCCGATCATATGGACGTTGCCTGCTCGGGCAACATCATCAAGAACGTTAAGAGCGTGACCGTGCCCAACTCGGGCGGCATGCACGGTATTGAAGCAGCGGCCGTACTGGGTGCCGTGGGCGGTGACGCCAAGAGCGCGCTCGAGGTGCTCGAGTGCGTTAACGACGAAGATCGTGCTCGCGTGGCCGAGCTCCTCGCCGATGCTGATTACTGCGATGTGTCGCTTGTCGAGGGTGTACCCAACCTCTACATCAAGGTGACTGCCACAGCCGGGGGCCATACCGCGGTCGTCGAGATTACCGACCACCACACCAATGTCACGTGCCATACGCTCGACGGTATTCCGGTGTGCGGCAAGTCGGCGGGGGAGTGCGCCGCCTGCGCCGAGCGCGTCGTGGCCGAGCGCGCGGCAGATAACGCCGACACGCCCATGTCGATCGAGTCCATCATCGACTTTATCGAGGGCGGCGACATCGAGAGCGCCCGCGCGGCCGTTGAGCGCCAGATTGAGCTGAACGGTGCGATCAGTGCCGAGGGCCTCGCGCACGCTTGGGGCGCCGAGGTAGGCCGTACGTTGCTGGGTGCTCGTGCCGATGACGTCGCCTGCCGTGCCCGTGCCCGTGCGGCCGCCGGGTCCGACGCCCGCATGAACGGTTGCGCGCTGCCGGTTGCCATTGTGTGCGGCTCGGGCAATCAGGGCATTACCTGCGCATTACCCGTCATGGAGTATGCCGAGTACCTGCGCTGCGACCACGAGCGCCTGGTGCGCGCCGTGATGCTGTCCGATCTTATCGCTGTGCATATCAAGAGTTATATTGGTGCGCTCTCGGCGTTTTGCGGTGCTATTTGCGCCGCGTGTGGTGCCGGTGCCGCGATTACCTGGCTGTGCGGTGGCACGCGCGAGCAGATTGGCGCGACGGTCTCCAATACGCTCGGCAACGTGGGCGGCATCGTGTGCGATGGCGCCAAGGCAAGCTGCGCCGCCAAGATTTCCGCTGCCGTTGATGCGGCGATTCTGGGTCACGATATGGCCATGCAGGGTCGCGGCTTCCGCGCCGGCGAGGGCCTCATCCAGGATACCGTCGAGCAGACAATCGCCAGCATGGGCTACGTGGGCCGTGTGGGCATGAAGGACACCGACGTCGAGATCCTAAACATTATGATCGGCAAAACTCGAGTTTGTTAGTTACGCGGTTTTACCAAACCGCGTAACCAGTCGACGCTGCAAACGCCCCTAAGTGGCAATCTGCCTTTCAACCGTCGGGCATGGCCAGAAGGCCTATGCCCTCCTCTTTCAAGGCACATTGCTCGCTTAGGGGCGTTTTCGCTGACTTATGCTCAACCTGCGGCGTTATTTTGTTTGGAGCGAGGGGTCCTATGACAGTTCGTCGGCTACTTGGTGCTCATAGAAGGCTTCTACTACGGCGTTGAAGTCGCGGGCGAAGTCTTCCATGGTTCCGTGCCAGGTGGCTCGGCTTGGTTTGCCTTGGCCCACATAGGCGGTTTGAATACCGCAGACGGGGCTGGGGAAGTCGCGCTTGGGGTCGTTGCCCACCATGAGGACCTCATGAGGCTCGAGTCCCATCACCTGAAGCTGCTCTAGATAGTAGGTGGCATCGGGCTTGCAGCGGGTGGCGTTTCCCATGTGCGTCACGAGTTCAAAGGGGGCGTCGGCCATGTCGCCCCAGCCCATGCGGCACTCGATGGCCCCCTGCGGAAAGCTGGGGTTCGTAAAGAGCGCGCAGCGCAGGCCCGCGTTCTGTACCGCCTCGAGCGCGGCGTGTGCACCCGGCATGGCTTTCGCATTGATCATGTCATCGTTCTTGTACGGCAGGACTTCACGATCGTAGTAGGTAAACGCCTCGTAGATGAGTGGGTCTGAGAGGCAAATACCGCACCGGCGCTCAATTTCTTCTTGGTAGAACTCAAGATTGGTGCGATTGTCCGTGCCGCTTCGGCGATTGGCGTTGAGGTCGACCAGAATCGTGCCGAGGCGCGCCATCGTGCCGCCGCGGCTGCGTCGTCCGATATCTGCAAGCATCGACGAGACATCCTTAAAATAGCGAAGGATGAACGCGTTGAGGTTGATGCTAAGAAGCGTCTCGTCCATATCGAAAACGACTGCTTTGAGCACGCGGGCACCTTTCTCGATAAATCGTTTCAGAATCGTATGTCTGGGATACTTTACTCCAAAGCCGTATGCCCAACTGCTTATCGTCAGCTTGTGGAGACAGTCGTTCACAAGATTGCGAAAAAGTCTCCATACGAGTAAAAAATGGCAGTTCACGCTTGAAATCGAAGTGATTTCCCCGTAACCTATACGAACGTGATTGCATAAGCGTCACATTAGTATCTGTCGGCTCCCGAGTGTTCCTAAACGTTGTGTGCTTGTCGCACCCTTCTGTAGGTCCTAGCAATCGGGGCCCCGTAGTTCGAAAGGGGTCCACCTTTGAGTGAGATTCAGAACTCGTCCATTTTCTCTCTTGACGATGTCAACGAGGAGGAGATGAACAACCTCATCGACGGTACGATTACCGACTTTGATGAGGGCGATCTCGTTAACGGCACTGTCGTTAAGATCGAGCATGACGAGGTGCTCGTTGACATCGGATTCAAGTCCGAGGGCGTTATCCCGGTCCGCGAGCTGTCCATCCGCAAGGACGCTAACCCTGCAGACATCGTTGCACTCGGTGATCCCATCGAGGCCCTCGTTCTCCAGAAGGAGGACAAGGACGGTCGTCTGGTCCTGTCCAAGAAGCGTGCCGAGTACGAGCGTGCTTGGAACCGCATCGAGGAGAAGTTCAACTCCGGCGAGAACGTCGAGGGCGAGGTTATCGAGGTTGTCAAGGGCGGCCTGATTCTCGACATCGGCCTGCGTGGCTTCCTGCCCGCTTCCCTCGTCGACCTCCGTCGCGTCAAGGACCTCACCTCCTACATGGGTACCCGCATCGAGGCCCGCGTCATCGAGATGGACCGCAACCGCAACAACGTCGTCCTCTCCCGTCGCGTCGTGCTTGAGGAGTCCCGTAAGGCCGAGCGCTCCGAGATCCTGTCCAAGCTCAAGTCTGGCATGCGTCTCCAGGGCACCGTTTCCTCCATCGTCGACTTCGGCGCCTTCGTCGACCTCGGCGGTATCGACGGCCTCATCCACATCTCCGAGCTCTCTTGGAACCACGTCAACCATCCTTCCGAGGTTGTCAAGGTCGGCCAGGAGGTCGAGGTCGAGGTTCTCGACGTCGATCTCAACCGCGAGCGCATCTCCCTGGGTCTCAAGCAGACCACCGAGGATCCGTGGCGCGCACTGGTCAAGAAGTATCCCGTCGGCGCTATCGTCGAGGGCACTGTGACCAAGCTTGTCCCGTTCGGCGCTTTCGTCGACCTGGGCGAGGGCATCGAGGGCCTGGTGCACATCTCCGAGATGGCCAACAAGCACGTCGATCAGCCTTCTCAGGTCACCCACGTGGGCGACAAGGTTCAGGTCAAGGTCATGGAGATCGATCTCGACCGTCGTCGTATCTCCCTGTCCATGAAGTCTGCTGCTGAGACTCTGGGCGTCGAGATCGAGGTTACCCCGCTGCCTTCCGAGAAGAAGGACGAGGAGACCGACGCCGAGTAAATCGGTTTGACGATCACTTGTTTTAAGGGATCCGTCTGTAATGGACGGGTCCCTTTTTGCATTTGGCGCCGAGATGCGCAATGCTGCCGGGCTGTCCACAGGCTATTGGATTGTCGGTGCATGAAAAAAGCCGACATCCCGCCTCGGGGAGGAGGCGGGAACACACCGAGTAGACGGAGGGGTGCGGAGCGCGGTCGCGTCTCGACTGACGACGTTGCCCATCGACAGGACCATTGTAGCGCATGGCGGTTCTTGGTTTATCGTGTCGAGCGTTTGCGTTGTGCCATTGCCTGCGGTAACGGTGTGCTACACTCTTGCACTGCTGAGTGGGCCAGACGGTCGCGCGATGTGCTGCATGCAGTACGCGTGAGGAAAGTCCGGGCTCCAGAGGGCGGGATGCCGGCTAACGGCCGGGCGGAGTGATCCGACGGAAAGCGCCGCAGAAAAGAAGACTCCCACCTGCGCCGCAAGGCGTAAAGGGAAAAGCTGAAACGGTGGTGTAAGAGACCACCAGCGTCGTGGCAACACGGCGGCTTGGCAAGCCCCATCCGGAGCAAGCGCGAATAGGAACGCTATGGGCCGGCCCGGTCCGCGTTCGGGTAGCGTGCGTGGAGCTGCATGGTAACGTGCAGACAAGATAAATGACCGTTCACGACAGAACCCGGCTTATCGGCCCACTCGGCACTTTGTTGACGCTGCGAACCCGTCAGCGCGGCAATCTGCCTTTCAAACCTTCGGGCATGACCATAAGGTCAATGCCCTCGGCTTTCAAGGCACCTTGCTCGCGCTGACGGGTTCTCGCTTTCGTTGACGGAATCATCGGCGTTGCCATTCTTTTTACTAGGGTTATCGTATTATTGAGGCTGTTCGTTGCTGCGCTTTATTTTGTTGAGGGGCTTTGTTGGACAGATATTTTACTCTGCAATCGAATATTGAGGCTTCGGGCGAGTTTGTGGACCGCAAGAGCCGGTTTATTGCCCAGCTGGTCCATATTGAGTCCGAGGACGAGGCGAATGCCTTTATCGAGATGGTTCGCAAGCGTCATTACGACGCTCGACACAATGTTCCCGCGTGGATTTTGGTCGATGGACGCGAGCGCCAGAGCGATGATGGTGAGCCGAGCCGCACGAGCGGTATGCCGACGCTCGAGGTGTTGCGCGGTGCGGAGCTCAAAAATGTTTGCTGCGTAGTGACGCGCTATTTTGGCGGCACGCTGTTGGGGCCGGGCGGCCTGGTTCGCGCCTATACTGCGGCGACGCAAGCGGCGGTGGCCGCGGCTCAGGAGGCTGGGCAGATCGTCGAGATGACGAGTGTCGTGCCTGTTGACGTGCATGTGGCCTATCCGCAGTATCAGCAGGTGCTTCGCTTGGCCCAGGATTCCGGTGCCAAGGTTTCGGATACCGAGTACGCGGATGCCGTGACACTTCATTTGGTGTTTAAGGCGGGGGAGCAGGAGTCGTTTTGCGCTAAGATGCGCGAGCTTATGGCGGGGCGCGAGGAGATTGAGGTCAGCACTCCCGAATTTGCCGAGTTCTAACGGCGACGGCCGGCGTGCTTTTGGACGGATCCCAAGCACATCGACCGTCGTTTTATGTCGCTGCCGTTTACTCGGCGAGCTGCTTTAGTACATCACAGGCGATTTCGACGGCATCGTCGATGCAACCGGGACAGCTGCGGAGCGGACCCTTGTCCGATCCGATGCCCTTGAGCGTGCCGCAGACGGTCGTCGTGTTCTTCTCGCCAAAGCGCTTGGCAATCTCGCGCGACAGCTTGTAGGTCTGGCCCTTGGTCTTCGGGTTTTCCATGCCATCGCTCATTACAAAGCCCATGATGGCCACGGCGCCCGAGATGGCGCCGCAGGTCTCGGTCATACCGCCCATGCCGGCGCCAAAGCCCTCGGTGAGGGTAAAGGCGACCTGGGGGTCGAGCCCGACAGCGGGCGCGAGCGTGCAGGCGACGGCCTGGGCGCAGTTAAAGCCACGGGCGTGGTATTCGGCAGCCTGAGCCTGGCAGGTGGCAGTGTTGAGCTGAGTGGTATCAATCTGCTTCATCGGTGTCTCCTTGATTGCGGTGTACCCGCCTATGGTACCCTTGCTGGCGCATTCGCTTATCGAGACCGCAGTGCATATCTCATTGTTTTTCGCCATCGAACACTTTCTTAAGATTTGGGACAAATAAACCTGTTTAATTTGTCCCAATTAATTTGTCCCATAACCTATCGGCGGGATGGGTTGAGAGGGGTGCGGGGTAGCGGTATTGTGAACCGAATAAAACAAAACCCAAGTAAGGGAGTTGGATATGTGCGAGCAGACTATCGGTACCACGTGCGTTCAGGGCGGCTATCATCCGGGCGATGCGGAGCCGCGCCAGGTGCCCATCTACCAGTCCACCACGTGGAAATACGACACGTCCGAGCACATGGGCAAGCTGTTTGACCTGGAGGAGTCGGGCTACTTCTACAGCCGTCTGCAGAATCCCACGTGCGATCTGGTCGCCGCCAAGATCTGCGAGATGGAGGGCGGCACCGCTGCGATGCTCACGAGTTCGGGCATGGCCGCGAACTTCCTCGCGATCTTTAACGTGGCCGGTGCCGGTGATCACGTGGTCGCGAGCTCTGCTATCTACGGCGGTACGTATAACCTGCTCGCCCACACCATGGGCCGCATGGGCGTGACTTGCACGTTTGTCGCCCCCGACTGCACCGATGAGGAGCTGGAGGCAGCCTTTGAGCCCAATACCAAGCTCGTCTTTGGCGAGACGATTGCCAACCCCGCCCTTGCCGTGCTCGATATTGAGCGCTTTGCCAAGGCCGCGCATGACCACGGCGTGCCGCTGATGGTCGACAACACCTTCCCGACGCCCGTGATGTGCCGTCCCTTTGAGTGGGGCGCCGACATCGTCACGCACTCTACCACCAAGTACATGGATGGGCATGCGGCCTACCTGGGTGGCGTGATCGTCGACCACGGCCAGTTTGACTGGATGGCCCATGCAGACAAGTTCCCGGGTCTCACCACGCCCGACGAGAGCTATCACGGCGTGACCTATGCCGAGAAGTTCGGTCGCGAGGGTGCCTTCATTACCAAGGCAACCGCTCAGCTCATGCGCGACCTCGGCCCCATGCAGAACCCGCAGGCGGCGTTTTTCCTGAATAGCTCGCTCGAGAGCCTGCATGTGCGTATGCCGCGTCATTGTGAGAACGGCCTGGCCGTTGCTAAGTTCCTGCAGAGCCATCCCAAGGTGCGCTTTGTGAGCTATCCGGGCCTGGAGGGCGATAAGTACTATGACCTGGCTCAGAAGTACATGCCCAACGGTACCTGCGGCGTCGTGAGCTTTGGCTTTAACGGTGGTCGCGCGGCGGCCGAGACCTTTATGAAGAGCCTTAAACTCGCCCAGATCGCCACGCATGTGGCCGATGCTCGCACCTGCTGCCTGCATCCCGCTAACGCCACGCACCGTCAGATGAACGATGAGGAGCTCATCGCCTGCGGCATCTCCGCCGACATGGTGCGCCTGTCGTGCGGCCTCGAGGACACGGCCGATCTGATTGCCGACCTTGAGCAGGCGCTCGAGCAGTGCTAGGCTAGCGTTCGCACAAGGCGCCGATGCTGGCAGAAAGCTTCGGCGACCTTTCGTTCCGATTCCGTAGGCGGGGCCCCAATCGCGGCTGTTTGCAGGCGATTGGGGCCCCGTTTTTTGCGTTGGGCCACTCGAAAGGATGGATATGGAGAAAACTGCAGAGCAGCTGCGCCGCGAGCACATTGCCCTTGAGGGCGACACCCATGGCAAGAACAAATGGGCGATTCTGTTTACCGTGCTCATCATGACGTTTATGTCGTGTCTGGATTCGACCGTCGTGACCGTGGCGTTGCCCGTGATGCAAAAGGAGCTGGGCGTGGGCCTCGACCGCATCCAGCTGGTGAGCTCGGTGTACCTGCTTGCGACATGCGTGGCTATGCTGCCGTTTGGCCGCTTGGGCGACGTGCGCGGCAAGGTGGGCGTATTCCAGCTGGGCGTAATCGTTTTTACGGCTGGCTCGCTGCTTTGCGGCCTTTCGAGTTCGCTCGAAGTTCTTATTCTGGCACGCATTGTGCAGGGCGTCGGCTGCGCGGCGGCCATGGCCAACAACATGGGTATCATCACCGAGTCGTTTCCGGCGCGCGAGCGCGGTCGTGCCATGGGTATTCTCGCGACTTTCGTGGCCCTCGGCATGATGTGTGGCCCCGTGCTGGGTGGCGTGCTGGTGGCAAGCTTTCCCTGGGAGAGTATCTTCCTCATCAACCTGCCCATTGGCGTCATCTCGTTTATCGTGGGGCTCTATACGCTGCCACATGTTAAGCCGGAGGCTGGCGAGCGCCCCATGTCCCTGATCGAGGCCGCTCGTCGCTGCTTTGCAAATTCGGCCTTCACCATCAACCTCGCCTGCATGCTCATCGTGTTCGTTGGTATTGGCGCATCCGAGTTTATCCTGCCGTTCTATTTTCAGGACGCCCATGGGTTTGGTTCCGACATTTCCGGATTGCTCTTTTTGGCGCTGCCGATGGTGAATGCCTTTATCGGCCCGCTTTCGGGTACGGTTTCGGACCGTGTTGGCTGCGAGGGCCCTACGGCAGTCGGCCTGGGCGTGTACGTGTGCGGCCTCTTTGCGGTTAGCACGCTCGATGAGCACTCTTCTATCCCTGTGATCGTGTGCTGTGTCGCGTTTATGTCGTGCGGTACATCGATTTTCCAGAGCCCCAATAACTCGCTGTATATGGGTTCGGCTCCGCGCGAAGCGCTCGGCTTTGCGGGCAGCCTGGGTAGCCTGGCGCGCTATGCGGGTATGGCAGTGGGTATTACGGCGGCGTCGCATATTCTGTATGGGCAGATGAGCGTGGCGATGGGTGAGGCCGTGACCAGTATTGTTGCAGGTCGTCCGGATGTGTTCCTGTTTGGTTTTCGTTCGGTATTCTATGTGCTCATGACTGTGGCGGCAGTGGGCTTTGCGCTCGCCATGGTGCGTTTGGTGAAGATGCGCGCCCGCCATTAGCGTGTTGGGAGGCTGCCTGCCACGTATCCGCGCCGTCCCAAAAAGACTGGTTTGTGGTGCGATGCGGCTTGTGGGGCGGGCGGGGGTCGGTCCGTGGTAGACTATCGAACAACGTTTATTAATCGCGCGGTATCCTTGCCGCGAGAAGGGGTTGCGCCATGCAGGAGCTTGAGGATCGTATTCGCCATGACGGCATCGTAAAGGCCGGTAACGTCCTTAAGGTTGATGCCTTCCTCAACCACCAGTGCGACGTTGAGCTGTTCGACCACATGGGTGCCGAGTGGGCCCGTCTGTTCAAGGATGTCGAGATCAACAAGATCCTGACGATTGAGGCTTCGGGCATTGGTATGGCTTGCATCGCGGCTCAGCATTTTGGCGGCGTGCCGGTGGTCTTTGCCAAGAAGGCACAGTCCATCAACCTCGACGGCGAGCAGTACGCCACGACCATCTACTCCTTTACCAAGCAGAAGGAGTACCCGGTCATCGTTGGCAAACGCTTCCTGTCCGAGGGCGACAAGGTCCTGATCATCGACGACTTTTTGGCCAACGGCTGCGCGCTCGAGGGTCTTATCAAGATCTGCGAGGCTGCAGGTGCCGAGGTATCCGGCATTGGCATTGCGGTGGAGAAGGGCTTCCAGGGCGGTGGCGATAAGCTCCGCGAGCGCGGCTTCCGCGTTGAAAGCCTAGCCCGTATCGCCGATATGGACTGCGATACCGGCGAGATCACCTTCGCCTAAGCGCGCAACACAAGCGATTGGTATGCGATGTGACAAAGGGACTTTCCCTTTGTCACATTTTTTATGAGGGGAGGTGTTGATATGGATGAGAACAAGATGGGATGGCGCGAGTATGCGCGCTATGCCGAGATGTCGGTCGAGGAGTTGGCGCGAGATTGCGAGGTGCAGGTGTTTCGCGCGACAGGTCCGGGCGGACAGGGCGTGAACACGACGGACTCGGCGGTGCGTATGAAGCATGGGCCCACGGGGATTGTTGTGACGGCGCGCGAGAGCCGTAGTCAGTTTCAGAATCGCGCGAGCTGCCTGCGTAAGCTGCGCGCTGAGCTGGAGCGTCGCGGGCGTCCACCGCGCCGACGCGTAAAGACTAAGGTGCCTCTGCGCTCTCGCCAGCGCAGGCTCAATGACAAGCACTTCAACGCGATTAAAAAGGCCAACCGCCGCAAACCGGGCGGGGAGGAATGACCTTCTCAATAAGTTGCGGTGAAATAGGGACTGTTTTGCGGCTTTAGCTGCATAAACAGTCCCTATTTCACCGCAACTTAGGTGGGGTTAGCGGGTTGGGTGCCAGACCTCGAGGACGGCGGGAAGGATGTCGACCTCGATGCGCGAGGCGACAACGGGCTCGCCGTCGGCCTGGATGGGGTAGTCGGGCTCCTCAAAGGTGAACTCGGCATGGCGGCAGCGGCGCATGCGTACCGGCGGCAGCTTGGTGTGGTGACCGTCCTTGGCCGAAAGGAACATGGGTAGGGCGACCGCACGGGGGACGGGGCCGCAGGCGTAGCAGACGTCGAGTATGCCGTCGCAGGGGTCGGCATCGGGGCAGATGCGATAGCCCGAGCCATACGTGGGGCCCAGCTGTATCGCCATGATGATCGCCCTCACGCGCTCTGTGGGCGCGCCGTCAAAGCTGACTGTCATAGGATAGTTGCGATAGCGTAGGCCAAACTGCTCAAGTCCCGAGAAGGTGTAGAGCGGCGCGCCCGTCAAGCCGGTCTTTTTGCGCAGCTCGGTGGTGCTAAGGCCGATGGCAGCATCGATGCCGACCGAGAGCGTCTGGTCGTAGTACTCAACGGTAGCCTCGCCGCTGCCGCTCGAAGGGCTCCACGAGCGAATGCGCCCGATATCCTGACGCTGCAGCTCGCAGGTGAGCAGCGCGCCAAAATCCTTGCCGGAGAAATCGTCGATGCCGAGCGTCTGGGCAAAATCGTTGCCGGAGCCCACGGGCAGGACGGCAAGAGCGGGGCGGGCGTCCTCCTTTTGCGTCATAAGCCCGTTGACGACCTCGTGAATCACGCCATCGCCGCCGAGTGCGATAACGGTGCGATAGCCCTGAGCCTGTGCGGCCAGCTCCTTGGCGTGTCCCATACGCTCGGTCAACACCAGGTCAAACTGGGATGCGCGTGCAGTCATGTCCAAAAAGCGTTGTAGGCGCTCGGCAACTTCGCGTGCCGCACCCGACTGGGCGGCTGGGTTGGCGATGATGAGCGTGCGACCAAAATCAGTTGCGTGCATGGGGCGACTCCCGGCGTGTGACATGACGGTGCGGTCGCGCTCGGGTTACGTTGCCCCGATTGTGGCTGCACGGCGATTATTACATCTACTCTATCAGGTCGTTGTGGCGCTCGATAGCATCCGCTACCGTACCGCCCTCATCCACAATAAGCGAACGGCGCTTGGGTGAGATGATGCGCTGAGCGGGGTACACGCCGCGGTGTCCGCCGGTTAGGTAGCTGATAAAGGCCACGATGACAAAGAACCCGGCGGCCGTGCCGTGGAACAGGTCGATGGCCATCATGCAGGTGGTGATGGGCACGTTGAGGCCGGCGCAGAACACGCCGAGCATGCCGAGAGCCGCCAGAAAACTGGGGTCAAGCCCGGTAAGGCAACCGATCCAGCCACCGAGTGCCGCACCGATGCCAAACAGGGGCGTGACCTCGCCGCCTTGGAAGCCCGCGCCCAGGGTAAGCGCTGTGACGACCAACTTGATGGCTGCGTCCGCCAGGGTGGTGTTGCCTGCAAATCCGGCGCCGGAAAGCCACGTGGAAAGGCCGGCGTAGTTCCAGGCGTCGAGGAGGGCATAGGCGGCCAAAACCACGAGTGCGCCTATGAGTGCGCGGACGAGGTAATTGGTGATAAAGCGACTGTACAGGCTTTTGACGGTTCGAACCGACCAGGCAAAGAGGCGTGCCGTCAGGCCGAAGATAATGGCGCTGATAACAACGATGACAACCGTCCGTGGTGTCATGTTGGGAACGCTGGCGATGACATTCGCCTCGTACTCGGTTCCCAAGGCAAGCGACGTAAAGTAGCCGGTAAACGAGGCGACCAGGCAGTAGATGCCCGCGGTGTAGTCGATCTTGCCGATAAAGCACATCTCCATGCCAAAGAAAGCTCCAGCAAGGGGCGAACCGAATACGGCGCCAAAGGCCGACGAGATGCCGGCGAGCATGAGGTCGTGGTGGTCATGCTTTTTGAGGTGGGCGAGGTTCGAGATGTTGCTGGCGATGGTGCCGCCAATCTGCACCGCGGCTCCCTCGCGACCGGCCGATCCACCCGTTAGGTGCGTGAGCGTAGAGCAGACGAAGGTGAGGACGGCCATGCGCATATGGATGAGGCGTGTGCCCAGAGCGGAGTCGATGACCAGGTTGTTGCCTCGTTTGGCAGCAAGGCCGTGGTTTTTGTACACCCATGCGGTGGCAATGCCCACAACGGGGAGCAATGCGTAGACCCACGCGTGGTGCTCGCGATAGTCGGTCGCGATATTCAGCGAGGCCAAAAACGCCCAAGCGGCAACGCCCATGGCGAGCGAGACGATGACGACGAGCGCGAGCAACTTGGCGCTCGCGAGTAGGTTGCGGGCGTTGCGGCGAGTGTCGGCAGCCAAGAGATGCTCGGAGCGGGTGAGCTGTTGTCTGCCTGCCATGATGACGTCATTAAGGGAGAAAAAGCCGCCGTCGTCGAGCGACTGGGAATGATCCTGCGCCTCGTTTGCGCTTTCGGGTTTGTCGGTAAAAGCCATACGTTCCTCTTTTGGGTTGCAACACGAGCATTATAGAACGTGCCATACGTGACAAACCGGCAGGTTGGTTTTGGTTTTGTTTCGCGGCTTGCGGCCGACAGATGTATTCGCGGCCGCGGGCCAGGTCTTGAGCAGGCGGCGAGGGATTATACTGAGATAAACATAAAGAATCGGCGCTTTTGTTGCGCGCCGCAGCATGCTAGAGGTGCATATGGCTGAGAAACTCATTCCGTTGGAGGACGCACAGGCGATCGTCTTGTCGCACGTGAATCGCACCGAAGTTGTCGAGATTCCCGTGTGGCAGGCCGTCGGTCTTCCCTTGGCCGAGGACGCGGTGGCCGATATCGACATCTCGCCGTTTGCCAACAGCGCTATGGACGGATATGCCGTGCGCTCGTCGGACTTGGCGCAGGCATCTGGCGAGGCGCCGGTGACGCTTTCCGTCGTGGGGCACGAAGCCGCGGGCCATGTGTTCGATGGCGTAATCGCCCCGGGCGAGACTGTCCGCATCATGACAGGCGCGCCGGTGCCCGAGGGTGCGGATGCTGTGGTGAAATACGAGATCGTCGACGTGCTCGATGGCGACGGCAACGAGGGCTCGCGTGTGAGGTTCTCGGCGCCTGCCAAGGTAGGGGAGAACGTTCGCTCTGCCGCCGAGGAGGCGCATGCCGGCGATATCGTGATGCGTGTCGGCGAGGTTGTGGCACCGGCGGGCGCCGGCTTGCTGGCGAGCGCCGGGTATGCGAGCGTGAAGGTGCATGCCGCTCCGCGCGTGGGCATTATCTCGCTGGGGACGGAACTGGTCACGCCGAGTAAGGTACCGGCGCGCGGTCAGATTCGCGACTCCAACTCGTCGGCGTTGATGGCCGAGGCGCTCGATGCCGGCGCCGAGCCCGTGTTCTACGGCATTGCGCCCGATGATGAGCGGGCGATTGCCGAGCTAGTGCATCGTGCCGTGCAGGAGTGCGATTTTGTCATTACGAGCGGTGGCGCCTCGGCAGGCGACTACGACTACGTGACGGCGCTGGTCCAGCGCGAGGGCGAGGTGCTGTTTGACCGCATCTCGATGCGTCCGGGCAAGGCCATCACGTTTGGGCTGCTCGGCGGCAAGCCGTATCTGGGGCTTTCGGGCAATCCCGCGGCGGCGTATGTGGGCTTTGAGATGCTCGCCCGCCCGGCGATCCGCAAGATGCGCGGTTTTGCCGAGGGGGCGCGTCCCGTGCAGCAGGCGATGCTCACGCACGGCGTGAAAAAGCGACAGCATCGCCGCTTCTTCGATCGCGCCACGGTTTTGCGCGACCCCGAGACCGGTGAGCTGTTGGTGACCGAGGCCAAGACGCAGAATTCGGCGTTGCTCGGCACGATGCAGCGGGCCAACTGCCTGCTGCGTATTGACGAAGGTCCGTGCGAGCTCAAGGCGGGCGACGTCGTGGATGTTGTGCGTGTCGACCTGCCTGAGGACGCCGTGTTGTAGGAGGAATGCTATGGAGCTGAAGATATCGATCGTGACGTGTTCGGATACGCGGGACCTTGCCCAGGACGAGGCTGGAGCCGCACTCGAGGAACTTATCGAGGCGCAGGGCTGGACGGTCGTCTCACATGTGGTCGTGCGCGACGACGTCAGCGAGATCGGTGATGCTATTGTGGAAGCCGCCGATGAGTGCCACGCCAATGTCGTGCTCACCTGCGGCGGCACGGGGCTTTCGATGCGCGATGTGACGCCCGAGGCGACGCGTGCCGTCTGCGATCGCGAGGTGCCGGGTATTGCCGAGGCGATCCGTGCGTACTCGATGACCAAGACGCGCCGCGCCATGCTCTCGCGCGCTATTTGTATGCAACGAGGTCATACACTTGTCGTAAACTTTCCCGGTTCTACGAAGGCCGCTCGCGAAAGCTGGGAGGCCATAGCGGACCAGCTGGAGCATGCGGCTCAGATGACAGCGGGCGGCGGACATACCAACTAAGCGATTTACCTGCGGCGGAGCGACCTGAACGGCTGCTCCGCTTTTTATTTGCGCCCAAGGGGACGGCATTCTTTAGGCATGCCTGAAACTATATTCTCAGAAGAGAATAATTTCTCATAATCATTATTCGCACCGAAGTATAATCTAATTACAGAATAAAGCCCGCGGTCGGGTACCCGGGCACAAGGTCCGAAAGGATTGAACATGTTCGATATGGTTTCTCGCCGCGGATTCGTCTCTCTTTCTGCTGTCGTCGCTGCTGGCCTTGGGCTTGCTGGCTGCTCCGGCAACAAGACGTCTGGGCCGACTGGCTCCGATGCCGGTTCTGCTAAGGCATCTTCCAAGAAGGCTGTCGAGCTTCAGGTCTTCGCTGCCAACTCTCTCGAGAAGGCCCTGCCCGAGGTCCAGGAGCTCTACACCGACCAGACCGGCACTACCTTTGCCGACACGCAGTTTAAGGCCTCCGGCGATCTCGTCGAGCAGATGCGTGCCGGCGCCACGGTCGATGTGCTCATTACCGCTTCCAAGGGCACCATGGATGACGCTGAGACCGCCGAGCTCGTCGACACCGACACCCGTGAGGATATGTTCGTCAACGACCTTGTGATCATTCGTGCTGAGGGCTCCGACACCAAGATCGAGGCCATCGCCGACGTCGCGAATCTGGACGGCAAGATCGCCATCGGCGACGCCAAGACCGTCCCCGCCGGCAAGTACGCCAACCAGGCCTTAGCTTCTGTGGGTCTCTACACCGGCACCGAGGGCGACGACGGCGAGTATGCACCCGAGCTTGCCGACAAGGTGGCCCTGGCCGACAAGGTCGGCACCGCTGCGTCTTACGTCTCTACGGGCGACTGCGTGGCCGGTTTTGTCTACAGCTCCGATATCTTCCGCTATGACGGCATCGAGGAGGCCTTCGTGTGCCCCGAGGATTCGCACAAGCCCATCGTGTACCCGGGCGCCGTTGCCGAGAGCTCCGAGCACGCCGATGAGGCCAAGGCGTTTATCGACTTCTGTCTGACCAACAAGAAGGCTCAGAAGATTTGGGCTAAGTACGGCTTTGAGCTTTCCGCGTAGTGCGGCTTGGCGCGATAATTCCATCGTTTTGTGTTTCACTTCGTCCTTGTATTCGCTTGGAGCTTTTCGTGCTTAATAGATTCCGCATGCTTGTCGCCTGTGCTTTGACCTTCGCGCTTTGCTGGGTGCCGGGATTTGCGTTTGCTGGGGTCGCTGAGGACGGGGCCCAAGTTGCTGCGACCGCTCATGGGCTTTCCTATGGGATTGAGGGTTTTGAGCGGTTGGCCAAGGGGACTGCTCGTGCCATGGAGGGCCAGCCTGAGGGCTACCGGTTTCCCGTTGACGAGGACGTGGACCTTGTAGTGGCGCCTGCTGCCGATCGCGTTGTGGTGTGGATATCGCCCAAGGCGGTCGAGAAGTTTGGATTGGATCCGCAGGACAACGAGTGCGTATCGGGTCTCAAGGCCCTCGTCTGCGAGCTCGACAGCGCAAACTCCATGGGAGGTGCGCAGCTAGGGGACGTTGATCTTCCTTGGTATGTTACGGCGGAAACAACGTTTGATGCCGGCGGTTATACCTATGGCTTTGACGAGCGCGGTGCGGATGGGGACCGCTATGTGGTGATTGCATCGGCCTCGGGTGATGCCAAGGGCGGCGCGCGTTGGCTTGATAGCGCTCAAATGGTAGAGGCATCGTCTGTCGTGTTGCGGGATGAGCAGGGGCCCTTGACCTCTCTGGCCTCCTTTTTAGGCGGCATCGACTACCGCCCGTTTTGGGTGTCTATCAAAACGAGCGGCCTTGCCCTGGTGATTGCCTTTGCACTGGGCCTGTTTGCCGCGTGGAAGACTATGGGTACCTCGAGTCGCATCAAGGGCCTGCTCGATTCGGTCTTTACGATTCCTATGGTGCTGCCGCCCACGGTCTGCGGCTTTCTGCTCCTCATGCTGTTTGGCCGCTCGACCGGGGTGGGCCAATGGCTCATCGCGCACGGCATCTCGATCGTCTTTACCTGGCCCGCGGCGGTCATTTCGGCTGTCGTTGTGTCGTTTCCGCTGGTCTACCGCACGGCGCTCGGAGCCTTCGAGAGTCTCGACACGCAGATGCTCGACGCCGCGCGAACCTTGGGGTGGTCCGAACGTCGCATCTTTGCCAAGCTCATGATGCCGCTCGGCTGGCCCTCAATCGCGGCGGGCACGGTGCTCGCCTTCGCTCGCGCGATGGGCGAGTTTGGCTGCACGCTGTTCTTTGCGGGCAACTACGCCGGCATTACGCAGACCATTCCCATTGCGATTTACTTTGAGTGGATGGGCGGCAATACGTCGGTGGCTCTCTTTTGGGTCGTGGTCGTAATAGCGTTCAGCTTCCTGGTCATCCTATTCATCAACATGTACACGGCGCATTCTCAAAAGTATCGCGAGCGGGGCCTTTCCCGTGCGGAGCGCAAGCAGGCCAAAGAGCTCGCCGGACAGGGCGATTCGCTTGACCCGGTGGGCGGCAATGCCTTGCGTATCGATCGCGAGGCGCTGGCCGAGCTTATGCGCGATGGCGCGGTCGCAAAGGGAGGTCGATAAGCCATGTCGCTCGTTCTGGATATCAAAAAGCGCTATCCGGGCTTTACCCTCGACATTCAGCTCGATGCCGGCGAGGAGCGTGTGGCGCTGCTGGGCGCCTCGGGTTGCGGCAAGAGCTGCACGTTGCGCTGCATTGCCGGCGTGGAGACACCCGACGAGGGCGAGATCGTCGTCAACGGCGTGACCTTTTTTGACTCGGCGGCGGGTATCAACCTGTCGCCCCAGGAGCGAAAATGCGCCCTGCTGTTCCAGAACTATCAGCTGTTTCCCAACATGACGGTGGCCGATAACGTATGCGCCGGTGTTAAGGATGCGGGTGACGCCGCCGCGCGCAAAAAGCTCGCCGAGCGCTATCTGGGCATTTTCGGTCTGGCCGATTTTGCCGACCGCTACCCCGCGCGCCTCTCGGGCGGTCAGCAGCAACGCGTGGCGCTTGCGCGCATGGTGGCGGCGCATCCGGGCATTTTTATGTTCGACGAGCCCATGAGCGCGCTCGATTCCTATCTTAAGAGCGCGCTCGAACAGAACATGCTCGACCTGTTCGATGTGTGCAACCGTACCGTGCTCTACGTGAGCCACGACATCGACGAAGCGTGCCGTCTGTGCGAGCGCATTTGTGTGATGCACGACGGGCATATGGAGGAGATCGGCTCCGTCGAGGACGTGGTCCGCCGGCCGCAAACCTTGGCTGCGCTGCGCCTGACGGGCTGCAAGAATACGAGCCGCGCGCGCAAGATCGGCGACGAAGAAGTTGAGGCCCTCGACTGGGGCATGACCTTCAACGTGGGCCGTGAGGTTCCCGATAACGTGGCGTACCTGGGTATTCGTGCGAGCTACTTCCATGTGGACAACCGTGCCGAGCGGGGTCGCAACAGCTATGACCTGCATGTGGCCCGCGTGAGCGATTCACGTTTTGAGCGCCTGGTGCTGTTGGACGTGCCGCGCGCCGACGCGCCGACGCGCCTGCAGTGGAAGGTCAACAAAGTGCGCATGCCTGTCGACGAGCTGCCGCAAGCAGGCGAGACGCTGCGCATGCATTTTGATGCCAGCAGGATCCATTTGGTTTGTCGATAGCGCCGGGTAATGCCGTCGGGGAATATAAGCCTCGGCGGCTTTGTTTTTGCCGTTCGCCGAATGAGGAATGACAAACTCTTATCAATCAAGATAATTATTTATTAAACGACGGCACACGACGCTGTCGTACGAATGTCAACGGTGTTCGCATGGTCGATGACCGTTGGTATAGTTGACCTCAACTTGTAAAGGAGGGTGCGCACATGCCGCAGACGACATACATTCGCCGCGTTGCCGCGCGTGCCCTATATATGGCTCGGAGCCGCATATGAGCAGGTATGTTCACGGCTCCGGGAGAGACGACGCACAACTAAATAATCGACCGCAAAGCAGGTTCCCTAAAATTCCGGGTTTGAGCACGGTCGGGCAATCGCCGTCCGTCGTGCATCGATACCGCTGTTATCCGTTTTTGGTTCGAGAGGGGAACCGTTATGGCTGAAGAATTTGATTTCCATCCGATGTGGGAGAGCCTCGGCATGAATCTTGCCGACCACGACATGCTGCTGGGCGCCGTGGGCCAGATGTACGGCGATATGTTCCTGACGCAGAACAATCGCCCCAAGTCCACGTCCTACCTGGATTTTGTCGCCACCAACATCCACAGCGGTCGTATTAAGGAGATGCTCGACAAGAAGGAGGCCGGCGAGGCCACCAAGATCGTGGGCAGCTTCTGCGTCTACGTGCCCGAGGAGATTGTGCTCGCCTGCGACGGCATCCCCGTGGGCCTGTGCTCGGGTGCCGATTGGGCGACCGACAAGGTCGAGGAGCACTTGCCGCGCAACACTTGTCCGCTCATCAAGAGCTTTGCCGGCTTTAAGCTGGGCGAGGTCTGCCCCTACATTGAGTCAAGCGACCTGGTGGTGGGCGAGAACACCTGCGATGGCAAGAAGAAAGCCTACGAGTTCTTTGCCACGCAAAAGAACATGTACGTCATGGATATTCCCAACGTACACGACGAGTCGACGCTTGTGACCTGGAAGGCCGAGGTCAAGAAGCTCGCCGCCAAGATCGAGGAAGAGTGTGGCGTCACGATTACGCCTGAGCGTCTGAAAGCCGCCATCCACGCCGTCAATGAGAAGCGTCGCGCCCTGCAGCGCCTCGCTGCCACGCGCGCTGCCGACCCAGCGCCCATCAGCGGTCTCGACAGCCTGCTGACCGTTCAGGCCGCCTTTATGGACGACACGCCGCGTCTGACCGGGGCCATCAACGATATGGCGGCTGAGTGCGAGCAGCGTGTCGAGGCCGGCGAGGGCGTGGCGCCCAAGGGGACCAAGCGCATCCTGTACACCGGCACGCCCATGGCCGTGCCCAACTGGAAGCTGTTCAACCTCATCGAGAAGGCCGGCGGCGTTGTGGTAGGCGAGGAGTCCTGCACGGGTTCGCGCTATTACAAGGACCTGGTCGACGAGTCCGGTGAGACGGTTGACGAGATGCTCGATGCCATCGCCGAGCGCTACTTTAAGATCAACTGCGCCGTCTTTACGCCCAACGACCAGCGTATGAAGGACATTGTCCAGATGGCCAAGGACCTGCACGCCGACGGCATCGTCGACGTGGCCCTGCAGTTCTGCACGCTCTACGAGATGGAGTCGTTTGCCGTGGAGAAGGCCGCCGAGGAGGCAGGCATTCCATTTATGCACATCACGACCGACTACGCCGGCGAGGATGCAGGCCAACTGCAAACCAGGATTGAGGCTTTCTTGGAAACCATTTAGGACTATTCGTCCCGGCGGCTTCCCCAGGCACCCGATCTTGCTGTTCAAACCGTCGCTTGCGTACCAAAGTACGCGACGCTCCTCTTTCACGGCAACCTCGGGCACCTGGGAAAGCCGTTTCCTTGGTTGGTTAAAAGGTTTGTTAAGGAGTTATATGTCGGATAATATTGAGCAGCCGTTGCCGTCCACGTTTGAGGAGTTCAACGAGCAACGCAAGGCGGCGTTTATTCGCGTCAAGGATTATAAGCAGGCGGGTAATCGCCTGGTCGGCTTTTTGTGCAGCTATACGCCGCTCGAGATTATCGATGCCGCGGGCGCCTCGAGCGTGGCTCTGTGTGGTACGTCCGACGAGGTGATCCCCGAGGCCGAGAAGGTGCTGCCGGCAAACCTGTGCCCGCTCATCAAGTCTACGTATGGTTTTGCCTATTCGCAAAAGTGCCCGTTTACGTACTTTAGCGACATGATCATCGGCGAGACCACCTGCGACGGCAAGAAGAAGATGTACGAACTGCTCAACGAGCTCAAGCGCACGCACATTCTGCATCTTCCGCAGGGTCGCGATCGTGCCTACGAGCGTGAAGGCTGGTACGAGGAGTGCCGCCTGCTCAAGGAGGAGCTCGAGGGCTTCTACGGCATCACGATTACCGACGATGACCTGCGCGCTGCCGTCCGTCGTCGCAACCGCTTGCGTGCGGCCCAGCTCGAGATGTTTGCACTGCAGGCCAACCAGCCGGCGGCCATGAGCGGCGTCGACCTGATGAGCACCATGTTTGCCGGTACGTTCAGCTTTGATATCGAGGCCTATACGCAGCAGCTGGAGCAAAAGGTCGCCAAGCTGCGCGAGGCCTACGACGCGGGCGAGCGCCCGGTCGCGGCGGATGCCAAGCGCATTCTGATCACCGGCTGCCCGGTGGGCGGCGTGATCAACAAGATCGGTCGCACCATCGAGTCCAACGGCGGTGTGGTCGTGTGCATGGACGACTGCTCGGGCGAGCGCACGGCGGCCATGATGATCGACCCGGAGGCTCCCGACATCTTGCGTGCTATCGCAGACCGCTACCTAGACATCAACTGCTCGGTCATGACGCCCAACGACGGTCGTATGGAAAACACGCTGGCCATGTGCGAGAAGTATCACGTCGATGGCGTAGTGGAGAGCGTGCTCCAGGCGTGCCACACCTTTAACGTGGAGAGTGCGCGCATGCAGGAGGCTGTCGAGGGTGCGGGTATTCCGTATATGAAGATTGAGACCGACTACAGCAACGGCGACATGGGCCAGATCGAGACCCGCATCGCCGCCTTCATCGAAACCCTCTAGCTTCCTCAGGCACCGGATCTTGCCCCTCAAACCGTCGCTTGCGTACCAAAGTACGCTGCGCTCCTCTTTCGGGGCAACCTCCGGCACCTGAGAAACCTAGAGCTAAGGCGCCTGAACGCGCCGCTACCTTTGATGTTTAGTTTGGGAGAGAGCCATGATAGGGATCGGGATCGATATCGGGTCTACGGCGGCTAAGGCCGCTGTGGTCGATGGAGAGGGTTCGGTGGCGTGGACGTGCGTGCAGCCAACCGGGTATTCGTCGGTCGATGCGGCGGAGCGTCTGCGCTGTGAGCTTGCCGCTGCCGGCTACGACGTGGCGGCCGACGACGTGCGCGTGGTCGCGACTGGCTACGGCCGTGTCGCGGTGCCCTATGCCAACAAGGTAGTGACCGAGATCACCTGCCATGGTGCCGGTGCGGTCCGCCTGTTTGGCGAGCAGGGCACGGTGATCGACGTGGGCGGCCAGGATACCAAGGTCATCCAACTCAAGGGCGGCCGCGTGGCAAAGTTCGCCATGAACGACAAGTGCGCCGCCGGCACGGGGCGCTTTCTGGAGATCATGGCCGACCGCCTGGGCATTACCCAGCAGCAGATGGCAGACCTCGCCCGCACCGGCGAGCCTACTAAGATTTCTAGCATGTGTACCGTGTTTGCCGAAAGCGAGGTTATCAGCCTGATCGGTCGCGGTGAGCCGCGCGAGAACATTGCGCGTGGCGTGATCGACAGCGTGGTCTCGCGCGTGGCGACCATGGCCGGGCAGGCGGCGGGTGCTCCGTACTACCTGACGGGAGGCCTGTGCGAGAACGCCTACGTTGTGGAGCGGTTGGGCGCGCTGTTGGGCTCGCCGGTGATCACCTCGCCCCAAGCCCGCTTTGCCGGTGCCATCGGCGCGGCGATTCGCGCACAGGCGCTCAATTAATGCATCCGCCTTGGGCTCGTATTCATGCGTATACTGAGAGAAAATGATTGACCGATGAGAGGGGGTATCGATGCCTGACGATCAGATGAAGCTCACGTCTATGACTGCCGCGAGCGGTTGAGCCGCTAAGTTGGCTCCCGGAGCCCTCGCCCAGGTCCTGGGCGACTTACCCAATGTGCATAACGACAACCTGCTCGTGGGGTTCGATACCTCCGACGATGCGAGTGTCTTCCGTGTTGGCGATAACCTGGGCCTCGTGCAGTCCATCGACTTCTTCCCGCCGATGGTCGACGACCCGTTCATGTTTGGCCAGATCGCTGCGGCCAACTCGCTGTCGGACATCTACGCCATGGGCGGGCGGCCGAGCCATGCCATGAACCTGCTCTGCATACCCAGTTGCCTGGGTGTTGAGGTTGCCGGTCAGATTCTGGCGGGCGGCGCCGACAAGTGCGTCGAGGCGGGCTGCTCCATCGCGGGCGGCCACACCATCAACGACGACGAGCCCAAGTACGGCCTGTCCGTGAGCGGCTTTGTCGCGCTCGACCGCATGCTCGCCAACAGCGGCGCGCGCGTGGGCGATGTCCTGCTGCTGACCAAGGCTATCGGCTCGGGCATCATCACTACGGCCATCAAGGGCGAGCTCATCGAACAGGATGGCGCCAGCCCGATGTTCGACTCGATGCGTACCCTCAACGAGGCCCCGATTCGTCTGGCCGAGGGACTTGAGCTTCACGGCTGCACTGACGTCACGGGCTTTGGCCTGATCGGGCACGCGTGCGAGATGGCCGAGGGCTCGGGCGTGCAGATTGAGCTTGTGTCGGGGGCGGTTCCGCTCTTTGACCAGGTGCTCGACATGGCGCGCCTGGGCATTATCCCTGCCGGCGCCTACCGCAACCAGGACTTCTTTGGTCCGCGCGTGGTGGCCGACGATGGCCTGGAGCCGGGCATGTTGGATGCGCTGTACGATCCACAGACCTCTGGTGGCTTGCTCATCGCGGCGCCTGCTGCCGATGTGGATGAGCTTGCGCGCCGTCTGCATGCCGAGGATCGTATCGCCGCCGTTATCGGCCACGTGTGCGAGGCGGTGCCGGGCGGTCCCGCTGTTCGCGTTGTGCATTAAGGAAAACCGTTTATGCGACCGTCCGTTCTGGGCGGTCTCTTTCGAAAGGAATTTGCTATGTCTACCAAGATTGAAGTCAATGCCATGGGCGATGCCTGCCCGCTGCCCGTCGTCAAGACGCTCAAGGCCCTCAAGCAGCTCGATGGCGAGGGTGCCGTGGTGACCTCGGTCGACAATGAGACGGCCGTCAAGAACATCTCCAAGATGGCGCAGGAAAGGGGCTGCACGGCCTCGGTCGAGAAGGTCGCCGATGCCGAGTGGCACGTGACCGTGGCGACCGCCGGCGCCGTCGCCGTGGCCGATCCTGAGCAGGACGGTGCCGCTTTCTGCGACGCCAGCGCCGGCAAGGGCAAGCTGGTCGTGGCCGTCTACACCGATTGCATGGGCCGTGGCGACGATGAGCTGGGCCACAAGCTCATGAAGGCCTTTATCTTTGCCGTGACGCAGCAGGAGGAGCTGCCCGCGACCATGCTGTTCTACAACGGCGGCGCCAAGCTTACCGTCGAGGGCTCACCGGTACTCGACGACCTGAAGGGTCTGGCGGAGCAGGGCGTGGAGATCCTCACCTGCGGCACCTGCCTTGAGCACTACGGCATCAAGGAGCAGCTTGCCGTGGGCGAGGTCACCAACATGTACGTGATCGTCGAGAAGATGGAGAAGGCCTCCGTCGTCGTCCGTCCCTAGGCGGTGCCCGCCATGAGAGAAAAGCGCCCGGCGCTTGTCATCACGTTTCCTACCACGGCGGCCGCCATGGGCTGCGAGTCCCTATGCGTCGAGCGCAGGCTTCCCGGGCGCACGATTCCCGTGCCCGGGGAGGTCGCTGCCGGCTGTGGCCTGGCATGGAAGGCGCTGCCTTCGGATGAGGACCTGCTGCGCGGCGAGCTTGCCGCGGCGGGCGTTCCCACCGAGGGCTTTACCGTGATCGATATGTGGGAGGTCGTGCGATGATCTACCTGGATAACGCGGCGACGACCATGCACAAGCCGCAGACGGTCATCGATACCGTGGTGCAGGCGCTGTGCTCGCTCGGTAATGCCGGGCGCGGTGCTACGTCGGGTGCGCTCGATGCGGCGCGTACCATTCACGGCTGCCGCGCCAAGCTTGCGCGCCTGCTGGGCTGCCCGCGTGCCGACCATGTGTGCTTTACGCCCAACTCCACGGCGGCCCTCAACACCGCCATCAATGGCGTGGTACGCCCCGGCGATCGTGTGGTCACGACGGTGCTCGAGCACAACTCCGTGCTGCGTCCGCTCAACCGCCTGGCAGCGGAGCGGGGTGTGACCGTTGAGCATGCGGGCTGTGACGTAAGCGGCGCGCTCGACTACGACGAGCTCGAGCGGCTAGTCACGCCCGGTACGCGTGCCGTGGTTGTGACGCACGCCTCAAATGTGACCGGCAACGCGGTCGACATTGCGCGCGTGGCGGCCATGGCCCATGCGGCCGGTGCGCTGGTGATCGTCGATGCCTCTCAGTCTGCCGGCACGGCGCGTATCGATATGCATGCCATGGGGCTCGACATTGTGTGCTTTACCGGCCACAAGGGGCTCATGGGACCCCAAGGCACCGGCGGCCTGGCCGTGGCGGAGGGCATTGACGTGTCTCCGTGGGCCATGGGCGGCACGGGCGTGCACAGCTTTGACCCACTGCAGCCACTTGAGTGGCCCACGCGTCTTGAGGCGGGCACGCTCAACGGTCACGGCATCGCGGGACTTTCTGCCGGTCTCGACTTTATCGAGGCGCAAGGCGGGGTTGAGGCGATTGCGGCGCATGAGCGCTCGCTTGCAGAGCGCTTCCTTGCCGGTGCTCGCGAAATCCCCGGCATTGTGCTCTACGGTGCGTTTGACCAGCCCGTGCGCTCGGCGATCGTCTCACTCAACGTGGGTGATATCGACTCGGCCGAGATCTCGGACGCGCTCATGCAAGGGTGGGGGATTGCGACGCGCCCCGGTGCCCATTGTGCCCCGCTCATGCACCGCGCGTTAGGCACCGAGCGCCAGGGTGTCGTTCGCTTCTCGTTTGGATATTTCAACACGACCGAAGAAGTCGACACGGCTATCGATGCTCTGCGCAATTTAGCCTGCTAAAGCTGCTGGACCGTTTATACTTGCGGGACGGGTATTTTGCCCGTCCCGTTTTTGTTTCGACCCGAAAGGTGTGCCTATGGCTTCATCCGCCCCGCGCGGTCTGCGTTCCGACCATGTCGTTACCGTCGGCATTGCGCTGTTCTCGATGCTCTTTGGCGCCGGTAACCTCATTATTCCGCCGCTGCTGGCGCTGCAGGCAGGTTCTGCCACGCCGGTTGCCATGATCGGCTTTTTGATTGCCGCTATCGGTCTGCCCGTTATGGGATTTATCGCCGTCGCGCTCGCTGGCACGGCCCGAGAGCTGGCCGGGCGTGTGCATCCTAAGTTTGGCGAATTCTTCGTTGCGGCGGTCTACCTGGCCATCGGTCCGTGCCTGGCCATTCCGCGCACAAGCTCTACGGCGTTCGAAATGCTGGTGCCGCTGCTACCCGAGGGCGTTTCGCTCGGCACGGCACGTCTGGTGTTTGCCATCGGGTTCTTCGTCGTCGCGTTTGCGCTCACGCTGCGTCCAGGCGTCATCACGCGCGTGCTCGGCCGCATTACGGGCCCTGCGCTCATTGCACTCATCGTGCTGGTCGTGGGTGCTGCCGTGATCTCGCCGCTGGGACCGGCTGCCGCGCCGCAGGCCCCCTACAATGCCGGTGCTGCCGTGCAGGGCTTTCTGACTGGCTATCAGACCATGGACCTGCTCGCGTCGCTCGCCTTTGGCATCATCATCGCCGAGACCATCCACGAGTTGGGTGTTACCGATGACAAGCGCGTGGCCTTCGAGATCTCGCGTTCCGGTGTGATCGCCGGCGTGCTCATGGCTATCATCTACTGCGGCTTGGGTCTTGCCGGTATGCAGCTCGGCACCGTGATGCCCGACGCTACCAACGGCGCCGCCATCCTCGCCCGTTCGGCCTCCATGCATTTTGGGCTTGCCGGCACGGTCGTGGTCTTCGCCATCTTCTTCCTTGCCTGCATGAACGTGTGCATCGGCCTCATCAGCTGCTGCTCGCGTTACTTCTGCGAGACGTATGTGGTCGAAGGGGGAGCGGAGGCCTCCGAGGAGGCCATGCGCCGTCCCTTTGCGGTTCTCGCCTTTGTGTTCGCAGCGTTTTCGTGCGTGCTCTCCAACGTGGGTCTCGACGTGATCCTCATGTTCTCGGTGCCTATGCTCAACGCCTTGTATCCCGTTGCCATCGTGCTGGTACTGATGGGCCTGGTGCACGGCTTTTGCGACGCTCATCCGCAGGTGTGGGTCTGGGTTGGCGGTGTGGTTGCCGTGCAGAGTGTGATCACCTCGGTCCGCGACGCGTTCTTTGCGGGCGTGTGGCTACCGTTCGATGCGCTGCCGCTGGCGGATATCGGTGCCGCGTGGGCGCCGGTTGCCGTGGTGGCATTTGTGATCGGTCTGCTCCATAGTCGTTTTGTTGCACATTCGAGGAGCTAAGGCATCAATGCTTGCACAGGCGGGGAGTCTCCCCTATAATTTCCTTCGCTTTGGGACACGCGAGGTTTAGACCTTAGCTGCTCAACACCTTCGGGACGTGGCGCAGTTTGGTAGCGCGCCTGCTTTGGGAGCAGGATGTCGCAGGTTCAAATCCTGTCGTCCCGACCATATCTTGCGGGCGTAGTTCAATGGTAGAACCCCAGCCTTCCAAGCTGATGACGCGGGTTCGATTCCCGTCGCCCGCTCCATAAGAATTGTTTTAACGGCTTTGGTTTCCTTTGGGGATCAGGGCTGTTTTCGTTTACGCGCCGGGTGACGGGAATCGAGTCCGCCCCGCGCTCCACCTAAGTTGCGGTGAAATAGTTCCTGGTTTGGAGGTGCGGACGATTTCTTGGACCGCGCCTAGGCGTATCCAAGCTTCCTGCGGT
>CABRZS010000022.1:0-29338 GCA_902475525.1 uncultured Collinsella sp.
CTCCCCGCTCACGGCTTCGCAGGGTCGCGTTGAGGGAAGGCAACACGGCCTCCCGCCCCGAGCTCCGGCGTTGGGTCGTCGCGTGCTCACTGCAGAAAAGCTGATAATTAAGTTTGTGTGCCGCCCTTTTGGGGCGGCACGTTTGTTTATGTGGGGTCCCTGTCTTCACAATTTCCGTCAAGCTTTTGGTTAGATTTTGGTCAGTTGGCGTAAGGGCGGAAGGCCAAAAGATTGCTGGCGAAAAAAGCTCAGAGAAAGTGCTGGTAGGGGAGTTGTTGAGCTTTTCGACAGCTTTTGAGCAAAAGAAACTTTGTGGCTATTGCCAGCGATTGCGTTGTCGCGGTCATGGCGGTGCGGGATGCTGGTCGTAAGCGTCGAATGCTCCGATTTTGGAGGCCAGCATGGATCTGTTTCTTGAGACTCCGCAGCAACAAGCTGAGCGCATGCTGCGTCAGCAGCAACGACTCATGGAGATGCAAATGCAAGGGGCGGCAGCCCAGCCCTTTGCGCAAAATGTCGTGCCCGCTGCTGTACCTGCAGCTGTGCCCGGGTGTGAATCGGCGCCAGAGGCCTATTCCGTACAGCAGGATTCATATGCACAGGAGCTCGCGTTCGATAAACGTCGTGCGCGTCACCGTCGCTGGGCCCAGCGCCTGCGTACGCTGGCGATGATCGTGCTGATTCCGCTGGGGCTCGCGACAATCTTCTTGGCCTCATATGCCCTCACGTGCATCCTCAACGGCGCCTCGCCCAATGAGGTACTTCAGCACTTGGCAGCTCTCGGTCAGCGCTTGGGGGATGTCGCAGCAACCATCCGCGCCAGCTGGGAGAGCTAGCGGACCAGCACCCATAGCGCAAAGGTAACTTGTCTGCGCTCGATTGGACATGAGCTGCGTTTGACAGGGTAAGATTGATCGCGGTTTTGATTGGTGCTCGATTGGGTTTGTTGGGCGGAGTTTATGTCTGCTATTGATATTGTGCTTGTTGTGATCGCCTTGGTGGCGGTGGGGGTTGCTGTGGCTTGCGCCCTCCAACTCAAGAGCCTGCGTGCCGAGTTGCGGGAGCGTGGCGACAGTAGCGCGGAAACGCTGGCAGCACTCGAGCAGGCTAACAAAGCGCTCGATGCCCTGAACGTCGCGCTGGCCGAAACCCGTCGCACGGCCAGTGCCATCGCGCAGCAGCAGACGACCGATGCGGCCGTAGAGCAGCAACGTTACCTGACCATCGCGCGCGAGTTCTCGCAAGCCGGTGACCGGATGGATGATCTGCGCCGCGAGACGGCCCAACAGCTTGGCGCCAACCGCGAAGGCATCGAGCACCGCCTGGACAAGGTGCGTGAGACGGTCGATGCCCAGCTGGGCGCCATCCGCAAGGACAACAACGTGCAGCTCGATCAGATGCGCGCGACGGTGGACGAGAAACTTTCCTGTACGCTCAACGATCGCCTGTCGGCATCGTTTAAGCAGGTGAGCGACCAGCTCGAGGCTGTGTACAAGGGGTTGGGCGATATGCAGTCCATTGCCACCGGCGTGGGCGACCTTAAGCGCGTGCTGGGCAACGTCAAGGCGCGCGGCATTTTGGGTGAGGTGCAGCTGGGAGCGATCCTGGCGGACATCCTCACGCCCGACCAGTACCTGGAAAACGTCGCCACCAAGCCCGGCGCCTCGGAGCGCGTTGAGTTTGCCGTCAAGCTACCGGTAGACGAGGGCGATCCCGTGCTGCTGCCGATCGACTCCAAGTTCCCGGGCGACGCGTACGAGCATCTGCTCGATGCCCAAGAATCGGGTGACGCGGAGGCTGTCGCTGCCGCGCGCAAGACGCTCGATATGATGGTCAAGCGCGAGGCAAAGGACATCTGCGACAAGTACCTGAGCGTGCCCGCGACCACCAACTTTGGCATCCTGTTCGTTCCGTTTGAGGGCCTGTACGCCGAGGTCGTCACGCGCCCCGGTCTTATCGAGACCCTGGGCCGCGACTATCACGTCAACGTTGCCGGCCCCAGCACCATGGCGGCCATCCTCAACAGCCTGCAGATGAGCTACCAGACGTTTAAGCTACAAAAACGCACCGATGACGTGCTGCGCGTACTTTCCGCCGTCAAGGCCGAGCTGCCGCGCTACCAGGCGGCGCTGCGTCGCGCCCAACAGCAGATCGAGACCGCGGGCAAAACAGTCGAGGGCATCATCACCACGCGCACCAACGTTATGGAGCGCAAGCTCAAGGATATCGACGCGCTGGAAGATGCGCGGGAGGCCGACGAGATTTTGGGCTTGGAGTCCGCAGGGTTACTCGCGGGCCAGGAAGACGAGGACTAGCCGCAACGGACGGCGGCGCGCCGGCGTAAACGCGGGGCGCGGGCGCTTTTCGCGTCGCGCTTGTCACTTGACTGAAGCGCGCTTCAATGTGCAACAATGGCCTCTCGCCCTATCAGACGCGAAAGGAAGCCCATGTCTCAGAGAAGCACCAGTCCGCTCAAACGCTCTACCGTGCGCCGCACGCTGCAGCGTTTTTGGGATGTCACGCGCACGCAGCCGCTGATCGTCTTTCTCTCGGTGTTCTCGTCGGCGGGCTATATCTTTTTGCTTACGTTTGCCAACACCTACGTGATGGCGCTTATCGTCGACCGCGTCCAGGCCGGCTCCGTGGCAGGCGACCAGGTGTTTGAGGTCTTTGGTCCTTACATTCTGGCGCTCGTGCTCGTTAACCTGGTAGGCCAGATCCTCTCCAAGCTGCAGGACTACACCGTCTACAAGCTCGAGATCGCGGGCAACTATCACCTGGCGCGCCTGTGCTTTGACACGCTCTCCAATCAATCCATGACATTCCACACCAGCCGATTTGGCGGATCGCTTGTGAGCCAGACGAGCCGTTTTATGAGCGGCTACACGGGCTTGGTCGACGTGACGGTGTATTCGCTCATCCCTACCATCACCTCGGTCATCTGCACGGTGGCGGCGCTCGCCCCGGTGGTGCCCACATTTACCGTGATCCTGGTGGGCATCATGGTCGTCTACATTGCCTTTGTCTGGCTTATGTACAAGCGCATCATGCCGCTTTCGGCCGCGACGTCCGCCGCGCAAAACAAACTCTCGGGCGTGCTGTCCGACGCGGTCACGAACATCCTGGCCGTCAAGACCTGCGGGCGCGAGGACTTTGAGCGCGACCTGTTCGATACCGCCGATCGCGCCGCGCGCGATGCCGAGACGGTTTCGATGCACGCCATGATGCAGCGCAACTTTACGACCTCGGGCCTTATCGTCATCACCATGGCCGTGGTGAGCGTGTTCGTGGCGGGCGGCAACGCGTGGTTTGGCATCTCTGCCGGCGCGCTCGTCATGATCTTTACCTATACGTACAACCTCACCATGCGCCTGAACTACGTGAGCTCCATGATGCAGCGCATCAACCGCGCGCTGGGCGATGCGGCCGAGATGACGCGCGTGTTGGACGAGCCTCGCCTGGTGGCGGACGACGAGAATGCCCCCGAGCTCAAGGTGAGCGAGGGCGCAATTGATTTTGAGCACCTGAGCTTTGCATACCGTGATGCCGCGGCGGGCGAGAGCGTGTTCGACGACCTGACGCTCCATGTGGCGGCGGGCCAGCGCGTGGGCCTGGTGGGCAAATCGGGCTCGGGCAAGACGACGCTCACTAAGCTGTTGCTGCGCTTGGACGACGTACAGGGCGGCCGCGTGCTCGTGGACGGCCAGGACGTCTCGCGCTGCACGCAGCAGAGCCTGCGCCGCCAGGTTGCCTACGTGCCGCAGGAGGCGCTGCTGTTCCATCGCTCCATTCGCGAGAATATTGCCTACGGCCGCCCCGACGCCACCGACGAGCAGATCCGCGAGGCCGCGCGCCTGGCCAACGCGACTGAGTTTATCGACCGCCTGCCCCATGGCTTTGACACCATGGTGGGCGAGCGCGGCGTCAAGCTCTCAGGAGGCCAGCGCCAGCGCGTGGCCATCGCCCGCGCCATCCTGACCGACGCGCCGATTCTGGTGCTCGACGAGGCGACCTCTGCCCTGGACAGCGAGTCCGAGGCACTGGTGCAGGAGGCGCTCGAGAACCTGATGCGCGGCCGCACCTCCATTGTGGTGGCGCATCGCCTGTCCACCGTGGCGGCGCTCGACCGCATCGTTGTGCTGGCGGATGGCGAGATTGTCGAGGACGGTACGCATGCGCAGCTTGTCGAGGCGGGCGGCGAGTACGCAAGCCTGTGGGGCCGCCAGACCGGCGCATTTTTGGAGGCGTAGCGACCCCATACGTGGGACAATCGTGCCCATAGGTTTGTTGTGCCGCTGAGCCGAGGAGTCGTTATGCCACGCGAGACCAATGCCGCCAAACGCGAGCGCGCCATCGAGGTGTGCGAGCGCCTTAACTGTCGCTATGGCCCGGTCGAGTGCTTCTTGGACCACGAGAATCCTTTTAGGCTGCTCATCGCGGTGCTGCTCTCGGCTCAGACGACCGACGCACAGGTCAACAAGGTGACGCCGCGGCTCTTTGCCCAGTGGCCCACGCCCGAGGCCATGGCCGGGGCGAGCGTGGCCGATGTGGCCGACACCATTAAGTCACTCGGCTTTTATAAGAGTAAGGCCAAACATGCCGTGGAGGCCGCGCAGATGATCGTCGCCGATTACGGCGGCGAGGTACCGGCCGACATGAAGGAGCTTGTAAAGCTGCCGGGCGTGGGGCGCAAGACGGCGAACATCGTGCTCAACGTGGGGTACGGTATCGTGGAAGGCATCGCGGTGGATACACACGTCAACCGCATCGCGCACCGCCTGATGCTGAGTCCCAAGACGCACGCCAAAGAGCCGCTCAAGACCGAGCAGGATCTGCTCAAGATTTTGCCGCACGAGTATTGGGAGTCGGTAAACCACCAGTGGATCACCTTTGGCCGCGAGATCTGCGACGCCCGTAAGCCCAAGTGCGACGAGTGCCCGCTGGCAGATCTTTGCCCCAGCGTGCGCGTTTTGGGGTAGCTGTTTGGCGTGCGCTGGCGTGTCCACCTCATGCGCTACCATGACAGGCAACGAATTTGACGAACGACCCGCCGAGCTTGCCCCGGCGGGCTTTTGGCGTTGCAATGCCGGAGGAACAGCATGCTCATTCACCGTATAGCCGCGCAGCTCTATACTGCCGAGGCGCTGCAGACCGTCGAGGCCGGGCTCGATTCTGGCGAGGACGTGACGCTGGCCGTGTCTCAGTCGGGTCGCACGCTTATGGCGGCCGCCCAGTTTGCGCGTCGTCCGCGCCCCACGGTCTACATCGTGAGTGGCGAGGATGCGGCCGATCGCGCCGCACGCAGTCTAGCCGCCTACGTGGGCCTGGCGCACGTGTGCCGCTTTCCCGAGCGCAAGGACTATCCGTGGCGCGAGCAGGCGCCCGACGACGCCGTGGTGGCGCAGCGCTGCGAGGCGCTCGGGCGCATCGTGCGCGGGGATAACTGCATCATGGTCGCCTCGGCCCGCGCGCTGCTGCGCTGTGTGCCGCCGGTCGAGAGCCGCTACTGGGAGTCCACTACTTTTGCGGTGGGCGAGGAGATTCCCTTTGACGAGGTGCCGCAGCGTCTGGTAGGCATGGGCTACACCAATGCCGGCGCCGCCGACGCGCCCGGTCTGTTCCGCGTGCACGGAGACACCGTCGAGGTGTTCCCTGCACAGGAAAAGGCGCCCGTGCGCATTGAGTTTTTCGGCGACGAGATCGATCGCATCCGCCGCATGGTGAGCTCCACGGGCCAGACCATCGGCAACGAGGACAGCATCGAGATCTTCCCCTGTCGCGAGCTCGCACTCACCGACGACGCCGTCCACAACATGCATGTGGCGCTCTACCGCGCCAGCCAGGACGACAGCAAGTTGGCGGCGCTGCTCGAGATGGTAGACGCGCGCATCGTCACGCCTGAGCTCGACCGCTTTTTGCCGGTGATGTACGGCCAGACCGTGAGCCCGCTGTCGCACGTGAGCGGCAAGGCGCTCGTGGTACTGTCCGAGCCGCGCTCGCTGTTCGACGATTGCCTGCGCGCCTACGAGGATATCGAGGCACGTGCCGGCGAGGCGGGGGTCGACCGTCTGGACGGCCTGTACGTGCGTGCCCAGCAACTCGACTTTGGTTCCCAGCAGCGCCTGAACTATGTGAGCCTCATCCGTGCTGGCGGTGCGGTGACGGCCGAGCTCAAGATTGAGCAGCCTGCCATCGCAGGATCGGACAACCGCTTTATGACGCGCATCCAGGAGGTCGTGGGCAAGCGCTATGCCTGCGTGTTTGCCATCCCCGACCGCGGTGCACGCGAGTCGATGGAGCTCACCTTTGGCGACGAGGGCATTACCTTTGAGGAATCGCTGACCGCGGCGCCCGAAAATGCCGGTGTGATCGGCGAGCGCGTACGCGTGGCAGCGGCGGATTCCGCCGACCGTGCCGCACGCCAGGAGGCCCATGCTTCCATTCGTGACCGCAAGGCCGATGCGCTCAACGCCCGCTCGCTCGAGGCGGGCGCCGCGCAGGCTGCCGCCGGCGCCGCCGTGCCCACCATCTCGTGCGGGCGCGTGACCTTTGTCGATGCCGCCCTGCCGCAGGGCGTGGTGGTACCCGACGCCAATTTGGCCGTGTTCTCGATCGCCGACCTCAACGCCCGCATGGATGCCAACCGCGCGCGCAGCCGCCGCAAGGTTGACATTACGCAGATCACCTTCCCGTTTAAGCCGGGAGACTACGTGGTGCACGCTACCCACGGCATCGCGCTCTTTAGCGAGATCGCGCGCCAGGAAGTGGGCGGCAAGGAACGCGACTACTTTTTGCTGGAATACGCCGATGGCGACAAGCTCTACGTGCCGCTGGAGCAGGTTGACCGCATCACACGCTATGTTGGCCCCGACGGCGATAAGCCGCGCCTGACCAGGCTCAACACCGCCGACTGGACGCGTGCCACCAACAAGGCGCGCAAGAACGCCAAAAAGCTGGCGTTTGACCTGGTCGACCTGTATACGCGCCGCTCTTCGATTACCGGTATCGCCTGTCCGCCCGATACGCCCGAGCAGATCGAGATGGAGGAGAGCTTCCCCTACGACGAGACGCGCGACCAGCTGGAGGCCATCGCCGACATTAAGGCGGACATGGAGGCACCCAAGCCCATGGACCGCCTGCTGTGCGGCGACGTGGGCTTTGGCAAGACCGAGGTCGCCCTGCGCGCGGCCTTTAAGTGCGTGGACTCCGGCCGCCAGGTCATGGTGCTCTGCCCCACGACCATTCTGGCCCAACAGCACTACGAGACATTCTTTGAGCGCTTTGCCCCGTTTGGCCTGGAGGTCGAGGTGCTCAGCCGCTTCCGCACGCCGGCGCAGCAAAAGCGCGCGCTCAAGGCATTTGCCGAGGGCACGATCGATGTGCTCATCGGCACGCACCGCTTGCTTTCGGCCGATGTGAACCCCAAGAACCTGGGCCTGGTGATCATCGACGAGGAACAGCGCTTTGGCGTGCAGCATAAGGAACAGCTCAAGAACCTGCGCGAGCAGATCGACGTGCTTACGCTCTCGGCAACGCCCATCCCGCGTACCATGCAGATGGCCACGAGTGGCGTGCGCGACATGAGCCTGATCACCACGCCGCCGACCGGGCGCCGTCCCGTGATCGTGCACGTGGGGGAGTACGACCCCGACGTGGTGAGTGCGGCGATTCGCCTGGAGGTGGGCCGTGGCGGTCAGGTGTACTACGTGTCCAACCGCGTCAAGACCATCGACGACGCCGTGGCGCGCGTGCACGAGGCCGCGCCCGAGGCGCGCGTGGGTGTGGCACACGGCAAGATGAGCCCGCGCGAGGTCGAGGACGTGATGATCGAGTTCGCGACCAAGAAGATTGACGTGCTCATCGCCACGACCATCGTGGAGAGCGGCATCGACAACGCGACCGCCAACACGCTCATCATCGAGGACTCGCAGCGCCTGGGCCTGGCGCAGCTCTACCAGCTCAAGGGCCGTGTGGGCCGCTCGGCCACGCAGGCCTACGCGTACTTTATGTTCCCGGGTGAGCTGCCGCTTACCGAGGAGGCCACGGCACGACTGACCGCACTGTCCGAGTTCCAGGACCTGGGCAGCGGCATGCGCATCGCCATGCGCGACCTGGAGATCCGCGGCGCCGGTTCGCTTATGGGTGCCGAGCAACACGGCAATCTGTCGAGCGTGGGCTTCGACCTGTTTACGCAGATGCTGGGACAGGCCGTGGCCGAGGCGCGCGGCGATGACGATGCCGGCGTGGAGGCGGCGAGCGTGGGCATCAACCTGCCGGCCGACTATTTCTTGTCCGAGGAGTACATGCCGGCGGTGGACCAGCGCGTGCTCGTGTACCGCAAGCTCGCGGCGGCTGAGGACCTGGAGAGTATCGACGAGGTGCAGGAGGAGACCGAGGCTGCGCACGGTGAGCTGCCGTTGGCGGGGCTCAACTTGTTCAACCGCGCTCGCATCCGTATCCGCGGCGAGCGCTTGGGGCTCGAGAGCGTCACGCTCAGCGGCGGACGTATTACCTTCCTGGGGGTTGACGTTCCCAAGAAGGTAGCCTTTGAGTTCAAGAATCGCTATGGCGCGGTGAACTTTCCCAAGAGCCGCAAGCTGTCGGTGCCCTACAAGGCGGGCGCCGGCGCGGGCAGCGGCCTGGGCCGCGGTCTCGACGCCAACGACGGCACCGGCCCGGTGGCCGCGGCGCTCATGCTGCTGCAGCAGCTCGGTGCGTCCGACGATGACTAACGGATCGACGCCGCAAACGCCCCATTTGGGTAATCTGACCCCATCGGAAGGAAAGCATGTTCGGGTATATCTATAAGAAAGATGCCGCTGCTATCGCGGTCATCCTGGCCTTTTGTCTGCTCGTCGGGTCTTTTTTCGATTACCAGATCTCGAGTGCGCTGTTTAACTCGTCTAGCCTGTTTGGCCGCTTTGTCGAGGCGGCCGGCGAGCTGCCGTTCGAGCTGACGGCGAGCGTCGCGGGCATTATGCTCGTGCGCTCGGCACGTCCCGATTCCAAGGCGAGCAAGTGGCTCGCCGCGCTAGGCGTTCTGATCAACGTGGCCCTGGTCGGCTACGAGATTATCGGGTCGCTGCGCGTCGGCGGCAAGCTTATTGCGTTTCAGCTGGTTTTGACGTTTGCATTGGTCATCGCGGCCAACCTTGTTGTCTATCGCCTTACGCGCGACACCGCGCCCGACGAGCTTACGCGCTGGGCGTTGATGGTGCTTGCCGTGTGGGTCGCTCAGGCCATCATCCTCAACGTGGTTGTCAAGCCGCTGTGGTCGCGCCCGCGCATGCGCGTGATCGAGGTCACGCCGGGGCTCAATTTTCAGCCGTGGTGGGTAATCGGCAACCCCGACAAGTGGAGCTATATTGCGGCCGGCGTAATCAAGGACGGCTTTAAGTCGTTCGCGAGCGGGCACACCGCGCATGCGGCAATCGGCCTTATGCTTGCGGGGCTTCCCGCGGCGGCCTTTACGGAAAAGCCTTCGCGTCGTCGCGTGGTCTTTTGGGTGGCGGCGGCCGTCGCGGCGCTCGTCGCCTTTGGCCGTATCGTGATCGGTGCACACTTTTTGACTGACGTGAGCTGCGGCTTTGCCCTGGTGTTGGCACTTGAGTGCCTTGCCGCGCGCGTTGCCTATCCTCACGGCGTACAATAGCCCCGTTTGAATCATCTGGACGATACCTGGTAAGAGAGGATTGCCATGCTCGCGTTCAACAACGACTATTCCCACGGCGCACACCCGGCGGTACTGCAGGCGCTCGTCGACACCAACATGGAGCCGCAGCCCGGCTACGGCACCGATGCGCATACCGAGCGCGCCAAGCAGCTGATCCGCGAGGCCTGTCAGGCTCCCGATGCCGACGTATTTTTGCTGGTGGGCGGCACGCAGACCAACGCGACGGTGATTGACATGCTGCTCGCGCCGTACGAGGGCGTGGTTGCCGCCGAGACCGGCCACGTTGCCTGCCACGAGGCGGGCGCCATCGAGTTTGGCGGCCACAAGGTGCTCACCATTCCCGGCTACGAGGGCAAGATGCACGCCGAGGATCTCGAAAACTATATCCAGGTGTTCTACGAAAACGAGAGCTGCGAGCACATGGTGTTTCCGGGCGCCGTGTACGTGAGCCTGTCGACCGAGTACGGCACGCTGTACTCCAAGGCCGAGCTGGCCGAGATTTATGCGGTGTGCCAGAAGCGCGAGATTCCGCTGTTTGTGGATGGCGCCCGCCTGGCCTATGCGCTGGCAGCCGATGAGTGCGACATTACCCTGCCCGAGCTGGCACAGCTGTGCGACGTGTTCTACATCGGCGGCACCAAGTGTGGCGCGCTTTGCGGCGAGGCCGTGGTGTTTTGCGGCATGCACGTTCCGGCGCATCCCATTCCGCGCATTAAACAGCACGGTGCGTTGCTGGCCAAGGGTCGCCTGACGGGCGTGCAGTTTGAGGCACTCTTTACCGACGGCCTGTATTTTGAGATTGGTCGCCAGGCGATCGAAACCGCGCAGGCACTTCGTCGCGTGCTGCACGAGCGCGGCTACCAGTTCTTCTTGGAGACGCCGACCAACCAGCAGTTCGTGATTCTGCCCAACGAGGACATGGCCCGCATTCGCGAGCATGCGGCGATCGAGTACTGGGAAAAGTACGACGATACCCACACGGTGGTGCGTTTTTGCACCAGCTGGGCCACGACGCAGGAGGACATCGACGCGTTGGCGGCTGTCCTGTAGCTTGATGCAATGACGAGGGCCGTCCTACGCCTGGGTTTGGCGCAGGGCGGCCTTTGCTTTTGAGGGAGAAGGGTTGTATGACCGAGATGTCCGAGCCGACGATTCGCCTGGCGACGCCCGATGATGCGCCGGCGTTGCTTGCCATCTATGGGCCATATGTGCGCCAGACGGCGATTACCTGCGAATACGAGGTGCCGAGCGTTGAGGAGTTCGCCGAGCGCATCGAGCGTACGCTCGAGCGCTATCCGTACCTGGTGATGGAGTTGGACGGGCGCCCGGTAGGTTATGCCTATGTGAGTCCGCTCAACAGTCGCGAGGCGTACGACTGGTCGGTCGAGACGTCGATCTACCTGGCGCGCGACGTGCGCCACGGCGGGCTGGGCCGCAAGCTGCACGATGCGCTCAAGCAGTGCCTGGTCGCGATGGGCATCACCAACATGTGCGCGCTCATCGCCGTGCCGCACGACAAGGACGACGAGTATCTGACGCACAACAGTCAGGATTTCCATGCCCATATGGGGTATCGCCTGGTGGGCGCCTTCGATCGCTGCGCCCAAAAGTTCGGCCGCTGGTACGACATGTGCTGGATGGAGCTGGTTCTAGCCGAGCGCACCCCCAACCAGCCCAAACCAACCTGGTTTCCCGACCTCCCCAAACCTACCATTTAGGGACAGGTTTATTTCGGCCGCTTTGTAGCGTCAATCCACCGCGAGAAGTACGGATTCACGTGTCTTTTGATGCGGATGGGCTTAATTTGGCTTCGATTTGGGTCCGTTTGGCTTCGATTCGAACTAAGTGAGTAGACTTTTTGGCGCGGGTCGAGCACAAGGCGTATCTGCCTTAGTAAAACCGCAGGTCACGGAGGTGGCTGTTTTGGGTGTGCTCGGCGGGTCGCGAAAAGTCTACTCACTTAGGTTTACGGTGCTGGATATTCTGAGCAGGAACAGTTGAGCTTGGACGGCGCGTATTGCCAGGCGATGCCGGCACTTGCGCCATTCTGGCTTGAGATTTTATAAAAACCGCAGGTAAAACGTATATTAGTTAGTTTTCGCCTCGTTTAGTGCGCTAACCGATGGGCTCGGTGTATTTGGCGCGGTCGGTGCGCTGGATGCGCTTGGAGATATGGAGCGGGCGGCCGTCGGTGTCGTAGACGTAGTCGGTGATTAGGATCAGCGCCTGCCCGCGCTCGACGTTGAGCAAAAACGCCTCGTTTTGCGAGGCATAGCACACCTCAAAGGTCTTATGCCCCTGCGCCGGCGCACGATGGAACTCCTGGCGCAGCGTGGCGTAGAGCGAACCGTTGATATCGCGATCGATGAGCGACCCAAAGCTTGGCGGCAGATACGTGGTCTCCAGGCACAGTGGCGCATCGTCCAGATAACGCAGACGGACAAGTTTGACGAGCTTGCTGCCCACGGTAGCGTCGAAGAACTTGGCAATGCTGCCCGTTGCTTTGGCAAAACCCGAGTCCACCGTGCGTGTGGTAGGCTTCAAGCCCTGGCCTTCGATCTGCTTGGTATAACTCGAAAACACCAGGTTGTTCTCGTGCAGCGCCGGCGTGTCGGCCACAAAGGCACCGCGCCCACGCTCGGTGCGAACCAGGCCCTCGTCAACTAACACTTTAAGCGCGTGGCGCACGGTGCTGCGCGATAGCCCCGATTCGTCCATGAGCTCCATCTCGGACGGCAGCTTGTCTCTGCGTGCGTAGATGCCGGCGGCGATGCGATCGCGCAGCGTGCCCGCCAGACGCTCGTATTGGGTCAGGTTCTTTTTAGATGTGATGCCCATATTTCCAACCTGTATCTAACCTGTATGCTTGGCTAATCAAGCATGTATTCAATACAACAATAAAACCGCTGGTAGTCAATTATCGAAAAGCGTCACAGCAAAATTTCTAAGACAAATATAGCATACAACTAGTCGACATCGCCAAAACATGTATGTAACTTGTATGCCATCGACAGCATCAAACGAGAAGAAAGGCTGATGCACGATGACTACTCAGGAACAGGTTAAAGACGTTGTCTCTCAGGTTTTGGCCGACAAGGCAGACAAGGGCGGCATCAAGCGCGTCGTATGGATTGGCGCCGGCGGATCCAACGGCGGCAACTATCCTGCCCAGTACTTTATGGAGCACGAGGCCACGCAGGTCGTGAGCTCCAGCTACACCAGCAACGAGTTCGTGCACGCCACCCCGGCCTACGTCAACGAGAACACCCTGGCCGTCGTCGTGTCCATGCGCGGCACCAAGGAGACCATCGTCGCCGCCCAGGTCGCCAAGGACCACGGCGCCAGCACCGTCGCCATCTATGTTGACGAGTCCGGCCTCACCGAGGTCTGCGACTACAAGATCCAGTACGACAGCCTTGCCATCGACGAGTCCTGCATGGGCCGCACTAACTCTGCCGTCGTGACCATGATCGCCATGGAGCTCACGCAGCAGACCGAGGGCTATGCCGAGTACGAGACCGCTATGGCCGCCTTCGACTTGGTCGACCCTATCTATCGCAAGGCCGTCGAGTACACCCGTCCGCTCGCAGCCAAGTGGGCCGAGCAGAACGCCGACAAGCCCTGCATCAACGTTATGGCTCAGGGCCCGCTCTTTGGTGCCGCCTACGTCTTTAGCATCTGCAACGTGCAGGAGATGCTGCAGATCGACTCCTGCACCATCAACACCTGCGACTTCTTCCACGGCCCCTTCGAGATCCTGGACAAGCGCACCTCGCTGTTCCAGCTCATCAGCGTCGGCCGCAGCCGCTGCAACGACGAGCGCGGCATCCGCTTTGTCAACCAGTACGGTGGCGAGCGCGTCTATCAGCTCGACGCCAAGGAGCTCGGCCTCAACGACATCAAAGACAGCGTGAGCGAGTACTTCAACCACCTGATCTTTGCCCCGATCCTCAACAACGTTTACATGCGTGCGCTCTCTGCCGTTACCCACAAGGACTACATGACGCGCCGCTACATGTGGAAGCTGGATTACTAAGGGATAGAGCGGCCTAACAGCCCGATACCCCTCATGAGTTGCGGTGGAATAGTTCCTGTTTGGGAGCGTGAAGTCTCTGTTTGAGAACTATTTCACCGCAACTGCTAGAGCGGCACTTGGGGACGTTCCCTTTCTGCCGGCAGTTAGGGACGTTCCTTTTGTGCCGGCAGTTGGGGACACTCCTTGTGTCGAGAGATTTCCCGTTCGCCGATTTGTGCCTTGAAAAATGTATATAACGACTATAACGTAGTATGAAACATATTGGAAATAATACTGAGGAGGCTGCGTTGAAGAGGAGCAATCTGGGCTATGTGCTGGTGCTGATCGCCGCGCTTATGTGGGGCAGCATCGGAATCTTTGTAAACGGCATCTCGGCCATGGGCGTTTCGTCCCAGAGCATGGCTGCCTTTCGCTTGTTGGTCGGAGCGCTTATCTTGGCGCCGGTTCTGATGTTTATGGGCTGCCGTCCGGGTGAGGGGTCTACCGTGGCTCAGGGTCCGCTGACCCTGTTCAAGGCAAGCCCTAAAGAGCTTGTTTCCTGCGCGCTTGTCGGTATCGTCGGTTTGGCTGCCGCCAACACCTGCTATTACGAGTGTATGGGCGAGGTGGGCATGTCCACGGCCTCGGTGCTACTCTACACCTCGCCGGTGTTTGGTGTCGTGCTCGGTCGCGTACTTTATCGCGAGGGCGTGACCCCCAACAAGCTCGTCGCCATTGTCTTTAACATCGTTGGCTGCGTGCTTGCGGTGACCAATGGCGACCTTTCCGGTTTTCATTTTTCGGTTTGGGGCGTCACGTCAGGCGTGATTGCAGGCCTTTGTGGTGCGTTGCTCGCGGTGTTTAGCCGGATAGCAACCAAGACGGTCCACCCGCTGGCTGTCACGTTTTGGGGCTTTGTCTTTGGCGGTGCGGTTATGGCAGCTATCGCGGCTCCGTGGCCGGATGTCGCCGCGGCAATGTCGCCACAGCTGCTGCTGCTGTTCCTTGGCTTTGGACTCATCCCCACAGCCGTGGCTTACATCTTATATATGCAGGGTCTGTCCATGGGGCTCGAGACGTCGAAAGTTCCCGTCGTAATGTCATTCGAGACAGTCGTCACCGTACTGCTGGGCATTGGTGTCTACGCCGAGCCCGCCGGCGCGATCAAAGTTCTGGGCATCGTTTTGGTGCTCGCGTCCATCGTGATTATGAACACCGACTTTTCCAAGCTGCGCAACAGTGTGTTTGTCGGTCATGTCGTTGAGAGCATGACCTTTAAGCCCAACGCGTGGTGGACGGAGAAATCGCAGGACATGGATCTCTTCCGCGAGCGCACGGGCATTGCGCTGGAGCCCACCGTGCAGGAAAGCCCCTGGTACTTCGTGCGATAGGGGGTTGCGCGCGGCGTCCGACCTGGGGTTATCCAGCCAGCGCCGGCCTACCCAGCCCCAACGTTTCAAGTACGTTAAACCCGCCAACGGTCGTTTTTCACCCGCGAACGGTTTATATACTAATTATCAATATAAGCAACGTATAAGACGTTATAATGACCATAACGAAAAGGAGGAGGCAAGATGAATCAGATCATTCTCGCATCTCATGGCGGCCTGGCCGCAGGCGCCAAAGACACGCTCGAGATGGTTCTCGGCGACGTGTCGAACGTCCACGTCGTGTCGCTTGCTCGTGACGACAAGGAGCCCATCACCAACAAGGTGGACGCTATGATCGCCACGTTCAACGCGGACGACACCGTCTATGTGCTGACCGATATGCTCGGCAGCTCGGTCAACAACAGCATGGTCGAGCTTTCCCGCAACGGTGCAGCATTCACGGTGATCAGCGGTTTCAACATTCCGCTGGCACTGACGCTTGCCATGAGCCCCGCCCCCGTCAAGGGTGCCGAGCTCGCGGCCCTCATCAACGAGGCCCGCACCGGTCTGACCAACCCCAACGCACCGGTCGAGGCTGCCGCGGCCCCCACTAAGAAGGCCAAGGCGCCCCGTCACAGCTCCGGTCCCGCCAAGATCGTCCTCGCACGTCTTGACTACCGTCTGCTGCACGGCCAGGTCGTCTTTACCTGGACCACCAAGGTCCAGGCCGAGCGCATCATCGTCGTCGACAACGCTGCCGCCAACGATGACATCAAGAAGGGCGCTCTTAAGCTGGCCAAGCCCCAGGGCGTGCGCCTGAACGTCTTCACCGTCGAGCGTGCCCTCGCCAAGATGGACAAGCTCAACACCCTCGGCGAGCGCGTCATGTTCGTCTTTGGCAACACGGCCGAGATGCTGCAGTTCTGCCAGGGCTACAAGCTCGACGCCATCAACCTGGGCGCCACCGCCAACCACGACGGTGCCGAGCAGGTCGGCGGCAAGGACAGCTCCGTCTTCCTCGACGCCACCCAGAAGGCCGACGTCAACCAGCTGCTCGACATGGGCATCAAGCTCTACGTCCAGCAGACCCCTACGTATCAGAGCGTCGACATCGACGCCAAGCTGTAATCAACCAGGCATTTGCCTGACTGAAAGGAGAAGGGTATGAATACGTTCATCAGTGCGGTGCTCGTCGGCCTCGTCGGCGTGTTCTGCATGTGGGACTCCCGCCTGCTCGGTCGTCTTAACTTCGAGCAGCCCCTCGTTGGCGCTACGCTCGTCGGTCTACTGCTGGGCGATGTGCCCACCGGCCTTGCCGTCGGTGCCGCCGTCGAGCTCGTGTCCATGGGCCTGGTGCAGGTCGGCGCCGCCGTTCCGCCCGATATGGTCCTGGGCGGTATCGTGGCCGCTGCCTTCGCGTGCCTGACCGATGCTTCCGCCGAGACCGCCATGACGATCGCCATCCCGGTCGCCGTCCTGGGTCAGCTCCTCGGCATCGTGTTCCGTTCCATCATCGCCGCCCTCACCCATGTGGCCGATAACGCGATCGATAACGGTAACTTCAAGACCGCCTACCGTATGCACATCTGCGCCGGCTCCGGTCTGTACGCCATCATGTACTTCCTGCCGATCTTCCTCGCCGTCTTTGTTGGCACCGACCTGGTTCAGGCCATCGTCAACATGGTTCCCGAGTGGCTGTCCACTGGTCTTAACGTTTCGACCAAGATCATGACCGCCTACGGCTTGGCCCTGCTGCTCACCATGATGATCAAGAAGGGTATGACTCCGTTCCTGTTCATCGGTTTCCTGCTCGCCGCTTACCTCAACCTGTCCGTCATCGCGGTCGCTCTGATCGGTGTGTGCCTGGCTGTCGTCTTCATGGGCTTCAAGTTCAACGGTTCCCATGCAGCCGCCGGTGTCGATTCCGACTACGATCCGCTCGAAGACGACGAAGACTAAGGAGGAACACACTATGGCAACCGCAACCAAGGACGTGTCCCTGAACAAGAAGGTCAGCCAGTTCTTCTGGCGCTCCTGGGCCATCCAGGCCTCTTGGAACTACGAGCGTCAGATGAACATGGGCTTCCTCTACGGCATGGTCCCCACGCTCGATCGCCTCTATCCGGATGAGTCCGACCCCAAGCAGCTCGCTGCTAAGAAAGAGGCTTACCACCGTCACATGGCGTTCTACAACTGCACCCCGCAGACGAGCGCTTTCATCCTGGGCCTCTCCGCCTCCATGGAGGAGGAGTACGCCAAGGATCCCGAGAACTTCGACCCCGATTCGATCAACGCGGTCAAGACCTCCCTCATGGGTCCGCTTTCCGGCATCGGTGACTCCTTCTTCCAAGGCACCATCCGCGTTATCGCCTTTGGTCTGGGCGTTCAGCTGGCTCAGCAGGGCTCCATCATGGGCCCGATCCTGGCCATGCTCATCTCCATCGTCCCCTCCGTGCTGATCACGTGGTTCGCAGCCAAGATGGGCTATCAGGGCGGCCACGAGTACCTGAGCAAGCTTCAGGGCGGCGACCTCATGGAGAAGCTCATGTATGTCTGCGGCATCGTGGGTCTTATGTCCGTGGGCGGCATGATCGCCACACTGATCGGCGCCACCACCCCGCTGCAGTTCGCTGAGGGCACCGTCGTGATCCAGGACATCCTGGACGGCATGATGCCCCAGATGATCTCCCTTGGCCTCACCGGCCTTATGTACTGGCTCATCAAGAAGAACGTCAACACCGGTTGGCTTCTCGTGATCGCCATCGTGGGCGGCATCGCCCTCTCCGCGGCCGGCATCCTGGCCTAGTCGCGACCAAGCGTCTAACCGCTTTCCCCCGGGGGCCTGCCTGGCATCCCATACCCCAGGCAGGCTTCCATCCCCAAATGTGTCAAAGGGACAGTCCCTTTGTCGCATCCTCAACGGGCCGGCGATTCGGTCCAAATTACGGTAACCCTGCGTGCGTCCGGCAATGTGGCGCCGCAAAAAATCGAAAGGAATGTGTCAGATGTACGAGATCGACCTTAACCTCCCTAAGCAGATCGTCGCTGACGTCCTGTCCAACCACGAGATCCACAGCGTCGCCTTCGTCGGCTGCGGCGCTTCCATGTCCGACCTTTACCCCGCCAAGTACTTCCTGGCCAACAACACGGACAAGCTGAACGTTCAGATCTTCACCGCTAACGAGTTCAACTACGACACGCCTTCCTGGGTCAACGAGCACACCTTCGTGATCACCTGCTCCCTCGGTGGCTCCACGCCCGAGACCGTCGAGGCCAACAAGACCGCCAAGAAGCACAACTGCCCGGTCGTCTCCCTCACCAACAAGGCTGGCTCCGCTCTGACCGTCGATGCCGACCACGTCATCGTTCACGGCTTCCACGCCAACTACGCTGCCAAGTGCGAGAAGCCCGGCTATGCCATCGCTCTTGCTCTCGAGATCCTTCAGCAGACCGAGGGCTATGACCACTACGAGGACATGATCACCGGCCTCACCAACGTCTTCGATCTCTGCGAGAACGCCGCTCAGCACTGCAAGAAGCTCGCCAAGAAGTTCGCCGAGGACTTCAAGGACGACAAGATGATCTACTTCATGGCTTCCGGTGCCTCCGAGAAGATGGCTTATTCTCACGCCGCCTTCCTGTTCACCGAGATGCAGTGGATCGACGCCGCCGCCTACAACACCGGCGAGTACTTCCACGGCCCGTTCGAGGTTTCCACCGAGGGTAAGCCCTACGTCTTCTTCATGTCCGATGGCGCCACCCGTCCGATGGACGCCCGCGCCCTCACCTTCCTTGAGCGCATGGGCGCCAAGGTCGCTCTGATCGACTCCAAGGACTACGGCCTGGCTGACGCCGTGCCCGCGAGCGTCGTCACCTACTTCAACCCGCTGCTGCACCTCGCCGTTATGCGCGAGTACGGCAACCAGATCGCCGAGGCCCGTCAGCACCCGCTGACCATGCGTCGCTACATGTGGAAGCTTTCCTACTAATCACAAGTAAGTAGACCTTACGGGTTGATTGAGAGGGGATGGGGTTTGCGCCCCGTCCCCTTTTTTGCTCTGGGGAGGGTGCGTCTGTCGCGCCATAAAACCCCAGATAAAACCTACCAAAATAAACCTGTCCCTTTTTGGCAGGTGGGAGGAGATGCGTATGATCAAGGCAGTGCTGTTTGACATGGACGGCGTGCTGGTCGATACCGAGTGGTTCTACAACCGTCGTCGCGTGGCGTTTATGGAAGAAAAGGGCTTCCACTTTGACGAGATCCCCGATCTTTCGGGGTCTAATGAGCCTGCCATTTGGGAGGCGCTGGTGCCCGACGATATTGAGCTGCGCGAGCGCCTGCGCGTGGAGTACAAGCAAGTCTACAGCCCGGACCATCCCGTTCCGTATGCTGAGCTGCTCAACGAGCAGACGGAGCCGGTGATGCGTGAGCTGCACGAGCGCGGCGTGAAGTGCGCCATCGCGAGCTCGTCCTATCGTGAGCTGATCGACGAGCTGGTGGAGATTGCCGGTATCGCCGACGTGCTGAACTACACCATCAGCGGCCACGAGTGCAGTGCGTTTAAGCCCGACCCCGAGATCTACCTGCGCGCCATGGAAGCGCTGGGGGTGGAGCCTGCCGAGTGCCTGGTTATCGAGGATTCGCCTTTGGGGATCGAGGCTGGCAAGCGCTCCGGCGCCCGAGTCCTGGCGCTGCGTCCGCACGAGGGCGTCAACCTTGACCAGTCCGCCGCCGACGTCGTCATCGACAGCCTGACCGACATCCTACCTGCCATTTAGGGACAGGTTTATTTTGGCAGGTTTTATCTGGGCAAACGCCGAATTCGCCGTGAAGGGATTGCTCTCTTCACGGCGTTTTTCTTTTGAGCGCCTCACGGTCCCCCTGATGGTTGTCGAGAGAGGGTGAATTGAGGCGCCCTCTGTCGCTCCATGTTACAATCGCCGACATGCCCCACAACTACATCTGCCTTCGAAGGGAGCCTACGTGGCGAACGCCATCGACCAGCTCACGGACCGCGTGCTCGTGCTCGGCCGCCTCACCATCGTCCGCCGCGCCATCACCGCCGTGGCGGTCACAATTTCCGCCGTTCTCCAGACATTCCTGATCCAGGCGTTCATTCAACCCGCCGACCTGCTTCCGAGCGGCCTCACCGGCGTCGCGGTCCTGCTCGATCGTGTTACCTCGCTGGGCGGCGTTCACATCGACATCTCGCTCGGCATGCTCGCGCTCAACATCCCCGTGGCGCTCCTGTGCTGGAGCGGCATTAGCAAGCGCTTCGTCATCTTCTCGATGATGCAGGTCATGCTCTCGTCGCTGTTCCTCAACGTCTTTCACTTCGCGCCGTTTTTGGGCGACAAGATCATGCTCATCATTTTTGGTGGCGTGGTCTCGGGTCTGGGCGCTGCCATCGCGCTTAAGTCCGGCGCATCCACCGGCGGCACCGACTTTATCGCGCTGTGGGTTTCCAACCACACGGGCAAGACCATCTGGGGCGTTATCTTTGGTTTCAACTGCTTTATCCTGGCGATCTTTGGCTTTATGTTTGGCTGGGACAACGCGGCGTACTCCATCGTGTTCCAGTTTATTTCGACCAAGACCATCGACAGCTTCTATCGTCGCTACGATCGCGTGACGCTGCAGATCACGACGCGCAAGGCAGACGAGGTCATGACCGCCTATGTTGACCATTTTCAGCATGGCATTAGCTGTGCCGAGGTCATTGGCGGATACAGCCGCGAGAAGATGTACCTGCTGCATGCCGTTGTCTCGACCTACGAGAGCCAGGACATTATCAAGCTGGTGTGCGACATTGATCCCGGCGCCGTGATCAATGTGTTCCATACGCTCAACTTTGTGGGCGGCTGGTGGGGCGGTCATGTCGACGAGCCCATGCCCACGGCCGTGCCCGATCCCGACAAGCCCGCGCGCATGGCCAGCAGGCAGGCGCGCCTCATCGATCAGGACAGCCTGCAACAGGACGACGGCAGGTAAGGATTTGCTGTATGCGGTGTATCGTTTTATCATTATGAGGTAACATGAAACTAGACGTTATATACGTATTAGTTATTTCAATATTTCGATAAGAGTGATTAGATATGCCTGCACCCAAAAATGCACCGCTTTACCAGCAGATTTACGACGAGATCAAGGATGCGATCGAGAAAGGTGTTTATGCACCCAAGGAGCGTATTCCGTCCGAGCTCGAGCTAGCCGAGCAGTACGAGGTGAGCCGAATTACGGTGCGTCGCGCCGTCGAGGAGCTGTGCTCCGATGGCTACCTGGTTAAGCAGCAGGGCCGTGGCACCTTTGTTTCCACGCCGCACATCAATCGCCAATTTCACGCCTCGACGCTGCAGACGTTTACCGCGCTGTGTGCCGGCAACGGCATGAAGGCCGGTGCGCACGTAATCGATCGCCAGATTGTGCCGGCGCGCCAAAACGAGATGGAGTTCTTTGGCCTGCAGAAGGATGCGCTGCTGCTGCACATCAAGCGCGTGCGTACTGCCGACGGCGAGCCCATCTTTGAAGAGAACATCTTTGTGCCGTTTGACGCCTACCGTGAGCTGTTGACGGCCGATCTTGAGGACAAGTCGATTTTTGCCGAGGTCGAGCGTGTTGGCGGAACGCCGATTGTCTCGGTTGGTTACCGTACGGTCGAAGCCGTTCGCGCCAACGCCGAGCAGGCGGCTGAGCTGGGCATTGCTCCGCACGATCCGCTGCTCAACCTGCGCGCCGGCTTTATCGGACCCAATGGCGAGCCGGTCCTGATGGGTAAGCAGTACTACGTGGGATCGCGCTACGTTATGGTCATGTAGCTCTAGTTGCGCGGTTTTCCAAACCGCGCAACGGCTCGACGCTACAAGCCCGCCAGAGCGGCAATCTGCCTTTCAACTTCGGCGGCATGATCAGAAGATCAATGTCGCCTTGTTTCAAGGCACCTTGCTCGCTCTGGCGGGCTTTCGCTGACATTGCCAAAACATCGACTACCCGCAGAATGAGCGTGGATAATCTCCCGTTTTTGGCTCGGTTATGACCTCAAAGCGGGAGATTATCCACGCTCATCCGGAAAGTGTCCAAATATCCACGCTCGTTCCCTTCGGATTGCATCGCCCGTGGCCGGCAGCCGGGCGGCGCCGGTCCGCGTGGCGGCGTATAATCGGCGGCAGATGACTTGGACGTTAGGAAACCATGACCGAAAGCATGCAGCAGATGGCGCTCGACACGCTCGGCGCCTATTTTGGCTACACCTCGTTTCGCCCGGGGCAGGACCGCATGGTCGATGCGATCCTTGCCGGTCGCGACGCGCTGGGCGTTATGCCCACGGGCGCCGGCAAGTCCATTTGCTACCAGGTGCCCGCGCTCATGCTGCCCGGTATCACCTTTGTGGTGAGTCCGCTGCTGTCGCTTATGGAGGATCAGACCCGTGCGTTGCTCGCGGCGGGTGCGCGACCCAGCTATCTCAACTCCAGCCTTACGCCGGCTCAGCAAAATACCGTGCTCAAACGTGCTCGTGAGGGGCGCTACCAGCTTATGTACGTGGCGCCCGAGCGCCTGCTCGAGCCGCGCTTTTTAGCCTTTGCGCAGGAGGCCGCGGCGGACGGCGGCATTGGCGTGCCGCTCGTGGCCATTGACGAGGCCCATTGCGTGAGCGAGTGGGGCCAGGATTTCCGCCCCGCCTATCTGCAGATTCGCGAGTTCATCGATTCCCTGCCGCGGCGCCCCATCGTGGCGGCCTTTACCGCTACGGCGACCGAGCGCGTGCGCACGGACATTCAGCAGATGCTCGGTCTGCAAAACCCTGCGACGGTGGTGACGGGCTTCGATCGCAAGAACCTCTACTTTGGCTGCGAGGAGATGGGCGACAAGGCCAAGGCCGCGTGGGTGCGCGACTATGTGATCGCGCATTCGAGCGAGAGCGGCATCGTGTATTGCTCGACCCGCAAGACCGTCGATGCGCTGGCAGGAGAGCTTACCGAGGCTCTGGGCCCCAGCGGCATTCGCGTGGGCCGCTACCATGCCGGCATGGGTAATGACGCCCGTCGTCAGAGCCAGCGTGCCTTTATCGACGACGACATTCAGGTGATGGTCGCCACCAACGCCTTTGGCATGGGTATCGACAAGCCCAACGTGCGCTACGTCATCCATAACAACGTGCCCGAGAGCATCGAGGCCTACTATCAGGAGGCGGGCCGCGCCGGCCGCGATGGCGATCCGGCCAGCTGCCACCTGCTGTGGAACGGCAACGATTTTCGCATGCGCCGCTTTTTGATCGACCGCGGCGACGCGGCCGACGAGACGCTCGACGACGAGCAGCGCGCGTGGGCGCTCCAGAACCGATATCGCCTGCTCAGCCAGATGGAAGGTTACTGCAATACCACCGGCTGCCTGCGCGAATACATGCTGCGCTACTTTGGCGACGAGGCCGCGGCCGAGCATGCGGCTGTGGGCGGCGCCGCCGCGGATGAGGCCGAGGGCTGTGGCAACTGCAGCAACTGCCTCACGCAGTTCGAGGTCGAGGACGTCACCGATATGGCCCGCGCCACCGTGCGCTATGTGGCCACGCGTCCCATGCGCTTTGGCAAGTCGCTCATCGCCGATGTGCTTCACGGCGGCAACACCGAGCGCATTCGCCAGATGCATCTGGACGAGGATTGCGGCTATGGTGAGCTGTCGAGCGAATCGGTCGGCCGCATCAAGGACATCATCGGCCAGCTGTGCGGCCGCGGTTATTTGGCCACCTCACAGGGGCAGTATCCGGTCGTGGGCCTGGGTCCGCGTGCCGGCGAGGTCGAGGACGAGGCGTTTGCCTTTACTGTTAAGCGCCGCGCGTCCAAGCGCAATGCCTCGGCCCGCGCCCGCCGCGCAGTGGACCTGCTGCGCGAGGAGGCCGAGCTGGATCAGCGTCCGCGCGTGGGCGACGATGCCGAGCTGTTCGAGCGCCTGCGCGCCCTGCGCAAGGAAATCTCGACCGAGCTCGAGATGGCGCCGTACATGGTCTTTTCCGACAAGGCCCTGCGCGGCCTGTGCCGCCTGCGCCCGCAGACGCGCGACGAGCTGATCCAGGTCAACGGCATTGGCGAGAAAAAGGCCGACGCCTTTGGCGAGCAGTTTATGGCGGCGATTGAAGAGTTTGAGTCCGAGCATGCGCGAGATGGAGCGTAACGATGGCAACCGACGATAAAACCGAGCGTGCCGACGTGTCCGCCGTGCCGCTGTACCAGCAGGTCATGGACGACCTAAAGGGCGAGATCGCGCGCGGCGTGTACGCGGCCGGTTCGCGCATTCCTTCCGAGATGGAGCTCGCGAAGTCTTACGGCGTGGGACGCATCACCGTGCGCCGCGCCATCGAGGAGCTGTCGCGCGCGGGATATCTCAACCGACAGCAGGGGAGGGGCACCTTTGTGTGCGCTCCCAAGCTCAAGCGCAAGATTGTCCAGAAAGGCGACGTCCAGAGCTTTACTGAGGGTTGTGCCGCCAACGACATGGTGGCCGGAGCGCGTCTGGTGTCGCGTACGGTGGTCGCGGCGACGCGCGAGGATGCGGCGTTCTTTGGCGTGGAGCCCGGCTGCGAGCTTATCGTGGTCGAGCGCGTGCGCACGGCCGACGGCATCCCCGTCATGCTTGAGAACAACGCCTTTGTGCTCGCCGACCATCCCTACTTGCAGACGCTGGCCGATAAGGACCTCACCGATAACTCAATCTTTGCGCTCGTTGCCGAGCACTCGGGCCGCGCGCCGCTCAAGTCCGACCCCTGCACCGTGGAGATTGCGCTTGCCGATGCTCAGGTGGCCCCGCTGTTGGAGGTGCCGGTCGGCGAGCCGCTCTTTTATATGGAGGCGTACTTTACCGATGCGGACGAGCGGCCCTTGCTGCTCGGGCGCCAGAAGATAGTGGGCTCGCGCTACGTGTTCGACATCTAGCGTCCACAGATAGAACAACATAGAACAAATTTGCTGAGATGCCTTCACGGGCGTTGTTACACGTGCTATAAATAGAACAACATAGAACGACCGCAGGTACAGGCTGTCGTCGTTCAAAGCCGCCCCACAAGGAGGAACATCAGGATGAACGCACATGATCTGATTCAGGAAATTATCGAGCGCAAGGGCAAGATTGAGAACGTCTTTTGGATCGCCTGCGGCGGTTCGATGATCGACCTGATGCCGGCCAACGAGCTGCTCAAGCGCGAGGCAACCACGTTTACCTCGACGGTCTACACGGCACGCGAGTTTTGCCTGATGGCTCCCAAGAGTCTTGGCGAGAAGTCACTCGTCATCGCCTGCAGTCACAGCGGCAATACGCAGGAGGTCGTCGACGGCTGCGAGATGGCGCTGGCCGCCGGCGCCGAGGTCGTCGCCCTCACCGACTGCGAAGGCTCCAAGATCGACAACGGCAAGTGGACCACCTGGGTTTACCCCTGGGGCGAGGGCGTGTCGCAGGCCGAGGTGCCGCAGGGCATCGGCGCCCTGATCGCCGCCGAGCTGCTCGACCAGCAGGAAGGCTACGAGGCGCTCGCCGACATGTACGAGGGCCTTAAGCAGATGGACGCGCTGCTGCCCGCCGCCCGCGAGAAGGTCAACGCCGAGCTGGGCGCCCGCTTTGCCGAGCTCTGCCAGCAGCACAAGTTCTTCTATATCCTGGGGTCCGGCCCCAACTTTAGCCAGACCTACGCCATGGCCATCTGCTCGCTCATGGAGATGCAATGGCAGCACTGCTGCTACATCCACTCCGGCGAGTACTTCCACGGCCCGTTCGAGGCCACCGAGCCCGGCGTGTTCTACTTTGTGCAGCTCGGATCGGGCGAGTGCCGCCCCATGGAGGAGCGCGCCCTTGCGTTCCTCAACACGCACACCGACACGATTATGGTGCTCGATGCGCTCGAGTACGGCGTGGGCGAGGTACCTGCCAGCGTGCGTTCGTTCCTAGAGCCGATCTTCTTCTACGCGATGAGCTGCGAGCTGCGTGCCGCCCGCGGCAAGGTGTTCGACCACAGCCCCGAGTTCCGCCGCTACATGGGCATCGAGCAGTACTAAGTACCGGGAATTATCTTTTTTGACGGGGTCTGCGCTGCGCGCGGGCCCCTTTTTGCGTTGTGGCGGCCGGATTCGTGTCTGCGCGAAAACGAAGGTGAATACTTTTCCGCGAAGTGAACGACCTATTTTGGACCCCCGAAGCATCCACACTTTTTGGTGCCAAAACCGCAGGAAAAACTCGGCGAAACCGCAGGAAACGGCGTCTTAAAAGTGTCGATGCTTCGGGGGCTCGTTTTTGCTCGTTCACTTCGCGGAAAAGTATTCACCTTCGATTCGCAAGGGCACTGTGTGAGTCAAAAAAGCGGGCCGCACCGGGGATTTCCGGCGCGGCCCGCTTAGTAGCGCGTTTAGATTCGCAAGGTTGCGGCAGCCTACGGCCTACTTTGCGTCGTAGGCCTCGGCATCCCACCAGTCGAGCTGGGCGATGTTGTCGCGGATGTGCTGGCAGCTCTTGTGGAAGCCCTCGAGCTCGTACTCGGAAAGGTCGAGCGTGTAGACCTCCTCGACGCCCTCGGCGCCGATCACGCACGGCAGGGATGTGAAGATGCCCTCCTCACCATACTGGCCGGTCATGAGCGTGGAGGCGGAAAGCACGGCGTGCTCGTTGTGCAGAACGGCAGCGCAGACGCGCGCGGCGGAGTTGGCGACGGCGTACTCGGTGCACTGCTTGCCCTGGTAGGTCACATAGCCGCCCTTGCGCGCGAGCTCCTCGACCTCCATGTGGTCAAAGGCGTACTTGTCGGGGTTCTCGGCCTGAAGCTCGTTGAGGCTCTTGCCGGCGATGGTCGCGGCCTTAAAGGCAGCCAGCTGGCTAAAGCCGTGCTCGCCGATCATGTAGGCGTCGATGGACTTGGGGCTCACGCCGACCTTCTTGGAGATCTCGGTGCGCAGGCGGGCGGAATCCAGACCGCAGCCCGAGCCGATGATCTTCTTGGGATCGTAGCCGGTCAGGTGCCACAGCTCGGTGCATACGACGTCGCAGGGGTTGGAGATGCTCACGAAGATGCCGTCGAAGCCGGCGTCGACGATGCGCTTGGCAAAGGTGCGGGCGGCGTCGGTGGTAAAGAACAGCTCGCCGTCGCGGTTGCCGGCGGCCAGCGCGACCTTGCCGGCGGCGTTGACGATGACGTCGCAGCAAGCCAGCTCCTCGTAGTGGTCGTAGCAGTTGACGATTTTGGTGTTATACGGGACAAACGAAAGGGAGTCGCGCAGGTCCTGGACCTCGGACGTCACCTTGGCCTCGTTGATATCGCATAGGTACAGCTCATCGGCAATGCCTTGCATAAGCAGGCTGTTGGCGACATGTGCTCCTACGTGGCCCTGGCCGACCACACCGATCTTACGCGTCTGGTACATATATGTATCCTTTCGGCCGAGTTTTTCGCGTCGAACCATTGTAGCGTCCTGCTGCCACTTTGCTAAGCTAAAGTGCCGTAGATTTTTGGGACATGCTTTAATCTCTACTTTTGGAGTGATTTGGGCCGCTGACGGCATCGCTGGACGATGTGCTCGCGCGGATGGGGCCGGTCGTTGTACCATAGCTGCAACTGACTCGTAAGGAGCATCCATGCCCATTCGCATCCCCGACGCCCTCCCTGCCGCCGCGCAGCTCGAGAGCGAGAACATCTTTGTCATGACCGAGTACCGCGCGCTGCACCAGGACATCCGTCCGCTGCGCGTGCTCATCCTCAACCTCATGCCCACCAAAATCGCCACCGAGACGCAGATCATGCGCAAGCTCTCCAACACGCCGTTGCAGGTGGAGGTGGACCTGCTGCGCACCAAGACGCACGAGGCCACGCACGTAAGCGCCGGCCACCTGGAGACGTTCTACCGCACGTTCGACGACATCCGCGACATCCACTACGACGGCCTGATCATCACGGGCGCGCCCGTGGAGCAGATGCCGTTCGAAGAGGTCGACTACTGGCCCGAACTCTGCCAGATCATGGACTGGTCCACCACACACGTGCATTCTACGCTGCACATTTGTTGGGGTGCGCAGGCCGGTCTGTACCATCATTACGGTATCCAGAAGCACGACCTGCCGGCAAAGGCGAGCGGCGTGTTCGAGCATTATCTGGTGAAGCCGCAAAGCCCGCTGGTCCGCGGTTTCGATGACCGTTTCTATGCCGTGCATTCGCGCAACACCGATGTGCGCCGCGAGGACGTGGAAGCCGAGCCGCAGCTTGAGGTCGTGGCCGTGTCCGACGAGGTAGGCCTGTACATCGTCAAGTCGACCGACAGCCGTCGCTTCTTTGTATTTGGCCACCCCGAGTACGATACCGACACGCTGCGCCTGGAGTACGAGCGCGACGTGAAGCGCGGACTCAACCCTCAGGTGCCGGCGCATTACTTCCCGGGCGACGACCCCACGGCCGAGCCGCGCAACGTCTGGCGCAGCCAGGCTCAGCTGCTCTACACCAACTGGCTTAACTACTACGTCTACCAGACCACGCCCTACGACCTGGCCCGCGCCGGCGAAGAGCACTAGGCCGCTGTCGTGGCTGTGGCTGCGGCGGTTACCGTGGCCGCTACGCGACGAGCGTGGATAATCGGACACACGAGCGTGGATAATCGGACACACGAGCGTGGATAATCGGATGCATGTTGAATGAGCGTGGATAATCTCCCGTTTTTAGCTCGTAAGGGGGCCCAAAGCGGGAGATTTTCCACGCTCGATTTTTCTGCAGCTGTTGTACCGGCGGCAGCATTATGCGTCGAGTACATACGGGCCGCATCGCAAACTAGGTAGTTTTGATCCACGGCATTTTTTCTTTCAATGAAGTCGGTGGCTTTTGAGGTTCAAAATGTGGAGACAGGGACCTCTTGACAACCGTTCTACCTGCAGATATAAGCCATTAACCTAAAGCGTCCAAAACCGTCAAGCATTTGGTCAGCTTTTGGTTGGCATTTGGTCAGACTTCGCATGAAACCGCCTGGTACGTTGGCGCCGTTCCAAGAGTTTGGAGGCGACATGGCAAACATGACGGCGAATCAAAGACTTGCAGGTCACATTAAGGCATGCGAACAGCAGATGAGCTGCGTGTACGCGCGAACTGCGGCGGAGGCAAAGCAGATTGAGCGACGGGTGGCGGCGGGAAGTCTAGAGGCGGTCATGCCAGGGCTGTATGCGCGTCCGGAATATTGGTCCGAACTCAAGTTTCGACAGCGTTATCTGCATCGGGTGCGGTACCGTCAAGATTCTTTCGCAAATTGATCGAGGCGGCCTCGGCCCCGCCTTGC
>CABRZS010000023.1:0-23619 GCA_902475525.1 uncultured Collinsella sp.
GGCCCTTGCGGCGTAGTCGCTATTTATTCAGTCCAAGTTTCGGGGCGCAGTTCACAGGCACCTTTGTGGTGGTTTTTGCTTTTGCGATGCAGCTCGAGGAGGTACTCGATGTTTTATATCCCGTTTTGGATTTGCATCTTTGCCGGCGCGGCGATTGATGCCCGTCAGCGACGTTTTCCCAATGTGCTTGCCGGTGCGTGTGCGGTGACGGCGTTAGTGGGCGTTTGGCTCGACAAAGGCGTTAACACGGCGCTTGACCATGCCGGTCTTGCGGTCATCGTCTACCTTGCCCTTGTTCTGACTGAGTCCCTCTGGCGTCGTTTTCGCCAAACCTCGGGCATTGGCATGGGGGACGCCAAAGCACTCTTCGCGCTTTGCACGCTCGACCCTATGGGTGGCATCGTGGCATTTGCCGTCGCACTCCTGGTCCTGGCCCTCTCCTGCCTCTTCACAAAATCGCGCTCCCTGCCATTGCTCCCGTTTTTAGTGCCGATTTTTGCCATAATCGAGGTCGTGGGCTGCACATTGTAACCGATTGCGCATCCTTCTTAAGGAGCATGCCATGGCATCTAATCAAGAAACGGCCGTCATTAAGGCGCGCATGGACCGTATTCCCTCGGCGTTGTCGCCTGAACTAGTCGAGCGCATTGTCGCCGATCGTGCTTCGGGCTATGTCAACCCGTATCGTTGCAACGACGATCAGGCTATTCGTTGTATTGATCGCGCCGCCGACAAAGGCACGCTTATGCGTCCGGCGTTTATGCGCGATACCGAAAAGATACTTCATCTTCCGGCGTACACCCGTTATGCAGGTAAAACGCAGGTCTTTAGCTTCCGTAGCAATGACGATCTGTCACGCCGCGGTTTGCACGTGCAGCTTGTCTCGCGCATTGCGCGCGATATCGGTCGCGCCCTGGGGCTCAATTGCGATCTGATCGAGGCGATTGGCCTGGGCCACGATTTGGGACACACGCCTTTCGGCCATGCCGGCGAGCGCTTCCTCAACGATATCTATCATGAGCGTACGGGGCGTTATTTTTTCCATAACGTGCAGTCGGTCCGCGTGCTCGACACGCTGTACGGCCGCAACGTGTCGCTCCAGACGCTCGACGGCGTGCTATGCCATAACGGCGAGTACGAGAAGCGTGTGTTTGAGCTCTCGGACATGAGCTCCTTTGACCAGTTTGACCAGACGGTTGAGGATTGCATTGCCACGGGCTATAGCGCAATTGAGCATCTGCGTCCCATGACGCTCGAGGGCTGCGTGGTTCGCATCTCGGATATCCTTGCCTACGTTGGGCGCGATCGCCAAGACGCCATTGCGGCGGGCCTGCTGTCACCCGACGCCTTTGATGATGGCCGGGGCGGTGCCTACAACAGTTGGATCCTCACGCACGCTTCCATCGATATCGTTGAGCACAGCTATGGTAAGCCGCGCATCGAGATGAGCGAGGACCTGTTTGAGGAAATTCGCCGAGCCAAGCGCGAGAACTACGAGAAGATCTATAGCAAGGGCGGTATCGAAGGCGATTCCGAGGCGGAGCTGCGCGAGGCGTTCGTAAAGCTCTACGACCGTTGCCTGCGGGATCTAAACAGTGGCGACGAATCCTCTTACATCTTTAAGCACCATATTTCGCGCATTGAGCAGCAGCTTTCCTACTATGATCGCACCTATGCCTGGCAGGACGACAAGGATCAAGCCGTGGTGGATTATATCGCGAGTATGACGGACGGTTATTTCTGCGAGCTGACGAGCAAGCTGTTCCCTGGTCTGGAGTTTCCGCACCGTACCTATATTAACGAACGGTAGTTCGTATATATTCGGTATACTGGTTAGTTGAAAACGTTTTTGATTGATGCACGGGATGGCTATGGACGACCTTTTTTCTGCTTCGACGCGCGAGCGTTCCTTTCAGAATGCGCCGCTTGCGGTGCGCATGCGCCCCAATTCGCTCGACGAGTACGTGGGCCAGCAAAAGGCCGTCGGTAAGGGTTCATGGCTGCGTGCCGCGATCGAGCACGACGTGCTTTCGAGCGTGATTCTGTACGGGCCTGCCGGTACGGGCAAGACGACGCTGGCCCACATTATCGCCAACCATACCAAGAGCGAGTTTGTCGAGGTCAGCGCCGTCACGGGTACCGTGAAGGACCTGCGTCGTGTGATTGATGAGGCCAAGACGCGCCTGAATACGTACGACCGCCGCACCATTCTATTCATCGATGAGATTCACCGCTTCTCTAAGTCGCAGCAAGATGCCCTGCTGCATGCAGTTGAGAACCGTACCGTCATTATGATTGGCGCTACGACAGAGAACCCGTACTTCGAGGTCAACTCGGCACTGCTCTCACGTGGTCGCGTCGTGGAGCTTGAGCATCTGAAGGATGAGGATATCGCCACGCTTATTGAACGTGCGCTTGAGGCACCGCAGGGCTTGAACGGTAAGTTCTCGGCCGATGAGGATACGGTCAAGACCATTTGCACGCTGGCAGCGGGTGACGCTCGCTCGGCGCTCACGACGCTCGAGCTTGCGAGCGAGATTGCCGTCACGCGTCCCGATACCGAGGGAACGCCAGCGCCTGCGGCGGGGGAGCGCTATCCCATCACCGTGGATGACGTGAAGATCGCCAACCCGCGTCGCGGTTTTACGTATGACAAAAACGGCGACATGCACTACGACATCATCAGTGCGTTCATCAAGTCCATGCGCGGTAGCGACCCCGATGCCACGATCTATTGGCTCGCGCGCATGATCGATGCTGGGGAGGATCCTAAGTTTATCGCTCGCCGCATTATGATTCACGCTTCTGAGGATGTTGGCAACGCCGACCCGCAGGCGCTTTTGGTGGCGCATGCCGCGTTTAAGTCTGCCGAGGTCATTGGCTATCCCGAGTGCCGCATTAACCTGGCTCAGGCTGCACTCTATGTGTGCTTGGCGCCAAAATCCAACGCGTGTGAGGCTTCGATCGATGCGGCGCTGGCCGATATCCATTCTAGTGGGCTTCGCGAGGTGCCGAGTTATCTGCGCGATCGCCATCGCCCGGGCAGCGATGAATACGGTGTGTATAAGTATCCACATGATTATCCCGAAGGCTGGGTCGATCAGCGCTATTTGCCCGAAGGCTTGGAACGCGGTGCATTTTGGCAGCCTGCCGGGCGCGGCTGGGAAGAGTGGCGCGTAGAGCAAAGCGAACGCGACCGCAGCGGGAATTCACCGAAGTAGCTGCTGATAATTTTGTCCCACGTTGCTGCTCTTGGCATGTTCGGTCCCCTTTGGGGTACCATGAAAAGCGTCTGTATTTCGATTCTTCCGGGAGGCTTGTATGAGTCCCATTCAAATCGCCCTGCTGTTGCTCGCCGTTGCCGGCGTGTGGGCCATCGCTGAGCTCGCGCTTACCCTGCGCAAGACCCGCAATGTTGTCGACTCGCTCGATAAGACCGTGAACGACCTCAACAACACCATCGCCGAGGCTCAGCCTGTGGTGGCAAAGCTCGATGGCGCTGTCGATGAGCTTACGCCGGCGCTTGCCCAGATGGAGCCGCTGCTTAAGTCGAGCAAGACGGCAGTTGATGCCCTTACCTCCAATCTCGTAGAGGTCGAAGCCGTGGTTCGCGACATTTCCGAGGTTACGGGCAGCATGGCCGAGGCCAGCAATGCTGTGTCGAGCGTGACCGACTCTGCCGCCGGTGCTGTGCAGAAGCTCTTCAATAAGGTGAAGGCCCCTGCAGCCGACGCCGATCGCAAGCTCGCCGCTTCCGCTGCGGAGGCCGAGCAGCCTACCGAGCGCGTCCTAATTGGCGAGGACGAGGCCGCCGCGGGCGACGATGATGGTCAGAAGTCTGTATCCAAGTCGGTTCAGTATTACACCTATACACCCTCCGAGACCTCTGAGGAGTCCTGCGATGAGTAGCGAAGCAACCTGCCCCATCACGCTGACCGTTGCCGGCGACCCGCGTCTCGCTCGCCTTGTGCGCATGACGGCAGCCAACGTTGGTGCCCTGTGTTCCATGTCTGTCGATCGCATCGAGGACATCCGCATGGCTGCCGAGGAGGCTTTCATCTTTGGTTGTACCGCGGTCGACTGCGATGACATCACCATCAAATTCGATGTCGATGAGACCCACGTTGGCATGACTATTACCTTTGGCGATCAGGCTACGGTCGATGAAGACGACCAGGCTGCGGTGTATGCCGAGCTCATCCTCGCGAGCGTGTGCGACTCCTACGAAAAGACTGCGGCGCCCCTGACGCTTTCCCTCGACCTCAAGGCGGATATTTAAAATGACCGAACGTTCCCGGAGCGGCAAGACCGCTTGGGACAAGGAGAAAACCCGCGAGCTGTTTCGTCGTTATAAGGAGACCGGTGATCCGGATGCTCGCGAGCAGCTCGTCATGTCCCATATGAACCTGGTAAGGTTTCTTGCCAACAAATTCAAGAACCGCGGCGAGCCGCTCGATGACCTTTTGCAGGTCGGGTACTTGGGCTTGCTCAAGGCTATCGACCGCTTTGACTCTGAACGCGGACTCGAGTTCACGACGTTTGCCACGCCCACCATTTTGGGCGAGATTAAGCGCCACTTCCGCGACAAGGGCTGGAGTGTGCGCGTGCCGCGTCGTCTGCAGGAGCTCTCTGCCAAGGTTAACCAGGCCACCGATAAGCTCACCAACGAGCTTCAGCGTTCGCCCAAGGTTGAGGAAATCGCCGATTACCTTGGCGTGACCGTTGACGAGGTGCTCGAAGCCATGGAATCGTCCTCGGCCTATACCTCGGTGCCCATCGAGGCTCCCGGCGCGTCCGACTCCGACGATGCTCCCTCGATTCTCGATCGCTATGCCGACGACGACAACGAGCTCGACTTTACCGATGACCGTCTGGTAATCGAGGAAGCCATCCGCGATTTCTCGCCTCGCGAGCGCGAGGTTATCGAGCTGCGTTTTGTGAAGGGCATGACCCAGATCGAGATTGCCAAGAAGCTGGGCATCTCGCAGGTGCAGGTTTCGCGTCTGCTGCGCCGCACGCTTAAGAAGATTCAAGATAAGATTGACCCCGACGGAGTGATGGTTCGTTCATGAGTGAGCACCCCCAACAAATCGACCGCACGCTTCGCGATACCCGCATTCTGACGCTGCGTATTTGGGGCGTCGTCGGCTGCATTGTCATCGCTGCCGTCATCTTTAACCTTATGGGCATCCTGGCACCGGTCATCGAGTTTCTCGCTGTCGGTTCCATCATCGCTTTTGTGATGTCTCCGATCACCAACTGGCTCGAGCATCACGGCGTCGGACGTGGCCTCGGTTCGCTCATCGCGCTCATTGTGGTTGTTGCCGTGCTCGTCGGCGTCGTCTGCATCCTATCGCCTATTTTGCTCGGTCAAATCATGGAAGTCCTGAGCCGCCTGCCCGAGCAGCTTCGTGTTGCGGGTGGCGATCTCAACGAGATGCTCTCGCACGCCAAGACGCTCAACAACACGCCGCTCAAGGAGTATCTGGACGACAATCTTTCTTCGCTGGTTACCGTAGCGTCCAAGTACGTCTCGCAAATCGCTGCCGAGCTCGGTCGCGGTGTATTCCCGCTTATTACCAATACGGCCTCGCAGCTGTTCGTCATCTTCCTGGGCTTGGTGCTTGCCTATTGGTTGGCCTGCGACTATCCCCGTATGCACCACGAGGTCTGCACCATCATCGGACAGGAAAAGGAGACCTCGTACCGCTTTATGGTTGCCATCCTTTCACGCTCGGTCGGCGGCTATATGCGCGGCATGGTCGTGACTTCCATCTGCGGTGGCTTTTTGGCTTTTATCGGCTTTACGCTCATTGGCCATCCATACGCAGCACTTATGGCCATCTTCACCGGCATTATGCACTTGGTTCCGGTTGTCGGTCCCTGGGTGAGCGCGGCGATCGCCACAGTGCTCGGGTTTATGTTCAGCCCTATGCTGGCGTTATGGACGCTTGTCGTGACCATGGCGGCTCAAAACGTCACCGATAATGTCATTTCGCCTAAGGTCATGCAGAGCTCGGTGCAGGTGCATCCCGTCATGAGCCTTACGGCCCTCGTTATCGGTTCGGCACTCATGGGTCCCATCGGCATGGTTATCGCTATTCCGCTGTGCGCGGCCCTCAAGGGCATTTTCGTCTACTACTTTGAGAACGAGACCGGCCGTCAGCTCGTGGCATACGACGGTGCCGTGTTTAAGGGCACGCCGTATCGCGATACCGAGGGTAACCCGGTCGCCGCCTACGACGCGCTCGGAGACGATACGTTCATCTATGAGTCCGAGCTCATCGGCAACGAGACAGCACCCGAGGCCAAGGCTATGCCCAAGCCCGAGCTCGATAATCCCTGGATTAAGCTCTCAGGCCTACAGCCCGACGCGACGGGTTTCTTTAAGAACCCCTTTGCCAAGGACGACGACACAAGCTCTGACGACGACACCAAAACCGGCATCGACGGCTCCATGGACGATTCGGATTCCAAATAGGCCCTGTTAGCGTTTCTTGATGTTGTAAATAGCAATAAACGCGATCAAAGCGATTGATAAGGGGCCAGCCACATAGAAAAAGATGGTGTCAATTGCGCTTAGGGTGTAATACGCTTTATCGCCAGATGTTACTGCGTACAATGCGTAGCCAAATCTCGGCTGGTTCACATACCAGCTCGAGTAAGCGAAGATTGCTAAAAGGGCTACTGAGGTTAGTGCATTCACGACAAACCGTTTGCTATTCATCGATCGCTCCTTCCGGACGATTCTTTATTCATCTATCGCTCCTTCCGGACGATTCTTATATGAAATTTTACCAAAATCATTTTTTTCAAAGTATTTGACAGACCATAATAACGTGCACTTTCGCTGGAGGGTCGCTGTTTGGCGGCCCTCTTTTTTGCACAGGCGCGGTGGGATGGTAATATCGTTACGTTTGAACTGTTTCGATGTGAAACCGAGGAGATTCCCTCTATGAGTGCTGACTACCCGTCAATGACTACGGCCGAGATTCGCTCCAAGTTCCTCAACTTCTTTGAGGAGCGCGGTCTTAAGCTCTATCCTTCTTCGTCCCTCGTCCCCGACGATCCTTCGCTGCTGCTTGCCAACGCCGGCATGAACCAGTTTAAGGAGTACTACCAGGGCAAGAAGACCATGAAGGAGATCGGCGCGATCTCCTGCCAGAAGTGTGTCCGCACCAACGACATCGACTGCATCGGCGAGGACGGCCGTCACCTGTCCTTCTTTGAGATGCTCGGCGACTTCTCCTTTGGCGGCGTCTCCAAGCAGCAGGCCTGCGCTTGGGCCTTTGAGCTCATCACCAAGGAGTTCAAGCTGCCGCTCGACCGCCTGTACTTCACCGTCTTTACCGAAGACGACGAGACCCACGACGTGTGGCGCTCTCTGGGCGTTGCCGAGGATCACATCTCCCGCCTGGGCGAGGACGACAACTTCTGGGCCGCTGGCCCCACCGGCCCCTGCGGTCCGTGCTCCGAGATCTACTTTGACATGGGCGAGGAGGTCGGTTGCGGCAGCCCCGACTGCAAGCCTGGCTGCGACTGCGACCGCTTCCTTGAGTTCTGGAACCTCGTGTTTACCCAGTACGACCGCCAGGAGGACGGCTCCATGCCGGAGCTGCCGCACCGCAACCTCGATACGGGCATGGGTCTGGAGCGCATGGCCGCTATCATGCAGCACAAGACCGCTAACTACGACGGCGATCTGATGCAGCACCTCATCAAGCTCGGTGAGAAGATCAGCGGCAAGACCTATGACGCCGACGATTACTCCGGTGCCAGCCGCTCCCTGCGCATCATCGCCGACCACTCCCGTGCCGTCGACTTTATGATCTCCGACGGCATCCTGCCCGGCAACGAGGGTCGCGAGTACGTCCTTCGCCGCCTGCTCCGCCGTGCCGTGTTCCACGGTCGTCTGCTGGGCATCGAGGGCGCCTTCCTGACCAAGTTCATCGACGAGGTCAACGCTCAGATGGGCGAGGCTTATCCCGAGCTGCTCAAGAACGTCGCGCTCGTTAAGGGCATCGTCGCCTCCGAGGAGGAGCGTTTCTCAACGACGCTCGACAACGGCCGCATTTACCTTGACGAGGCCCTGGCCGCGCTCGCCGACGGCGCTGTCCTTCCGGGCGACGTTGCCTTTAAGCTGCACGACACCTTTGGTTTCCCCATCGACCTGACCGTCGAGATTGCCGGCGCTGCTGGCCACGACGTCGACATGGACGGTTTCACCGCCTGCATGGAGGACCAGAAGGCCCGCGCTCGCGCCAACGCTAAGGGCGATGCCTGGGGCAGCTTCAATGACGTGTGGGTCGAGCTTTCCGACAAGGTTGCCGCGACCGAGTTCGACGGCTATGACAACGATGTGATCGTAGGCGCCAAGGTTGTTGCCATCGTGCGCAACGGCGAGTCCGTCGAGTCCGCTGCCGCCGGCGAGGACGTCGAGGTCGTTCTCGACCGCACCCCGTTCTATGCCGAGATGGGTGGCCAGCAAGGCGATGCCGGCAAGCTTTCCGCCGAGGGCGTTGTTCTGACCGTTGCCGACACCAAGAACCACAACGGTCTGTATGCCCACGTCGCGCACGTTGTCGATGGCACGCTGACTGTCGGTGCCGCTGTGACCGCCACGCTTGACGCCGAGCGCCGTGGCTTCCTGCGCCGCAACCACACCGCCACGCACCTGCTCGACGCCGCGCTTAAGCAGGTCCTGGGCGAGCATGTGTCCCAGGCCGGCTCGCTGGTGACGCCTGAGCACCTGCGCTTTGACTTCACGCACTTCGAGGCCCTGTCCTCCGAGCAGCTCAAGGCTGTCGAGGACCTGGTCAACCAGCAGATCTTCGCCTCCAAGCCGGTCTTGACCCGCGTCATGGGCATTGACGAGGCCAAGTCCGCCGGTGCTGTCGCCCTGTTTGGTGAGAAGTATGGCGACGTCGTCCGCGTTGTCTCCGTGGGCGCCGAGGACCAGCCGTTCTCCCGCGAACTCTGCGGTGGCACGCACGCTGCCAACACCGCCGAGATCGGCCTGTTCAAGATCATTTCCGAGTCCTCTACGGGCTCCAACGTCCGCCGTATTGAGGCCGTGACCTCTAAGGGTGCTCTCGACTACATGGCCGACCGTCTGGCGCTCGTCGACGCCGCCGCTGCTGCGCTCAAGTGCCGCGTGGATGAGGTTCCCGCCCGCGTGGAGAACTTGCAGGCCGAGCTGCGCGAGACTTCCAACAAGCTCAAGAAGGCGCTGACCGGTGGCTCCTCCGACGCTATCTCCAGCGCCATCGAGGGCGCCGTTGAGCTCGACGGCTACAAGCTCGTCGTCGCTGAGCTCCAGGGCCTTGAGGCTGCCGACCTGCGCAACGTCTGGGATACCGTGCACCAGAAAGTCGCCGGTCCTGTCGCCTGCGTCGTCGCCAGCGTGACCGAGAAGGGCACCCCGGCCCTGCTCGCCGCCGGCTCCGATGACGCCGTCAAGGCCGGTTTCCACGCCGGTAACGTGATCAAGCAGATCGCGGGCCTGGTCGACGGTCGCGGTGGCGGCCGTCCCAACATGGCCCAGGCCGGTGGCAAGAATGCCGCCGGCATCGCCGATGCCCTCGCGGCCGCTAAGACCGCGCTCGGCGCCTAAGAATCTAGGTAGTCGCTGTGGTCGCGCTTGCGCTGGACATAGGGGAGACCAGGATCGGCATCGCCGTCTCGAGCCGTGATGGCAAGATGGCGATGCCTGTCAAGGTGCTCCCGGCTGCAGAGGTCACCGGTATGGCCAAGACGTTCCGCTATCTGGTCGAGGACTATGAGCCCGATATCCTGGTAAGTGGGCGTCCCCTGACCATGGCCGGTGAGCCCGGTCCCCAGGCCGAGCGTGTTGCCGCTGTTGCGCAAAAGATTGCCGACGAGCTCGATCTTCCGTTGGAGTTTGAGGACGAGCGCCTGTCCTCGCAAGAGGCCAAGCGTATCCTGCGCGAGCAGGGCCTCAACGAAAAGCAGATGAGGGGCAAGATTGACATGATTGCCGCCAGCCTGTTTTTGCAGACGTGGCTTGATCGTAAAAACGAGGAGGTCTCGCATGCCTAGCGCTTCCGATCCGCGCCAGCCGATTCGTACACGTCAGCCTGTGCCGCGCCCTGCCCAGCCTGGCCAGCGTCCGGCACAGCCGACGCAGCGCGCAGCTCAGCCTGCCGCGCGCCCGGTGCAGTCCTCCTCTCGTTTGGCTCAACCTGCTCAGCGGACGGTTCGACAGCCCACTGCTCGTACGGCCCAGCCTGCAGGCGGTACCCGCTTTAAGCAGCAGGCACCTACCCAGCGAGCACAGGCCCCCCAATCGCATTCGCATCACGCTCGCGGTTCGCACGGCGTTGCTCCGGCCACGCGCTCGAGCTATAACACGCATGCCCGCCGTGGCGTCCAAAAGAAAAGCTCTCCGGTGCCTATGATTATCGGTGGCGTCATCGCCGTGCTTGCACTTGTCGCGATCGTTTTCTTTGTCGTGCCAGCCGTCAAGGGCTTCTTTGCCGGCGAGGATGCGAAAGTTGCTGCTGGCCAGCAAGTTACTATCACGATTCCCGATGGCGCCTCGGGTGATACCATCGCTTCGATTCTCTCCGAGAACCATATCGTCGAAGACCCCAAGGATTATTATGCGGCGGTCAAAAAGCTCAATGCCGATATGTCGCTTAAGCCTGGCGCCTACTCGTTTACCACGCTCATGGACGCGACCAAGGTTGTCCAGCAGCTCATGGAGGGGCCCAATGCCGGCTCCGATGCGCTGACTATCCCTGAGGGCCTAACGGTCGACCAGGTCGCCGATCGCGTGGCCGCGGCATACGACAGCATCTCCAAGGAAGACTTCCTTAACCAGGCCAAGGCGAGCAATTATGTGAATGATTACGCTTTCCTTAAAGATGCCGCGAACGATTCGCTCGAGGGCTTCCTATTCCCCAAGACCTATTCGTTGGGTAAGGACCCGTCTGCCGATGATGTGATTCGCGCCATGCTTGACCAGTTCAACGCCGAGTATAAGTCGCTTGACTTTGCCAGCTGCGAGGCCAAGATCAAGGAGCGCTATGGCGTGGAGATGTCCGATTACGACATCGTTAACCTTGCCTCGATCGTCGAGCGCGAGGGCCTCAACGCCGATCAGCGCGCGCATGTGGCTTCGGTTTTCTATAACCGTCTGGCGGGCAAGCTCGATGGCCTGCGTTACCTCAATAGCGATGCGACCATGATGTATGTCACCGGCGGCGAGGTTACCGCCGACGACCTGCAGAGCGATAGTCCGTATAACACCTATAAGCATGAAGGCCTGCCGCCCACGCCCATCTGCTCTCCGTCGCTCGAGGCGCTCAAGGCTAGCCTTGAGCCGACCGACTCTGATGACCTGTATTTCTACATTACACAGGACGAGGAGTATTTCTCGAAGACCTACGAAGAGCACCAACAGTCTTGGAATTGATCATGAGGATTTTTAGCCCCAAACGATATGTTGCCTCAGTTGACCGCATCGACCTCGATACCCTGTGGGCCGACGGCAAACGCGCCATTCTACTCGACCGCGATAACACTCTGGTGCCGCGCGATACCGAGCAGGTTCCCGCTGCGGTTTCAGCTTGGCTCGAAGCCGCCCATGCCAAGGGCTTTAAGCTGTGTATGGTGTCCAATAACTGGCATCGCGACCAGGTCATGGCATCGGCGCGCGAGCTGGGGCTCGAGGCTATCAGCCACGCCATGAAGCCCGCCCCGTTTGCCCTGAAGGCGGGTCTTAAGCGTCTGGGCGCCACGACAGACGAGGCGGTGCTGATCGGCGATCAGCTGTACACGGACGTGTGGAGCGGTAATTTTGCCGGCGTTGACACTATTCTGGTCAAGCCGCAGGCGACCCAGGACCTGTGGTACACGCAGATCTTCCGTATCTTTGAGCGCCGGGCCCTGCGCGACCTTCCCTGCGAGGAATAGGTTTCGCCATGTCTCAGCACATCAAACACGGCTGCGACCATATCTTCTTTATCGGCTTTTTGGGCGCGGGCAAGTCGACGCTTGCGCGCAACGTGGGCACTATGTTCAAGCGTCGATTCGTCGATACCGATCGTTTGGTTGTGCGTCGATGCGGCAAGTCGGTGACCGAGATATTTGAGACCGAGGGCGAGGATCGTTTTCGTGAACTCGAGACCTCGGCACTCCGTTCGCTTCAAAGCGAGCGCAGCCTGCTGGTATCGTGCGGGGGTGGCATCGTCGAGACGCCGGTGAACATTGAGCTGATGCACGAGATGGGTACCTGTGTGTACCTCGAAGGCGACTTTGAGGACTCGTTGCGCCAGATTCGCCGCTCCGATACCCGGCCCGATTTCCGCTCGCCCGAGCACGCTGCGCGCCTGTTTGAGCATCGCCGTCCGCTGTATCGCCGGGCCGCCGATATTACCCTTGATATTCGCAACAAGTCCTTCGAGGACGTTTCCTACCTTTGTGCCGAGATGCTTTTGGAGCGTGGACTGCTATGATTCGCCGTCAACTTATCAATTTCCAAAACCGCAGCGTCGATGTCCGCGTCGGATTGGGCGCGTTCGAGGAGCTGCCGCGCATGTTTGCCTCGGCTGTGGGCAAGCCCAAGCGCGCGATGGTGGTTTGGAACGACGCCACATCCGAGCGATTTGGCGAGGTTGTCGAGCATGCACTGGTTGACGCCGGTTTTGCCGTGTCGCTGCTCGTCCTCGAGGTTTCCCCTGCTGGTGCTACTCTTGCCGATGCCGATACCGTCTTTGGCGCCCTGTCGGCTAACGGCATTACCTGCGACGATCTCGTTGTCGCTGTCGGCGACACGGCGACCTGCTCGGTCGTTTGCTGGTGTGCCAATCAGTGGTGCGGTCGCACCGAGTGCGCCTTGCTGCCGACGACGTTCGACGCCATGCTCACGGTCGCGACGACCATGAAGCCGCTCGTCGCCTCGTCGGCGCATGCGCTTCCCGCTATCGCGTTCCGTCCCGAGCCGGGCTTGGTCGTGTGTGACCTCGACCTTGTACGCGAGGCGGACCCCGAGGATCTCAAGCTCGGCTATGCGGTGCTCGTTGTCACCATGCTTTCGAGCAGCAAGTCCCGCTGGAATCAGTTTACTGAGACCGTCCCCGAGATTCTCTCGGGCGAGGAGGTTGCGCTCGTCAATGCCGTTCAGTGGTCTCAGACTGCCCGCAAGGACGTACTGATGGCCACGAACCCGAGCGCCCGCCATGCGCTCGATTTTGGCAAGACGGGGGAGCGCACCCTGCGCGCCTGCTTGGGCGATGCCGCTTCGCAGGTCCCTGCCTACCAGCTGTCGTCCGAGGGCATGCGCTTTGAGGCGCGCCTCGCCCATGATGCCTGCGACTTCGATATCGATTACGTCTTTGAGGTCGATGACTGCCTGGAGGACTTTGGTATCGAGGAACTTGCCTTCGATCTGGAGCCTGTCGCATATATCGAGGAGTTCCGCAGGCAGCAGTTTGCCCGCTCAAACCGTAGCATGTTGCCGCTGCCCGCGGCACTCGGCGCCATTCGTCTAACGAGCGTTGAGGACGAGGTTCTTGAGCGCCATGTTCACGCCTACTTGGCTTCTCGCAAAGAACTTCTCTAAGATTTATTGACATCCATCGTCTTTCGTATCATGTTGAGGGGCGGGTTTTCAATCGGTTGCGGATCGCATGCGATTCCGTCGTTCGGTTGAGACCCGTCCCGTCTATATAGAGACAACAAGAAAGGAAACTGCATGTCTGAGTTTGCTGCCGGTCCTGCCGGTCGTATCGAGCGTGTCCGTGCCCTGATGGTCGAGCGTGGCTACGATGCCATCGTGGTGCGCGACGAGGCTAACCTTCGTTGGCTCACGGGCGTGAAGGGCGTCTTCGACTACACCTTCGAGTTCCCGCACGCCGCGTTTATTACGGCTGACCAGTGCCTGTTCCACACCGACTCGCGCTATCTCAACAGCTTTGAGGAGAACACGCCCGCCGGCAGCCCCTGGGTCTACGACATGGACGAGGGCACCATTCCCGGCTGGGTCGCCGGCAAGATCGCGGCCAACAAGTGCCGCGTCTGCGCTGTCGAGGATGACATGCAGATTAACTTCTACCAGGGCATTCAGCGCGGCCTGGAGGACCGCTCTGTCGCCTGCATGCTGCCGTTGATGCACGACGACATCCGCAAGATGCGCGCCATCAAGGATGCCGAGGAGATCGAGCTCATGCGCCATGCGCAGTCGATCACCGATGCCGCCTTCCAGCATATGCTCGGCTTTATTAAACCCGGTATGACCGAGAAGCAGGTTCGCAACGAGCTCGAGAACTTTATGTTCGCCAACGGCGCCGACAGCCTGGCCTTCGGTTCCATTGTGGCGAGCGGTCCCAACACCGCCAACCCGCATGCCGTGCCGAGTGACCGTGTCATCGAGAAGGGCGACTTCGTCCTCATGGATTACGGCGCGGGCTACTGCGATTATCGTTCCGACATGACGCGCACTGTCGTGATGGGCGAGCCTACCCAGGAACAGCTCGACCTGTACGCGCTCGTGCGCCGTACGCACGAGGAGTGCGTCGCCGCCATCCATCCGGGCGTCGAGGGCAACGACATTTTCAAGCTTTCCAAGAAGATCATCGGCGATGCCGGTTATGGCGATTACTACAACCATGGCCTGGGCCACGGCGTTGGTATCGACATCCACGAGCTGCCCAACTTTAACCGCAGCAAGAACATCATCGAGGTCGGCTCGGTTATCACCATGGAGCCTGGCGTGTATCTGCCCGGCGTGGGCGGCGTGCGCCTGGAGGACTACGGCGTGGTCACCGAGAACGGATATGAGCCCTTCACCAAGACCCCGCACGACCTGCACGTCATCGATTGCTAGCCCATTTCGATAGATTTTTGGGGCGGGGCGTCCGGAGCAATTCGGACGCCCCGCGTTCTCTTTTTATGCGCTCGCTGCAGGCGCCGTCTGCAAGTGTATAATTTCGGTCGTATGTAATTTGGACGCTTGTGCGTTCTGCCCATAACAAGAAAGGTCGCTATGCCTACCATTTCTACCGCCGACTTCAAGAACGGCCTCGGTCTCCGCATTAAGGACAAGGTCTACACCATCGTCGAGTTCCAGCATGTCAAGCCGGGCAAGGGTGGCGCTTTTGTGCGCTACAAGACCCGCGACATCAAGAGCGGCCGCGTCGTCGAGAACACCTGCAACGCCGGCACCAAGTTCGAGAGCGTCATGCTCACCACCCGTGAGTTCCAGTACCTCTACAACGATGGCACCGACTACATCTTCATGGACAACGAGTCCTATGAGCAGGTTCCCGTTCCCGAGGACATGGTGGGCGAGAACTCCAAGTGGCTGCGCGAGAACGACATATGCCAGCTGCTCTTCGCCGACGATGAGCTCATGGGCGTGACTCCGCCGATGTTCATCGAGACCACCATCGTCCAGACCGACCCGGGCTTTAAGGGCGACACCGTCCAGGGTTCCACTAAGCCGGCCACGATCGACACCGGCGCTGTCATCCAGGTCCCCATGTACCTCAACGAGGGCGAGGTCATCAAGGTTGACACCCGCGACGGCAAGTTCGTCTCCCGCGTCTAGCAACCAAATCTTCTAGGAGGACTCATGCCCCAGGAAATCAAGATTGACGGCATCGGCATTTCGCCCGATGTTCTGACCGCCATCGTCTCGCGCGCCGTGTCGGATGTCGAGGGCATCGCCTCCGTTGGCGTCAAAGACCTTGCCACCAACCTTGTCTCCATGATGCTCTCGTCCAAGGCCCCGGCTTCCGAGCCGGCGGTCGAGGCCGAGGTCGTCGGCGACAAGCTCGCACTCACCGTGCGTGTCGTGGTGTTCTTTGGCTATCCGTTCAAGAAACTCGCCGAGGCCGTTCGCGCCGCCGTGGTCGCCGCCATCGATGCCCAGGTGGGCGTCGAGGTCGAACGCGTTGACGTTTGCATCGACGGCCTCGTTTTCCCCAAGGAGTAACCTTTGAGCCTTAAGGTTTATCGCGGGCGCACGCTTGCCCGCAGTCAGGCGCTGCAGCTGCTGTTCCAGGCCGAGGCCACGGACAGCCCGCTCGAGCGCGTCCTCGAGGGCGATTTCCTGATTTCGAAGGGTCCCCTCGACCCCTATGCGCTGGAGCTTTGCCGCGGTGCCTACGAGCATATTGATCGCATCGATTGTGCCCTGCGAGCCGTCGCCAAGAACTGGGATCTTATGCGCATGCCCGGTGCTGACCGCAACCTGCTGCGTATCGCCGTCTACGAGATGCGCTTCCTTACCGACGAAGAGGTCTCGGACGCCATCGTCATCAACGAGGCGGTCGAGATTGCTAAGGCTTATGGTACCGACCAGTCCGCATCGTTTGTCAACGGCGTGCTGGGCAAGATCGCTCGCAGCGAGGAACTGCCGGGCGAGGACCTGTACCAAGAGCTGCTGGCCGAGGATCGCGCTCGCGAGGAGGCACAGGCTGCCGAGGCAGCCGCCAAGGTCGCTGCTGCTCAGGCTGCTGCCGGTGTGCTTGCCGAGGATGCGGACGCTGCTGAGGCCGTCGAGGCCGACTCCGTCGAGGAGTAGCCATGCCAGGGGGTTCCGTCCGCAACTTCGATGAGATCTCGGATCGCCTGGACCAGATCATCGCCACCGTTCGCTCCAAGGATACGTCCTTGGAGCGTTCGCTCGATTTGTTTGACGAGGCGATTGAGCTGGGCTCCCGTGCGGTCGATATGGTCGACAAGTTTGAGCTGACGCCGCGTGAGGCCGACAAGCTCGAGCAGGAATACGATGAGGATGCGGCAAGCGAGTCCCAAGATAGACAGGCTGCATCCCCGGATACGAATGGTTGATGGCATTCATGAAACGCGTGCGTCTTGATGACGAACTGATTTCACGGGGCATCTGCGCCGATCGCGCGGATGCCCTTCGCACTCTTATGGCCGGCTTGGTCTCGAGCGGCGGTGAGCGTTTGACCTCTCCGGGGCTCAAGGTGACGCCGGGCCTGCCGCTGCACGTTAAGGGGCGCATTCCGTACGTTGGGCGCGGCGGCCTTAAACTCGAGGGCGCGCTCGATGCGTTTGGGATTGATCCGACGGACCTTGCTTGCCTCGATGTGGGCTGCTCCACGGGCGGCTTTACCGATTGCCTGCTCAAGCGCAGTGCCGCCACGGTCGTTTCGGTCGACGTGGGCCGTGCTCAGTTCGATTGGTCGCTTCGTCAGGACGATCGCGTGACGCTCCACGAGCGCACGAATGTGACGCAGCTGCCCGAGCTCGGCTACGGCGGCGCTATCGATCTGGCCGTGTGCGATGTGTCGTTTACAAGTATCGCGAATATCATCGACGCCGTGCTGGCGTGTCTGAAGCCTTCGGGTTCGTTTTGCACGCTCGTAAAGCCGCAGTTTGAGGCGCCGTCCGCGCTGGTGGGCGAGGGCGGCATCGTTACCGACCCCGCCGTCCGCCGCGATACGCTCGTGGCGGCAGTTGAACTCTTTGCCGCTAAGGGCCTGTTCCCGGTCGACGTGTGCGTATCGCCTATCCATGGTGCCAAGGGCAACGTTGAGTTTTTCCTGTACGGCACGAGGTTTGCCCCCGGGGAGCGCGCCGACGATGAGCTGCAATCCCAGGTATCGGTTTTGAGCGAGAAAGCTGCAACGCTATGAAGGTCTTTCTGGTTCCCAATTACTACAAGCAAGAGGCAGTCGAGAGCGGCCTGATGCTCGAGCTTTGGCTTTCGCGCCAGGGCTACGAGGTTGCATGGGCTGCCGACCAGCGTTCCAAGATCCAGAGCACGCCCGATGTTGACGATGCCGACCTGGTCATTACGCTCGGCGGCGACGGTACGTTGCTGCGCGCCGCCCGCATTCTCAACTACCGTGAGATTCCCATTTTGGGTCTTTCCTATGGTCATTTGGGTTTTTTGACCGCCGCGAGCCCCGAGGAACGCGATATTTTGCAGGTTGTGAACGATGCCCTGTCCGGTGAGCTCCACGTGAGCCGCCGCGCCACCATCGCCGCGGATATCGTCTCGGTGCGCGAAGACGGTACGAAGGATGTCGTGCGCACGTTTGCCCTCAACGACATGGCGCTTACGCGCGGGCCCTTGTCCGATATGGTTGAGTTTGACATCACGGTGTCCGGCCATCATATCGACCGCCTTCGCGGCGACGGTGTCGTCGTTTCGACGGCGACCGGCTCCACCGGCTACGCGCTTTCCGCCGGCGGTCCCATTGTCAGCCCCGATTACACGGGTATGGTCTGTGTGCCCATCGCCCCGCATACCATTCAGGCTCGCGCTTTTTTGACCTCGCCGAGTGATGTCGTCGAGATCTTTATGTCTGATGATCGCCCGAGCGTGCCGGCGATTGCCATCGACGGACAGTTTATTACCTGCGATGGCACGGTTGAGAGCGTGGCCGTGCGTCGCGGTCCCGGCGATGTGCTGCTGCTGGATTACGGCCCCGAGAGCTTCTACAACTCGGTGAGCCGCGTGTTCTACGGAGTGCGTCATGATCGATGAGCTGCAGGTTTCCAACATTGCACTCATTCGCGAGGCGACGTTGGTTCCGAGTGCGGGCCTGACTGTCCTGACCGGCGAGACCGGCGCCGGTAAGACCGCGCTGCTCTCGGCCCTCAAGCTTATTTTGGGCGAGCGCGCGGATTCGTCGACCGTGCGCGAGGGCGAGGCGCTGGCGAGCGTCGAGGCGCGCCTGTTCGACGGTCCGCACGACACGGAGGGGTTCACCGTACAGCGTAGCCTTTCTGCCGAGGGCCGCAGCCGCGTAAAAATTGACGGCCGCATCGCCAGCGTGCGTGAGCTTTCGGAGCGCGTCGGCGTGATGATGGATCTTTGCGGTCAGCACGAGCACCAGCGCCTCCTCGATCCGGCGCATCATGTTGCCATGGTTGATGCCTGGGCTGGTCGCTCTGCGCTCGAGGCGCTCGACCGTTACCGTGCCTGCTTCAAGGCGTCGCGTGCGGCTGCCAAGGAGGTCCGTCGCGTGGAGGAAGCCTCACGCGCGCAGGGGAGTCGCGTCGAGGAAGCGCGTTTCGCCCTCGAGCGCATCGCCGAGGTCGACCCCAAGCCGGGCGAGTATGAGGAACTCGAGGAACTGCTGCCGCGCTCCGAACATGCCGAGGTACTGGTTGCCACAGCTAACGATGCCCATGCATCGCTTGCCGCCGAAGGTGGAGCGCTCGATGCCGTGAACAGCGCCGTGGCCGAGCTTTCCCGTATGGCTACCGTCGATCGCAAACTGGGCGACATTGCCGATGCGCTTTCGGATGCCTGCATCTCCCTTGAAGATAGCGCGAACGAGCTTCGTGCCTATCGCGATGGCGTCGCCTTCGACCCGCGCGAGCTCGCTCGCATGCGCGAGCGGTATTCCGACCTCAAGGGCCTGCTGCGTCAGTGGGGTCCCACCATGGACGATGTTTTTGCCATGCGCAATCGCTCGCAAGAGCTGCTGTCCCTGGTCGATGATGGCGATGAACAGATCAAAAAGGCGCGTGAGGCACTCGGGAGCGCCGAGCGCGAGCTGTTCGCTGCTGCCAAGGCACTTAAGCGTGCTCGCAATACGGCGGCCCCGCGCTTCTGCCACGAGGTCGGCCGCCAGATGGCGCGCTTGGAGATGGGCGCCGCCGAGCTCGTTTGGGAGTCGCGTGATCTTCCGCGCGCCGAGTGGACGCCGGCGGGTCCTTCGAGCTACGAGCTTTTGTATCGCAGCGGTGCCGGCTTGACGCCGCGACCCCTGCGCCGCATTGCGTCGGGCGGCGAGCTCAGCCGCGTTATGCTGGCGAGCAAGGTGGTCTTGGGTAATGCGGACGGTGTCGATACGCTGGTGTTTGACGAGGTCGATGCCGGTGTCGGCGGCTCCACGGCGCGTGCACTCGCGGGCGTGCTGGCCGATCTTGCCGCTACGCATCAAGTGATTGTCGTAACCCACTTGGCGCAAGTCGCCGTCATGGCCGACAAGCATTATGTTGTCAGCAAGGAGCCGGGCGATGTTCCCCAGACGCATTTGGACGAGGTGACCGGCGAAGCGCGTACCGCCGAAATCGCCCGAATGTTGAGCGGCGATCAGTCGGAGGCAAGCTTGGCCCACGCAAAGCAGATGCTCGAAGAAGCTCGAGGCTAGGTCGTATCTGCGGTGTTGGTGGGACAAAATAGACTGAAATTTTTGTCCCGCTACGCGTTTTACTCAACGACCTTGTCCGGTTGGATGAGCTCCTCGTAGTAGCTGATATGTTCGCGAGCGTCTTCAATCTCGGGCAGCAGGAAGTTATAGATGACCTCGATGATCATCGTGGCGCTAATCTTGGAGAACGCAAAGTCACCCGTCGTCAGCAGCGCCTCGTGGTTGACGGTATTAAAGGTGTAGTCGGCTAGGCGGGCAAGCGGAGACTTGCTGTCGCTGCTGATGACGACTACGGTAGCGCCGCAGTCGCGAGCCGCTTTTGCCATGCGATTCAGTCGGCGCGACTTGCCGGAGTTTGAGATGAGCACGATGACGTCGCCGGGGCGTAGCGTGAGCGCAAACCCGATCGAGGTCTCGCTGATGGTGCTCGCCATGCAGCGCAGGCCCAGCTGCGAAAACTTAAACGTCGCATCGAGCGCGACCGCGTTCGTATTGCCCACAGCCGCAAACTCAATAACCCCTGCATGCTTAAGGGCGTGCACAACAGCCGCCAACGTATCGTGGTCGATCCCGTCGATGGTCGCATTAAGCTCGCTCACCTTGGCAGCCAGGATGTTCTTAAGGCTCTGCTCCATATTGTCGAGCGAGACTTCGTCAGTCAGGCCCTCGTTGCGCTGGCTTTCTAAATCCCTCGCCAACGAAAACTGAAAGCTGCGGAAGCTGCCAAAGCCAAGCTTGCGGCAGAAGCGCGAAACGGTCGCCTCGGACGTGGCGGCGGCGCGCGAGAGCTGAGCCGCCGTGAGGCGTGGCGCCTCGGACTGGTGCTCCAATATATAGTCGACAATGCGCTGCTCGGACTCGCTGTATCCCTGATGGGTGCTAATGAGGGAAAGTGCGCTCTTGCTACTATCGGTCATGGATGGCTCCTGGTTGGCATGAAAATCGGACTCGCTTTGTAATGTCATAGTATAGGGGGATTTTCAATTACAAGATACACCTTGCCGTTTCAACTGTTGATGGTAAACTTTCACCTACCGTTTACGGTTATGAAAGAACCTTTCACCGGAGAATTGCGCCTTGTCTCTTCTCACGCGGACGGTAGGTTGGTATCTTTCAGTTGTGGAAAAGCGCGCAAGGACGCGCGTGTAGGGGAGCGCCTGCGGGCGCAAAACTTAAAAAGGAGGGACACATGGCTAAGTTTGACATCATCGCCGCCACCGGTTGCCCGACCGGCATTGCGCACACCTTCATGGCGAAGGAGGCGCTGGAGAAGGCAGCTGCCGAGCGAGGTCTGACCATTAAGGTCGAGACCCATGGCCAGGTCGGTGTCGAGAACGAGCTCACCAAGAGCGAGATCGCCGGTGCCAAGGCCGTCGTCGTCGCAGCCGATAAGGATGTCCAGGCGGAGCGTTTCGCCGGCAAGCGCATGGTTTCCGTTGGTGTTTCCAAGGCCCTGTCCGTCGAGGCAGCCGGTAAGCTGATCGACCGCGCGCTCGCCGCCAAGGGTGACGACTCGGTTGCGGCTGCTGCCGATGTCGAGGATGAGGTCGAGGAGAAGGAGTCCATCGGCCACATCATCTACAAGCACCTCATGAACGGCGTCAGCCACATGCTGGTCTTCGTCGTCGCCGGTGGTGTCCTGACCGCCGTTTCGTTCCTGTGGGGCATCACGTCCTTCGATTCGACGGCGTCTGACTACAACAGCTTTGCCGCTATGCTCAAGATCATCGGCGGCATCGCCATGAACCTCATGGTTCCCGTGCTTTCCGCCTACATCGCCGAGTCCATCGGCAAGCGCCCGGCACTCGTCCCCGGCTTTGTTGCCGGTATGATCGCCATCCAGGGTCTGCCCGTTAACGCCGAGACCGGTATGATCGACGCCGGCGGCGCCGGCGTGGGCTTCGGTTTCCTGGGCGGCATCGTCGGCGGCTTCCTCGCTGGCTATGTCATCCTGCTGCTCGAGAAGGTCTTCTCCAAGCTGCCCAAGAACCTGGACGGCCTCAAGGCTATCTTCCTGTACCCGCTGTTCTCGACCGCCATCGTCGGCCTGGTCATGCTCGGCATCTCCGGCCCCATGGCTGCCATCAACACCGCCATGATGGACTTCCTCAAGGGCCTGTCCGCCTCTGGCGCCATTGTCCTGGGCCTTGCCATCGGCTGCATGTGTGCCGTTGACATGGGCGGCCCGGTCAACAAGGCTGCTTACGTCACCGGTACCGCTATGCTCACCGAGGCTCTGGCCGCCGGCGTCGGCACCGACACCTACAACTTCGGCACCAACTTCATGGCTGCCGTCTCCGCCGCCTGCATCGTTCCGCCGCTGATCACCACCTTTGCCGTCGTCGTCGGCAAGAAGTACTTCAGCCAGGAGGATCATGACGCCGGTATCGTCAACCTCATCCTTGGTTGCACCCACATCACCGAGGGCGCCATTCCGTTCATGACCAAGAACATCTGGCCCGTCATGCCCATCATGATGCTCGGTTCCTCCATCGCCTCGATCCTGACCATTATGTTCAACGTTCACGATCCGGCGCCTCACGGTGGCTTCCTGGTCCTGCCTGTTGTCGAGAACGGTCCGCTGTGGGTCCTCGCGATCCTCATCGGCGCCGTGGTCGGTGGCATCCTGTTCGTGGCCTTCAAGAAGTACGACTTCGAGAAGAACCAGAAGGCCGCTCCCGCCGCTGCTGCTCAGCCGGTCGAGGCCTCCAAGGCCGCTGCCGTCGAGGCTCCCAAGGCCGAGGCTGCCGACTTCGTGAAGGTCGAGAACGTCTTTGTCGCCGAGGACTTCGCTTCTCGTGACGAGGCTCTGAGCTTCGTTTCCAACCAGGCTGTCAAGGCCGGTATCGCCAGCGACGCCGACGCCGTGATGAACGCCTTCCTGGCCCGCGAGTCCGAGGGCACCACGGGCATGATGGAGGGCTTCGCCATTCCGCACGCCAAGTCCGACGCCATTACCGAGGCTGCCGTCATCGTCGTCAAGGACGAGTCCGGCGTGACCGGTTGGGATACCATGGACGGCGCTCCCGTCAACGTGGCCATCGCTCTGCTCATTCCTGGTGCACAGGCTGGCACCACGCACCTCAAGATCTTGTCCAAGGTCGCCGAGGCGCTCATGGACGAGGACTTCCGTGCCACCGTCAAGGGTTCCACCGACGCCGCCGAGATCGCCAAGACGATCAATGCCCGCCTGGTCTAATCCCACAGTACGCGAATAACATCGCCCCCTGTAACAAAGGCGAGGACTCCACCAGGAGCCCCCGCCTTTTTTCATACCACCCGGCACTCAGGGATGTTCCTTTCCTGCCGGCACCCCGGGACACTCCTTAGTCCCCAACAGGGCATAAATAGCCCTCATCGACTGAATCACCCACGCGAACAATAATTCAGCCAGAATTCCTTTTGCACGATATTTCTTGGACGGAAGCATGTTCCCGCAGCTCGCCTGCCGGGCGGGGCGGTTAAGTTTGTCGCGAGTTCCGCACGCAAAGGAAAGCACTTAATGTGCTTTCCG
>CABRZS010000024.1:0-23525 GCA_902475525.1 uncultured Collinsella sp.
GGCCCTTGCGGCGTAGTCGCTATTTATTCAGTCCAAGTTTCGGGGCGCAGTTCACAGGCACCTTTGTGGTGGTTTTTGTTTAAGCGCCGGCGATGACGAGATTTGGGCGGGCGTCGTCGACAGTCTCGGCGATTGAGGTGGCGACGGCATCGTCGGGATCACAGTCCATCACGATGGTGTCGACATCGGTCAGCTCGGCAAAACGGTACATGCCGCGTCCGTTGACCTTACTGGCGTCCATGAGGGCGACGCTTTGACGGGTGGCACCGACCATAGCCGCTTTGGTCTCGGCCATCTGCGGAAAGTCGGTCGTAAAGCCGCAGCCGGGAACAAAAGCGCCAGGGCACATGACGGCAAGGTCGGCGTGGACCATTTGGAGCGCCTGCATGGTAAGTGGTCCGTACAGATAGCGATGACCTTTGCGCAGTGCCCCGCCCAGCATGACGACATCGACCGAGGGCATGCTCTCGTCGATATAATCGGCGATGGTAATGTCGGCCGTGATAACGGTGATGCCGTCGCGCTGGTCGAGGAGCCGGACGAACTCAAGCGCCGTGGTGCCCGAATCGACGAGCAGCGTGTCGCCGTCATTGACGAGCTCGATGGCGCTTTGCGCGATGGCCTGCTTGGCGGCGACGTTGACATTGATGCGGCGATCCTGCGTGGAAACAGTCAGACGCTTGTGGAGCGATACGGCGCCGCCATGCGTGCGGCGCAGCTTGCCGGACTCCGCGAGTGCGTCCAGGTCGGCGCGAGCGGTGACAGAGGACACGCCAAAGGTCTGGGCAATTTCTGCCACCTGCACCGAGGCGTTATGCTCGAGCATCTCCATGATGGCGGCACGACGCTCATCGGCGAAGGCTCGGGTCGTTGCGTGGGCCATAGCTGCTCCATTCTCGGCCAAATTTGCAGGAATTGTGTTGACTCTATTTTCGTTCATTTTCTTTTTGAGTAAGAAAATACCTTTCGATTACTTATCTTTTCTATAAAAGAAAGACGCTGAACGCTCAAAATTCAATATCGAACATGTCCGCTCGGTTCAAATTCCTTCCGTTTACTTTTCAAAAACGACTGTATTGACCTGCATGGGCTCAATATCTCGCACGTGCAAAGCCGCTGAATTTCATACAATGAGCGCAGTAAAACGCAAGGTAAAACGCCTTGTGAACAACTACGCCCGATGTCCAGATGCGGGCGAGGGAGAGGAGCAAACGCTCATGGCACTTGTTACCACCGAAAAGATGCTCAAGGACGCTCAGGCCGGCCACTACGCCGTCGGCGCGTTCAACGTCGAGAACCTCGAGTTTGTTATGGCCGTTCTGGCCGCTGCCGAGGAGACCAAGTCCCCCGTCATCATGCAGACCACCCCGGGCACCATCAAGACCGCTGGTCTGGACTACTTCTACGGCATGGTCAAGGCTGCTGCCGAACGCGCATCCGTGCCCGTCGCTCTGCACCTCGATCACGGCGATGGCTACGACCGCTGCATGCAGGCTTTCCGCACGGGCTACACCTCTGTCATGATCGACGGCTCGCACGAGTCCTTCGAGGACAACATCGCCCTGACCAAGTCCGTCGCCGACGCTGGCCGCGCTATGGGCGTGCCCGTCGAGGCCGAGCTCGGTAAGGTTGGCGGCAAGGAGGACGACGGTCCCGCGGTTGAGGGCGAGAGCCCCTACACCGATCCGGCCGAGGCCAAGGAGTTCGTTGAGCGCACCGGCTGCACCTCCCTCGCTATTGGCGTTGGCACCAGCCACGGTGTGTACACGAGCGATCCGCACATCGAGCAGTCCGTGGTCAAGGCCATCCGCGACGCCGTCGACGTGCCGCTGGTCCTGCACGGCACCTCCGGTGTGCCCGATGAGCAGGTTGCCGAGGCTGTGAAGAACGGCATCTGCAAGGTTAACTACGCCACCGAGCTGCGCCAGGCCTACACCAAGGGCTTCATGGCCTACATGGCCGAGAACCCCGCCTGCTTCGACCCCAAGAAGCCGGCCAAGGAGGGCATGCGTGAGATCACCGAGCTGGTTAAGATCCGCATGACCAACCTCAACTCTGTGGGCAAAGCAGAGTAACAGCAAGGGTACTCCGACTCAAAATAGATCCCGGGGAGGGATGAGGGCTTAGTTCCCCAATCGTCCTCGGGCATGCAAAAAGCCTCGCTGCGCACTTCGTGCGGCGAGGCTTTTTGCCCCCTGCGGAAAGATTGGGGAACTAAGCCCTCATCCCTCCCAAGCTGACCTACTCGAGGTCGTCGCCCTTGTGGCGTTAGGGCGGAAAATAATAAGAAGCCTTCGCGCTGCGGAATGATTTTGGAAACTAAGTGCGGGGGCCCGCCCAAGCTGTCCTGTTCAATCGCCCTTGTGGCGTTAGGGCTGAAAGGGTGGGGCACGTGGGTTATTTGGTTGTTAGGGTTAGTAGGTCGTTGGGGGTTTTGAGGTTGTAGGTGGCGTTTGGGATATCTTGGTGTGATCCCCATGCTGCTCGGGCAAAACTGACCCCTGCTGAAGTTGCGCATTGTTCGTCGTAGACGGTGTCGCCAACGTAGACGACGTTGCCAGGATTCGCGCCCGCACGTCGGAGATATTCGAGCATGGGTGCGGGTGCGGGTTTATGTTCGGTTGTGTCTTCGACAAGGATGATGTGCTCAAAATACTTATCGAAACCAAGGGGTGCAATTTCTTTTGTGTATTCGTCGCGCGCACGTGAGGAGACGATGCCAAGTTTGCAGCCGCTATCGGCGAGTGTTGCGATGACTTCAAGCAAACCTGGAAACACGCTGATGGTGCTTTTAAAGCTGGCGGCAACTTGGCACCAGCGATCCAACGTTGCCTGCGAGTAGATTCCAAGTTTCTCAAGGGCATCCTTGCCGGGTATGCCGAGGGCAAATTCAAGCTCGTGTCGGGGGAGCGTTTTGCCGGTCTCTTCTTGGACAATCTGGACAAGCGATGATAGAACGCTTTCTTCTGTATCTGCCAATGTCCCATCAACGTCAAATACGATATGGTCAAAGTGCTTCATATGATTGCTCCTCTCTGTTGTTTGCCTGCAAGTTTGATGCGGTGACAGAAGAAAGGCTAGCGGGATTTCTGCCTGGTGCTATCGAGATTCTGCCTCGCTGCTCGATAGCTCGAAGGAGTGCATCCCATTTGTTCTTTAAATACCTGGCCAAGATGGCTTGCTGTCGCAAAGCCGCATTGGCGCGCGACTGTCTGGACCGTTCGCGTGGTGTGTGTCAAAAGTTCGCAAGCACGGTTTACGCGGTATGCGCGCAGATATGCCGCCGGGGTCGTTCCTGCGCAAGCTTCGATAATGCGGTAACACTCTCTTTCGCTTACGCCGGCTGCAGATGCCATCTGGGGCACATCTATAGCGGCTGCATAGTTCGCGCGGATATAGTCCAGGATTGCCTTGAACTGTACGTCGCGGTTGGTCATCCAAGAGGCGTTGTCGGAAGAAAAGAGCGGTTCGGCCTTGGCGTAAATCTGAACCCAGAGCTCTGACAAGCTATTTCGAAGCGCCATCTCGTTCTGCGGCCGTTGAAGGTCGTGGTTAAAGGAACTCTTTAGCAAATCGATAAAGGGCATATCGTCGGGGTTGGTGGGCGACCATTTGAGCACATCGACGCCTCGACATTGCAGTAAAGGATTGATATAGCGCTTTTGAAGGCGTCCCGCGGGATCGCCGAGCATCGACGGCTGAAAGATATGCAACATTTGAATGGCTGGTGCCGAATTGGGTGATTGCAGCGTGCTGTGCAAAACGCCGCCGTTGATAAAGCCGGCGGACCCTTCCTCAAAGCGTACGTGCTCATGAGCCGCGCGCGTTCGATAGTCAATCGCTCCCTGCTCCATGTAGAAAAGCTCAACTTCGGAATGCCAGTGCCAGGGGACGGAATTGCCCGGATAGCGAGCGAATTCTGCGCGTTCGGCAATATAGGGCCAGTCTTCGGCGGTCTCGGGAAACGCTTCCTCGCGTCCTCCGCGGTGCAATTCTATGTGATCCATGTTTCGCATGGCATCAGTATAAAGCGCGATGGGCTTAGATTGCTCTTGCCTGTTCGGGGAACGCCTTGTCTAGGGATGCTTGGAGCTTCTCGAACGATGCTCGCAAGTTGAGGCTCTGATCGGCTGAGCGCTTGGTTTTTGTGGTGGGGGAGTCGAGGAGACCGTTTCTCTGTGTCGGGGGGAAGGAGAAAAGGTCTGCATGTTTTAGGGATGGCTGCTGTGCTGCGTCATTGGAAGAATGCATGCTTATGCGGCCTCCTCGATGTCCACCAATAGATTGCGCTCGGGGTATGCTGCTAGGTCCCGTGCGCTGGCAGTATTATGCCGCGGCTGCTGCAAAGAAGCGCTAAAGAAAGGCTTAATGAGGTTTGACGTTGCGATGAAACCGCAGGTAAAAGCTATCGAGTAACACTCTTGAAAGGTTTTGAGCTTAAGGGCTTTCTAAGGTTTGTGACGTGGATGTGGCGCGGACGTGCGGAGCGTGTGAATGCTCGCTGTTAGCGCTGCGGCTCTGCGGCGCGCACCTGCTCGATGACCTTTTCCATCGTGGTGTCGATGCGGTCTTTTTTGAGCTCGCATTCCCAGATGGTTATGGGCGTCCAGCCCATTTGAGTGAGCGCTGCCACGGCGGCGCGATCGCGTTCGACGTTGCGACGGAACTTTGCCTCCCAAAACTCAACGTTGCGCTTGGGCTGGCTCGGATTGCACTTGGGGCAGCGGTGCCAAAAGCAGCCGTTGACGAAGATGGCGATCTTGCGTCCGGGGAAGGCGATATCGGGCTTGCCGGGTACCTTCCATTCCAAACGATAGCCCGTAAGGCCCGCGGCGCGCAGGCGCTGGCGAACGAGCAGCTCGGGTTTGGTGTTCGCACGCTTGTTGCCCTTCATGGACTTTTTTATAGCGGCGCGACGGCGCACGAGTTCACGCTCGTCGGCGGAAAGGTCCGAGGTGTCGATGCCGTCCAGCAGGCCGGGCTTGGGGCGCTTTTTGCTGCGGCGCTTGGCTTTGCGCTTGGGTTTGGTAACGGGCTCGTCGGCTGTGGTGGACTCGGTGTCGTTGGCGGCGTTAGCCTCAAGCCGATCTTCCTTCAGCTCAATCAGGGCATCGATAAGCCCCTTGTCGGCGGGCATCCATTCCACCGTGGCAAGTGAGGTGCGCGGAATCCAGCGAATATCGAGCTGACGGTCATGCTTTTGCGGCTCATCAGAATCGGTTGCCAGCGAGCAGTAGTAGCACTCCATGGAGAGATGGAAATCGGGGTAGTCGTACTCAACGGTGTAGAAGTCACGCAGGTTTGTGACCTTCACCTGCAGCTCTTCCATGAGCTCGCGGCGCACGGCGTCCTCGGGCGTCTCGCCGCGCATGAGCTTGCCGCCTGGGAACTCCCAAAGTCCCTGCATGTCGCCATAGCCGCGCTGCACGGCAAGCAGCTCGTCAGATCCTTCCTTGCGAATGATCCCAGCGGCAACATGAACAGTCTTCAACAGGAGTCCTCTCTCAACATCAACAAGTGACAGGCTAGCTACCCGTACCTTACACAACGGTAAGGCAAGCGTAAGCCATATCGATGGTAGCCGACTCGGCTTCTTGCGACTATAGATGCCGTAGACTAATCGCAAGAAAGGACTCGGTATGCAAACCACGCACATGGCGGCCCCGGTACTGGAGGTCGCGCATCTCGAAAAGGTATATGGAGCGCTGGGCAACGTGACCCGTGCGCTCAACGACGTCAGCTTTACCGTCAATCGCGGCGAATTCGTTGGCATCATGGGCGCTTCGGGCTCGGGCAAGTCGACGTTGCTCAACTGCGTGTCGACCATCGATAGCGCCACGAGCGGCACGATCCGCATCAACGGCCAGGACGTGACGCGCATGAAGCAGGCCAAGCTTTCGCAGTTCCGCCGCGAGGAGCTCGGCTTTATCTTCCAGGATTCCAACCTGCTCGATACGCTCACGGCACGCGAGAACATCGCCCTGCCGCTCACCATCGCCCGCACAAACTCGGCAGAGATCTCGACCCGCGTGCAGGATGTGGCAGCGCGCCTGTCTATTAGCCAGGTGCTCGACAAGTACCCCTACCAGATGTCCGGCGGTCAGCAGCAGCGCGTTGCCGCGGCTCGCGCGCTCGTCACTGACCCCACCATGATCATGGCCGACGAGCCCACCGGCGCCCTCGATTCCAAGAGCGCCCGTCTGCTGCTCGAGAGCCTGGAGGCCCTGAATCGCCGCCTGCGCGCCACGGTGCTCATGGTCACGCACGACAGCTTTGCCGCCAGCTATACGAGCCGTGTGCTGTTTATTCGTGACGGCAAGATCTTCACCGAGCTGCGCCGCGGCGACACCGACCGCCGAGAGTTCTTCGACCGCATTATGGAGGTCGTTGCCATGATGGGCGGTGAGGGCTCCGATGCTCTGTAAACTCGCTTGGGGCAACGTCCGCCGCGCCGGCCGCGACTACCTCGTCTACCTTTTGACGCTCACCCTGGGCGTCACGGTCTTCTATGCCTTTAACACCATTTCGATGCAGGTCGACATCGCCGGCATCGATGAAGAGGGCTTGGCGCAGGTTATGGGCAGCATACTCGGCGACCTGACGTACTTTTTGGCCGGTGTCATGGCCTTTTTGATGATGTACGCCAATAACTTCATCATGAAACGCCGCAAGAAGGAGTTTGGCCTGTACCAGGTGCTCGGCATGGGGCGCGGGCGTGTCGCCACGATCATGGCGCTCGAGACCGTGATAGTATCGGTCGTGGCCTTTGCCGCCGGCATTGTGCTGGGTGTGGGACTCTCCCAGCTCATGACATTCTTTACGGCCTCGCTCTTTAAGACACAGATCGCCAATTTCCACTTCTTTTTCTCGGTGCATGCGTTCAATCTGACCCTTGCCTGCATGCTCGTAATGTTTGTGCTCACGCTACTGCTGAACCTTCGCGCCGTGCGTCGTACCAAACTCATCGAGCTTATGGGTGCCGAGCGTCGCAACGAGAGCATCAAGACACGCAACCCCTGGATCGCGATTGCCATCTTTGCCGTGGGCGTGGTGCTTGTGGGCGTGGCCTATTACCGTCTGCTACGTGATGGGTTCCCGCTAACCGCGACGGACAGCAAGCTGCAAGAGGCCATGAGCCAGTTTGGCATTACGACCGCTATGGTTACAGTGGGCACCTTTGCGCTGTTCTGGGGACTCTCGGGCATGCTTATCAAGCTGCTGCAGAGCCTGCGCAGCGTGTATTGGCGCGGCCTCAATATGTTTACCGTGCGTCAGCTTTCGGCCAAGGTCAACACGGTGTGCTTTTCGATGGGCGTCATCGCGATGATTCTGTTTTTGGCCATTACCTCGGTGACGTGCGGTATGTCTATTGCCAATGTGATGAACGAAAACCTGGAGCGCTATAACCCTGTTGACGTGTCTCAGACGTATGTCTATTACACGCCCGAAACGCTCGACTACTACAAGGAGTATGTCAATCCGCCTGAGGCCGATCGCATGGTGCTGGCCGATGCAACGGTCGATTTGTACGCTGCATGGCATGGCGAGCCATGGCATGGCGAGCGCAAGTCGGCTGACAACAACGACAAGACCGGCAAGAAGGTCAATATCGCCGATGTTGCCGGTGAGCATGTGCAGATCGATTCGTATCTGAGTTACCCGCTTGGCGGCTCGGGCCCCTCGGTGGTGGCGGGTGAGATGTGCAAGGCCATGGGCGAAAAGCTTCCCAGGGCGCTCGAGGGAAGCAATGCCGATGCGATGGGTTTGTTTGTGACGCCGGCGAGCCAGTACAACAAGCTGCGTCAGATGATGGGCGAGGAGCCGGTGAGCATTGGCCGCGACCAGTATCTGCTCACGTGTGATATGGGTGGTGAGCTGGGCGACCTGTACACCAAGTATATGGCTGGCGGCCATGCCCTTACCTTGGGCGGGCATACGCTCAAGCCCGCTGGCGACAAGTCGGACGAGGATACGGCTGCCATCGCCAACTCGGCGATGGGCAGTAATCCGGGTACCGTCGTCGTTGCCGACGAGCTGTTGTCCCAACTTAATCTGCAGCCGTATTCCAGTAATCTGCTTGTTAATTACAAACAGGGGATGGATACGACCGAGGCAGACGAGAGCATTAAATACACCTTGCTCGACAATCTGCTCGTTGACGGCAAGAAGCCGGGGTCATGGGGAGTCTTCATCACGCGTACCGAGATGTATACGACGGCGGCGCAGATGAACGGCATGATTAGCTACCTGGCCATCTATATTGGCTTTGTACTGGTCGTTGCATGCGCGGCGATTCTGTCGATCCAGCAGCTCTCCAACGTGGCCGACGGCAGCCGCAGCTATCGTGTGCTGGCACAGATCGGCTGTGACGACTGTCAGATTCGCCATTCGGTGATGGCACAGCAAGCGGTATTCTTCCTGTTCCCGCTGGCAGTGGGCCTGGCGCACTCCTTTGTGGCACTTAAGGTAATCATCGAGCTGGTGAGCACGTTCGGCAACACGAGCATCGGCGGCACCGTGGGCCTCACCTGTGCGATCTTCCTGGCGGCCTATGGCGGCTACTTCCTGGTAACCTACCTCATGAGTACCGGCATGGTGCGAGCCGCCATCGCCACCCGCTACAGCGAGTAGCAGGCGGGCAAAACCGCAGCGAACAACCGCCGCGAAGGGGGACGGGCCCCTTTCGCGGCGGTTTTTTGCCTGTCTGGGGCGTCTCAAAACCAAGTGAGTAGGCTTTTTGGGATCTGCCGAGCACATCGCGACAAATGCTCGGTAAAACCGCAGGTCAGCGTTGTGACGATTTGGGGTGTGCTCGGCTTCCTGCAAAAAGTCTACTCACTTGGTTTTTTCGCTAGAAAACCGCCGCGAGGGAAAGCAGCTCCCTCGCGGCGGTTTTGGCGTTTGCCCAGATAAAACCTGCCAAAATAAACCCGTCCCTTTTTAGCAGGTTATCGCTTCCAAAAGCGGAGGATCAGCGTGGTGCCTTTTGGTGGAGGGGGGATATTGATTAATTCGGGTAACAGTTTTTTTAACGCCGGGAACGATGTTAAAATAACCAAAATGCTATCTAGGAGCTTTGATTTTATGGCAACCGTGGCAGCTGCCCTGCAAAACGTGACGCGCTCGTTCCTCTGGCATTCAATTATGTTGTTTATAGGGGCGGCTGGTCTGTATTGTGTGGCGCCAAGTATTTATACGGGCCTTTCTGGCACCGTTCTTATCGGTCTGCATCTGCTTTCGGGCTTCTGTGTGGGCCTCATCTCTCGCCCTGTGAGACAGGGTATTTCCAAAAGGCTTTTTGGACTTATGCTCGTAGACATTGCACTTCTTGTGATGTACACGATATCTCTTAATGTCTTTCATCAATTTCATGTTGTGGTTTCGGCGCTCGCGTTCATTTTGTTGTTACTAGCCCCCTTGCTTGTCGCTTGCTGTTCTTGGGCGCTTGGCGGTGAATTCGCAAACATACGTGCGGGATTAAAGGGGAAACATGTGGCCGATAGCTCTGCTCTCCACGGGTATCCTGAGCTCGCACTTTACAGCCCCGTTGTGCTCTTGATTGCTTTGCTTGTTGGCCTTCAGTTTCTTCTCGTCCCGTTGATGGACTCCATCGGTTCTTTCCTTTCCGTTAACGCCGAGATGGGGGTTGCTGCCTTGCTCGTCGAACCTCTTGCGTTTGGTAATGCCGCCGTTATTCTCGATACGGATTGTTTGTTTTCGCGCAATATAAACATCGGAGCTGTGCTCCTGAGCTTTGGTGGGCATCAAGAGATCGTATTGCTTCTGGTTACCGTTTTGGGCAGTATCCTTGCCAGGGCCATAACGCGATTTTTCCCCGACTTAACGAGCGCTTTTTCTGCGGCCGCCAAATTAGGAGGAAAACACTCTGCAGTTGCCGATATCCCTACGGCTTCGGGTTTTTCTCAAAGGGAGTCCGCGGTTTTCTCTATGAGGATAGAGGGAAAAACGTACGAGGAGATTGCTTCTGCCTTGGACATTTCCCCGTCTACTGCCCGTACCTATTTGTCGCGGGCCTTGACTAAAACCGGATATAAAAGCATTTCAGAGGCGACGGCTGGACTTCTCTTGTCAAAGGATGCGTGGCATCTTGACGCAACAAAAGGCCATGATCACCGTTCAGAATCGCTGGGGTCCTCATCGTTCAATCAGAACTGCAGGATAGTCTTCGTCTGCTTCCTGTTTATGTATGCGTCTGGAATGGGCATCGAGGAAATCCTCGTATGCTTCGGCTTTGAGCATGATGCGATAATCCTATCGATAGCTATAGTGCTTGTGGCCCTGTGTTGCCGTGCGGCTATACGGTGGATGTCTGAAATGCACTTGTGCCTTTCGCCTGAACTCACCCTTTCTTCGGTGTCTGTGGGTGCTGGAGCAGCGTTCTGGGTTCACGATGTGGTAAGTCGACTGTACATTTTCTTTGAGTCCGTTGGGAGCGGTGAGGCCGTTGGCGGCCTTATGCCTGCCTTACGCGTGACTGCGTTCCTTGCCGTACTTATCCTTATGGCTAATTCGCTGCTATTCTTGCGTTCGAAAGATACGGTTCGGGTGGGTGATCGACGCGATACCGTGCGTGAGGCCTTCTTGAGGCTTGGTTTCACGCCGCTTTATGCCGATATCATGACATGCGTTTTTGATGGCAATAGAACCACCGAGATTTGCGCGCATCTTAACGTTGCTCGGGGAACCGTCAAAGAGGCCAAGAGCAAGAGCTATGCCTTGCTTGGAGTTCACTCGGAGTGTGAACTTAGAGATAGGATTTTTAGTCTTATGGCAGATGTTATAGAAAATAGCAGGTAGAAGCCTGTAGACAAATAAGATTGTAAATCCATCCTACACGTCTACAGACAGTTCTGACGATGAAGGCGATACTTCCGGACAACGGGTCCGACGACTCGTGTGTTGCGAACCGGAGGTGCTTGCTGTGAAGACCTGTGATTGCCTCACATATGTACGGCTTAATTTAGAAGTTCTTGCGCGCAACCGGGGAATTATGTTGCTGACGGCGCTGCTCGCGCTCGTATACTGCATCCCGGTATTTCTATCCGTTCCAACGGGAGCAGATTATCTATATGGTAGAGCTTCCATCGAAGACCAGAGAGCCCTTTTGGTCTCTCAAGTCTCTGACGGCGTTTATGACACTGCCCCACAGGAGCTCAACAGCATCATTGCCGACGAAAGGGCGTGCCTTGATCGGGCGCTTGAAAGCAAGGCGGACTCCAGAGAGTATTACGATGCGATTGCCGATTACGACAATCTATTGCTCAAGGAATACCGACTCGGTTATTTGAATGGTGTTGATTCGGAGTTATCGCTTGAAGCCCAAGAACGTCTTCCCCGAGCCATATCGATGCTGGCCCATCCGGAATCGTACGACTCAACAACAAAAATGCCCGGGATGATTCTTCTCGCATATTATTGCGGCGCTGTTCCTGCAATAGCGTGGCTTTTGGTCCCGGTCCTCGTCCTCTATATGTCGCTTGAGGGGGATGGAAAGCGGTTCTACGATCGAGCGTTGTTGTCAAAGTTAGAGATGAATGCATGCCGCGTTCTCGTCTCTGGTATTGCATCGATGCTGGTTTTGGTTCTGGCGTTGGCTCCCTGTTTTGTATTGGCAACGGTGTTTAACGGTGTAGGTCAGACAGAGTACCCAGTCGTATTCATTCAGTATGGTGACGTAGTCGAAAGAACTGTGTTAGTTCAGCTAGGGCTATTTGCCGTCTTTGAAGCTGTGCTGTCGATGATGTTTGCTTGCTTGGGCGTGTGCGTGTACGCCGGAAGCAGAAACAGGGCCATTTCGTCCATGGTGATCGCTCTTGTGGGGGGCATAAGCCAGCTTCCGTTTTATGCGAGCAAAGATGCTCCATGGCATGCGTTGCTGCCGTATATGGTGTCGAGCTATTCTGCCTCTTCGTTTGCGCTCGGCGGCGCATCTTACGCCAATGGAGCGGAGGTATCTCTCGTTCCTGAAGCCAGTGCATCGCACTGCCTCTTTGCCGTGATGGGCGCGTTTGCTGTTTGCGCGTTGGGGGTCATTTCGTTTTCGTGTCTAAAAAGCAAGAATCGCTGGGCCTGGAACCATATTCGCCCGGATAGTTTGAGCGAGAAAAGCCTGCTCTCTCTGTCGCTGGATGCGTTGACGGTTGGAAAAAACCAGCTGGTAAAGGGATTGCAGTTTGATATGCCCGCTGGCCAGATATGGGGTCTTGTCGCGCCAAATGGACATGGCAAGACTACGCTACTGAATACTCTTTGGGGAGATGCTGGGCCATCAGTGCGCGTGTCAGGTTCTCTCTGTTTTCATGCAAAAGTATGCGTCGACTGTGAGGAAATGAGAAAGGTATTCTTTTTGGTTCCGAATAGGCCGTCGCTATTGATTCCATACATGACCGTCGCTTTTCATCTCGACCGATGCAGGAGAATTTGGCATTCACCTCGCACTTTGGACCAAGTGCTTGATCGCTTTGACTTGACTGGGTTGAAGAATACGCCCGTATCTAGGCTGTCTGATGGAAATAGACAATTACTTAATGTCGCGATGGCGTATATGTCCTATTGCGAAGTCGTCCTTTTGGATGAGCCCATGAATGCACTTGATGTGAGACACGTTGCGATTGTTTCGAATGCTCTTAGAGATGAAGCGGGTAGAGGAGCACATGTCATTATCTCTTCTCATCTTATCGGAAACCTCGAATCGCTCTGCGATGCCTCCGTATTGCTCACAGGGGATGACTCGCGTGTCGTTACCAGAGAAATGGGAGGTGATTCGAAGTGGATCGGTAATGTATACGCGCAGCTTTTCAAGACGAACGACAGTAAAACTAGGAAAGGAAGATAACCATGAAACGCCATGTAACGAAGAACTTTGTGAAGGCAATGTTCGCATGTTTTATGCTTACCCTGTCGATGGTCACAATTCCCGTTTGTGCGACGGCGAAACCAGATGCAGGTTCTGTCGCGCCTTGTCGTCTTGTGACAGCGGACGTCTTGGACACTTACAAGTCGTTCTCCACTGCGAACCACCCGAGCGAGAATGTTGATTGTTTCGACCAGACATACAAGAGGCTGTCTTTCAAAACTTCGTATTCTCGTACGGGGCAAACGATTCTCTATACGGGTGCAGCGTTAAGCCCACGCGGCAACGGGATGCCCGGGTTTGAGACAAAATATCAGTGCACATATCGTACCTGGTAGACAACTCTAGGATCGGATCTCTCCGAATAACTTTGTGGCGGACTTGTTTAACGCTACCGCTCCTTCGTTTATCTCAATCTGTAACATCTGACTGGCAAAAACGCTTCTACCTGTTACAGATTGAGATTATTCGACGCGCGCTCTGTAACTCGTCTCGATCTGTAACAGTAAGACGGCGATTTGGTCTCCATATGTTACAGATTGAGACGAAAGAAAGCGTGAGCCAGAAAACCGCCGCGAGGGAAAGCAGTTCCCCCGCGGCGGTCTTAACGTTCGCCCAGATAAAACCTGCCAAAATAAACCTGTCCCTTTTTGGTAGGTTATCGTTTCCAAAAGTGGAGGATCAAGGTCGTGCGGTTTTGCTGCTCGGTTTTGACCAAGATGTTGTGGATGTGGGTTTTGACGGTGCCCACGGCAAGGAAGAGCTCGTCGGCGATCTCTTGGTTCGATTTGCCCAGTACAACCAGACGCATGACTTCGGTCTCGCGGTTGGAGAGCTTGTAGGCGTTGCGATAGAAGGGCATCTGCTCTTCGATGTGTCTGTCAAGATCGCTGACGTTCTTTTCCTCGGGCGCCTCCTGCATGCGAATCGAAAGCACGTGGTAGGCGTACAGGATAAGCAGGATGGCAAAGTAGCACGCAAAGACGTTCTCGCTAAAGTTGCGCTCGGATAGGTACAGCTGCAGCCAGGAGGGCGCCAGGCTCATGGGGACGACCAAGATGTTGTAGAAGTCCTCGGCAATGATGCAGCCGACCAAAATGGCGCCAACGACTAGGTGCTTTCGTTGATTGTTGACACGCGCCTTCAGCTCAACCTTCGTACTCTTGCGTGCGGTCCAAAAGATATAGAGCCCCACAAAACCCAGGAATACCTGGCGCATCGTGTAGTAGAGCCATTGATGCATGGGGCCGTAGGGGACAGCGACGATAATCAGCAGCTCGCTCAGCAAAAACGTTGCGACGGGGATAACGAACTGCTTCTTTGAATGTTTGTCGAGCAAGTCCATGGCAATGAGCCAGATAAAAGCCTGTGAAGCGGTCGCCACAAGGGTCCGCAACACAGGCATGGTAATTGAGTAATAGTCGCTGGCCGGAAAACTCTGGTTTTGCAGCGTGTATTCAAAAAAGAAGATCTCGGTCATCTCGATGGCATAGCAGATAAATACGCCGCTGCCATAGATAAAGAAGCGTCGACGAGACGAGGCGTAGGCGGCAAGCGAAAGCACAGCCGTCACAATACAGATCACGAGTATCGCTAGGGTATAGAAGAACATCAAGGTGTTCATCTGTCACCGTCCCATCTCATTTTAGCTATGGCCGAGCCCTGTATATCTTGTGGGATATAGACGTCTCAACCCTTCGTTCCATTGCGGATTAGGCGCCGAGATACAGGATAGCCGTATACCGTTCGCGGTTCTAGATAGTAAACCCCCTGCAAGCTCGCTACCTGCGGTTTTATATTGGATTAGGAAGGGTGTAACTCCGTGAACGGTCTTTAATCCCGAATAAACTAGGTAAAAATTGCACATGGGTGAATGATGGTCTTGTCAACACGAGGCGTGATGTTCGAGCGCCTCATAGTAATAGTCGGCAAGACCGGCGGAAAGGAAATCGACATGGCACTGCCTAAGGATTTCATCGACACCAACGACTTCACCAAAGAGCAGATCCTGGCTATCGAGGATCTTGGCCTGGCAATGAAGAAGGCCATCAAGGTTGACGGTTATTATCCGCACCTGCTCCGCAACCAGAGCCTTGGCATGATCTTCCAGCAGGTTTCCACCCGCACCCGCCTTTCCTTCGAGACCGCCATGACCGACCTCGGTGGCCACGCCCAGTTCTACGGCCCTGGCACCATTCAGCTCGGTGGCCACGAGTCCCTGGGCGACACCGCTCGCGTCATGGGCTCCCTGCTTGACATCATGATGGCTCGCGTTGACCGTCACAAGGACGTCGTCGGCCTCGCCGAGGGCTCCGCTGTGCCCGTCATCAACGGCATGTCCGAGTTCAACCACCCCACGCAGGAGATGGGCGACCTCATGACCATGCTCGAGAACCTCCCCGAGGGCAAGAAGATCGAGGACTGCACCCTGGCCTTCATCGGCGACGCCACCCAGGTCTGCGTCTCCCTTATGTTCATTGCCTCCAAGGTCGGCATGAGGTTTGTCCAGTTTGGACCTAAGGGCCACCAGATCCCCGACGGCGGCCTGCACGTTGGCACCGTTGAGGAGCGCGCCGAGTTCGGCAAGCAGATGATGGCCATCGCCGAGGAGAACTGCAAGGTCTCCGGCGGCTCCATCGTCATCTCCGACGACATCGAGTGCATCAAGGGCGCCGACTTCATCTACACCGACGTGTGGTATGGCCTGTACGACGAGGAGGTCTCGGGCGAGAACTACATGGACGTGTTCTATCCCAAGTATCAGGTCACCATGGATATGATGAACTTCGCCGGCCCCAACTCCAAGTTCATGCACTGCCTGCCGGCCACCCGCAATGAGGAAGTCGTCGACGAGGTCATGGACGATCCCGAGCGTTCCTTGTGCTGGGTCGAGGCCGAGAACCGCAAGCACTCCATCCGTGCTCTCCTTGCCGCTCTGGGCAAGCGCACCCCGCTCAACGACGAGGGTGTCGAGTACTCCGCCAAGGCCGAGCTCCACGCCGCTCTCGAGACCCTCGAGCAGCTCTAAGCCTCAAGGCTGCTAAACGCACGTTTGCGGGCGGCGGATGCTCGTCTCCTGTCGCCCGCTCACCGAGGCTTGAACGCACGTCTTTTGCCCGGGCCTCGGATCTGTCCAAGACTGAGCGAAGGAGCTCATCATGAGCGACGGAAAGAAAAAGCTTTCCTTTTTGACGGTCATTTCGACCATCATCTGCGTCGTCTTCGTTTGCGAGGCCGCCGCTCCTGCTGCTGCCATTGGCAACCAGCAGTTCTTCTGGTGGATCTTCCTGATCCTGACCTTCCTGCTTCCCTACGGCATGGTTGTTGCCGAGCTCGGTACCACCTATGACGGCGAGGGCGGCATTTACGACTGGGTACGCGATGGCCTGGGCGACAAATGGGGCGCCCGCATCTCGTATTACTACTGGGTCAACTACCCGCTGTGGATCGCCTCGCTGGCTACCATGTTCCCCGACATTTTGGGCATGGTCTTTGGCGTCGAGTTCAACTTGATCGCCAAGATGGGTATCGATCTTGCCTTTGTGTGGATCGTCTACCTCATGGGCCGCTCCAAGGCGGCCGACTCCGAGTGGGTCCTTAACGGCGGCGCCATCATCAAGGTCGCCGTCGCCGTTATCGTTGGCGCTTTGGGCATTTGGTATGCCATGGAGAACGGTTTTGCGAACGACATGTCCGCTGCCACCTTCCTGCCCGAGCTCACCAACACCAACGCTCTCGGCTACCTGTCGATCATCATCTTTAACTTCATGGGCTTCGAGGTCATCTGCACCATGACCGACGACATGGCCGATCCCGCTCGCGATATCCCCAAGGCTATCATCGTCGGTGGCCTGTCCATCGCCGTGATCTACCTGTTCGCTGGCTTTGGCATCGGCGCTGCGGTGCCGGCCGATTCCATCGACCCCGACTACGGCATGATCGTCGCAGTCCAGACCATGGTGGGCGACTCCATGATCTTCAAGGTCATCTGCATTGCCTTCCTGATCACCCTGTTCGCCAACATGGCTGCCTGGTCCTTCGGCGTCAACTCTGTTGCTCGCTATGCTGCCGAGCACGGCAACATGCCCAAGGTCTTCGCCTCGATGATCTCGGATGACGACATGCCCAACGGCGCCAACCTGGTCAACGCCATCGTTGCCTCCCTGGTGCTGTGCCTGCAGCTCGTGCCCATCGACGCCATCTCCAACGGTGTCTTCTGGATGCTCTTCGGCACCTCCGTCGTCTTCCTGCTGCTCACCTATATCCCGATGTTCCCGGCGTTCCTCAACCTTCGTAAGAACGACCCCAACCGCGAGCGCATCTTCACGTTCCCGTTTAAGGGTGCCATGATGAAGGTCATGCTGGCCATCCCTTGCATCGAGCTGATCCTGGCCATCGTTGCAACGCTGGTGCCGCTCTCTGCCGCTGAAATTGGCGACAAGCTCCCGATGATCGTTATCTTCATCGTGCTTCTGCTCATCGGCGAGGTTGTCCGCGTCGTCAGCGCCAAGGGCCGCGAGACCGAGTACAAGGGCCTCACTCCCGAGCTGGCAGCTCAGCGTCTCGCTGAGGAGGCCGCCGAGGCCGAGGAGAACTAGGGCACCCGGTTCTGGGGCTCCAACCCTCCTCGCGTACCAACGTGCGCTTCGTCGGGCTTGTCGCTCCCGACTCCGGGCACTCTAGCTTCTTCGGAGACGTGCCCAAGCGACAGGTTTGCTAACCATTCCCCGGGGTGGGTGTGAGCGATAGCTCCGGTAACCACCGCCCACCCCAATCTCTCTTCCGTATCCTTCGTGCGTTTTGTCTCCGCGCACTTGGTTACGTCGTCGCTTGCCGGTGCGACTCCGTGAAAACCGGCGCCGGGCGCCCCGACCTTTGCCGGGGAACGGGCGCCTACCATCTCTTGGTTTTAGGCTGCGGGTAACCCGCCCGCAGCAAGCGATCGTTCGATTTGGAGGAAATCTTATGCGTACGATCACCGAGTCCGAGTCCACCCCCAAGGCCGACGGCTTCTTTATGCCCGCTGAGTTCGCCCCGCAGGATCGCGTGTGGATGGGTTGGCCCCACCGCACCGACACCTGGGCCCACGGCGCCAAGCCGGCTCAGAAGCAGTATGCCGCCATCGCCCGCGCCATCTCCGAGTTCACCCCGGTCTATATGTGCGCCAACCAGGTCGACTACGCCAACTGCAAGGCCGTCTTCGAGAACGACGAGAACGTCACCGTCATCGAGATGACCACCGACGACGCCTGGTTCCGCGACACCGCCGCCACCTACGTCATCAACGGCAAGGGCGAGAAGCGCGCCAACCACTGGCACTTCAACGCCTACGGCGGCCTCGTCGACGGCCTGTACTTCCCGTGGGACAAGGACGAGCAGATCGCCCTCAAGATGGCTGAGCTCTCCGGCTGCCGCCGCTACCGTCCCGACGACATGATCCTCGAGGGCGGCTCCATCACCGTCGACGGCGAGGGCACCCTTGTCGTGACCGACCAGTGCCTGCTTTCCCCGGGCCGCACCTGCTCTGCGGTTCTGGAGGAGGAAGAGGATCCCGAGTCCATCTGGCCCAAGTTCCACAAGAAGTTTGAGCCCTGGAGCGAGGAGCTTCGCGCCTACATGGACGAGCACCTCAAGGATTACCTGGGTGTCGAGAAGGTCATCTGGGTCAAGGAGGGCATCGACCCCGAGGAGACCAACGGTCATATCGACGACGTTGCCACGTTCATCGCTCCGGGCGTCATGGCCTGCATCTGGACCGACGATCCCGAGTATCCGTTCTACGAGCAGTGCCACGCTGCCTACGAGACCCTCTCCAACGCCGTTGACGCCAAGGGCCGCAAGATGAAGGTCTACAAGCTCTGCATGCCCGTGAACCCGCTGTTCATGGACCAGGCTTCCTGCGACACCATCGACGCCGACGAGAACGCCGAGCCGCGCGTTCCCGACGAGCCGCTGATCGCCTCCTACATGAACTACCTGGTCACCAACCACGGCGTTATCGTCCCGCAGTACGGCGACGAGAACGACCAGCTGGCCGTTGACACGCTCCAGAAGATCTATGACGAGGTCTGGGGCGAGGGCGTCTACAAGTGCGTCGGCGTTCAGTCCGAGCAGGTCGTCTTCGGCGGCGGCAATATCCACTGCATTACGCAGCAGGAGCCGTCCGCTTAATCGTCTGACTTTCCGAGGCACCCCATCTCGCCGCTCAAACCGTCGCTCGCGTACCAAAGTACGCTTCGCTCCTCTTTCGCGGCGACCTGGGGCACCCCGAAAACCCAGCCGATCAATCGGACAATCGGCGAATCGAACCATCTTGGGGCATTGATGGTCGGCTTGCCCGATGTCTTGGTCGGTTGGGTTTTCTTTGGGCACTCCGTTGCCTCCACTTCGGAGTGCCCTTTTCTTTGATTGAGTACGCGTCTGGCCTGGGATTTTTTGCGGGTTAGGCCAATTGTTCGCTTGAATTTCCCAGGTCAGACGCGTCTTCAATTGCCGAAGGTTTCCGGTCGCCAACGCGGCCGTTTTGATCGGAGTATCTATGTACCAGCGTATCGTCATCTACACGCGCCTGTTCCGCGAGCGTTGGTCCAACAAATGCATCCTCTCCTCTCTTTGGGATGGCACCTGTACCGGTGACGCGGCCTGCAACCCTACCTTGGGCTGCGCCTTCGGTACAGATGCCATCCTTTTTGCGGTGAGGGGAGCGTGCCATGGCAGGTAAGAAGTTCTCCCTAATCGAGGTCATCCTTTCGGTTATCTGCGTCGTGTTTACCATCGAGGCGGCGGCTCCGGCATCTGCCATGGGTAACGTGCAGTTCTTCTGGTGGATTTTCCTTATCATCACATTTTTGTTGCCTTATGGCCTGGCGGTGGCCGAGCTGGGTACGGCGTTTGATTCCGAGGGCGGCCTGTACGATTGGGTCCGCCTGGGCCTGGGCGACCGTTGGGGCGCCCGTTGCTCCTGGTGCTATTGGGTTAATTTTCCGCTGTGGGTGGCAAGTATCGCCTGCATGTTCCCCAGTGTCATCACTGCGGTATGGGGTTTCGAGTTTTCACTCGGGCTCCGAATTGTCATTGAGCTTGCCTTTGTGTGGGGTGTCACGGTCATGGCGATGCAGCCGGTGGCCGAGGCCGATTGGGTCATGGACGGCGGCGCTGTCATCAAGGTGCTCATTACCGCCGTGGTGGGGATCGTCGGCATCTGGTTTGCCTACAATAACGGCTTTGCCAACGACATGTCGCTCAAGACCTTCATTCCAGACCTGGGCGACACCAATTCGTTGACGTATCTATCGATCATCCTCTTCAACTTTATGGGCTTCGAAGTGGTCGCGACCTTTGCCAGCACGATGAAAAACCCGTCGCGTGACATCCCCAATGCGGTTATCGCCGGTGGCGTTGCCATTGCGGCGATCTATATTGTCTGCAGCATCGGCATTGGAGCTGCGGTTCCCACCGAGCAGCTTTCGCTCGATTCAGGCATCGTGGACGCGGTCGCCGCCATGGTGGGCCGCAGCCACCCGCTGACAATGATCGTGGGCGTGGCCTTTTTGGTGACGCTCTTTGCCAACATGATCTGCTGGAGCTTTGGCGTCAACAACGTGGCGAGCTATGCCGCGCGCCATGGCAACATGCCGCGTCCCTTTGCGCTGGTGTCCAAAAAGACCGGCATGCCCAATGGCGCTTGTATCATCAACGGCGTGATTGCAAGTGCGGTGTTGCTGCTTCAGGTTCCGCTCGGCGAGGGCTCGGATGTGTTCTGGGCACTCTTCTCGATGAACGTTGTCTTTCTGCTCATGAGCTATATCCCCATGTTCCCGTCGTTTTGGCGTCTGCGCAAATACGACCACAGGTCCCGTGTGTTCCGTGCGCCCTTCGAGGGAAAAGTGCTCGCGGTGGCGCTTGTGATTCCCATGGTAGAGCTCGTGCTTTCGATTGTCGCCACGATTGTGCCGCTCAACAGCTCGCCTGCCGAGATGGCAAAGCTGCCGATTCTTGTGGGCGTAGTGATCGGCGTCTTGTTGGGCGAGGCTTCGCGCCTCATATCGCGCCGCGGCCGCAGCATCGACAATCCTGGCGTTGGTGCATAGGGGTCAGGTTACTTTGCACCAAAACAGTAGCGCCGCGAGTTGCGCGGCGCTTGCTGCATCTTGGATTATTGCTCGCGGTGCTCGGGATCAGAAGCGAGCTTAGGCGCAAAGTAGGGGACGTGGCCCAGGTACGGGCGGCTGTCCGGACGTGCCTCGACGACGCAGGGGACATCATCGTAGGTAAGTGAGTCGCTCAAGCGGATGAAGGCCTTGGCGGCAGGAGCAATGAGCATCTTGAGCGGTGCGATAGGCGCCATGGCATCTCCTTTCCTGTATGCGACCCGCGCTTTGGCGCGAATGTATATGCCGCAAGTCTAGCATCCCGCCGAGAAGAGCTCCAAACCACCACAAAGGGGACAGGCACCTTTGTGGTGGTTTTGACGTTTGCCCAGATAAAACCTGCCAAAATAAACCTGTCCCTTTTTGGAAGGTGGGAGTGTCGTTGGTCGAGAATTTGGTTTGTAAATAGGGTCCCGAGCTGGGCTACTTATAGATTGTGGAAAACTCTACTGTCAGATTATGGCGAATGCTGCTGTAGGATTATGACATGCGCTACTACAGCCTATGGCAACGTACCTCATGAGCGCCGGCATGGTGCGAGTTGCCATCGCCACTCGCTACAGCGAGTAGCAGGCGGGCAAAACCACCGCAAAACCGTCGCAAAACCGCGATGAACAACCGCCGTGAAGGGAGCTGGACCCCTTTGCGGAGGTTTTTTGCCTGCCTGGTGCGTCTCGGATGCAAGTGAGTAGACTTTTTGGGATCTGCCGAGTACATCGCGACAAACGCTCGATAAAACCGCAGGTCAGAGCTGCGGCGTTTTGGGGTGTGCTCGGGATCCTGCCAAAAGCCTACTCACTTGGTTTTCACGGTTAGAAAACCGCCGCGAGGGAAAGCAGCTCCCCCGCGGCGGTTTTAACGTTCGCCCAGATAAAACTTGTCACCACAAGGGGGATGGGCGCCTTTTGTGGTGGTTTCGGTACTTGTTTAGCGGGCTAGTCCTGCGTGTCGCCTCCGTACATGTAGACGATAAAGCCGTCGCCGGTGTCTTGGCTGTGGTCTTCGAGGATGCGCTTCAGGTTGAGGTGCTCGTAGAACTGCCAGTCGGAGTTGCAGTCGCTCATCAGGAAGAACTTGGTGCAGCCTGCCTTGGCGAGCTCGGCGCGCGCAAGGTTGATAAGCGCGCGGCCGAGCCCCTTGCCCTGCCATTCGGGCACGATGATGATGAGGTTGAGCTGACCCTGGGCATACTCGTTGCCCGTGGCGGCAAAGCGGTCGGCTGTTGCCTTCTCGCGGCTGTCGCCAAAGAGCGAGCCCTCGAGCTTGGCGTCGGCGGTCTTTGCCATCTCGGTTGCCTGGGCAAACATCTCATCGTAGCAGGACTCCCACGTGGGGTTGGTGCGCGGCTTGCCGTCCTCGAAGATGCCGATGCAGCAGGCGGCGATAATGCGGCCCTCGGCCTCGGCGACAAGCGCGATAGGTGAGCGCTGTAGCTGCATGGCGATGTTAAAGCGCGCGCAGAAATCGGCAGCTTCGACGTCGCCGCGGTTGCGCAGCGTGTTGCACCACAGCTGGTTGTAGATGGCAGCGATGCCGGTCAGGTCGTCGAGCGTGGCGGCGCGCAGGGCTACGTTGTCAAGGCTCATGAAGGCTCCTTCCAAGTTGGGTCAGGCCACCTCTGAGTGTGACATGGACGCAGGGCGGCCGCATCAGTCATTCGGCAGACGAGCCCCGATCCCTCGGGGACGGAGGAAAGGGGGTCACGAGTGAGGATTTTCGGACGCTTGCCCGACGAGAGTGGATAATCTCCCACTTTGAGCGCGAACATGGGTCAAAAACGGGAGATTATCCACTCTCGTGGTGAGCGGGCCCTTGTGTCGATTCATTCCCTTTTTAGTAGGCTGTGCTTGCACTTTAGCGTGCGACAGCGGATAATGCCGAGCACTCGACAATACGCTTACTGCTCTCTCTATAGATTGAGGAGGCCCCTATGGCCATGGATTTCAAACGCAGGCTGCCGATCCCCATGGAGATCCGCGAGGAAATGCCGCTTTCTGCCGAGCTTACCGCCAAAAAGCAGGCATTTGACGCCGAGGTCGCCAAAGTCTTTACCGGCGAGGACGCACGCAAGGTGCTTATCATCGGCCCGTGCTCTGCCGACCGCGAGGACTCGGTGCTTGAGTACATGAACCGACTGGCCAAGACCGCCGAGGAGGTCAAGGACAAGCTCATCATCATTCCGCGCGTCTACACCAATAAGCCGCGTACCAAGGGCACCGGTTACAAGGGTCTTCTGCACAACCCCAACCCCGAGGCTCCCGACGACCTGCTCGAGGGCGTCAAGGCCATCCGCCATATGCACCTGCGCGTTATTGAGGAAACGGGCTTCTTCACCGCCGACGAGATGCTCTACCCGTCCAACTACCAGTACCTCGTTGACCTGCTGAGCTATGTTGCCGTGGGCGCACGCTCGGTCGAGAACCAGGAGCACCGTCTGGTGTCGAGCGGCATTTCGGTACCCGTCGGCATGAAGAATCCCACTGCCGGCTCTACCACCGTTA
>CABRZS010000025.1:0-22290 GCA_902475525.1 uncultured Collinsella sp.
GGCCCTTGCGGCGTAGTCGCTATTTATTCAGTCCAAGTTTCGGGGCGCAGTTCACTGTCCCCTTTGTGGTGGTTTTGCTTGCTGTGGCTAGCCCAGCAGGTCGATGACGTTAAAGCCGGCGTTGCTCTTTGCGATGACGTCGCGGCCGCCAAAGACGCAGGTGGGCGACTCGGCTGCGATGCGCGTCACGTCGGTGCCGAGCGAGCGCAGCTCACCGGGCGTGGCGGCGAGCATCTGGGCGCGACGCTCCTCGCGCGCATGCGGATCGAGCCCGGCCAGGTAGGTCGTGTTGCGGCGCTTGGTGAGCGCGTACGGCTTCACCGGCGCGTCCATGCCGCTCACGCAGCTCACGATAAAGCCCTCAAAGGCGGCTTCGTCGGGCTCAAAGCTGCCAAGCCATGCACCCGCGCGCTCCACGCGCTCAATCGAAGGATCGATCGCCGGGTCGCGGTAGGTGTAGAACGCCGCCTGACGCTCACCTGCCGCGCGGAATCCGCAGCCGTACGCCCCGCCCTTCACGCGGATCTCGTTCCACAGGTAGTCGTAGGAGAGCGCGTTGGCAGCCACGGCCCAAGTGCCTGTCACGTCAATGCCCAGGCGACGCGGGTCACACGCGCTTGCCGCAAAGCAGATGTCGCTGGGGATCACGAAAGCCTCGTGGCGGTCGCACGGCGCCGGCACCACGAGCGCGTCGCGGCCGGCACCATCGCCCGCACCCAGCCCCAGGTTGCCCGCGGCATCCCAGTACGCGTCAAAGTCCTCATCGCTGCCGGTAAAGCTCGCCATGCAGCCATCGGCCACAAAGATGCGGCCTGCCAGCTCGGCAAGCTTGGCGCGCAGGTCGTCCAGGCGCTCGTCAAAGTGGTCGAGCAGATCGCGCAGGAACAGGTAGAAGTCCACGCCCGAAAGCTGCTCGCGCACCACGGCCGAAGGCGAGCTGTAGCTCATCGCGCGACCGAGCGCCGCCGAGTGACCGTTGTTGATAAAGCCCTGCTCAAGCCCAATGCGAATCTGCGTGAGCACGTCGCGCACGCGGTCGGCGTCGGCATCTGCCAAAAGCGTGCTCGACCATACCTCGCGCGGCAGACTCGCCAGTGCATCGATCTTCTCGGACAGGGCGCCGGCGCTCACCAGCAGGTAGGGGCGCACGCCGTCCACGTCGGGCTGCGTCATGACTTCGGTCGTAAAGCTCAAAAAGCCCAGCTTGCCAGCGAGCAAGTTGTCGAGTTCCTCGGCCGAGTGCTCGTGCGTGGGCAGCTGCTTAAGCAGGCGGCAGAGCAGCGTCACGTAGGGCAGGTCCTCAAACGCGACGCAGCTCAGGTCGAAATACTGCATGGCGTAGGCCAGGCGGTTGGTAGGGATGTCGTGGCGCAGACAGACGATGGGCGCGGTCGTGTCCACGACCAGCGGCGGCTCGGCCCGCCAATGTCGGACACGCGCAGGCGCGGCAGCGTGGCCTTGTTCTCGGGCGTGTCCTCGGCCTCCTGCGCGGCACGCAGCGCGGCCGTGCGCTCGACCACGTTGGCCAGCTCGGAATCGGTCATGGCGTCGCGCTTGGCTGCCAGCTCAGCGGCCTCGGCGCCCTCCGAGCCGGCGCCAGCGTCCACCGGCACCAGCTCGACGAGCGCCATGTGGTCGTTCTCCAGCACCAGCTCGCGCAGCAGGTCCTCAAAGTAGGTGCCGTCCAGCTCGCTACGCAGCTCCTTGTACACCGGGCCGTACTTGAGTGCCAGCGTCGCGGCGTCGTCATCGTAGAGCCAGGTGCTTAGCGCGTCGCATGCAATTGCCACGCCGTCGGCGATACCGTAGTCGCGCTGGCGCAGGTCGTATTCGTTGCTGCTGATGATGGCTTCCAGGCGCTCGCGCGGAACGCCGTGCTCGCACAGGTCGCGGCAGGCATTCTGGAACATGCGACGCAGTTCGCGCGCCACGCCGGGCTGCGCGTTTTGCAGCATGATGAGCTCGTAGGGCTGCAGGCTCTCGGCCGCGGTGTAGCTCACCACGTTGCCGCCCAGACCGGCGGCCAGAATGGCCTTCTTAACCGGTGCCTCGTTGGAGCCCAGCAGCGCCTCGAACAGGATGTCCGCTGCGATCGTGCGCTTGCGGTCGAGCGCGCTGCCCAGCACCAGGCCCAGGCCCACCAGGGCGTTCTCGGGCGTGGTGGCCATCTCGACGCGCTTATACTTGCAGGCCACGGGCGCCTGCACGCCCAGCGGATTAGGCGCCAGCGCGGATGGGTCCTCGCCGGCGGCAACGGCTGCATCCATGCGGCGGCTCGCGGCGCTCGGCTGCGACAGATAGCGCTCGTCCAAAAAGGCCAGGGCGCGGTCCACGTCCAGGTCGCCGTAGAGCGTGATGTAGGAGTTGGAAGGATTGTAGTGGCGCGCGTGCGTGTCCAGGAACTGCTCGTAGGTGAGCGCGGGAATCGCGCGCGGGTCGCCGCCGCTCTCGTGCGCATAGGCGGTGTCAGGATAGAGCGCGGCGTTGACGGCGTCATCCAGCACGCTCATGGGGTCGGACAGCGCACCCTTCATCTCGTTGAACACCACGCCGTTATAGCGCAGCGTGCCCTCGCGCAGGCTCGCGGAGTTACCGTCGCCCTCGCCCTCGGCGCCCTCCGGCAGGTCCAGCTCGTAGTGCCAGCCCTCCTGCTCAAAAATGGTGGGCTTGGTATAGATGGCCGGGTTGAACACCGCGTCCAGGTACACGTCCATCAGGTTGTACAGGTCCTGTTCGTTGGTGGTGGCGACGGGGTAGATGGTCTTGTCGGGGTAGGTCATGGCGTTGAGAAACGTCTGCATGGAACTCTTGATCAGGTCGACAAACGGCTCCTTGACGGGGAACTTGGCCGATCCGCACAGCACCGAGTGCTCAAGAATGTGGAACACGCCGGTGGAATCGGCCGGCGGCGTCTTAAAGCCAATGGCAAAAGCCTTGTTCTCGTCGTCGCACGCCAGGTACAGCAGGCGCGCGCCCGATGCGGCGTGGCGCAGCACGTAGGCGTCCGAGTCGAGCTCGGGCACGGTCTCGCAGCGCTCGACGGCAAAGCCGTGGCAGGTGGTGCCGGGCACCAGCAGTGTGGCGGCAGCGGCGCGCGGGTCGGTTGAAGTGGTGGGCATATGCAGTCTCCTTTGACGCCCCAGCGGGGGCGAATCGAGTCGAATCCCCGAGAGTATACCCATATGGGGCCGCGGCTCTGCAGCGAACTGAAGACGATGCCAGCGGATTGGGCATAGGCCCCGCGCGTTCACCGCACGAGCGTGGAAACTTGGACGCCTATCGAATGAGAGTGGATTTTCGGACGGAATCAGCCTCAAAACGCCCAAAAACCGTCCAAATATCCACCCTCATTTCCCGACCGTCCAAAATCCACGCTCATCCGCCGCCCGCACATCTCTCATATCTCATTCGTCTCTAATACGAGAGATAACAGAAAGATGAGAGATAAATATGAGAGATAACAATGCTGCAAAGAGACAGACAACCATGGTATTGTCTCAATATAGATTGTTTTACCAGCGAAAACATGTTTAAATGAAACAGATGACAGACATCTTATCTTTCATCTCTCACTCCTCTCTAATATGAGAGATAACAGAAAGATGAGAGATAATTACGAGAGATAACTGAGAGACGAAGGAAATCTATTCGCGGCATTCTTCGCAGAACCGAGCGAAAGGACGTGCAGATGAACGAAAACGAACTGACCGGTCTGCTCGAGTCTTTAAGGCGCATGGGCTCGGACGATCTTAACGTTGAGGTCAAGGAGAGCGCCACGACGCTTTCCCGCGACGTATGGGAAACGGTCAGCGCTTTCGCAAACACCGCCGGCGGCATCATCGTACTCGGAGTGAGCGAGCGCGCGGGTTTTGTCCCAGTTGCAAACTTTGAGACCGAGAAAGTGCTCAACCAATTCGTGGCGGGCATGGGCGATGCTGGCGGTCGCGGAAAGCTGGCCAATCCGCCCAAATACACCATTGAGCGCGTGGAGCTTCGGGGTACCGTTGTTCTCGTCATCACAATCGAGGAGCTCGACCCGTCGAGCAAGCCTTGCTATGTAATAGAACGGGGCGCCCAGGGCGGCAGCTACAAGCGCATCGATGACAAAGACGTGCCGCTTTCGTCGACCGAGGTTTTGGCGCTGTCGTCATACGAACGGACGAGTCCTAGCGATCGCGATACGGTGCCCGGCACGAGTGTGGGCGATCTCGACGAGTCGCTGGTCGACCGCACGATAGAGCGTGCCTATTCGTTGACGCCTCGAGCGATGCACGGTGCGACGGACAGGAAGACAAAGATGGAGCGTCTGAATTTCCTCGACCCCCAGGGCAATGTTACCAAGGCTGGCCTCCTTGCCGCGGGCGTTTACCCTCAGCAGTTCTATCCCAAGCTCTTTATTGATGTAGCTGTCCATGCGGGAACTCAAAAGGGCGCTGCGGGACCGCTAAGGTTTATGGACCGCACAGTCTGCGAGGGCACCTTGGGCGAGATGATTTCGGATGCTGTCGCGGCTGTCGCCAAAAACCTGCGTCGCACCTCGACCGTTCAAGGCGTCTCGCGTATCGACTCGCTGGAGATTCCCGAGGAAGTCTTGCGTGAGGCGATTGCCAACGCCGTAATCCACCGAGAATACAGAGATCGGTTCTGTGGACAGTCGATCGCTGTTGACGTCTTTGATGACCGTATCGAGGTGACGAACCCTGGCGGTCTTTATGGCGGAAAAACTCGCGAGAATCTGTTTGACGGTAGTTCTCGGTGCCGCAACGCGACGCTCGTGAAGCTCATGTCGCTTGTCCCATTGCCCGACGGTGCGGGCTCTCCTGCCGAGGGCAACGGATCGGGCATCCCGATGATGGTCGATGCCATGCGTGCGCACGGTCTGGCCGAGCCCCTGTTCTGCCCGGGGTTCGATCGGTTCAAGGTCGTACTTTACCGTTCAAAGATCGAGCCGGTCGATCATGGCGGGGGCTTAATTGTGACGGCACTCAAACACTACGGCGAGCTGGGGACGCGTGAGCTGGCAGAACGCACGGGGCTTACAATTTCCCAGGTTAGGTCGCGCGTCAACGCGCTCATTGCTCAAGGCGAGCTTGAGCCCACGGCGCCGGCGACGAGCCGCAACCGCAAGTATCGACTGTCAGAGCGCGTGGAATAAATGCGTTAGTGGACGAGGCAACCCAATAATCGACCCTCAATTGGCGCCCACTAAGGTAAAGCGGTTGTTGCTCAGTCGACGGTGATGCTAAAGACTCGGCTTACGCCGGCATGGCCCCGAACCCGTCCATCAGGAACAGCCTAAGAACCAGTTTGATGACATATCCCGGTTTGACTTCAGCCGTGCCAAAGACGTGACGCTCGGCGAGCTCGCCGCAGTATGCGTAGATATCGCGGATAAGGTCCGCGCCCGAAAGCGTAAACATGTAGCCTGCGTCCGAAAGCGCATTGGGCGCGGCGGGCAACTTGGCCATGTGGCAGAACGTTTGCAGGTCGGGCGCCATAACATTCTGGTAGTCGAGGTGGCCGCTGGCATCCTGTGCGGTACGCTCCAGTTGGCGTACAAAATCCAGCGCTGCCGCTAACACAAAGCTCGGCGTAGGCGCGTTGACGTCCTGAGTGGTCGCCACAAGCCTGCCCGCTGCCTGCGTGACAAGCCATGCGACCTCGCGCTGGCAGCGCACGGCCTTGCGCGTCACCGGCTTGATGGACGAAGAAGAAACGCTCCCCTTAGGCGGATTCGAAGCAGCCATAAGACCCTCCCATGAACAATCCGGCCCAACAAGCCCGGATGAAACACGTGCTACATCAGTATACAGGGGAGTGGGATGGAAAAAACGGAGTCGACAGCGTGAACTGCCGGCTCCGGATTGCTTGCCTTAGAGGCCGTACACTTCGACCATGGCTTCGCCAATGCGATGGGGCACGCCGGTGACGCTTGCGAACTGCCCGACGGGCGCTGGATGACGAAGTAATCGTTCTGGTTCAACAAGGGCTATCTGGAGCACATCCTGGGGCTGTAGCGTTTTGGGATTGTTTAACGATCGAGCTCCTGCTCCTCAATGCCTCGATGTCATCTCTATAAATAAATCCCCTCACCGAGCTGCTTGTGGAACTCGGCGTGATGGTCGCGTGCCCAAGTAAAGAGCGCCTGGTCAAAGTCGGTGCGTGTGGCCGGGACGCCAAAGACGCCGGCAACTTCGACACGCACAAACTCCAGTGCCGGCAGCTTGTTGATGGCGGTGAGGGCAAACGGGGACGTGGGTTCTTCGAACAGATAGCGGCTGCCTTGCAGCGCGTTGCAACTGGTGCACGTGTTGCCGAGCGACGGGGCTTTGGAGACTCGCGCGCCTACGAGCTTGTAGCCGCAGCGCTTAGAAAGATAGTTGCGGATCTCGCCCGGCACGCAGCCAAGAGCGGGCACGATGGCGAGTGCGTTGGCGTTGGCCGTGTCGATGGCAATGTGCCCGGCTTCGTTGGGCGCGTGCGCAATGGCGATGCCCTTGTCGTCATCGGTTCGATAGGGAATGCCGAAGGCCGCGACCGAGGTCTCTTCGTGGCATTTCCAGCACTCGCGCTTGCCCAGTACTAGATATATATACGGCGCTGAGGGGTCGGATCGGTCAACACCGGGCAGCCACTCGGCAAAGGGCTCGGGGTTGACGCCGCTGGGTACATACCAGATCTTCTTGGTCCGGTCCCATTTGGCGCCCAGCGCCTTGGCTTCTTCTTTGTGCGAAAAGGGGACATCGAGCTCGGTGCGCATGGCGGCTCCTTGGTGCTGCAGGTGCGAGTGGCTCAAGGATACCGCAGGGCGCAGACATCGCGGCGTTTTGTTGAGAAGTTGCGGCGCGGACTGCTTGGTTACGCCGTTAGATAAATTGGCAAGTAGATGGTCGGCTTTTGACCAGTTGGGCGGTTGGAGCAGCTTGCGGCGCAGTTTTGTGCCTGGCTATTGTTGATGTTGGGGTATTGAATATGTTTGGCTGCCATTCGTCAGGTGAATTGATGTTACGTTGCGATGACGGTTGGAACTGCCAGCGGATTTAGCGACATAAAACAAAACAGCCCAGAGGACATAGCCTCTGAGCTGCGAACATTTGGTGGGCGTTAGAAGATTTGAACTTCTGACCTCTTCCGTGTCAGGGAAGCGCTCTCCCCCTGAGCTAAACGCCCGATCAAGGGTGCGCAAGCGCGCAAGGGATAATATAACGGAGCCTGAACTCGGTGGCAAGAACATTTTTAAAAATCGCTTACATTGTGGAATTCGGGGGCTTTGTCATATCCATTTCAAAAGAGCCTGCTGCCGCGATTTGACTGTCGCATAATGCAAGGCCATTGCGGTATCGAGCTATGGAAAGACGTCTGCGGAATTGTCCTACCGATAAGCGGACAAGCCTTCGGCTGGTGCCTTCGCCGTGGTAAGGTAAGCCGAATTGTTTCCAGGCTGCTTCGAGGGAATGGAATGAGCAAAGAGCGTGTCGAGCAGGTCGAAGGCGCAGGGGCTTCGGTGCCGATGACCGATATATCGAACATTGATGTGCCCGAGGGCACCGATGAGCTCAGCCGTAGCACCCGCCGCGCTTGGCGCGAGCGCCTGAACAGCGCTTCGACGCGCAAGATGATCACGGGCGTCTTGGCTACGCTGGTGGGCGGTTCGTTTTGGGGCTTCTCGGGCACCAGCGCGAGCTTTCTGTTCGATACCTACCACGTCGACACCTTGTGGCTTATGAGCGTGCGTCAGATTCTCGCCGGTCTACTCTTTATGGCCGTGGTTGTTACGCGCGACCGCGAGCGCCTGATTAAGCTCTGGACCACACCCGCCGATCGCAAGCAGCTGCTGCTCTTTACCGCCTTTGGTCTGCTGTTCAACCAGTTTTGCTATCTTTCGGCCGTGCGCCTGACGAACGCCGGAACCGCGACGGTGCTCCAGTGCCTGCAGCTCGTTATCATCATGGGCTACACCTGCGTGACCGATCGCCGCATGCCGCGTACTCGCGAAGTCATCGGCATTGGCCTGGCTCTGGGTGGAACCTTTTTAATCGCCACCGGCGGCGACCCTACCAGCCTGAATATCTCGCCGCTTGGCCTGGCAGCAGGTCTTATGTGTGCGGTCAGCGCCACGTGTATGGCGGTGATTCCCGCCAAGATCCTGCCCGAATACGGCAGCCCCATCGTCACGGGCTCGGCAATGCTCACGGCGGGCGTGGTCTCGTGTGCCTTCGTGCAGCCCTGGGCGCATATGCCGGCGCTCGACGCTGCCGGCGTCGAGGCGCTCGCGGTGTTCGTGGTTATCGGCTCGTTTTTTGCTTACATGCTCTATATGCAGGGCGTTAAGGACATCGGCTCGGTGCGTGCGAGTCTCATCGGAACTGTGGAGCCGGTTTCGGCGACCATCACCAGCGCCGTTATGCTGGGCACGGTGTTTTTGCCGACCGACCTTATCGGCTTTGCCATGATCATCGTGATGATGTTCCTCACGGTGTAGCTGGCGCCGCCGCCAAGACAGAAAAGGTGTTGTGCCGCATTTTCGCCAATTGATGTCCGTGTCTGGAGTTTAGCTGTCGATGCCCAAAATGCCATAAACTAGTAACGTTATGGACTTTTTCATTGCGACTCAATTGCGAGGATTTCTTTATGGCTGGTAATCACTTTAAGGGCAGCGATAGCGGCCGTCCTGCAGTTCCGCCGCGTCCGAACGGGGCTGGTAAGGCCGGCACGCCGGGCGGCGCTGGACAGGGCGGTTCCGGTAAGCGCGTGTCCCCGGGCGAGACGGCGATGTTTACCGCTCTGTACGAGCAGTCTCAAAAGGCAAAAAAGACCGGCCGTGCAAGAGGGAATGTCTTTGCGGGCGGTGCAACCTCCACGTCGCAGCCGAGCGGGGCTCCTTCGGCACCTGAGAACAATGCAGGTGCTGCCAACGCCGCGAATGCCGCCGGCAACGTTAATGCCGGCAAGGCCGCCAACAATACTCCCTCTGCCGGTGGCGCGGGGCTTACGGGTAACCTTGGCACGATTTACACCGGCGCCTCCGAGACTGGCACGTTCACCCGCCTGGATGATAGCGGTGCCGAGTTTGCGGGCTCGGGTTCCAAGGAAGATTATTACGATTTTGGCTTGAACTACGGTAGCGACGCTTCGTCGAGTTCGACCTCTGACGGTCTGGTCCGTCATCGCCATCGCAAGGGCGAGCGCAAAAAGCGTCACACCGGCGCCATTATTGCCGCTGTAGTCGCGGTGCTTCTCGTTGCGCTTGGCGCAAGCGGCTTTATGCTGCTTAACTCGGCAAAGACCGTAAAGAGTGAAGCGAAGGAGGCCGTCGAGATTGTCGGTGGCCTTAAGGACAAGGTCACGTCGGGCGATTTTTCGACGCTGCCTGACGACGCGAAGAAGATCGATGAACTTTGCGACAGCATGAAGGCGGAGACCTCGAGCCCGCTGTGGACGGCGGCTTCGTTTATCCCGGTGTATGGCAGCGATATCAATGCGGCCCGCACCATGATCGACGCCCTGTCCGATGTCTCGAGCAATGCGCTGGTTCCCATGGCCGATAACCTTTCGCAGGCCACGCCCGGCAAGCTGTTCCAGGACGGCATGATTAACGTGTCCGCGCTGCAGGCGGTCGCCGATTCGCTTTCCAGCAGCTCGAAGGTGTTCAAGAGCGCCAACGAGAAGATCCAGGGCATTGGCGATACTCATATTTCCCAGGTGACCGAGCTGGTCGATAAGGCCAAGGACGGCTTTGCCACCCTCAACGGCGCGGTTGACGCGGCGGAGAAGGTCGCCCCCGTCCTTCCGCAGATGCTCGGCGCCAACGGCCAGACGCGTCATTATCTTGTGCTCGCGATGAGCAATGTCGAGATCCGCGCCTGCGGCGGTTTCCCCGGTTCTCGCGGCGTGATGTCGGTGACTGACGGTAAGCTCGAACTGGGCGATTTTGTCAAAGTCGACATGATGAAAGAGCCCTTGAGCCCGCTTCCCATCACCGATGAAGAGGCAAACTTGTTCACGACCGGATGGGGCCTGACCGGATTTAACACGCTCGGATACACGATGGGCGACGTTACGATGACGCCCGATTATCCGCGTGCGGCTCAGCTTGCCAGCGATATGCAGAAGGCCATTGTCGGAGATGACATCGACGGCGTATTTGCAGTCGATCCGGTATTTTTGCAGTATATGCTCGGCATTGTAGGCGGCACACAGCTTCCTGACGGCACCGTCGTTGATGGAAGCAACGCTGCAAAGGTGCTGCTGCACGATATTTATTGGAATTACCCGGTAGAGGAACAGGACGCCATTTTTGCGGCCGTCGCCGGATCGGCTTTTAACAAGATCGTGGACGAACTGGGCTCCAGCGATATTACTAAGATTGCTGCCGCCATCGAAAAGGGCGCTTCCGAGGGTCGCATCCTCATGTATTCGAGAAACGATGACGAGGAAAAGGCCGCGAAGGCTCTTGGAATATCGGGCGCCCTCCAAACCGATACGTCGGAGGCTCCGATCTTGGGCGTCTATGTGAACAACTACAGCTATTCAAAGATGGATTGGTTCCTCGACAAGCGAGTCACCATCGATTCTTCGGTTGAAAATGCCGATGGCTCGACGACGTATCGAGTGACCACCACGCTCAAGAACACGATGACCCCTCAGGAGAAGGCCGAGATGCCTGGTTATTTTCAGGGCCATAACGGCATTAGCCAGGATATTGATGATGAGGTGCTGAGGCTTTATCTCTATGCTCCTGCGGGAGGCAGCATTTCGGACATTAAGACTTCGGGCTCCGGTTCTATCGAGATGAACGAAGCGACGCACGATGGCTTGAAGGTTGCATGGGGCGGTGTCCACATGCTTCTTGGACAAGACATAAAGGTCGAGTACACGGTCACGACTTCGAAGGACTCTGGGCACAAAGAGCTTAAGGTTCGTACCACGCCAACCGCTCAAACGTTCGAACAGGATAAGTAAGATATGAAGTACTTTGGCACCGACGGCTTTCGCGGTGAGGCTAACGTTGGGCTGACGGTAGAGCACGCTTATAAGATTGGCCGTTTTGTGGGTTGGTATTACGGTGCCAACCGCGAGCACAAGGCACGCGTGATCGTGGGCAAGGACACGCGTCGTTCGAGCTACATGTTCGAGGCGGCGCTGGTGAGCGGCCTGGTCGCGAGCGGTGCGGACGCATATATGCTGCACGTGATCCCAACGCCGGGCGTGGCGCATCAGACCGTGGAGGGCTGCTTCGATTGCGGCATCATGATCAGTGCGAGCCACAACCCGTTTTGCGATAACGGCATTAAGCTCGTCAACAGCGACGGCTTTAAGATGGACGAGGACGTGCTGGAGCTCATCGAGGACTATATCGATGGCAAGAGCGAGGTGCCGCTGGCCACGGGCAACCACATCGGTGCCACGGTGGACTACATGCAGGGCCGCAACCGCTATATTGCCTCCCTCATCGCGAGCGCGAACTTTTCGCTGCAGGGCGTTAAGATCGGTCTCGACTGCGCCAACGGCTCGGCGTCCTCGGTGGCCAAGCCGGTGTTCGACGCGCTGGGCGCCGACGTGCGCGTGATCAACGCCGCGCCCGATGGCTTTAACATCAATGTGGACTGCGGCTCCACGCATATGGAGCGCCTGCAGCGCCACGTGGTGGAGCAGGGCCTGGACGTGGGCTTTGCCTACGACGGCGATGCCGACCGCTGCCTGGCGGTGGATGAACGCGGCCGCGTGGTCGACGGCGACCAGATCCTGTACGTGTGCGGCGTGTACCTGAACAAGCACGGTCGCCTTTCGGGCGGCACCGTGGTGCCGACGATTGCCAGCAACTTTGGTCTGATCAAGTCGCTGGAGCTTGCCGGCCTGAGCGCCGTGACCAGCGGCGTGGGCGACCGTCACGTGTATGCCAAGATGCGCGAGGGCGGCTACAGCCTGGGCGGCGAGCAGACGGGCCACACGATCTTTGGCGATATCGAGCGCACAGGCGACGGCATTATGACCTCGCTGCGCGTGATGGAAGTGATTCGTGCCGAGCGCGAGACGCTCTCGCAGCTCACGGCACCGTGCAAGCTGCTGCCGCAGGCGCAGGTCGCCGTGCGCGTGGCGGACAAGGACGCCGCGCTGGGCAACATGGGTGTGCAGGCCGCCATCGCCGAGGCCGAGGCGTCGCTGGCGGGCGAGGGCCGCGTGCTCGTCCGCAAGAGCGGAACCGAGTCGGTGATTCGCGTGCTGGCCGAAGCCCCCGACCAAGCAGCTGCCGACGCCGCCATGAAGCGCATCGCCAACGCCCTGGAGGCTCTATAGTTACGCGGTTTTACCAAACCGCGTAACGGCTCGACGCTGCGAACGGCCCCAAACGACAATCTGACGTTCAATTTCAAGGGCGCGACCAGAAGGTCAGCGCCCTTTCATTTCACGTCACCTTGCTCGCTTGGGGCCGTTTTCGCTGACGTTGCCAAGGTATCGGCGTCAACATGGTTGGCGTTGGCGATGGCGTGCTGGTCAATCCTTACAGCTGGTACAGCGTGGTGAACTTGTCCTGCAGGTAGCTGCAGTAGTAGCGGGCGTCAAAGTCCATGCCGCAGGCGCCCTTTATGAGCTCCGGCGCGTCTTTGGCGCGACCCCACTGCCAAATGTGCTCGCCCAGCCACGCGCGAACGGGTGACAGATCGCCACTCGCGCAGGCGCCATTGAGGTCGACGCCGTCGCGGCACATGGCCGGCACAAACATGGCGTCGTAGGCGCTGCCCAGCGCATAGGTGGGGAAGTAGCCAAACGAGCCGCCGCTCCAGTGCGTGTCCTGCAGGCAGCCGCGCGTGTCGTCGGGAACGGGAATGCCCAGGTATTCGTCCATAAAGCGGTTCCAAAGCGCGGGAATGTCCTTGGCCGTGGCCTCGCCGGCAAACAGCATGCGCTCAATCTGGTAGCGCACCATAATATGCAGCGGGTAGGTGAGCTCGTCGGCCTCGGTGCGGATCAGCGACGGCTGCGCGATGTTCACGGCGCGGTAGAGCGTGTCCTCGTTCACGTCGCCGTAGACCTCGGGCGCGTGACGGCGCAGTACCTGCAGCAGCGGTCCCATAAAGGCGCGGCTGCGGCCCACGGTGTTCTCGAAAAAGCGACTTTGGCTCTCGTGGATGCCCATGGAAGTGCCGCCCTCCAGGCACGTGCGCGCATAAGCCGGATTGACGCCCAACTCGTAGGCGGCGTGTCCCGCCTCGTGGATGATGCTGTAGACGTTGGAGATGCAGTCGTTCTCGTAGATGTGCGTCGCGATGCGCGCATCACCCACGGCAAAGCCCTCGCTAAACGGGTGCTCGGTAAAGGCAAGCGTGGTGTCGTTCAGGTCCAGGCCGACGAGCTTCATAAGGTCGAAGCTCATGGCGCGCTGAGCGGCCTCGGGCACGCGGGCGTGCAAAAAGTCGGCATCGGGCTGCTGGCCGCGCTCGCCGATGGCGTGCACGAGCGGCACGACCGTCGCCTTGACCTCATCGCAAAACGCGTCGAAGCTCTTGGCGGAAAGGCCGCGCTCGTACTGGTCGAGCCAAACATCGTATGGGTCGCGCTTGGGGTCCATGAGCTCGGCCTGATGCTTAAGCTGGCCGACGATTCTATCCACATAGGGCTCAAAGCTCGCCCAGTCATTGGCCGTCTTGGCCTTGTGCCACACGGCGTCGGCCTCGCAGGTGAGCCTGGTCCAGGCCTCGGCCTCCTCGGTGGGAATGGCACTTGCCTCGCGCTGGTCGCGGCCGAGCACACGGATCTCGTCGAGCAGCTGCGGGTCGTCGATCTTGCCTCCGGCGACGGTCTCGCGTGCCAGCGAGCGCACAAGTTCGACAGACTTTTCGCTGGTCAGGAGCTTGTGATGCTCGCCGGCAAGGGTGCCCATGGCGTCGGCGCGGGCCGCGGCGCCGTTGGCGGGGGCAATCGTCGCGCCATCGAACTCGGCAATCTTGAGCAGGTACTCGCGGGTCCACAGTTTGCCCTCGAGCTTGCGGAGCTTCTTGATGCTCTTGCCCGCCTTGGCCTTCTTATCGAGTTTCTTTCCCATACCTATATCCTTGATCTCGCAGACCGGACGCCACGGGTGGGCGTGCGGCCAGTTTGCACAGCTACCTGCCTTGTACCCAGTGCGAACAAAACGGAACGCGGCGATGTGCTCGCGAAATGTGTTATCCTATAGCCCAATGCGTTGACGGAGAGGGTTTTGCCCGCCGCGTCGCCGGCAAGAGAGGGAAGGTCATGGGCTGCGAGCCTTCCTGCGGTGACAAGGGCCAAGCGTTCACTCCCGAGCAGCGACCTCAACGGGCACGCGGCCAGCGGCGGCGAAGCCCCAGTAGGGAAGCCGTGAGCCTCGCGACAAGGGGCACAGAGTGGGCGCGGCGGGCCAGACATCCGCCGGGTCAAACAAGGTGGTACCGCGGAATTCAACCGTCCTTGGGCAATGCACATGCCCGAGGGCGGTTTTTTGTTACCGAACCGGGCCGCACATCCGCAGCTCCGGGTGGCTCCAGCCGCCGCGGCAAGTGGATGCGCGAGAGACGAAAGGGAAGACATGAGTCTGATTGATGATCTGGTCAAACTCGAGGAAGAGGCCAAGGAGCTCGTCGCAGGCGCCGATGACGCCGCCAAGCTCGAGGCTGCGCGTGTTGAGCTGCTCGGTCGCAAGGGTCGTATCACCGGCTTGATGCGCATGATGGGCAAGCTCGCCCCCGAGGATCGTCCCGTGATGGGCAAGCGCGCCAACGAGATGCGCCAGCTGATCGAGGGCATGCTCGACGAGCGAAACACCGAGATGAAGGCCGCCGCCCTCAAGCGCGCACTCGAGCACGACGCCGTCGACATCACGCTGCCGGGCATCCGTCCGCAGATCGGCCACCAGCACCTGATCAAGCAGATCATCGAGGAGGCCGAGGACATCTTCTGCGGCATCGGCTACACCGTCGAGTCCGGTCCCATGGTCGACACCTCCTACTACAACTTCACCGCGCTCAACGCTCCCATGGATCACCCGAGCCGCTCGGCCCGCGATACCTTCTACGTGGTCGACAACAACCCCGGCAGCGTCGCGCACCCCGAGGCTCACGCCCACGGCGAGTCCGACGTGCTGCTGCGCACCCAGACTTCGGGCGTGCAGATCCACACTATGGAGTCGCAGAAGCCGCCCATCTACATGATCTGCCCGGGCACCGTCTACCGTCCCGACACGGCCGACGCCTGCCACCTTCCGCAGTTCAACCAGATCGAGGGCCTGGTCGTCGACGAGGGCATCACCTTTGGCGACCTGAAGGGCACGCTCGACTACTTTGTTAAGTGCATGTTTGGCGAGGATCGCAAGACGCGTTACCGCCCGCACTTCTTCCCCTTCACCGAGCCCAGCTGCGAGGTGGACGTGAGCTGCCACGTGTGCGGCGGCAAGGGCTGCAACTTCTGCAAGCACAGCGGCTGGATCGAGATCTTGGGCTGCGGCATGGTCGACCCCAACGTCCTGATCAACTGCGGCATCGACCCCGAGAAGTACACCGGCTTCGCCTTTGGTATTGGCGCCGAGCGCGTCGCGGCCCTGCGCTACGACCTGCCGGACCTCAGAACGCTCATGACAGGCGATATGCGTTTCTTGAATCAGTTCTAGGCTGCGGCTTGCCCAAGCACGGCACCTCGGCGCTCATTCGTCGCTTGCGTACCAAAGTACGCGGCACTCCTCTTTCGGGCCGATCTGCCGCACTTGGACAACCCTCGCTTTGTAAGGAATGTTCACAAAGTTGAAGTTTCCACCTGCATCTCTTCGCAGGCTTTCAGTATGAAAGGAGAGCTAGATGCGTGTTTCTTACGACTGGCTCAAGACCATGATCGATATTCCGGAGGATCCCAAGACCCTTTCGGACGAATATATCCGTACCGGCACCGAGGTCGAGGCGATCGACACCGTGGGCGAGTCCTTCGACCACGTGGTGACCGCCAAGGTGCTCACCAAGACCCCGCACCCCGATAGCGACCACATGTATGTGTGCTCGGTCGATGTGGGCGACAAGAACCTCGATGCCGACGGCAATCCCGCTCCGCTGCAGATCGTCTGCGGCGCGCAGAACTTCGAGGCCGGCGACCACATCGTCACGGCCATGATCGGCGCTGTCCTGCCCGGCGACGTCAAGATCAAGAAGAGCAAGCTTCGCGGCGTCGTGTCCATGGGCATGAACTGCTCTGCGCGCGAGCTCGGCCTGGGTGGCGACCACTCCGGCATCATGATTCTGCCCGAGGACACGCCCTGCGGTATGCCGTTTGCCGAGTACGTGGGCTCGAGTGATACTGTGCTCGACTGCGAGATCACGCCCAACCGTCCCGATTGCCTGTCCATGATCGGCATGGCCCGCGAGACCGGTGCCATTTTCGACCGCGATTTCCACGTGGAGCTGCCCGCCATCAAGGCGGAGACTGGCCGCGCGACCGACGACGAGCTTTCCGTCGAGATTGCCGACGAGGGCCTGTGCGACCGCTATGTCGCCCGCATCGTGCGCAACGTGAAGGTCGGCCCGTCGCCCGACTGGATGGTCAAGCGCCTTAACGCCCTGGGCGTGCGTCCGCACAACAACATCGTCGACATCACCAACTACGTGATGATGCTCACCGGTCAGCCGCTGCACGCCTTTGACCTGGACACCTTTGCCGAGCGCGATGGCCACCGTCGCGTGGTGGTTCGCGCCGCCCAGCAGGATGAGAAATTCACGACGCTCGATGGCGAAGAGCGCGTGCTCGACGCCGGCATGGGCCTTATCACCGACGGCGAGCGCCCCGTGGCGTTGGCCGGCGTTATGGGCGGCATGGATTCCGAGATCGAGGACGACACCGTCGACGTGATGGTCGAGAGCGCTTGCTTCAACGCCGGTCGCACCTCGCACACCAGCCGCGATCTGTCGCTGATCTCCGACGCCTCCATTCGCTTTGAGCGCCAGGTTGACGAGACTGGCTGCGTGGATGTCGCCAACGTTACCTGCGCGCTCATCGAGGAGATCGCCGGCGGCGAGGTTGCTCCCGGCTATGTCGATGTTTTCCCCGCGCCCAAGACCATCGACAGCATCAAGCTGCGCCTGGCCCGCGTGCATGCCATCTGCGGTGCCGACATCGAGCCCGATTTTATCGAGCGTTCGCTTACCCGTCTGGGCTGCACCGTCGAGCGCGACGGCGAGGACTTTATGGTTACCCCGCCGAGCTTCCGTCCCGACCTGCCGCGCGAGATTGACCTGATCGAGGAGGTCCTGCGCCTATGGGGCATGGGCCGTGTGACGGCGACCATCCCGGCTGCCAAGAACCACATCGGCGGCCTGACCCGCGAGCAGAAGCTTACCCGCAAGGTCGGCGAGATCCTGCGCGCCTGCGGCCTCAACGAGACCACGACCTTTGGCTTTGCCGCCCCGGGCGACCTGGAGAAGATCGGCATGCCCACCGAGGGTCGCGGCTGCCCCGTGGTGCTCATGAACCCGCTGGTGGCCGAGCAGACCGAGATGCGTCGTTCGCTGCTGCCGGGCCTGCTGCAGTCCGTGGCCTACAACGAGGCGCACGGTACGCCCAACGTGCACCTGTACGAGGTCGGCAGCCTGTTCCACGGTCGCGAGAACGCCAGCCTGCCCAAGGAGACCAAGTCCGTCGCGGGTGTGCTCTCGGGCCAGTGGAGCGAGCAGTCTTGGAACATGAAGTACCGTAAACTGCGTTTCTTCTTTGGCAAGGGTATCGTCGAGGAGCTGCTCGCCCAGCTGCGCATCGAGAAGGTTCGCTTCCGTCCCGTCGAGGGCGAGGGCTATGCCTTTTTGCAGCCGGGTCGTGCGGCCGAGGTTCTGTCCGGCGGCACCGTGCTGGGTTGGGTCGGCGAGATCCACCCCGAGGCGCGCGAGGCCTGCGGCATCGACGAGGTTGTCGTTGCCTTTGAGCTTGACCTGGACAAGCTGATCAAGGGCGCCCGCAACCAGGAGAACTACCGCGAGTTCTCGCAGTACCCGGCCGTTGAGCACGACCTTGCCATTGTGGTCGACAATGCCGTGACCTGCGAGGATCTTGAGCGCCGTATTACCAGCGCCGGCGGCAAGCTGCTCGAGGGCGTGCGCCTGTTCGATGTCTACCGCGATCCGGTTCGTATCGGCAAGGGCAAGAAGTCCATGGCCTTTGCGCTCACGTATCGCTCGGACGACCACACGCTTACTAGCGAAGAGGTCGAGAAGGCGCACCAGAAGATCGTCACCAAGGTGTGCAAGGGCGTAAACGGCGAAGTCCGCTCGTAATCTTTGCTGTTCGGAACCCGCCCCCTGCGGGGTTTTCACGGCAACGTCCTCGCCACTTCGCGGCTGCGGGATGTTGCCTTAGAAAACCCCTCTCGGGGGCGGGTTCCTGCGTTAAACTTTGTTGCGAGCGGATCGCACCTTCTTCCGGGTGACCGGAAAGTTGGGAGTGCATGGGCCCTTTATTGGGCGGTGCGTGGACCTGGGCTAATAACGTACGTATTGCAAGGGCGTGCTGCGTTGTGGGCGGTGCGCCTTTTTGTTAGTATGCAGAGTCGGTGTTACGGATTGTTGGAAACGTAACACACAACGTTCTGATTGAGAGGGCTCATGCATATTCCCGATAATTATCTGTCCCCGCAGACCGATGCCGTTATGGCGGTGGCGATGGTGCCCGTATGGGTTCACTGCATCAAAAAGGTGCGCGCCACGCTCGATCGCGAGCATATGGCGTTCCTGGGCATCTGCGCCGCATTCTCCTTCTTGCTCATGATGTTCAACGTTCCGCTGCCCGGCGGTACCACTGGTCACGCCGTCGGCGGCGCACTCATCGCGCTGCTGCTGGGCCCCGAGGCCGCGGCTATCGCTGTCTCGGTCGCTCTGGCGCTGCAGGCGCTGCTGTTTGGCGACGGCGGCGTTCTGTCGTTTGGCGCCAACTGCTTTAACATGGCCTTTGTGCTGCCGTTTGTCGCTGCTATCGTGTTCCGTGCGCTCAACAGCCGTCTGCACGACAAGAGCTGGGGCACCTCGGTTTCTGCCATCGTGAGCGGTTGGGTCGGCCTGTGCCTGGCGGCCCTGTGCGCGGCAATCGAGTTTGGTATTCAGCCGATGCTCTTCACCAACGCTTCGGGCGCCCCTCTGTACTGCCCCTTCCCGCTGTCCGTGGCTATTCCGGCCATGTTGATCCCGCATATGCTGGTTGCCGGCGTGATCGAGGGCGTGGCGACGGCCGCCATCTACGGCTTCATTAAGAAGACGGCGCCGAGCATTATCGTCGGCCCCGAAGCCGCCGATGGCCAGCTTGCCGCCGATGGTACCGCCAAGAAGACTTCCCTGATTCCCACGCTCATTCTGGTCGCCGTGCTTGTCGTGGCTACGCCGCTCGGCTTGCTCGCCACCGGTGACGCCTGGGGTGAGTGGGACGCCGAGGGCGCCGCGACCGCCGTTCAGGAGGCTGGCGACGACAGCCTGCAGGCTTCGGTCGGCCTCGACACCCCGACCTTTGCCGACGCCCTGCCCACGGGCGATTATCTGCAGGCCTATTCCGAGGAGCAGGGCCTTGGCTTTGCCGGCCAGGCTGCGATGTATATTCTTTCGGGCGTGATTGGCGTGGCGGTGCTCACCATCACATTCCGCCTGGTCTCGCTGACGGTCAAGGAAAGCGGTGCTCATGGCAATAGCCGAGCTGCCTAGTTGGCTTGCGGCCGAGGAGCGTTACGAGCCCGCGGGGGCTCGGCATCGTGTGATGCAAAAGAATGTCCTGCACCTGGCGAGCCTGCTTGAGCGGGTTCGCCTGGGTGGAGGCGCGCACGAGGGCGGGTCGATGGTCGACCGCGCCCTTTCTTGCGTTTCGGCTCCGGTGCGCCTGGTGGGGATGTTCGTTTGCGTCCTGTGCGTGTGTCTGACGCAGAGCCCGCTGTACCTCATGTTGATGGCGGCCATCGCGCTGGTGCTCGTTGCCGTGCGCCCCGTACGCGGGCTGCGTGCGACCTTTGTACCGGCGCTCGGCGCCACGGGGCTTGCGGTGGTTCTGGCACTGCCTGCCCTGCTGCTGGGCGCTTCTGCCGCGGGCGCCATGCTCAAGATCGCGCTCAAGACGTTCATTAACGTGTCGTTCGTGCTGGGCGTTTCGTGGACGCTCACCTGGAGCCGCATGTCGGCGGCGCTCAAGACGCTACAGCTGCCCGACGAGGTCATCTTTACGTTTGATATGGCGCTCAAGCACATCGAGGTGCTGGGACGCACGGCGCACGATCTGACCGAATCGGTCATGCTGCGCAGTGTGGGTCGTGCGCCTGCGGGTTTTTCGCGTACCGATTCGATCGCGGGTATCATGGGCATGACCTTTATCAAGGCGATGGAATGCAGCCGCGCGATGGACGAGGCTATGCTTTGCCGTGGCTTTGCCGGTGCGTATCCGACTCCCGCGCGGAGCGGCTTTGGCTGGCGCGATGCGGTCTATGCGGTCGTCGTGGTGCTGCTCGCCGTGTTGTGCGCGGTGCTGTAGCGCGGGCGGCCGAGCCGTCGATGTGGATAGGGAAGGGCGACGTTTTGGCAAACGATACGAATGGCGTGATGGGCGCGAGCGGTGCTACTGGCGCCAAGAGCGTGCCGCTCATCGAGTTTCGCGACGTGCTGTTCTCCTATGCGGGGCATACGGTTGTCGATGGTGTGTCGCTGCAGGTCGATCGTGGTGAACTCGTTGCCCTACTCGGTCCCAACGGCTGCGGTAAGACGACGATTATGCGCCTTATCAACGGTCTTGAACTAGCGGACGCGGGTGCGTACCTGTTTGACGGGCACGTGATCGATGCGGCATATCTCAAGGATTCCGCAGCCGCTCAGCGTTTTCATCAGCGCGTGGGCTTTGTGTTCCAGAATGCCGACGCCCAGCTGTTCTGCGCTACGGTGGGCGAGGAAGTTGCTTTTGGCCCCGCGCAGATGGGGCTGCCGACAGACGAGCTCGAGCGCCGCGTCCGCGATGCCATGGAGCTGTTCCAGGTTGCCGATCTGGTCGATGCCTCGCCCTATCAGCTTTCGGGCGGGCAAAAGAAGCGCGTTGCGCTGGCTGCGGTGGTGTCGATGAACCCCGATATCCTAGTGCTCGATGAGCCCACCAACGGGCTCGATGAGGACTCGTGCGACATCGTAGTCAACTTTTTGCTGGCCTACGTTGCTGCCGGTAAGACGGTTTTGATGAGTACGCACCATCAAGATTTGGTGCGCCGCCTGGAGGCCCGTGCCATCTATATCGATCGATATCACCATGTGGTCGAGGCGCCCGTGCCGTCGTATGGAACCGAAAGCGGTGCTGCGGAATAGTTGCTGCGTAGGGTATGTATGGCCGCCTGTGCGACTCTGCCGTGATGGTATAGTTAACCAGGTTTTATGGGGGTGGCTATGCCAAGTTGGAACATTCATATCGCTCAAACGGAGCGCTTGCTGGCACGTGCTAGCGTGCTTGCCGATAGCGTGCGCGACCGCAATGCCTTTTTGTTTGGCTGCGTGGTTCCGGATATCTTCGTGGGCTATATGGTCCCTGGCATCGCCGATCCCATTCCGTATCGCATTACGCACTTTGCAAAGCCCGAGCCTATCCCTAAGCCGCGCGAGCACGAGTTCTGGGATACCTATGTGGCGCCGCTGCTTAAAGGCGCACCCGCGGGCGAACCTGCTGAGGCTACCTCGATTGTCGAGGAGTGCGAGCGACTGAACCGCGTGCACTATCCTCAGCGCTACAGGGATGCCGAGCCGGTTGTCGGTCCCGGCGCCTGTGAGTTCTCGCTTGCGTCCGAAGATGTGGCGCAGTCGCTGCTCGATTTAACGCTGGGCGTCTGGTCGCATCTGGTGGCCGACACGGTATGGAACACGCGTGTGAACCAGTATCTGGAAGCACACGGCGGCAAGCCGTGCGAGGAATTCCGCATTAAAAAGCAGGGCGATTTTGACTGGTTTGGCAAGACGCTGGGCATCGTTTCCATTCCGCGTGCGACCGATCGCCTCTATACCGCTGCGACGCGTTTTGGGCAGTATCCCATCCATAAAGAATATGTGCTCAAGACTATCGGCGTCATGCACGAGATTGTACGCGAAAACCCCGGCGAGCCCGATCATCCGCCGTATCGCCTGCTAACCGAGGAGTTTTTCGATGCAACGTTTACCGAGGTCATCGAGCTGACCGAGGCGGGATTTGCGGCTCGCGTTGCTGCTTCTGACGTTCCCGCAGTCCCCCTGATCGCTAGCTGCTAGCCGGCCGGTACCGTCAAGATTCTTTCGCAAATTGATCGAGGCGGCCTCGGCCCCGCCTTGC
>CABRZS010000026.1:0-22226 GCA_902475525.1 uncultured Collinsella sp.
GCAAGGCGGGGCCGAGGCCGCCTCGATCAATTTGCGAAAGAATCTTGACGGTACCCTATGGATACTCAGAGCCCAACATATTCCGATGATGAGCTGACTGCTTCGCTCGTCGAGCATTTGGCGTCGCTCGACCGCGATGACAGCTATCGTGTGGAGCGCGTGCTCAAGCTCTCGGATGTCGAGACGACCGAACTCGTCTATTTTGAGGGCTCTGGTGGCGGGTCTCTCGGCCCCTTTGTCCGCAAGCGCATCGATGCTTCGGTGCAGATTGGCGGAGCATATGAGCGCCTGTTTGCGGCCCAGCGCGCCGGTCGTCGTTTTGAGCACTTGCCCCGAATCGTCGATTGCCGCCGTGTGGGCGACGAGCTTGACGTGGTGATGGAGTATGTCGAAGGCGAGACACTCGAGGCGTTGGTGGGACGCTTGGGGGCGACGCCCGATTATGCCCGCGGGCTGTATCCCGTTCTGTGTGAAGCGGTGGGCGAGCTGCATGCTGGTTTTGCAGTTGCGGGGGAGCCGGGGGTACCGGTAATCCACCGCGACCTTAAACCCTCGAACATCATCGTATCAGGGCGTGAGGTATGCGCCCGATGCCGGCATGACCTTTTCCTCGTTGGTGATTATTGATTTGGGGATCGCGCGTGTCTGGCGTGACGGCGCCGACGCCGACACCGTCAAGTTTGGCACGCGTTCCTATGCGCCGCCCGAGCAGTTTGGGTTTGGGCAGACGAGTGTCCGCAGCGATATTTACGCGCTTGGCGCACTGCTGTTCTTTTGCCTGACGGGAACTGACCCCAAACCGGGGCGGGACATACGTGAGCAATGCGAGACGTACGGTATGCCAACCCCGCTTGCCGATGCGGTTTGCATGGCGATGGCGCTCGATCCGGCTAAGCGCTTTGCGAGTGCAAAGGCACTGGGGCATGCTGCGCGTGCGGCGTATGAGCTATGTCTCCCTGCACCGTCGCCCGCGACCTTTTCTGCTGCCAGTGTGCCCCGGGTCGCGGCGTCACAGGTGCAGCGGGTACAGCAGCCGGTTGCCCTCACGCTTCCGTCTTCTGCAAACCGGCGTTCGATCGTCTCTCCTGTGATGTCCAAATGTGCGCGTCTGCTCTCGCGTATCCCCGAGCCCGTGGGGCGCATATGGAATGGATGCGTCTATGCGACAACATTGTTGCTGCTGATGGGCAGCCATTTTGCGGTATTTACGCCGACGGGCGAAAACAGAAACTATCCAACGTGGTTTTTGGCACTTGAGTATTTCTTTATGGTCGATGGCCTGGTGCTGCTTATTACGTTTGGTATGCTCGACCGCCGCAGGCTTCGGCGTCGCTTTCCCGTGCTCGATCGGTATCGGGGAGGCGCCTTTGTCGAACTATGGTTCAAGGCGCTCGGGTTTATGTTTGCCGTCATGTGCGTCGTTGTTGTTATCGGCAACGCGACGGGCGTCGTCTCCTAGATATACGAAAAAGGGCCCCGTTTGGGGCCCTTTGCAGTTGAGGCTTGCGAGCCTAAATGCGGTTCATCTGGGAAGCGACCTTGTTGTACCAGTCCTGCCACGTGGGCGGACAGTACTTCTTGGCTGCTGCCGGGGTAAGCGTGGAGCCATAGTTGGCGCCCAGGTAGGCAACGTGGGCGGAGACACCCTCGCTCCAGCTGCCAAAGCTACGCCAACCACCGCCGCGGGCACTCCAGCCCCAGGCGTTATAGGAGCCGGCGCAATAGAGGCCCTTGCTGCTCTCGATGCAGGCGATAGCGGGGGACCAACGGGGATCGACGCCGGTATTCCAGGCGGCGACGGCAAAGTTATAGCCCTGGCCTGCCATGGGGGAACCGGCGAGGTAGTTGTCGATGCGGCTCGTCCACTCGTTAATGAACGAGTCGTAATCGGAATTGCCGCTGTTGGAGTTGTTCACCGTGGTGTCGATGGTGGTGTTGGAGTTGGTGGCCTGACTGTTGGAGTTATTGCCACTCACGCCGGTACCCGAGATCTTCTCGGCGGCAGCGGCTTTGTCGGCCTCGAGCTTAGCCAGTTCGGCGGCATTTTCCTGCTCGGCCTTTGCCTGCGCCTCGCTGCGGAGCTGCTGCGCCTGGGCCAGCGCGTCCTCGGCATTCTTTTGCTCGCCCTCGAGCTGAGACTTGGCCTGATCGAGCTCGGTTTTGTTTTGCTCGAGCTCGGTTTGCATCTTGTTAAGCTCTTCGATCTCGTCGACGCTCGAGCTCGTAATCTGGTTGGTGTATTTGCAGGTGGTGATAAAGTCACCCAAGCTCTGCGTGTTCACCAGGAAGCTCACGATGGGGCTGGTGCCCTTCTGGTACTTATACAGATCGCGCATGGCGGAGCTTGCCTTGGCCTGCTGCTCGGGTAGCTCGGCCTCAATCTTATCGATGTTCGCTTCATTGGAGTCGATCTGCTTTTGCAGATCCTCGAGCTTGGTTCGAGCGTCGTTGTAGGCGCTCGTAGCGTCTTCGATTTTTTTCTGGGCGGCGGAAAGCTGATCCTGCGTTGCCTGCGAGGCGGCATAGGCCGCGACGGGGGAGAGCATCGGCGTGGCCGTCAGCGCGACGGCGAGCGCGGCGCTCGTGATGATACGAGCCGGCTTCGACGCGATGAGCGCTGCGGTGCGATGGTTCGAATGCTGCATCCAGTCCCTCTGCAATCAATCGTAGGTTATTGGTCGAGCTGTATTCTACTACTGCTTTCGACCTCAACTTGAACCTTAAAGGTTCTAAAGGGTCAAGTTGAACTTGAGGCTTTGGCCTTGACCTGCGGGAATGGTGAATTGTTGAGAAACCATAGAGTTCAACTTTAACGTTACGGCACCCTGTTGCAACGGGATTCTCGGCTGTAAAAGTTGCCCTCACGTGGGGTTTTGCAACTACAGGGTTCCTTCGCGACGAGCCTGCTCCACCTCTTTGAGTGCCTCGGCGGGAGTGAAGGAACAGGTGCCATCGCCGAGCTTGACCACCTGTATGTCGTCACCGATATGGACTTCTCCGCCCTGCAACACGACGCCAAAAATGCCCTCGTGGGGGAAGACGCAGTCGCCGGCGAGATAGTAGATGGCACAGCGGGTGTGGCAAACTTTGCCGATCTGGCTGATTTCGACGAGTACTTCGCTGCCGAGCTTGAGCTGCGTTCCCAGGGGGAGCGAGAGCAGGTTGATGCCCTGGGTTGTGAAGTTCTCACCAAAGTCGCCCTCGTGCACATCGAGCCCGCGCGCCTGCGCCGTCTGGATAGACTCTGCAGCTAAAAAGGAAACTTGGCAGTGCCAATGCCCGGCGTGCGCATCGGAGGCGAGGCCAAACTGCTCGATGACGGTGTCGTGCCCGTCGGCGACGGGTGACTTACGCGTGCCTTTGTGCTCCGACGTGTTGATTGAGACGATGCGGGCAGGCCCGTTGTAAGCGTCGTTTGCGGTGCGTAGGGAAGCTGCCGTCTGGGCACGATCCGCAAGTTCGCGCTTTGCGGCGTCAATGATGGGGTTGTTGATCGGATGAGCCTGGGGCACGGTGCACCTTTCGACGGGGCGGGCAACATGTTGAATCCTACAACAACGGTGGGTTCATTGCCCCGTTGTCGTACACCGGTGATTGCCGCCTTAGCGCTGGATAATTACGCCGATTGCCATAGATACGGTGGAGCTTTGGGTGCCGGCGGCTCGGCACGCTAGAATAAATCAGTTGCACAAAGACCGCCCGTCGTGTGGGCAGTTCATGATAGGAAGTTTCCATGGCATTGCAGTTTACAGAGCGCGAGTTTATTCCCGTGCTGCTCGGCGGCGACATCAACGCGTATTCGGTGGCGCGCGCCTTCTACGAGGAGTATCAGCTCAAGAGCCTGGTCTTTGGCAAGTATCAGACGGGCCCTGCGTATCGCAGCCAGATTATCGACTACACGCCCAACGTGGATATCGACACCATGCCCGTGATGCTTAAGACCGTCAACGGTATCGCTCGGGCACATGCCGACAAGACGATTGTCCTGATGGGCTGCGGCGATAACTATGTTGCCCTGGTGGCTCAGGCCAAGGATGCCAACGAGCTGGCGGATAACATCGTTGCGCCTTATGCGCCCTATAGCATGCTTGAGCAGTGCCAGAAGAAGGAGATCTTCTACGAGCTGTGCGAGAAGCACGGTGTTCCCTATCCGCATACGTTTACCTTTACTGCGCAGATGCTCAACACGCAAGGAGAGGCACCTGCCGAGGTGCTCGACCAGATTGACTTCCCCTACCCGATGATCCTGAAGCCTTCCGACGGCATCATGTGGTGGCAGCATGAGTTCGAGGGTCAGAAGAAGGCTTATGAGATTGCCGACCGCGCCGAGCTGGAGCAGGTTATCCGCGATTCCTATGCCAGTGGCTACACCGATGACCTGATTTTGCAGGATCGCGTGCCCGGCAACGACGAGTACATGCGCGTGCTCACCAGCTATTCTGACCGCAACGGCAAGGTCCGCATGATGTGCCTGGGCCACGTGCTGCTCGAGGAGCATCAGCCCCATGGCGTCGGTAATCACGCCTGCATCATCACCGAGCCCAATGATGAGCTCATGGATGGCGTGCGCAAGCTGCTCGAGGACCTTCACTTTGTGGGCTATTCCAACTTTGACGTCAAGTACGACGAGCGCGATGGCTCGTTTAAGTTCTTTGACTTCAACACCCGCCAGGGCCGCAGCAACTACTACGTAACCAACAGCGGCTTTAACGTTGCCAAGTATGTGGTGGATGAGTACGTCTATAATCGCCCGTTTGAGCCGGAGTTTGTGACGGCGCAGGACGAGGCGCTGTGGATGGTCGTTCCCATGGGCGTCGTCGACAAGTACGTCAAGGCTCCCGAGCTGCGCGCGAAGGTGCATCGTCTTGCCAAGGAGGGCAAGGGCGCCGATCCCTCGTTTATGAAGGGAGACTTTGTCTTTAACCGCTGGTTGCGCATGTGGCACACCAAGATGCGTCACTATAAGCTGTTCAAGACGTATTACAAGTAGGCGAGTGTGGCGCCCGTCCGGTATGCATCGGGCGGGCGCGGGTATGATACGCGCAATTGCGTGGGCGTCACCAAGGAGGCGGCGATGGAAAAGCTGGGAGTTATCGGCGGCATGGGCGCCGAGGCCACGTCGTATTACTACGACCAGGTGGTACGTCATACGGCGGCTACGTGCGACCAGGAGCATATCGACATGGTGGTGCTTTCCAAGTCGACCATGCCCGACCGCACGCTGGCCATCAAGACCGGTGAGCATACCGAGCTGCTGGCGACCATGAAGGAGTGCGCCCAAGCGCTCGAGTCGCTGGGCTGCGCACACATAGCAATTCCCTGCAACACGTCACACTACTTCTACGACCAGATCCAGTCGTTTACGAAGGTACCGATTATCCACATGCCGCGCGAGTCGGTGCGCTATGCTCTGGCCGGCGCGGTGATGGGGGAGTGCGAGTTCGATCCAAACCTGAGCATGCCGGCCGAGCCGGTGCGCAAGATCGGCATCATGGGCACCGACGGCACCGTGGGCGCAGACGTCTATGGGCGCGAATGTGAGACTGCGGGCGTTGAGGTCGTCTATCCCAGCGAAAAGCGTCAGGCCGACGTGATGTCGCTCATCTACGACGATGTGAAGGCCGGGCGCGAGCCCGATATGGATAAGTTCGACCGCGTGATGTGGGAGTTCGCCCGTAGCGGCTGCGACCGCGTCATCCTGGCCTGCACGGAGCTTTCGGTGTTGCAGAAGTATCGCGAGATGCCCGAGATCACCCTCGATGCGATGGATGTCCTGGTGCGCGAGTCCATCATCCGCAGCGGCGTTCCCTACCGTCTCTAGTTCTCCGCCTGCCAAAAAGGGACAGGTTTATTTTGGTAGGTTTTATCTGGGAAAACAGTAAGGCCTCGGCTCGTTTGGTGCGAGCCGAGGCCTTTTGCATTTGCCGGTTGCTGCCAGCGATTGCTAGAACAGGAAGCCGATGGCGATAAGGGCGATACTGACGATAAGTACGGCAATGTCTAAGCCCTTGACGGGATAGCGCTTATACGAACTCGCACGCGTGCGCAGGTAGAAGCCGCGCTGCTCGGCGGCAAGCGCGGTGGCATCGGTCTTGCCCACGCTCGAGATAAGCAGTGGCACGCACAGCGGCAGCATGAGCTTGAGTTTCTTGACGGGATTCTTGGTGTCGTATTCGACGCCGCGTGCAGTCTGCGCCTCCATGATGGCGTTCATTTCCTGACCAAATACCGGCACAAAGCGCAGTGCCGTGGTAAAGGTGAAGGCATAGCGATATGGCACGTGCAGCACCTCGACGCAGGCGTTGGCGAGGTCGTTGAGCTTGGTCACCATAAGCATGAGGATGAGTGGCAGCGCCACGCCCAACAGGCGTAGGCAGGCCTTCGATCCGGTAATGAGGCCCGTGTCGGTGATAAAGCCCCACACCATGTTGCCGTCGCGCATAAAGGCCAGCTGAAGCGCCAGCATGATAAGCGCGAGCGGAATCAGCAGCTTGAGTAGCGAGAGCAGACGGTCGACGACGCCGGCGTAGGCGCCCAGTGCAAGGGTGAGCGCCAAAAATCCCAACAGCGTCACGTAGGTATCGGACAGGAAGATGCCGATGATGATGGCGGCGGCAAGGCCCAGTTTGACGACCGGGTTCAAGCGGTGCAGCAGTGTATCGCCCGGCATGTAGTCGATGACGTTAACCACGGTGGACCATCTCCTCGGTAATGCGAACGATATCGGTGACCTCGCTCACCTGTGCAAAGGCGGGAGAGACGGAGGATGCCAGGCGACGAGAAAGCTCTATGACCTGGGGTGGCTCAACGTAGGCTCGCTGCATGAGCTCGATGTTCGAGAACAGCTCGTGCGTGCGGCCGCGCTCGAGGATGCGGCCGTCGGCCATCACCACGATGCGCTCGGCAAAGTCGGAGACGACTTCCATGTCGTGGCAGACCATGATGACGGCGCAGCCGCGCTCGGCCATGGTGCGCACGGTTTCCATGACGGTCATGCACTCGCGGTAGTCAAGGCCGCTCGTGGGCTCGTCGAGCACCACGATTTTGGGCTCTACGACCACGACGGAGGCGAGTGCCACCATCTGGCGCTGACCGCGCGAGAGCGAGAAGGACGCCTCGTCGGCCGGCAAGCCAAAGCGGTCGATGACGAGCTGAGCGCGACGCAGCGCCTCGGCACGGTCGATGCCGGCAAGCTCCAGGCCAAAGGCGACCTCGTCGAGCACGGTGTCCTTGCAGATCTGGCGGTCGGGGTTTTGGAAGAGGGTTGCGACTTCGCGGGCGATGCGGCTCGTGGGAACGGCTGCGGTATCCAGTCCCGTGACGCGCACGCTGCCCGAGGCGGGCTTAAGCAGGCCCGTGAGCAGCTTGGTGAGCGTGGTCTTGCCGGCGCCGTTTTGACCGACGATGCCCACGAGCTCGCCGGGATAGAGGGTCAGGTTGAGGTCGTGGACGGCGGCGCCGCCATTGGGATAGGCAAACTCAACGTGATCGAAGGTGAGCACGGGCTCGGCGTCCTTGGCGTGCGGGCGCAACGACGGTGCGTGCGGTGAGCCGGCGGGTGCCTGAATGTCGCTGCTTGCGTGTGCGGGGTCGACGATGCCCGTAATCAGGCGCTCAGCCTCATCAACATCCAAACAGGGAGTGCCGCCGGCCAGGCCATCGGCCTCGAGGCTGTTGAAAATGCGCGTGACGCGCGGGCAATCGACGCCGATGGCGCGGAGCTCATCGGCGTGCGCGAAGACCTCGTGCGGCTCGCCCTGTAGCGCGATTTCGCCATGATTGAGCACGAGCACGCGGTTGCAATACTCCGAAAGCAGGGCGACTTTTTGCTCAACGACGACGATGGTGATGCCGAGTGCACGGTTGGCTTCACGCAGGGTCTCGAAGACCAGCGTGGAGCTGGCGGGGTCGAGTGCCGCGGTGGGTTCGTCGAGCACGAGCACGCGCGGACGCATGGCGAGGATGGCGGCGATGGCAACCTTTTGCTTTTGGCCGCCCGAAAGCGTGGCGATCTCGCGGTCGCGCAGGTCGCTGATGCCGACGGTCTCGAGCGTCTCGCTCACACGTTGCTCGATCTGGTCGTGGGGAACGCCAAAGTTCTCCAGGCCAAAAAGCATCTCGTCCTCGACGACCGAGGCGACCATTTGCGTGTCGATGTCCTGCAACACGCTGCCGACGATCTGCGACACATCGGTGAGCGAAACTTCACAGGTGTCGTTGCCGTCGACAGTGACGGAGCCAAAGAACGTGCCGGTGTAATGGTGGGGTACGGCTCCCGACAGGCAGGCGGCAAGTGTGGACTTGCCGGCGCCCGAAGGACCGATAATGCCGATAAAATCTCCCTGATGCACATTAAGCGACACGTGGGCGAGCGCGGGCTCGGGTGCGCTGCCGTACGAGAACGAGACGTCATCGACGTTGATGATCGTTTCCATGGATACCTTTCATAGTCATCGGAGTTTCTTGAATGACGAACCATATAAGAACGTCCATGAACCCGTTGTTTGGGACAGTCTTTGGTGGTGAAGCACGGAGACGGCTTTACGAGGGGCCCAGGTTGGCGCGAAAGAGGAGCGAAGCGTACTTGGGTACGCGAGCGACGAATGAACGCCAAGATGGGGTGGCTCGTAAAGCCGAGCGGGTTAGTTGAGCCTAAGGGCCTTCTGGATGGGCAGATAGAGAGCGCCGACCAGGATGGCGTTAAAGACGGCGGTCATGGCGACGACGGGCAGCATGGCAGCGGCGAGCTCGCCCACCACGCCGAGCATGGCCATCTTGATGACCATGAAGATGGCGCCCGAGACAAAGGTGGTCACGAAGGTTGCGACTATGGCGACGGCGGGCTTAACCTGGCCGTCCTTGGCAGCAGCGTTGACAATGACGGCCATGAGCATGGCGGCGATGCCCTCGGCGGCAAAATCAACGAACGGCGAGGTGGTGGTGATCTGGATCACGGCGGCCGAGATCAGGCCGATAACGAGCGCCTGACCGATGTTGGGGCGCACGACCAGGATGGTGAGGCAGAAGGCCGAGATGATGAACTCGGGGCTGATCATGCCGCCCGAGATGCCGGAGATGGCCTTGCCGACGGTGAAGTTGAGGATGAAGCCGGCGGCAAGCAGGATGGCGAGCAAGACGAGGGCGCGGACGTCGAGTTTGCCGCGGTCGGCGGTCTGGACGGTGCGGGGCTGGGCGGTGGTGGTGTTCTGAGACATGGTGAAAGTCCTTTCGAAAAGGGGAGTGCAAGAGAAGAAAGCGGGGGCGCGTGATGCGAATGCGATCGGGCTCGAGATAGAAAAAGGCCCCCGGTCGAAACCGGAGGCCTTTCAATCACCTAGAGCGCAAAAACAGGCGTGAGGGACTCACTGTCGACCGATCGTATTCGCATCACGCCACCACCAGTTGTTGAGAGACTTCATCGTGTTCTTCATGTCGGTGACTCCTTTCGTGATGCCGTGGCGCGGTCGCACCTTGTTGCTGTTGCGCTGCACTATAACACAGCAAAGTGTGTGCGGGGAAATCTTTTTTCGAAAAGATTTCAGCGGTGTTTCTCGCCGGTCGAAGGGGCGGGCTGAGCGGGCGGGGCGACCTGCGCCATCCCGCCCGCGCCTTAGGGCTTCAGGGCCTTAGGCCTTCTTGCGACGATAGAGCACGAAGCCGCAGACACCGATGATGACGACGGCGCCAACGGCCATGGCGGCCATGTTGTTGCCCTCGGACTTCTCCTCGGGGGCCTCTTCCTTCTCGACCTCGGGCTCGGCTACGTCCTCATCGGAGAGCGCCTCGTCGGCGTAGGTGATGGACTCGACCAGGCAGTCGTTGTCGGCGTCGTAGTCACTCGGGACGAACTCCTCGGAGAAGTCGCCCTTCTTGAGGTAGTCGCGCATCTCCTCGAGCATGGCCTTGCACTTGACGTAGGTGTTCTTGGTCGCTGCCTTGCCGGCCTTGTTGGCAAGGGCGGTGCGGGCCTCGGTGCCCTCAGCGGCCTGCATGGCCTCGTCGACGGTCAGGTTCTGCTCGATGAGTTCCTTCTGCAGGGCGTCGAGATAGGCGCGGACGCCGGTGGCGCAGTGGTCGCGGTTCTCATAGGCGAGCGTGTTGATGTCCATGAGGACGTAGTTGATGGAGTTCTTGGGCTCCTCGTTGTTCACGACGTCTTCCTCTTCGCAGTGATCGAAGGAGACATCCTGATCGCTGAAGTAGGGGCTGACCTCGGTGAGCAGTGCAGAGTAGAGGGGGATGGCGACGGAGAACTCGGCGTTGGAGAGCATCTCCCACTGGATGGTCGCGATCTCGGGGTCCATGCCCTGACGGATCTGGAAGGTGTGGATCTCGGTGTTGCGGTTGGAGCCAATGGCATAGGCGCCGTCGGTGTTGGCGTTGAGGCCGGCAACATTTTCGCCGCGGGCGGCGAAGCTGCGGATCATCTCAAAGGTGTTCCAGTCGGACTTGCCGGGCTGGAAGAACAGCGGCTGCATCTCGTGGACCAGGGCGCCGGTCGTGGCGCGAGCCTCTTCGCCCTCGTCCTTGACGATCTCGTAGTCGGTGCCTTCGGCAAGCGGAGCCATGAAGTAATCGCGTCCCTGGACATAGCGCGACCACTGGTGCATACCGGCCTCGCTAATCTCCTCGCCGTAGGTCTTGGCGACGTCGAACTTGCCGTCGGTGTACTCGGCGAAGCCTTTCTCCTTAGGCATGGACTCGATGCCCTCGGAGTGGAGGCAGTTCTCGGTGTCGTCGAGGTCGACGTCATAGGTGAGGTTGCCGATGTTGGGGTTGAGCGAGGCGATGTCGTCGGCGAGCTTCATGGCAATCCACTGATGGCCGGAAAGCGCGGCGAACAGCCAGGTCTCGGTGCTGTCGGCGATGATGATCTGGTCGTTGGAGCAGACGCCCTGCTCGTCGATCAGGCTGCCGAGGAGCTCGACACCCTCGCGGGCCGTGGCGCTCTCGCCCAGAATGACGCTGGCGTAGTTGTACTCGCCGATGCCGGTCTCCTCGGTGACGGGATCGGCCTCTTCGGCCTTCTCGTTATAGGAGGTGCTCAGCGTGGCAGAGCAGGAAACGCCCTTCTCGTTGATGCCAGCCTCGGAATATGCGTCGTAGCGATCTTCCCACTGCGAGGGGTTGTCGCGAACGAAAGTGTAGCGGTAGGTTGCACCCTTGGACTTGTACTCAAAACCGGACTCGACCGATGTGTACTCGTTGCCGTCCTTGTGTGCGGGCTCAATGCCAAAGTGCTTGACATAGCGTGGACCGAAGTCCTCGGAACGGCCGTAGTACGTGTTGCCGTCTGCCGTGAGCTTGCTGCCCATGTAGATCTGGGTGCAGGCGAGTGCCGAGGTCGGCATGGCCATGATGGCCGCTGCTCCAAACGCAAGGCCGCAGCCGAGCTTCTTGAGCGTGTTGACGGGATGAGTAAACCTCATAATCCCTCCCAACTGTTGAGACCCCGCAAAGCCATGTGGAATCTCAGCTAATAAATACATCTATTAGCCTATAGGAAGTCTAAAGAGTATTCATCTATTTCGATGAAATACTCGATGAGCGTCCTAGAATATGCGATGAGCGGATAAGAATACTCATTATGTAGCTTTACTTAAATAAAGACACCCTGCAATTACTGTATCTGAATAAAGCGCCTTGCACGGGGCGCAAAGAAAAATCCCCCGCTGTTTGGCAAATGCATAAACAACGGGGGAGACGATAATTGGATGAATATCATACCAATGTGGAATTACTTCTTCCGGCGGTGGATCACGTTAATCGCATAGCCGATGAGCATGGCCAGAACGATGACGATAAAGCCGAGCAGGGGATTGTCGTTCATGGGGTCCTCCTATTTTCCGAGTGGGGAGAATTCGTCGACGATGAGGTCGAGGCATTGCGGAAGCGCGCGGGCTCCAAAGACGCCCGAGTTGCTGGAGATGATTTCGCCATCGAACTGCATGCCCAGCGACGGGGTGCAGGTGATCTTGGCTTCTTTGGTCTGGATGATCTTGAACTGCGGACGGCCGAGCACCTTGCCGGCGGGGTCGAGTGCGGCGGTGATCACGGTCGGGAGCAGCTGCACGGTTTTTACGGGCTCGATGACCGCGATGTCGACCATGCCGTCGTTCATGCGGCAATCGGGGAACAGGTTGATGTCGTTTTGGATGACCGAGGTGTTGCCGGCCATGCAGCAGATGCCATCGAGCTCCTCGACAATGCCGTCATGCTCAATCGTAAAGTGCGCCACCGTGGGGTTGGGTGTGGCGAGCGCCGACAGGAAATAGGCGATCTCGCCGATATCGTTTTTGGTGGGGGCGGCCTTCATCATGATCTCGGCGTCGTAGCCCGAGCCGGCGATGATAATAAAGCCGTGGCGCTTCTCGTTGCCGTTTTCGTCGAGCCAAAAGAGCTCGCCCATGTCCACTTTGACCGTGCGGCCGGCGCGGCAGGCCTTGGCGAGCGCCGCCGCCTCGGGGGCATTGCCGATGTTGTTAAAGAATAGACAGGCCGTGCCGGAGGGGAAGACGAGCGTGGGGACACCGCACCCGCGCATCTGGTCGAGCACGTTGGAGACGGTACCGTCGCCGCCCGAAACGACCACGCGGTCGAACTCGCGAACGTCCGCCACCGCGTCCTCGGGTTCCATGCCATCGCCGATAAAACGCATCACGACCTCGTCGCCACCCTGCGCGAGGGCGTGCGTGAACGCGTAGATTTCATCTGAGCTGGGGCCCGATGCCGGGTTGTGGATGATAAGGCAGCGCATACTTACGTTCCCGTTCTGTGACTAACCGAGTATAGTTGTAGGGCAATGCCGATATCCTACCCGTGTTTTTCGGGCCTAACCTTATTCGATGGGTTGATATGTACATTTCCACACATCAGGCTCTGCTCGACTTTTGCCAGCGCGCTCGTGAGTTCGACGCGATTGCCGTCGATACCGAGTTTTTGCGCGAGCGCACGTTCCACCCGCGCCTGTGCTTGGTCCAGATTGCCACCCCTGCCGAGAGCGTCGCGGTCGATCCTTTGGTGATCGACGACCTGTCGCCGCTCGCCGAGCTTATGGGCGATGAGAGCGTGACCAAGGTCTTTCACGCCTGCTCGCAGGATATGGAGGTTATGCTCCATACCGTGGGCGTGCTGCCACGTCCCATTTTTGACACGCAGGTGGCCGCCGCCTTCTTGGGCGAGCGCCAGCAGATTTCCTACGGCGCGCTCGTGCAGACGTTTTGCGGCGTCTCATTGCCCAAGACCGAGTCACTGACCGATTGGTCGCGCCGCCCACTGACCGACAAACAGATCGAGTACGCGATTGATGACGTCAAGTACCTGATCGTTGCCTATACCGAGATGATGAGCCGCCTACGCGAGCTGGGCCGTGAGGATTGGGTGCTCGACGAGCTGCGCCCGCTGGCCGACGAGTCGCACTACCGCGCCGACCGCCATGAGGCATTCCGCAAGGTCAAGCGCATCAACTCGTGCAGCCGTCACCAGTTGGGCATCGCGCGCGAGCTCGCCGCCTGGCGCGAGGACCGCGCCGAGCGCCGCAACATCCCGCGCAAGTGGGTCATGTCCGACGATACGCTGCTGGCGCTCGTCAAGCGCAATCCCGTGCGCGTCGAGGAGTTCCGTAGCATCCGCGGTACCGATCAGCTGGGGGAGCGCGACGTGGACGGCGCGCTCATGGCCATCAAGCGCGGTGCGAGCTGCCCGCACGATCGCCTGCCGCTCATGGTGCGCGGGCATCGCCAGATCTCGCCGGAGCTTGAGAGCGTGACGGACCTGATGTATGCGCTCATTCGCCTGGTTGCCGAGCGCTCGGGCGTGGCGACCTCGGTTATCGCCTCGCGCGATGACTTGGCCGATTACATCGAGCATCCTGAGCAAAGCCCCCTGCGCGAAGGCTGGCGTTTTGAGCTTGTGGGCTCGCGCCTGGACGATCTGCTTTCCGGCAATATGGGACTCACCGTGAAGGACGGCAAAATCGAGCTTTTGTAGGTATATAGCTACGCGGTTTTCCAAACGATGCAAACGCTCTAGGACGGCAATGCCAAAACATCGATGCTGATATGCTTGCCAGCTGAGTGGGTAGAATGCCTCCAACGTGTAACTCGATTCGGAGGAATTCGCATGCCCTATTACTATGGATATGGCTTTGGCATCGACCCGCTGTACCTGCTGGTTGTTCTTGTTTGTACGGTGCTTGGCCTTGCCGCGCAGAGCTATATCAACTCGACGTACAAGACGTGGTCTAAGGTGCGCTCGGACGGCGATACGGGTGCCACGGTTGCTCGCCGCATGCTCGACGCCAACGGCTGCAATGCCGTGGGCATCAAGGGCGTTGCCGGCGAGCTCACCGATCATTACAACCCGCAGGACAACAACCTGTATCTGTCGGATGCCAACCGTTCTGGCGGGTCGGTCGCAAGCGTTGCCGTCGCCTGCCACGAGGCGGGCCATGCCGCGCAGCGTCAAAGCGGTTACGCCATGATGAAGGTACGCACCGCTTTGGTCCCCGTCGTCAACTTTACCCAGAACACCTGGACGATCGTGCTGCTCATGGGCCTGTTTATGAACATAGCAGGGCTCACGACCCTCGCGCTGGTCTTCTTCTCGTTTAGCGTGCTGTTCCAGCTGGTTACGCTGCCGGTCGAGATCGATGCCAGTCGCCGCGCCGTGGCGTATATCGAGCGGTCGGGCATGAGTTCCAAGCAGGTCAACGGTGCCAAGAAGGTGCTGACGGCAGCCGCGCTCACCTACGTGGCTGCGGCGCTCACCTCGATTATTCAGCTGCTCTATCTTATGGCTCGCTACAACAGAAACTCCAACCGATAACAATTTGGGTCGCTGGGCGCCGCGGGGATTTGTGTCCCTGCGGCGCTGTACTATGTGTTGGACTTGAATTTGCGCAGGGCCGGAGCTCATGCGCACGACGACGAAAGGGGGCTGCGTGGCAGGCTGGAATCTGACCGGCAATACCGTTTCCGCCGAGTTCGACGGATCGGACGAGCAGGAGCGCAAAGAGCTCAGCGTGAGCCAAGCGGTGGAGATCGCCGCCGGCGCGCTCGATGCCATTCCGCAGCTGAGCGTCCTGGGCGAGGTCACAGGTTTTCGTGGCCCTAACGCCCGAAGCGGCCACTGCTATTTCCAGATTAAGGACGACTCGGCAGCCGTCGACTGCATCATCTGGAAGGGCGCCTATCTTAAGCGCACCTTCGATTTGCGTGACGGTATGCAGGTGAGCTTTAAGGGTAGCTTCAATCTCTACAAGCCTACGGGTCGCATGAGCTTCGTTGCCCGCTCGTTCTCGCTGGCGGGGGAGGGCTTGCTGCGTCAGCAGGTGGCTCAGTTGGCCGAAAAGCTGCGTCGCGAAGGCCTGATGGACGAGGCGCGCAAGCGTCGCATCCCAGTGTTCTGCTCGCGTGTGGCAGTCGTCACCTCGCTTTCGGGCGCCGTAATCGACGACGTCAAGCGTACGCTGCGCCGTCGCAACCCGCTCGTCGAGCTTGTCTGCGTGGGTGCAAAGGTCCAGGGCGAGGGCGCGCCGGCGGAGCTTATTGAAGGCTTGCGCCGCGCCGCTGCCATTACGCCGGCGCCCGATTGCATCTTGCTGGTGCGCGGCGGTGGCTCCTTCGAAGACCTTATGACCTTTAACGACGAAGGGCTTGCCCGCGCGGTGGCAGCCTGTCCCGTGCCTGTGGTGACGGGCATTGGGCATGAGCCAGATACCTCGATCTGCGACATGGTAAGCGACCGTCGCGCCTCCACGCCCACGGCAGCGGCCGAATCGGTGGCGCCGGCTATGACGGAGTTGGCCGATGTGCTCGAGGCGCGCCATCAGCGTCTGGGTGCCGCGATGGCATCGATGATTGGGTCGGCCCAGGTCGACCTGGAGATGCTCGATCAGCGCGGTCGCCGTGCCTGGGACACCTATACGGCTCGTCTGGGTGACGCGCTCGATGCAGCCGCGTGCCGCCCGTGCCTCAACGACCCAACGTTTATGGTCGAGCGCCGCGAGTCGGAGCTTACCTTGACGGCCGATCGTCTGTCCGGCGCCATAACGCGCTCGGTTGGGGCCTTCCGCTCCAACTTCGAGCGTCTGCCCGAGCGCTTGATCGCAAGCACCTCGGGGCTCGATGGGAAGCGCCATGCGCTCATGCTCGCAAGCTCCCGTCTGGAGCATCGGGGACGTACGATGCTCGGCAAACCCGCATCCGACCTGGGCCGTGCGGCAGCCTCGCTCGATGCCCTGTCGCCGCTCAAGGTGCTTGCCCGCGGTTACTCCATTGCGTACAGCGATGATGGTGTGGCTACGAGCGCCAAGACCTTTAAGCCGGGCGACGCCATCCGCGTGCGCATGGCGGACGGCAACGTGTCGGCAACCGTCAATGCGGTCGAGTAGACCGCGTTTCACAGTGATAGACCCTTAGGAAAGGAAACAGATATGGCAGAGAAGACCCCGGTCGAGCAGCTTACGTACAAGCAGGCCTCGCAGGAGTTGGAGCTCATCATCCGCAGCTTGGAGTCGGGCGATATGGAGCTCGAGGAGTCGCTCGAGAGCTATACCCGCGGCGTCGAGCTCCTCAAGAGCCTGCGCACCCGCCTGTCCGATGCCGAGCAGAAGGTCTCGGTGCTCCTTAAGGACGTCGACGGCAACGACGTGCTCGCCGACGGCGAAGCCGCCAACACCGACGACAACCTCTCGTTCTAACCATTCCGACCAAATATAATTACCTTGGTCTGTGAGAAAGGAACCAGCCATGTGTGATTGCATCTTCTGCAAAATTGCCAACCACGAGATCCCCTCGACCGTTGTCTATGAGGACGACCAGGTCATCGCGTTCGACGACCTCAACCCCCAGGCGCCGGTCCACACGCTCGTGATCCCAAAGAAGCACTACAGCGACATCGCCGACAACGTGCCGGCCGAGACCATGGGCGCCATGGCTCACGCCATCCAGGAGGTCGCCAAGGCCAAGGGTCTGGAGGACGGTTTCCGCGTCATCTCCAACAAGGGCGTCAATGCCGGCCAGACCGTCATGCACTTCCACATGCACGTCCTCGGCGGCAAAAACCTGGGCGAGAACCTCATCTGAGGGCGCGTAGCCCGTCGACTTGGCTGCCTTTGGAGTAATCTATGCAGCTTTCTCAACTCGAATACCTTCAAGCGGTAGCGAACTATGGCGGCGTGCGCAAAGCAGCTCGCGCCGTTCACGTGAGTCCGCAGGCCGTTTCGTCGGCAATCAAAAAGTTGGAATCTGAGTATCAGATTGTTTTGCTCGACCGATCGGCGGGGGAGGCTGTTTTGTCTCCGGCGGGCAGAGAATTTGCACGTCGTGCACGCGTGGTCTTGGCACAAGTCGACGATCTCAAAAAGTACGCTCAATCGAGGGGCGACGGCGTTTCGCCCGATGGCCACTTTCGTCTTTACGCCCCCTGCCTTCATGGGCGGGGGCGCCTTTTTGCCGAAAACTGGTATGACTCGTTTGAACGCTCGCACCCTCAGATTCATCTTGATGTGTGGCATCAGCCAACGACAACATGCTTTGAGTCGCTTATACTTGGAATTTCGGACGCGGCTATCTCATTCGAGGAACCACGGGACAGCGTCCTTTCTTCAAAATATTTGGGTGAAAAGGAGCTCAAGGTTCTTTCATGCCCAGCGGGCCATCAATCTGTGGGCGCCATGACCATTCGCGAGTTACTGGGCGGCAGGCTCGCTGTTCCCATTAATTTGTCACCCTGTCTCAATGCAATCAATCAATGTCCCGAAGCCCAGCTCGTCAATTTTCGCTTCCGTGATGTTGAATACGGAAGCAGGGCTCAGACTGAGTTTCTTCAAGCCGGGGGATTGATATTGAGTTTGCCTGGGTCCTCTCTCGCATCGGATGGGTCAGAAGTGAGCGAGTGTTCCATTGAAGGTTCGCGTGACGTAACCTTGCCTATCTACTTTTGCTATCGGCAAAATTCCTGGACTGATCGACACCAGACGGTTTTTCTGCACCTATTGCGTAATCTTGCTTCGTGAGATTAATTGGCTTCGAGACGTCAAGTGATTATTGACGCCTTGTAACACATAGCTGACGGCTTTGCCCTCATGCTTTTCCAAGATTCCGATTTGGATTGCGGACTCTTGGAGGGCGGAGCATGAAAAACCGTACGGTTTTGCTTTATATGACGTTCGTTTTTTTGTCGAACTTCAGCACCATTTTGTATTTTCTAACTGTCTACCTTGAGTTCGTCGGGCTTTCGATGGTAGCGATTTCTAGCATGATGATTGCGTATCAAGTGAGCAAGTTCATCCTTGAAGTTCCCACTGGCTATATTGCTGATAGGTTTGGACGAAAGGTGAGCGGCCTCGTTGGCATTGTGGGGATGCTTGGGTACTACGCCGCCCTGCTTCTCGTCCGATCTCCTCTGCTTTTAATCGGTGCGTTCGCTCTCAAGGGTTTTGCCGTTGCATGTGTGAGCGGATCCATAGAAGCGATTTACATTGACAGCGTCTCTCAGGACCAGCTCGTAAGACTTAATGTCGTTGAGCGATTTGTTTTCTATGCCTCTTATGCCATCTCCGCTTGTGTGGGCGGCTTCATTTCGTCTGTCGGTGCATACCTCATTGGTCTTTCTGCAGATATCATAGCAATGGTGTTGACGTTGGTTGTCGTTGTCTGCATTCCTGAGATGCGAAGAGGGGGCGCTGCGGCGACACCTGAGCGTGGAATGAGCCCGAAGATGATCGGTGCCGCTATTGCGTGTAATGGCATTCTTCGGTCAGCGTTCATCATGGACTGTTCTCAGGCATTTGCCTTCGTCGCCCTGGAAGACTTTTTCTCACTGTTGCTTGCGGGCCGCGGAATGAATGCCGTCGCTTCGGGCGTGACCATTGCGGTCCAGCTTCTTACCTCCGCCTCCATAGGGTTTATTGTGCCCAGTGTGATTGCTCGTGTCGACAAGGGCCGTTTTGCGCGTATTTGCGGCATCATTCGCTTAGTATTGACAGCTTTGTTTTTGATTCCCTTTACTCCTGTTTATTTGCTGCCCGTGTTCTATGTGTTGCAGACGGTCGCTTACTCGTTATTTGCTCCAATTAAATACTCAATTTTTCAAAATGCTGCCGATTCTTCGATACGCTGTTCGCTGATTTCGGTTCAGAGCCAGATGGTGGCGGTGGGTGCCGTTCTTTTCTATCTCCTCAACGCTGTGTTGAGTAGCGTTGCGGGCATTCGAGTCATATTGCTTGTCGCGCTCGGGATTTCTTCTTTGGTGTATATCCCCGCGTTATTTCGTCTTACAAGTCAGAGGCCATGAGTATTCAGGCATTGATAACTTATATATCAACGCAATAAACCCGAGCGCGAGGGCGTTTGGGTTTATTATTGAAGCGTATGTAACCTGGCGGCGCCACACCGCCTGTTAGTAGGGAGACACATGAACGTTCTGGTCGTCAACGCAGGATCTTCGACCCTTAAGTATCAGGTCATCGATACCAAGTCCCACAAGGTGTCCGCAAAGGGCTCCTGCGAGCGCGTCTGCTTTACCGGCGGTACCTTCACTCACGCTGCCAACGGTTCCAAGAAGGTGACCGAGAACATCGAGTTCCCCGACCACAAGGTCGCCATCGAGGTCGTCTTGAAGGACCTCGAGGCCAACGGCGTCAAGATCGAGGGCATCGGCCACCGTATCGTTCAGGGCGGTTGGTACTTTGGCGATTCCTCCCTCGTCGACGAGGACGTCCTCGCCAAGATCCGCGAGGTCGCTCCGCTCGCTCCGCTGCACAACAACCCCGAGGCCAACGTTATCGAGTACTGCCTCGAGCAGTATCCCGACCTGCCCAACGTCACGGTCTACGACACTGCTTTCCACTTCAATATGCCCGAGGTCGCCAAGACCTACGCCCTGCCCAAGGACGTCTGCGACAAGCTGCACATCCGTAAGTACGGCGCCCACGGCACCAGCTACCGCTACATCTCCAAGAAGGTTGCCGAGATGACCAACGGCGAGGCTCGCAAGGTCGTCGTGTGCCACATCGGTTCCGGCGCTTCCCTGTGCGCCATCGAGGACGGCAAGTGCATGGACACCACCATGGGCCTGACGCCGCTCGACGGTGTCATGATGGGCACCCGCTGCGGCTCTATCGACCCTGCCACCGTGTGCTATCTGCAGCGCGAAGGCGGCTACACCTTCGACGAGGTCGACGAGATGATGAACAAGAAGTCCGGCCTCATGGCCGTGACCGGTGGCAAGACCAACGACTGCCGCAACGTCGAGGAACTCGCCGCTGCCGGCGACCCCGAGGCCCAGCTCGCCTTCGATATGTTCGTCTACAAGATTGCCGCCAAGGCCGCCGAGATGGCCACTTCCATGTGCGGCATGGACACCCTGGTCTTTACCGCCGGCATCGGCGAGCACGCTCCGGCCGTTCGCGCCGGTGTGGCCGACCGTCTGGCCTTTATGGGCGTTAAGATGGACCATGCCCGTAACGCCCTGCGTGGCGACGGCGCTTGGTACCTGTCTGCCAAGGATTCCAAGGTCAAGATCTTCGTCATCCCCACGGATGAGGAGTTTATGATCGCTTCCGACGTCGAGCGCATCGTCAGCGGTAAGTAATTGATGCAAGGGGAGGGGACTGGATGGCCTTGTGCCGTTCAGCCCCCTTTTATGCTCTTTGGGCGAAGAGTTTAATAGTTATTTATTGGATTCTGATAACTTCTTATTAAGGGTACGGCCGCCTTATAGGTTTGCCGACCGTACTGTAATCACGAAGGAGTCTCATGAACGTACTTGTTGTCAACGCCGGCAGCTCGAGCCTTAAATATCAGCTTTTGGATACCGATACCCGCGAGGTTTTCGCCAAGGGCAACTGCGAGCGTATCGGCTCGGAGATGGGCATCTTTGGCCACTCCGAGAACGGTGGTGCCAAGCAGACCGAGGAGATTCCTTTTCCCGATCATCGCTGCGCCATTGCGCGCGTGCTCGAGGAGCTCGAGAAGACTGACTTTACGATCGATGGCATCGGCCACCGTATCGTTCAGGGTGGCTGGCACTTCGATGATTCCGCGGTCGTCGACGATGAGGTCATGGCTAAGATCCTTGAGGTGGCCCCGCTCGCCCCGCTGCACAATTACGGCGAGGCCGCGGCAATCGAATATTGCCGCGAGAAGTATCCGGAACTGCCCAACGTGGCCGTCTTCGACACCTCGTTCCACATGACCATGCCCGAGGTCGCCTACACCTATGCCCTGCCCAAGGACGTGTGCGACAAGTACCACGTGCGCAAGTACGGCGCCCACGGTACGAGCCACCGCTACGAGTGGATGATGGCCAAAGAAATCCTGGGCTCGCGCTGCCACCGCCTGCTCTCGTGCCATTTGGGCAACGGCGCCTCGCTTGCCGCCATCGAGGACGGCGTCTGCCGCGACACCACGATGGGCCTCACGCCGCTTGACGGTCTGATGATGGGTACCCGCTGCGGCTCCATCGACCCGGCTACCGTGTGCTACCTGCAGCGCGAGGGCGGCTACAGCTACCAGGAAGTCGATGACATGATGAACAAGCAGTCCGGTCTGCTTGCCATCTCGGGTATCTCCAACGATGCCCGTGACATCCGTACGCGCGCCTCCGAGGGTGACGAGCGCTGCCTGCTCGCCTTCGATATGTTTGCATACAAGGCCATGCAGCAGGCCGGTTCCATGATTGCCTCCATGGCGGGCGTGGACACCATTACCTTTACCGCCGGCATCGGCGAGAATGACTGGTCGATCCGCAAGGCCTTCTGCGACTGCTTTGAGTGGCTGGGCGTGCGCATCGACAACAACAAGAACCGCGAGGCCGTGGGTAACGGCCCGCAGGTCATCAGCGCCGCCGGCTCTTCCGTCACGGTCATGGTCATCCCCACCGACGAGGAATACATGATCGCCCACGACGTCGAGCGTCTGACCAAGAACAACTAACGCATTCGTCTGTAATTGACAAAAAGGCCTCCAGAGCAACAGCCCGGAGGCCTTTTTACTAGCAGGCGGAAATTCCAGTTCCAAAGTGATCATCGCCGGCAACGCCTGCGCTCCCAGCAACGTCACCCATTCGTTCAGATCCTCAGCCCCAGCTCGTAGCCAAGCCGCCGCCCACTCCAGATTCCCTGACTGCTGCGTGACGGCAGGGACCCTGCAGGGCAAAGCTCTGAAAACATTCCGCACTGATATTGTCTGTATTGAAGACGTCGATGATGCGCCCGTATA
>CABRZS010000027.1:0-21289 GCA_902475525.1 uncultured Collinsella sp.
ATACTCATGGAAAACCTCCCATTTCCCGATGTCCAAGAAATGGGAGGCAGTTCACTGTCCCCTTTGTGGTGGTTTTGCTCGTTAAAAGCGAAATATCGCTACTTGGAGAGCTCGTCGGCGAGGGCCTCGATCTGGGCGCGCGATGCGTCGTTGAGCGAACCCAGGACAGTCACCTTGTTCTGCGTCAGGGTGATGTCCTTCATACCCTCGAGCTCCTTGGTCATAACCTTGGCAGCTACGGGCGCCCAGGAACCGGCCTCGACGAGCGCCACGGTGCGGTTCTGATAGGCGTGCTCGGCAAGCGTGTGGATAAAGGTGCTCATGAACGGGAAGATCTCGCCCTGATAGGTGATGGAGGCGAGCACCAGGCGGTCATAGCGGAACGCGTCCTCAACCGCCTCGGCCATATCGTCGCGAGCCAAGTCAAAGACGGAAACCTTCTGGCCGCGAGCCTCGAGCACAGATGCAAGCTCCTCGACGGCAGCCTTCAGGTGGCCGTAGACGCTCGCGTAGGCAATGGTGATGCCCTCGTCCTCGGGCTGATAGCTCGACCAGGTGTTGTAGGTGTCGAGGTAGTAGCCCAGGTTCTCGGTCAGCACGGGGCCGTGGAGCGGGCAGATGATCTGGATGTCCAGATCGGCAGCCTTCTTGAGCACGGCCTGCACAAACTTGCCGAACTTGCCCACGATGCCAAAGTAGTAACGGCGCGCTTCGCAAGCCCACCCTTCCGGATCCTCGATGTCGTTAGCGCCAAACTTGCCAAAGCCGTCGGCACTAAAGAGTACCTTGTCGGTAGCCTCATAGGAGAAGAGCACCTCGGGCCAGTGCACGTTGGGGGCGCCAACAAACGTTAGGCTGTGGCCACCTAGGTCGAGCACGTCGCCTTCTTTGACGACCATCTTGCGCTCGGGGAAATCGGTGCCAAAGAAGTTGACCATCATGCGGAAGGCGCCCATGCTGGCCACGATCTGGGCCTGGGGATAGCGCTCCATAAAGGCGGCGATGCCAGCGGAGTGATCGGGCTCCATATGGTGAACGACCAGGTAATCGGGCGTACGTCCATCGAGCACGGCCTCAAGGTTGCCGAGCCACTCGTCAACAAAACCGCCGTCGACTGAATCGGCGACAGCGATCTTTTCGCCCAAGATAACGTAGCTGTTGTATGCCATACCGTTCTCGGACACATCGTACTGGCCCTCGAACAGGTCAATGTCGTGATCGTCGACGCCAACGTAGCGGATATCCTTGGTGATCTCCATTAGGCAAAGCCTCCTAGATAGACAAAAGAGCCCGTCTATCATAGCACTCGGCTGCATCCCAACAGCTATCTGCCGGCATCCTTACCGATTGTTATTGAAATGCGATGAATCGCCGTTTATCAGCACAAACTATGCGCGCGGTATCGCCGTGCTATGTCGAATGATGAGTTGTCCGGGAATACGAATGGCAACGGTTTTGCCCGCCGCACCCGCCTCGGGAACCGCATGCTCGAATACCTCGCGTCCGCGCTGATGTAGATCGAATCGCACGGTCGTGAGCTCGTTGTGTGCGACAAAATCATCGAGCGAATCGTCGACGCCCACCACGCTCACGTCCTCGGGCACGCGCAAGCCGCTATCGCGCAGCGCTGCAATAGCGCCGTTTGCCATCTGGTCGTTTGCCGCGTAAATCGCCGTCATGGCGCGGTCATGCTCGGCCAGATATCTGCCGGCCTCGTAACCGCTGTTGGCAGACCAGTCGCCCTCGAGCGGCTCTGCCGGCTCGATGTGTTTACGCTCGAGCGCATCCTGCCAACCGGCGCGACGAAATTGCTCGTCGACCGAGAACGACGGGCCGCCAATATAGCGAATCTGCTCGTGCCCCAGCTCAAACAGATGGTCCATAAGCAACAGCGAGCAGCCGTAATGATCGGAGTCGACCGTAGTCACCCGCGGGTGCGCATACATGGTGACGATAACCGTGCCGATACCCGGTAACGGATCAAACGTCTCAAAATCGGGCGCCATGCGGCTCATGCCGATGATGATGCCGTCCACGGGCAGCGCGGCCATACGACGCGTTGCCTCGGCAAGCGAGAATTCCTCGGTCTTGGACATCTCGACCAGCGTGATGGCGCAATTATGCTCGCGAGCAGCGCTGGCGATGCCGTCGATCATTGAGAGGTTGCCAAACTTGGTGACATCGTTGACGCACAGGCCGACCGAATGGTAACGGCCGTCGCGCAGCGAGCGACCGGCATAACTCGGACGAAAGCCGAGCTCTTGCATCGCGGCCTGCACGCGCTGGCGCGTCTGCTCGTTGACGTTAGGAAGGCCGTTGGCGACGCGCGAAACCGTCTGCTGCGAAACGCCAGCAGCGCGGGCGACGTCGGCCATGGAGACCGGACGCGTACCTGTATCGTTGGACGGGCGCCTTGCCACAGGATCACCTTCACCCTTGCGAGATCTGAATAGCGTGAATGCCGGCCCGGGCAGAAATACATCCCGCGCCGAGGCCCGCTATCGTCGGACGCATGTTAACGTACTCTACTTTTTCTATCTGCATCTCTTCTGCTTTATAAGTCCATACGGCAGTACCGTTCACGGCTGAATTTCTACCGATTACCAGATTCTCAAAAAGTGACAAGCGATGTGTTATGAGTACGTTAACATAGCCCGTAACGTGCGGTATCGTGAACACTTGGTTCATGCCGCTTCAAGTTGTTAACGTACTCATAACGACGCAAAACTCACCCGTGCGCGCCAAGGAAAGGACTTCCATGACCACCCCCGACGAAAAGACACTCGCCACGCTCACCAAGCTGTTTGAGGAGGAGTTTGGCCCCATCGGCGACCGCCAGGTGCTCTACGTGCACGCGCCCGGCCGTTCCGAGATCAGCGGCAACCACACCGACCACGAGGGCGGCCACGTTATCGCCGGCTCGCTCGATGTCGCCGTTGACGGCATCGCCGTGGCAACCGACTCCAACAAGATTCGCGTCGCCGACGAGGGCTATCCTACGTTTGAAATCATGCTCGACACGCTGGATATTCAAGAGTCCGAGAAGGGCACGTCCGCGAGCCTCGTCCGCGGCATGGCCCACGAAATCGCTGCTCTGGGCGTTGAGCCCCAGGGCTTCGACTTCGCCTTCACCTGCTCCGTCCCCTCGGGTGGCGGTCTTTCCAGCTCTGCCGCCGTCGAGGCCGCATACGGTCGTGCCATGGAAACCCTCTGGGGCGCACCCGCCATCGAGCCCGTCGCGCTCGCCCAGATGAGCCAGCGCACCGAGAACAACTATTACGGCAAGCCCTGCGGTCTGATGGACCAGGCCGCTGTGTGTCTGGGCGGCCTTGCCTACATGGACTTTGAGGACCAGGCTCAGCCTAAAACCCAGAAGCTCGAGCTCAACTTTGAGGATCACGGCTATGCGCTTGTGCTCGTTAAAGTAGGCGCCGACCACGTGGCCGCCACCGACGATTACGCCGCCGTTCCCCGCGAGATGCAAGACGTCGCCGCCGAGTTTGGCAAGGCACGACTGTGTGAGGTAAACGTTGCCGACTTTGACGCCAAGCTCCCCGAGCTGCGTGCCAAGCTGGGCGACCGCGCCTGCCTGCGCGCCGTTCACTACTGGTACGAGAACGGCCTGGTCGACAAGCGCTGGGCAGCCCTGAACGCCGGCGACATTGACCAGTTCCTGGTTCTGACGCGCGAGTCCGGCGCCAGCTCCGCCATGTACCTGCAGAATGTCGTTGCCAAGCTGGGCTCCGAGCAGCCTTCGATGTATGCCCTGGCACTGGCCGAGCACGTGCTCGACGGCCGCGGTGCCGTTCGTATTCACGGTGGCGGCTTTGGTGGCACCATCCAGGCCTTCGTGCCGCTCGATCTGGTCGACACCTTTATCACCAAGATGAACAGCTGGCTGGGCGAAGGCTCTGCCCGCCACTACGCAATTACTGACAAGGGGGCTTACGCGGCATGGCTGTAATGACTGATGTGCGCGAGGCCGCACAGGGCCTCATCGAATATGCCATCCACCGATCGATGACCGGACAGGACGACCGCATCTGGGCCTACAACACCATTTTGGAGTGCATCGGCGCTACGGGACCGGCGCTCGATATGGCCTGGGCGCTGCAGAACGAGAAGCTCTCGCTCTTGCGCCCCGATACGCTCCCCGATTTTGACCTGGAGGGCACGCTTGCCGCGCTTTCCGAGGCCGCCGTTGCCAACGGTGCTGCCGAGGATACGGCATCGGGCCGCGATCGCATCGCCATGCGCATCATGGGTGTGCTGATGCCGAGGCCTTCGGTTGTAAACGAGGAATTCAATGGGCGTATGGGCGTCAACGAGCCCCGCGCCGCGACCGACTGGTTCTACGGCCTGTGCTGCGACGCCGGCTATGTGCGTCGTGCCGCCATCGCGCGCAATATCAAATGGAGCACCCCCACCAACTGGGGCGACCTGGAGATCACCATCAACCTGTCAAAGCCCGAAAAGGATCCGCGCGACATTGCCGCGGCCGGCGCCGCAAAGAACACGGGCGAGAAGTATCCCGCCTGTCAGCTCTGCATTGAAAACGAGGGCTACCCCGGACGCTCCGCCGCAGCCGACGGTGGCGCTCACCCCGCCCGCCAGAATCTGCGCGTTATCCCCATCCAGCTCGACGGCGAGCGCTGGGGTTTCCAGTACAGCCCGTACGCGTACTTTAACGAGCACTGCATTGCCATGAGCTCCGAGCATCGTCCGATGCACGTCGACCGCAAGGGTCTGACCTGCCTGCTCGATTTTGTGGACCTGTTCCCGCATTACTTCATCGGCTCCAACGCCGACCTGCCCATCGTGGGCGGCTCGATCTTGTCGCACGACCACTTCCAGGGCGGCGCACACGAGTTCCCCATGATGCATGCCGCCGAGGTCTCGCAGTTTAGCGTGCCCGGTTTTGACCAGGTCAGCGGTACCGTGCTGCAGTGGCCGCTCTCGGTGCTGCGCCTGCGCTCGCATGACCGCGCCCAGTTGCTCGACGCTGCCGAGAAGATTATCCTCGCTTGGCGCGAGTGGACCGATGAGTCTGTAGGCGTCATCGCGCACACAGCCGACGGCGTGGCGCACAACACCGTGACGCCCGTCATCCGCCGCGTCGACTCTCGCGGAAATGCCGGCGGCGAAATCTACGAGGCCTACCTGGCGCTTCGCTGCAATATCACGACCGACGAGCACCCGCTAGGCGTTTTCCACCCGCATGCCGAGTACCACCACATTAAGAAGGAGAACATCGGCCTGATCGAGGTCATGGGCCTGGCCATTCTGCCGCCGCGCCTGGTTCCCGAGCTTGGCGCTGTCCGTGAGCATCTGCTGGCGGCCAAGGTCGATGCCAGCTACGACCTTGCCGACGCGCTCGAGGGCGATGACCTTTGTCGCAGCCACGCCGCATGGGCCGAGGACGTCTTTGCCCGCCGCGCCGACGAGCTTACGGCGGATAACGCCATCGATATCCTTCACGAGGAGGTCGGCGTGGTGTTTGGCCACGTGCTCGACAACGCCGGCGTCTTTAAATGGGACGAAGCCGGCCGCGCCGCCCAGCAGCGCTTTATCGACTCGCTGTAGCATGCGAGTTCGAGCCTCATCAGCGGCCACAACATAACCGCCCACATGACAACGGCGCCCGCCGGCAACATCGCCGACGGGCACCGTTTTTGAGTGTAGTCATTGGGGACGTTCTTAAACGACTAGTCATTAAAGAACGTCCCCAATGACTACTTGCGGCCAAGGCAACGCCGATGTTTTGGCAACGACAGCAAAAACCCGCCAGAGCGAGCAAGGTGCCTTGAAACGAGGCGGCATTGACCTTCTGGTCATGCCGCCGAAGTTGAAAGGCAGATTGCCGCTCTGGCGGGTTTGCAGCGTCGGTTGGTTACGGCGTTTGGTAAAACGCCGTAACTTTAAAGCTCCGTTACTTCAACGCTGTTGTAGATCTCGTCCCAGCGGTCCATGACCAGGTGGCCGGTCTTGGGATCCATGGCGTTGAGCTTGCCGCAGGTATTGGCGGTCTTGAGCACCGTGACGTCGTCGGCACCAGCAGCAATGGCATGCGCAAAGCCGGCGATGGTCGAGTCACCGGAACCCGTCGCGTTCACAGCCGCAATCGCGGGCGTCTTGGCGCGGAACGCGCGGCCCTCATGGAAGCCCACCGAACCGGCAGCGCCCATCGAGACGACGACCCAGGGAATACCGGCAAAGCGGCCATCGGCGGCAAGCGCCTCGCGCAGGGCATCGACATCATCGGTCGTAAAGGACGTACCCAGCAGGCCGTTAATCTCGGTCAGGTTGGGCTTCACGAGCTCAGGCTTAGCGTCAGATTCCAGCGCAGCCTCCAGCGATGCACCCGAGGTGTCGAGCAGCACCTTGGCGCCCGCCTCCTCGGCGATCTTGACGAGCTCGGCATAGTAGCCAGCATCGACGCCGCGCGGCAGCGAGCCCGAAAGCGTCACAACATCCGCCTTCGCTGCAAGCTCGGCGAACTTAGCCGTAAAGGCCTCGAGCTCGGCGGGAGCGATCTGCGGGCCGCTCTCCAGCAGCTCGGTCTGATTGCCCTCGTGCAGGATATTCAGGCAAATGCGCGTCTCACCGGCGATGGGCACAAAGTCGTTCTTGACGCCGTCGGCATCCATAAGCTCGGCCATATAGGCACCCATGTGGCCGCCGAGCAGGCCGGTCGCGAGCACATCGTCGCCCAACTGCAGCAGCACACGGCTCACGTTGAGGCCCTTGCCGCCAGCGGTCTTTTCAGGCGTCACGCGGTTCACGTCGTCGATGATCAGCTTGTCGAGTTGATAGCGCGTATCGATCGACGGGTTCATGGTAACGGTCAGAATCATGTTGAACTCCTGTTTCCGGGGCACGACACGCGCGGCCCCAAACATACGATAACTCGTTAAAGGATCTCGATCTCAAAGCCGCGGATGACGGTCTCCCCTGGCTTGGCCACCAGGCAGCCACGCTTGTGCTCCAGAATATCGTCCTCGTCGGAGCAGGTGGACAGACCACCCCACGGCTCAACTGCCACAAAGTCGCCCTCGGGCTTGCTCCACACAATCAGGTACGGCATATCGGGGAACGTCAGGAGCACGCCCTTGTCCTCGGTTTTCTTGGTCAGCGTAACCACGCGGCTCTCGAGCACGTCAAAGATGGTCTCCGCGAAGTCGAAGAGTTCGTGGGTAAGCGGCAGGTTCTGGCCGATCATGGGGTTCTTGCTGCGATGCTCAACATCAATCAGGCCCGTCGAGGGAACGGCGGTACAGAGCTCGGTGGCCTCGCACCGCTCAAAACGAAGCTCATAGTCGTCATAGGACTCGCCCTCGTCGAGCGGGCACTTAAAGCCGGGGTGACCACCCACAAAGAACGGCATGTCCTCGGTGCCCTCATTGGTCACCTCGTACGACACGGCCACCTTTTCCGAATCGATCGTGTAACGAGCAACGATCTTAAACGGATACGGGTACTGCTCGAGCAACTCGGCATGGTCGGCAGAGCTTAGGCTCAGCGCAACCATGTTGTCGCCCTGCTCCTCGAGCTTCCACTCCTGTTTGCGCGCAAAGCCGTGGCGAGCGAGCTTGACCTCGCGGCCGCCCATGGTCATCGCGCGGCCGTCACGAAGGCCACCGCAGATCGGGAAGCAAATGGGTGCCTGGCCCGACCAGACCGAAGGATCGCCCTGCCACAGGTACTCGCGACCGCTGGCTTTAATCGAAGTGAACGATCCGCCAGCCGTGCTCAGCGCCACACGAATAGAACCGTTATCAAGAACAAACTCCATAGGAGCCTTCCCTTTCTTACGACAGCCCGCCAAGTCAATAGGGCTGATAGAAAACCGGCCCGCGCCCCCTCACAGAAACGCGAGCCGTCAATTGAAAAGCTGCAGAATGCCGGGTACCGCCAAAACGAAGCGCACAAGCTCAGCAAGCAAACGTGTTATCGGAGCAACTTGCCATACCAGAACGCTTCGCAACAACAGCGGTAACCCCACAGGTCACTCAGACATCAGCGAGAAGCCAGCTGGCGAGGCAAGGTGCCGTGAAGCGAGACGGCATTGACCTTCTGGTCATGCCGTCGAAGCTGAACGGCAGATTGCCCACCAGATGGCTTCGCAGCGTCGACCCGTTACGCGGTTTGGCAAAACCGCGTAACCTCCTTAGTCGTGGTATTCGCCACGGTCCCACTTCTCGAGGAACTCGTCAAAGAAGTGCGGGTCGGCCTGAGCCTCGGCGTCGGCCTTGTTGCAGGCGTCGATCTTGGCGATCAGGGCATCGTGCTCGGGGGTCTTCTCGTAGGGCTCCTCCAGGAAGGCAAGCATGATGTCGGCCATCAGGAATTCGCCGGTGATCTTGCCGCCAAAGCCCACGATGTTGGCGTTGAGCTCGCGACGGGCATACAGGGCAGAGGTCATGTCGCGGACCAGCGCGCAGCGGGCGCCGGGAACCTTGTTGACGGCGTTGGTGATGCCGATGCCGGTGCCGCACAGGGCCACGCCAAAGTCGGCCTTGCCGCTGGCAACAGCCTCGCCCACGGCCTTACCGTAGATGGGATAGTGCGTACGGGTGTGGCTGTAGGTGCCGCAGTCGAGCACCTTGTAGCCAGCCTGCTCCAGGCGGTCGGCCAGATAGATCTTCTCGTCCGTAACGATATGGTCGCAACCGATTGCGATGGTCTTCTTCATCAGAACGTCCTTTCGTCTGAATTCACAAGTTGAGATAGAAGTTCGAGTTCTCGGTGGCTCTCGTTAGGCCATCTTGTTGAGCATGTCGACACGGATCTGGTGACGGCCGCCGGCGTACTGGGCGCGCAGGAACTCGCGGGCGATCTTCTTGGCGACCTCGGTGCCCACAACGCCCGGGCCCATGGTGACCATGCGCGAGCCGTTGTGCTCGCGGGTCATGTAGGCGGAACGCTCGTCGGAAATGTTGGCGACGACCATGCCCTTGATCTTGACGGCGGCCATATAGGAGCCGACGCCGTACTTATCGAATGCGAAGCCCTGGGAATCCTTGTGCTCCAGCAGGTCCTTGGCAACGGCGGTCGCGGAATCGACAAAGTCCGCAGCAGGGGTCTCGGAATAGTCGACGACCTCGTGACCGTCAGCGATGAGCATCTCCTTGATGGACTCCTTCATCGACATACCGTCGGCATCGGAAGCGATTACAACCCTCATGACATCCTCCTTGAGAGATACGCAGGTGCGTAGTTTCTGTTTGGAAGTGTTGAATCGCGTTCAGGTCCGGGCATCTGAATGTGCGGTTCTTCACTGTTCATGTTTATTTGAACACATTCAAACATTTACTGCAACCATTATTTGTTTATCTTTGTTCTTTTTTGAACAAACGCCGTTCACGGATGATTGCTGACCGTTTGGGCCCGGCGCAGACGTAGCGACCACGTGTTCAACAAACAAAAGGGCGACCGAGAACGTGTCTCGGCCGCCCTTCTTACGGTTGATCTTCCAAAGATCGCTTTGCCGCCTACTCAGACTGCCCGCTCTTCTTGGCATGTTTGGACGGAGCGCTCAAGAAACGACCCGTCAGATAGTTCGCCGGCCCGGAAATGTCGATTCCCAGCAACGTATGCCCCAGCCACAGAAACGCCGCGAGCACCAGCAGCGGGATAACGCACGAGGTCACGATCATCACGATGACGCCTTCGATGAGATCAGTCACCTGTTGCACAATCTCATTGGTCATCTGCTTGGCGCCGCTGGTCACCGATGTGACGAGACCCGAGGCACCGTCGGCAAGCTGCTCAAGCACATTCTTGGACTCTGTAGACTCGGTCTTTTTCTTGCTTGCTTTGGAGCTGTCGCTATCTGCCGCACTCGCAGCGTCCGCAGCCTTTTGCTCAGCTTGCTCAATACTTACGCGATACGTTTCGTCGACCTTCTGCGAAACCCATACGCTCGCCGGCACCAACGCCATGCCGATCATGGCGACCACCAGCACGCGAGTCGCCACGCGGCGCAGGACGGCGCTCGTACTCCAGCGCCCGTGAATGCCGAGCGACACCGCAAAGAGCACCAACGCAAACGGGATTAAGATGCCCAAGCCAACCGACCACAAAATCGTGAGCAAGTATTTCTCTAGGTATAGCACGGCAAGCACGATACCAAGGTTGCCTGAAAGCTGCGCAAGCTGCTCGGCAACCGGCGTTCCCGTATCACCCGGCAGCGCGGTAATGCCCGCAGACAGCGCCACGCACGAGGCCGTGAGCGCCAGTACGTTACCTTTCTTTTGGTCGATAACCTCGATGGTGGAGTCCCACGTCTTGGTATCGGCAAAATGCGGACGAGCTACAAAACCCGACAGCAGCGCCAGTACCACAAGCGCAACGATAAAGCCAATCTGCAGCTTTTTGTTTGCGCACACGACATCGGACAGGCTGGGCTGCAGCTCGGTTATCGTCGTGTGCTCGGTTATCTGGACAGGACGCCCATGAGCCATCTCATGCGCGTCTCTCTTTTGAATCGATCCGTTGTCCGGCATTTGGATACCTCCTCATTCCGGCGTTTAATGTGAAAGGAAGTATACCCACCCAGCGAAAAACCGAACGGCAAGACGAACGGGCACCAAGACTGTCCCCAATGACTATTTCGGGATGAGTTGCGGTGGAATAGGGATTGTTTTGCGCCCGCCGATCCCTATTCAGTCCCTATTTCACCGCAACTTGGAGGAGCGCAGAAAAAGCCCTGCCGCGGGTAGCGGCAGAGCTTTTGGAAGGGGACTTGGTTGTGAAGGCTCGTTAGGCGAGCTTGGCCTCGAGCTCGGCAATGCGCTTGTAGGCATCGATGGTAAAGCGGGTCTGCTTCTCCAGGATCATGGTGGTCATGAGAGTATCCTGAGCGTGAGCCATGATGAAGGTCATCTCCATCTCGCCGCCGCCGGCCTCCTGCGAAAGCAGCTTGGTCTGCGTGTCGTGGGCGCCGATAAGTGCATCGCTGGCATCCTTGTGCAGCTGCTCGGCCTTCTCAAAATCACCCTCGCGAGCAGCATCGAGCGCTGCAAGCAGATCGGTCTGGGCGTCACCCGCGTATGCGACGATCTCGAATCCAACCATCGAGATTTCTTCTTTGGTTGCCATGTTGCGTTCCTTTCACATATGAACCAATGGAGAGCATCGCGTCCGGGCATACGCGCTGCGCTGTGTATGCCAGAAACAATAACATTCAAACAAAAAGGAACAATGCAAAACGGAATTTTGAGCTATAAACGGTCGATTTTTGCCCGTGAACGGTTTTTTAACCAATTCGAACAATATCAAACACTATTAGCGGCAACCCAAACAGGTCCGTACCCTAGCGCAAATCGCGTACCGTATCGCCCGCTACGAGCACGCCGGGGATCAGCATGTGTTCCACGCCAGGCGCAACTCCCTCGGCGCCGGCGATCTTGTCGACCGCCCACATGCCGACACGCTTGTTATCAAAGCGCACCGTGGTCAGGCGACGATCGGGCACGATGTCGCCCAGGCTGTCATCGACACCCACCACGCTCACGTCCTCGGGCACGCGCTTTCCGCGCGACTCGAGCCCGCGAATGCAGCCGTAGGCCATGGCGTCGTTGGAGGCATAGATGGCCGTGCAGGTCGGATCGTCTGCCAGAGCCTGACCGGCAGCATAGCCGCTCTGTGCCGTCCAATCGCCACGGACGAGTCGCGGTGGCTCAATACCATGCGTACGCAATGTCTCGCGCCAGCCCTCCTCACGCTGCATGCCCGAAAGCGAGCGCTCGGGGCATGAGATAAAGTGCACGGTCTTGTGCCCCTGCCCCAGCAAGTACTCGACAACCTGGCGCGAGCAATCGAACTGATCGTTATCAACCGTCGAGCACAGCGGGTGCTCCAGCATGGTAACGAGCACCGTCTGCATACCGGGCAGCGGCTCAAAGGTGCCAAAGTCCGCCGGCATGCGGTTCATGATCACGACCATGCCGTCCACCGGCAGTGCGCTCATGCGCGACGATGCACTCTCGAGGGTATACGGATGCCCGTCTACTTTAGTGAGGGTGATGGCATAGCCATGTTTGTCGGCCGCGGCGGCAAAGCCCTCCATGCGGTCGAGGTTGCCGGTGCCGGTAATGTTGAACATGGCGACGCCGACGGTCTTAAACTTGCCGCGACGCAGCGATCGACCGGCAAAATTGGGTCGATACCCCAGCTCGCGCATGGCGGCACGCACGCGCTCCTTGGTCTCGGGGCGCACGCTGGGCGAATCGTGCACGGTGCGCGAGACCGTCTGCTCCGAGACGCCCGCGAGACGCGCCACGTCCTTAACGGAAACCGATTTTTTAACAGCGGCCATAGGTCGATCTTTCTATGTCAACGATGCCATTGGCGGCACCCTACGCAGTCAAATGAACGCCTTCAAGTATATCCAACGCCTCTCCCGCCATACGCTCACCACCCAAAACCTACCGTTCACCGACAATCCCGCTTCCCCGAACGGCTTTTGTCGACCAAATGTTAACGTTACCATTGTGCAAACACAGAGCCACCGGGCGGCTCAAACGTTTACGCGTAAGGAATCGACGGTTCGCAGGCACAGGAACCCCCGATTCGCGTCTTTTTTTGTGCCGCAAAATGGCAACGTCAACATTTTGGCAACCGAACGCCAAAAGCTACCATCGTTGCTAACCTACCGACTCTTAGGAGCATTGCATGGAGCAACTCATCGCCATCATCGAAAAGGGCCAGCCCTTTTTCAACGCGATCGCCCGCAACAAGTACCTCAAGGCGATCCGCGACGGCTTTATCTCCGTCATCCCCATCATCATCTTCTCGTCCATCTTCTGCCTGGTAGCCTCGGTCCCCAACATCTGGGGTTTCTATTGGCCCGATGACATCAACAACGCCCTGTGGAAGTGCTACAACTACTCCATGGGCATCCTGGCCATCGCCTGCGCCGCCACCACCGCCAAGCACTTCGCCGACGCTCAGAACCGCGACCTGCCCAAGAACAACCAGATCAACTTCATCTCGTGCATGTGCGCAGCCATCATCGGCTTCCTGCTCCTTTCGAGCGATACGATCGCCACGGACGCCGCCAGCGGCTTCAACACCACCTACCTTGGTTCCAAAGGCCTGCTGACCGCCTTCATCGCCGCGTTTGTGACCGGCATCATCTATAAGTTCTTCATCAAGCGCAACATCACCGTCAAGATGCCCGAGCAGGTTCCGCCCAACATCTCGCAGACCTTTAAGGACATCATCCCCTTCTCCGTCTGCATCACCGTCTTTTGGGTCTTTGACATCGTCTTCCGCGCTGCCTTTGGCTTCTGCTTTGCCCAGGGCGTCATCCAAGTGTTCCAGCCCCTGTTCACCGCTGCCGACGGCTACATTGGCCTCGCTGTGATCTACGGCGCCATGAGCCTCTTCTGGTTCGTCGGCGTCCACGGCCCCTCGATCGTCGAGCCCGCCATCGCCGCCGCTCTCGTTGCCAACATGACCGACAACCTGGCTGCGTTCCAGGCCGGCCAGCACGCTTCCGCTGTCCTGACCCAGGGTGCCCAGTACTTCGTCGTCTGCATGGGCGGCACCGGTGCCACGCTCGTCCTGGTCTTTATGTTCTGCTTCCTGGCCAAGTCTCAGGAAATGCGCGCCGTCGGCAAGGCCGCCATCGTCCCGGTCTGCTTTGCTGTCAACGAGCCGCTGCTGTTCGCCGCGCCCATCGTGCTCAACCCCGTCTTCTTTGTCCCGTTTGTCTTTGCCCCGATCGCCAACATCTGGATCCTCAAGATCTTTATCGACTTCTTGGGCATGAACGGCTTTATGTACACCCTGCCCTGGACCGTTCCCGGCCCCATCGGCACCATCATGGGCTTGGGCTTCCAGCCGCTCGCCTTTGTGATGCTCGCCCTCATCCTGGTCGTCGACTTCGTCCTGTACTACCCGTTCTTCCGTGCATATGACGCCCAGAAGTGCGCCGAGGAGGCCGAGATCTCCCAGGAGGAGCTCACCGCCAAGAACGCCGAGAAGGCCGCCAAGCTCAACGACGCCTTCCAGGGCAAGGCCGATGCCAAGAGCGTTGCCGCCGGCGCCGCAGCCGAGGCCGTGAAGGCCGACGCCCCTGCCGCTTCTGCAGCACCCGCTGCCGAGGCAACGACCGCCAGCGACCTCAACGGCAAGCGCGTGCTCGTGCTCTGCCAGGGTGGCGGAACCTCGGGTCTGCTCGCCAACGCACTGGCCAAGGCTGCCAAGGAGCGCGGCATCAATCTGGAGACCGCTGCCGAAGCCTATGGCAACCACGTCGACATGCTCCCCGACTTTGACCTGGTCGTCCTGGCCCCGCAGGCAGCCAGCTACCTGGCCGACCTGCAGAAAGACTGCGAGCGTGTGGGCAACAAGTGCGTCGCCTGCCGTGGCAAGCAGTACATCGAGCTCTCCCAGAACGGCGACAAGTCTCTCGCCTTCGTCTCCGAGCAACTATCGAAGTAAGTAACGCCCAGGGCCAGCCGACCATCAACAGCCGGTTGGCCCTTCGATTTAGACGATTGGATCATCATGTCCGTTAATCCTGCTAGCGTCACCAACCCGCCTGCGCAGTTTCCCGAGGACTTTGTCTTTGGCGGCGCCACTGCTGCCTACCAGGTAGAGGGCGAGACCCGCACTCACGGTAAGGGCAAGGTTGCCTGGGACGACTTTCTGGAAGCCCAAGGCCGTTTCTCCCCCGATCCCGCTTCGGACTTCTACAACCAGTACCCCGTCGACCTGGAGCTGTGCGAGGAGTTTGGCATCAACGGCATTCGCCTCTCCATTGCCTGGAGCCGCATCTTCCCCGAGGGCGCCGGCGAAATCAACCCCGAGGGTGTCCAGTTCTACCACGATCTCTTCGCCGAGTGCCACAAGCACCACGTTGAGCCGTTTGTCACGCTGCATCACTTTGACACGCCGCTGCCCCTCTTTGAGAAGGGCGACTTCCTCAACCGCGAGACCATCGACGCCTTTGTGAACTTTGCCACCTTCTGTTTTAAGGAGTACGCCGACCAGGTGACCTATTGGTTCACCTTTAACGAGATCTGGGCGGACGCCTCCAACACCTACATCGAGGGCACCTTCCCCGGTGGCGTCAAAGCGCATCTTGCCGAGGCCTTTCAGTGCGAGCACAACATGATGCTCGCCCACGCCAAGGCTGTGCTGGCCTTCCACAACGGCGGCTTTAAGGGCAAGATCGGCGTCATCCAGTCGCTGGAGTTTAAGTACCCCCTCAACGAGAACGACCCCGCCGACATCAAAGCCGCCAACAACGAGCACGTGCTGCAAAACCAGTTTTTGCTCGACGCTACCTTCCGCGGCGACTACGCGCCCGACACCCTCGAGTGCGCCAACCGCTTGGCCGCCATCTCGGGCGGCACCATCGAGATCCTGGACGAGGACCTCGAGATTATGCGCGAAGCAGCGCTCTACAACGACTACTTGGGCGTTAACAACTACCAGTGCCGCTTCCTCAAGGCTTACGATGGCGAGAACGACCTGCACCACAACGGTACGGGCGAGAAGGGCACCGGCCGCTGGCGCGTTAAGGGTATTGGCGAGCATGTGAACAAGCCCGGCATCCCCACCACCGACTGGGACTGGATCATCTATCCCGAGGGCCTGTTCGATCTGCTCGTCTACATTAAGCAGCGCTACCCCAACTACAAGCAGATCTTCATCACCGAGAACGGCATGGGCTACAAGGACCCCTACAAGGACGGTTTTGTGGACGACCAGCCGCGCATCGACTACATCGAGCAGCACTTGCGTTGGCTGCTCAAGGCCATGGAGGTAGGCGTCAACGTGGGCGGCTACTTCCTGTGGAGCCTGCAGGATCAGTTCTCCTGGACCAATGGCTACAACAAGCGTTACGGCTTCTTCTACGTTGACTTTGAAACCCAGAAGCGCACGCCCAAGGCAAGCGCCTACTGGTACAAGCACGTGGCGCAGACCCGTCGTCTGGACTAGCGGCTTGCGGCGAGCAAAATTGCTCCGCTCACATATCCTGTCCCCCATTTCTCAGCCGGGGGCGGCACGTCACACGGCGCGCCGCCCCCGGTCTCCTTGTTTTTGGCCGGGTCGGGAGCCGTTTGTCTCGATCTGTAACATCTAGCTGGTTATTTCACCCTTAACTGTTACAGATCGAGACAAATGGAATAAGCGGGACCGAATTGTCTAAATCTGTAACACTAAAACCGGTTTTGGACGTCTAGTTGTTACAGATTGAGATAAACGCACAGGGCAATCCTCTCAATCTCAATCTGTAACATCTAGCTGAGATTTTCGGCCCCACCTATTACAGATTAAGATGAACGAGCCGAGCACGTCTACACCCGCAGGTCCTTTACGCTGGAACGCTCGACCAGCACGCCCGAAACGAGCGTACGGCTTCTGGAGCTCGGGGCTTCCAGACCTGCGACGACCTCGTTAAGCGCACGGATGCCCAGCTCGCGGTGGCGAAACTTCACAGACGTCAGAATCGAGTTGGGAATCGTCTTGTAGAGCTCATCGTCGAAGCCGATCACGGACACGTCGTCGGGCACGCTGAGCCCTTTGTCACGTAGAGCCATCATCACGCCGTTTGCCATGCAGTCGTTAGCAGCGAGAACCGCCGTGCAATCGGGTTTATCGGCAAGCACAAGGCCCGCGGCATAGCCACTATCCGCATTCCAATCGCCTTGCAGAGGCTCGGGCGGCTCAATGCCACGCGCCTCGAGTGCCGCTCGCCAACCTTTCATACGGCACTGGCTCGACAGTGACTCTTTTTTACCAGAAACGAAGTACACGTTCTTGTGCCCGTGATTCAAGAAGTACTCGCACGCCATGCGCGCGCCGCCCTCTTGGTCGTCACTGACGGTGGAGCAGGTAGGATGCTCCATCGGCGTAATAATCACCGTCTTGAGGTCTTTCGGCGCCTCAAAGGTATCAAAGTCATCGACCATCTGACGCAGGTTGAAGATCATGCCATCAACAGGCAGCTGCGACATCCTGCGCGCCGCATCGGCAAGGGTCATCTTCTCCCCCGCCCGCTTTTTGATCATCGTGAGCGCAAAGCCTCGCTCTTCGGCGGCATCGGCGATACCGTCAATCATGTCCACGGCGCCGCCCGACAAGTGGAACAGCACCACGCCGATGCACCCGTAACGGCCCAACTTGAGCGAACGCGCGGCAAAGTTGGTTCGAAACCCGAGCGTCTCCATTGCGGAATGGACCTTATCGCGTGTCGACTCGCGCACGCTATCGGGCTCGTTGATCACGCGCGACACCGTCTTGAGAGAAACGCCCGCGGCAACTGCCACATCGTTCATTGAGACATTTTTCTTGTCCATCGTTGCCACTACTTCTCCAGTCAGTTTTGAATCGCTTGTTTTTTGCGTTCTAGCATACACTACCTGCCCGACTGACAAATCAGCCGTTTATCGGACAATATCGACCGTTCACCTGTAAATCCTTGTTGCTCTTCCAAAAATGTCTTACGTTGTCATTAACGAAATGACAACGTTGTCATTTCGCAATGCCTTCCTTAAGCAGGAAGGTTTCCGGGCAGTCCTGACCATCCATCGACGACCAGTTCCATCCACATGCATCGCGCATCGAGCAGCAAAGGAGCTCTATGGACGCCATCGTAAAGATGCTCGAAAAGCATCAGCCGTTCTTTGAGAAGATCTCGAGGAACATCTACCTCCAGGCCATTAAGGACGGATTCCTTGGGTGCATGCCCATCGTCCTCACCTCTTCGATCTTTCTGTTGATCGCCACCCTTCCTGGCGTAGTTGGCATCACGCTGCCCCAGCCGCTCATCGACTGGTGCAATAAGCTGTACAACTTCACCATGGGCGTCATGGGCATTATGGTTGCCGGCACCACTGCCAAGAACTTCACGGCATCCATGAACCGTCGCATGCCCGCCGGCAAAGTGCTCAACGACGGCTCCACCATGGTTGCCGCCCAGTGCAGCATGCTTCTGCTCGCTGTTACGCAGTTCACCACCAAGTTCAACGGCTCCGAGCTTTCGGTCTTCGACTGCACCAGCATGGGTACGCGCGGTCTGTTCTCGGCCTATATCGCCGCGTTCATTACCGTGTGGGTCTATAAGTTCTGCGTCTCGCGCGATCTGACCATTAAACTGCCCAAGGAGGTCCCGGGCGCCATCGCTCAGAACTTCCGCGACATCATCCCCTTTGGCGGCGCCGTCATCATCTGCGGCATCATCGATGTCGTCGTGCGCAACCTCATGGGCGTCCCGTTCTCCGAGTTGCTTATCAAGCTGCTCTCCCCGCTCTTTACCGCTGCAGAAACCTATCCTGGCCTTATCCTTATCCAGGCAGCCACCGCGTTCTTCTGGTTCATCGGCGTCCACGGCCCCTCGATCGTCCAGCCGGGCATCGACCCCATCCGTCTTGCCAACCAGGCCGAGAATCTGCAGGTTCTGCTGGCCGGTGGTCACCCCGCCCACTCCCTCACCTTTAACATGTCGCTCGTGGGCGAGTTCGGCGGCACCGGCGCCACGTTCATCGTGCCGCTTCTGCTGATTCTCTTTATGAAGTCCAAGCAGCTCAAAGCCGTCGGTAAGGCCTCGATTGTTCCTGTTGCCTTCGCCGTCAACGAACCGCTGCTCTTTGGCGCGCCGATGATCCTTAACCCCTACATGCTCATCCCCTTTGTTGCCGCCGGTTGCGTCAACGTGAGTGTTGCCAAGTTCTTTATCGATAACGTGGGCATGAACGGCTTCTCCTTCGTGGTGCCTTGGGCTACCCCCGCCCCCATCGGCATCTTCATCACCACGAACTTCCAGCTTATCGCCCTGGTATTTGTCGCGATTATCATCTTGCTGGACGCCATCATCTACCTGCCGTTCTTGAAGGCATACGATAAGCTGCTCTGCGACCAGGAGGCCGAGCGCGCCGCCGAGCTGGGTCTCGAGTCCAATGGTGCCGCTGCCATCGCCGCCAAGCCCTCTGCGCCCGCTGTCGAGCAGGCTACCGCTTCCGTCGAGACGACTGTTGCCGCCGCCGACAGCAAGCCTGTCGCCGATCAGCCCGAGCCCGAGCCCGCTGCCGATGCATCCGCCAAGAAGGATGTCGATGGCCTGAAGGTCCTCGTCCTGTGCGCCGGCGCCGGCACCTCTGCCATGCTTGCCAACGCCATCAAGGAAGGTGCCGCGCAGACCGGAGAGAACATCGCTTCCTCCGCAGGCGCCTATGGCCAGCACACTGCCATCATGGATCAGTACGACGTCATCGTGCTCGCCCCGCAGGTTCGTAGCTACTACAACGACATGAAGGCCGATACCGACCGTCTGGGCATTAAGCTGCTCGCCCCGCGCGGCAAGGAATATATCGACCTTACCCGCGACCCCGCCGGCGCCATCAAGTGGCTCCGCGAGAACCTCGACTAGTTCCTCCCCCTGTTGGTGCCCGGATCCCCAGTTCGGGCACCTCTCCCTATTCGTATCCCACAGAAAGGATGACTCATGACCAACCCCATGCAGTTCCCCGACGGCTTTGTGTTTGGCGGCGCCACCGCCGCTTACCAGGTTGAGGGCGAGACCCGTACGCACGGCAAGGGCAAAGTGCCCTGGGACGATTTCCTGGCAGCTCAGGGTCGCTTCTCCCCCGATCCCGCAAGCGATTTCTACAACAAGTACCCGGTCGATATCGACTTGTGCCAGCGCTTCGGCATCAACGGTATTCGCGTCTCCATCGCTTGGAGCCGTATCTTCCCCAACGGCACCGGTGAGATTAACCCCGAGGGCGTCGCTTTCTATCACGAGCTTTTCGCCGCCTGCAACAAAGCTAGCGTTATCCCCTATGTCACGCTCGATCACTTCGATACGCCCGAGGCCTTCTACCAGGACGGCGGCGAGGGCTTCCTGACGCGCACGACCATCGACGCCTTTGTCGAGTACGCCAAGTTCTGCTTTGCCGAGTTCACCGAAGTCAAGCACTGGTTCACCTTTAACGAGATTCCCGCGACCGCCGAGGGCAGCTTTATCGTCGGCAACTGGCCGCACGGCGAGAAGTACCGCCTGGACAAGGCCTTCCAGCTCATGCACAACATGATGGTGGCCCACGCCAAGGCTGTCGTCGCTTTCCATGAGGGCGGCTTTGAGGGCGAGATCGGCATTGTCCAGAACCTGGAGCCCAAATATCCCCTCGACCCCAACAACGCCGCCGACTGCGAGGCAGCTCGCATGGCCGACGTCATCAACAACCGCTGGGTACTCGACGCCACCTTCCGCGGCCACTATGCAGCCGATACCATGGAGGCTGCGACCAAGCTGGCCCATATCGCCGGCGGCGAGCTCGACGTCCGCGACGAGGACATCGCCGCACTGACCGCCGCGCTCCCCTACAACGATTGCCTGGGCGTCAACACCTACAAGTGCCAGTTCCTGCGTGCCGCCGAGGGCGAAAACGACATCAACCACAATGGCACCGGCGACAAGGGCTCCTCGCGCTGGTTCCTCAAGGGCGTGGGCGAGTCATGCGTGCGCGAAGGCGTACCCTCCACCGATTGGGACTGGATCATCTATCCCGAGGGCCTCTACGACCTGCTGCTCCGCATTAAGAACGATTACCCCAACTACAAGAAGATCTACATCACCGAGAACGGCATGGGCTATAAGGACGACTTCGAGGACGGCTTTATCGACGACGCCCCTCGCATCGACTACATGCGTCAGCATCTCGCGTGGATCCTCAAGGCAATCGACGGCGGCGTGAACGTCGACGGCTACTTTGTGTGGTCGCTGCAGGACCAGTTCTCCTGGACCAACGGCTATAACAAGCGCTACGGCCTGTTCTACATCGACTTCGAGACCCAGGCCCGCTATCCCAAGGCGAGCGCGTACTGGTACAAGAACGTCGCGGAAACCGGCCTGCTCATGGCCTAGCTTTTGCCGCATACCCCCTGTCGGCCGCATGCGAATCCCTCCACGGGTTCGCATGCGGCCTTTTTGTTTTTGGTGGGCTCGAGCGGATCATTCGTCTCGATCTGTAACACGTAACCGAGTATTCCGGCCCTACCTGTTACAGATCGAGACAAACGTTCGAACCAATCCAAACAATCTCAATCTGTAACGTTTGGCCGAGTTTTTTGGTCCCAACCGTTACTGATTGAGACAATTAGATAGTCAAATCCGCGCTTTCCAAGCAGCTATGAAGCACGGCTCTTTCCTTGCTTTCAGTATCACGAACATATTTTCGGTATCATTTAATGTTATTATGATACCGAAAATATGTTGGTGACGCATAATTTCTTTCGCAAATTGACAACCGCATAGCGGAACACGGCCCGC
>CABRZS010000028.1:0-20613 GCA_902475525.1 uncultured Collinsella sp.
GTTGAGCATTTCGGTACCCGTCGGCATGAAGAATCCCACTGCCGGCTCTACCACCGTTATGCTCAACTCCATCTACGCCGCCCAGGCGCATCAGAGCTTTATCTTCCGCAACTGGGAGGTCGAGTGCGACGGAAATCCGCTCGCGCACGCCGTTATGCGTGGCTACATCGGTCTCGATGGGCGCACCTACCCCAACTACCACTACGAGCACCTCGAGCGCCTGGCCGAGCGCTATACCGAGCACGCCGGCTATGCCAATCCGGCAGCGGTCATCGACTGCAACCACGACAACTCGGGCAAGCGTCCGCTGGAGCAGTGTCGCATTTGCAAGGAGGTGCTCGACAGCTGCCGCCGCAACGAAGCTATCTCCAGGCTGGTCAAGGGCTTTATGATCGAGTCCTACCTTGAGGACGGCAACCAGCCGGTCGACGGCGGCGTCTTTGGCAAGTCGATCACCGATCCGTGTCTGGGCTGGGAAAAGACCGACTACCTCATTCACGAGATCGCGGAGCGTATCTAGGTTCCGCCGTTCTACCGAACGGCGGACCGGCCGACGCTGCGCGCCGCCCAGAGCGACAATTTGTCATTCAAAAGGCAAGGCATGACCAGAAGGTCTATGTCTTGCCTTTTTCATGCCAACTTGTTCGCTCTGGACGGCGCTCGCTGTCCGTTCTCCACCTGCGGCGTTGTCTTGCTCCGAGCACTCATTGGGGACGTAATTAAATGAGTAGTCGTTGGGGACGTTCTTTTTTTGACTAGTCGTTTAAGAACGTCGCCAATGACTACCTTTCAAACCTGGCAGTTAGGGACGTTCCTTATCTGCCGGCACTTGGGGACACTCCTTGCATCGGCTGACGCGGTTTGCTCGCTGGCATTGCTAGATTTTTTGGCGTTCTCTAAGTCCTGTGGGCAAAAAATGGCAAATATGAGTACTGTTGCTAGCGTAGTATCATATCGATCTTACAAGATAATAGACACAACAGTAAATATGTTCATTAACGTTGGCACACAGAAGCATGCTACCGGGCATTTTGATCAATTTGAAGGCATATCTAGGCCGCAATGAGGTCGTTTGGGGCAGTTTTGGCTGTTACTAAAAAGGTGACAGTACTCATATTTGCCATTTTTTGTCCACGGGGCCTTGAGGGAGGGCGTCAATCAGGTCCCAGGGGAGGCGGTTCGAGGGCCGCAGAACAAAAAACGGGGGCGCAGGCTGTCCTGCGCCCCCGTTCTCGGGCGTTATTCGTTCCCTGCGGAAGAATTTACGCGGCTTCGTCGAACTGCGAATTGTACAGGTCGGCGTAGAAGCCGCCCTGGGCGAGCAGCTCGTCGTGCGTACCCTTCTCGACGATGTCGCCATCGCGGATGACCAGGATTACGTCGGCGTTACGGATCGTGGACAGGCGATGCGCGATGACAAAGCTCGTGCGGCCCTGCATCAGCGCATCCATGGCGCGCTGGATGAGCTCCTCGGTGCGGGTATCGACGTTGGAGGTCGCCTCGTCCAAAATCAGCGCCGGACGGTCGGCCAAAATGGCGCGGGCGATGGTCACGAGTTGGCGCTGGCCCTGTGAGAGGTTGGTGCCCTCCTCATTGATCATAAAGTCGTAACCGCCGGCGAGCGTATGGATAAAGTGGTCGCAGCGTGCGGCGCGCGCGGCGGCCTCGACCTCGGCGTCAGTCGCATCGGGACGTCCGTAGCGGATGTTCTCGCGGATGGTGCCGTTAAACAGCCAGGTATCCTGCAGCACCATGGCAAACTCGCCGCGCAGTGCCGCGCGGTCCCAGTCGCGCACGTCGACGCCCTCGACGCGCAGCGAACCGCCGTCCACGTCGTAGAAACGCTGCAGCAGCTTAATGAGCGTGGTCTTGCCGGCGCCGGTGGGGCCGACGATGGCGATGGTCTGACCGGGCTGTGCCTCGCAGCTAAAGTCGTGGATGATGGTCTTGTCGGGCGTGTAGCCAAACTTGACATGGTCAAACTCAACGTGGCCGGGGCGCTTCTCGGGAATCTGGGCGTCGGCCTTCTGCTCCTCCTCGGGCGCGGCGAGGAACTCAAAGACGCGCTCGGTGGCAGCGGCCATCGACTGCATCGTGTTGCTCACGTTGCCCAGCTGCTGCACCGGCTGCGTAAAGTTGCGCACGTACTGGATAAAGCTCTGGATGTCGCCGGGCGTGGCATTGCCGGTCAGCGCGAGCTGTGCGCCCACCACGACAACGCCCACGTAGCCCATGTTGCCCACCAAGCTCATAAGCGGCATCATCAGGCCCGATAGGAACTGCGAGCGCCAGCCACTAATAAAGAGACGGTCGTTTTGACGGTCGAACTCCTCGATTGAGGCCTCGGCGCGGTCGAACACCTGAATAACGTTCTGGCCGGCAAAGTCCTCCTCGATAATGCCGTTGACGGCGCCCAGGACTTGCTGTTGCTCGCGGAAGTACGGCTGCGAGAAGTGAATCATCACGGTCAGGATAATCGCGGCAGCCGGCAGCGTGAGCACGGTGACGCCGGTGAGCGGCAGGCTGATCGACAGCATCATGACGAGCACGCCGATAATCTGCGTCACCGATGTGATGAGTTGTGTCACGCTCTGGTTGAGTGACTGACCCAGCGTGTCGACATCGTTGGTGATGCGGCTGAGCACGTCGCCCTTGCTGTGGCCGTTGAAGTAGCTCATCGGCACGACAGCGATCTTGGCGGCGATCTCCTTGCGCATGCGGTAGCAGATCTTTTGCGTGACGCCGGTCATGAGCCAGCCCTGGATGAGGCCGCAGACAGAGCTTGCCAGATACAGGCAGAGCAAAAAGCCGAGCGTCTTGGCGATCCAGGCAAAGTCAACGTCGCCGGTACCGTTGACCTTGGCAACCAGGCCCTCGAACAGCTTGGTCGTAACCTGGCCGAGCACCTTGGGCCCCACAATGTTAAAGATGACCGAGCATACGGCAAAGGCGACGGCGGCAAACACGGCAATCTTGTGCTGGCCGATATAGCCGAGCAGCTGCCTCATGGTGCCCTTAAAGTCCTTGGCCTTTTCGCCACGGCGCATGCCACCCATGCGGCCCATGGGACCGCGCCGGCGGGTGGGCTTGGGAATCTGAGTCTTGGTCTCGTCTGCCATTAGCGCTCGCCTCCTTCCATGACGGCTTCAATCTCTTCTTGGGTAAGCCCCAACTCCTCGGCGGAAAGCTGCGACTGTGCGATCTCCAGGTATGCCGGGCAGTTGTGCAGCAGTTCCTCGTGCGTGCCGGTGCCCACTACGTGGCCGTCGTCGAGCACGATGATCTGATCGGCGTGCATGATGGTCGCGATGCGCTGGGCCACGACCACGAGCGCGGCGTCGGTAACGTTTTTGGCAAGCTCCTCGCGCAGGCGCGCGTCGGTCTTGTAGTCGAGGGCGCTAAACGAGTCATCGAACACCACGACCTCGGGCTTTTTGGCCAACGCGCGGGCGATGGCCAGGCGCTGGCGCTGACCGCCCGAGACATTGGAGCCGCCCTGGCTGATGGGGGAGTCGTAGCCGCCCTCGCGCTCGGCGATAAAGTCCTCGGCCTGTGCGATGCGTGCCGCTTGGCGCATGTCATCATCGCTCACCATGTCGCCGGCAAATTTGAGGTTGCTCTCGACAGTGCCCGAGAACAGACGCCCCTGCTGCGGGATATAGCCAATGCGGCGGCGAAGCTCGGAAAGGGTCATATCGCGCACGTCGATGCCGTCGAGCGAAATGCTGCCGCCGGTGACGTCGTACAGGCGCGGGATGAGCTGCACAAGCGTGGACTTGCCCGAACCCGTGGAGCCGATGATGCCGAGCATCTGGCCGGCGTGCGTGGTGAAGTTCACACCGCTGATGACATCGGCGCGGGCATCGGGATACTGGAAGCTCACGTCGTGGAAGGCGAGCTCACCGCGCGGCGCGTTGGCCGCGGGCAGTTTGGGCGAGACGGGGTCGTTGATGCTCGTGGGACAGGTGATGACCTCTTCCACACGCTCGGCTGCGACCTCGGCGCGGGGCAGGATAACCGAAACCATGGTGAGGATCATAAACGCCATGACGATCTGCATGGTATAGGAGATAAACGCCATCATGTTGCCGACCTGCATCACGCCGTCGGACACGCCCTGCGCGCCAAACCAGACGATAAGCACGGTGATGCAGTTCATGACAAGCATCATGAGCGGCATCATAAAGCTCATGGCGCGGTTGGTGTAGAGCTGCGTGGTCATCAGGTCGAGCGAAGCCTTGTCAAAACGCTCGAGCTCATGTTCCTCGCGGTTGAACGAGCGGATGGGCATAAGGCCGTCGAGCAGCTCGCGGGCGGTAAGGTTCACGCGGTCCACAAAGCTCTGCATCTTTTTGAACTTGGGCATGGTGAGGCCCATGAGCACGCCGACAACGGCCGAAACCGCGATGATGGCCACGGCGATGGTCCACTCCAGACCGGTGTGGTTGGCCAGGACGCGCATGACGGCGACGATGCCCATGACGGGGGCCATCAGGCACATGCGGATAAACAGGGTTGCGGCCATCTGGATCTGCTGAATATCGTTGGTGCAGCGGGTGATGAGCGAGGCCTGGCTAAACTTGCCCACCTCGGCCGGCGAGAAGTGCATAACCTTGTTGAAGGTCTCGCGGCGCAGGTCGCGGGCGATGGAGCAGGCGGTGCGCGACGCCACGGCACCGGTCAGAATGGTGGCGACGAGCGACACCAGGCACAGCCCAAACATCGTGGTCGCCATGTGGCTCAGGTAGGCGTTCTGCACGTCGGCGGGGTCGATGCCCTGTGCCTTGTACTCGTCCTGTACATAGCTCACGGCGCGCTGGGTGACGATGGAGCCCGACATGGAGCCCATTTTGTCCGCCATTTGGTTGGCGCCTTCGACGAGCTTGCTTTGGTCTACCAGACCGCCCTCGACACCCAGGCGCAGGCTCTTCATGGTGATCTTACCGCCGTCGGCATCAATCTGCTTTTGCATGTTCTGCGCCGCTGCGGCCTTCTGCTGCATCTCGGCGAGCTGCTCGGGCGTCATCGCTGCCATTTGCTCGGGGGTGGGCATGGCCTGGGCAGCGTTGTTGTCTTTCTCGCTGGACGAGCCCATCATGTCGCCCATGGAGTCGGCGTCGATGCCCTGGTCGAGCGAAAGAACGACAGTCTCGGGCAGGCTCACAATGTCGGCAATCTTGCCTCCATCGGCACGCTCTTCCTCGGTGCCCTTGTACGTGCGAATCCCGTTTTTGTCTGCCTTGCCAAACGCAGCCTCTACCGTCTTGGCGTCTTTGGCGCTCATAAAGAGCTCAAGGTCATCGAGCGATTCGGCGCGAATGGTGTCGGGCACGGGCGAGGCGATGCCGCCTTGCTGCACGCCCACGTCGACGATGTCGCTCATATAGGTAGGCAGTGCCAGATCGGCGTTGCAGCTGATTACGATAAGTACGATAGCTGCAAACAGTGCCAGGACATGTTTTTTAAAGAGCTTGAGAATCCTCACTCGGCATCTCTCCTTTCTTGATTGCGGTCGATAATTTCGTTGGCGCGTCTAAGAAGGCGCACCATCTCCTGGGTATCTGTTTCGCCGAGCTGCTCGAGGAAAGCCGCAGTGCGGTTCTCGAATTCCCGACGTTTGATTTCGAGATCCTGGAATCCTTTGTCGGTCACCGTGACGTGTACGCGACGACGGTCGGTCTTTGAGTGCTCGCGCTCGACCCAGCCCTTGGCCTCGAGGGCGCGTAAGATATTGGCGATGCGGGCACTCGAGACCCAGGCGCGATCAGCGAGTTCGCTCGGCGTGAGCGAGCCGCCGGCGCGCATGAGGGCGCGCATGACGGCCATCTCGCCACCCAGAGCCTGGTCGGCAAAGCGCGAAACGCGCTGGTGCATGCTGCCAAACTCGGTAAAGAGCTGACGCCCAAGCTCATGGAAATCGGTATCTTCCACCGAAAACCCCTAACACTAGAAACTATTTTCGGTGGAAGATGATACCCCCATACGCGGGCCTCATACAGTAGGCAATATTAAGAGCTCATTAAGACTTAAAATCATTCAATTGCTAAAGCGTTTCAAAGAACTATCATGCCCGCGGTTAGGCGAGGGGTTGTCACCACCATGACGACTGGGACTCATATAAGCGCCACGTGCGATGCTCCAACTTCCCGCAAGGAGACACCTTACATAAAGGGGGATGGAGTCATGGCATTTGACTTCACGGGCAAGACCGCGATTGTCACGGGCGGCACTCAGGGCATTGGCCTCGAGATCGCCAAGGGCATCGTCGCGGGCGGCGGACATGTCGCGCTCATCGCAAGGAACGCTGCTAAGGGCGAGGCCGCAGTGGCCGAGCTTGGCGAGGGCAACAAGTTCTATCAGCTCGATGTCGCCGATGCGCCCAAGGCGCGCGAGACCGTCGAGCAGATTTTTACGGACCTGCCGCAAACCAATATCTTGATTAACTGCGCTGGCGTCATCAGCACCAAGAAGTTCGACGAGATCGATGACACCGAGTGGCGTCGCACCATCGACATCAACCTCAACGGTACCTTCACTATGATGAACGCCGTGTACCCGCACTTTAAGGCGGCCCATGCCGGCACTATCGTCAACGTGAGTTCCGTTGCGGGCAAAATCGGTGGCGGCCTGCTCGGCACAGCCGCCTACGCCAGCTCCAAGGCCGGTGTTAACGGTCTGACCAAGGCAGTCGCCAAGGAAGGCGGCAAGTTCGGCGTCCGCTGCAACGCCGTGTGCCCGTCGCTCACGTTGACCGATATGACCTCGATTCTCTCTGACGAGAACTCTCAGCGCATCATCAACGGTATCCCTCTGGGCCGCGCCGCCCAGGCCAGCGAGCCTGCGCAGATGGTGCTGTTCTTCGCTTCCGACCTCGCCAGCTTCGTGAACGGCGAGATCGGTGACTGCGACGGCGGCATCGTCCTGGACGGGTAATACCCCACGACGATTATTTGGCGACGGCCCCTGCGACTCGGGACCGTCGCCTTCTTTCTGACATAGGCGCGTGCGGCTACGATTCGCATGCATCCAAAGGAGATATATATGAGTGAATCGACTGCGGTGGAGGCGCCGGCGGCAAAGGAGCCGTTCTTTAAGATGTCCTCCATCCCGGGTGCCAATATTTTGGTGCCGCTTTTGCTGGGCTGCCTGCTCAACACGCTATTCCCCGACCTGTTCAAAACGCTCGGCAGCTTTACGCTTGGCATGACCCAGCAGGGCGCAGGCCCGCTCGTGGGCGCTTTTTTGCTCATCGTCGGTACGACGATTTCGTTTAAGAGTGCTCCTGCCGCCGCTGCACGCGGCGCCATCATCATCGCCGTCAAGCAGATCGTGGTCGTTGCCGTGTCGCTGCTCATCCTTTATGTGTTCAACGACAACCTGTTTGGCATCTCTGCCATGGTGATGCTGGCGGCTTGCACCGGCGCCAACAACGCTATGTACGCTGGTCTGATGGGCACCATGGGCAATGAGGCCGAGCGTGGCGCCGTCGCCATCACCACGCTGGTTGTCGGCCCTCCGGTCACGATGATCGTGCTCGGCGCTGCCGGTCAGGCTCCGATCGGCTGGTCGCTCGTGGGCGCCATCTTGCCGATCGTCGTCGGCATTATTCTGGGCAACCTCTTCCCGAGCTTTAAGAAGATGATGGCACCGGCACTTTCCGCCATCATCGTGCTCGTCTTCTTTGCCATGGGCTCGACCATGACCTTCGGCCAGCTTATCAATGGCGGTCTTCCCGGCATCGTGCTTGGCGTGATTTGCTCGGTAGTCTTTGCAATTCCCGTTATCGCGGTCGATAAGCTCACGGGCGGTACGGGTGTCGCAGGTGCGGCCATTTCGAGCTGCGCCGGAGCCAATGTGGCCACGCCTGCTGCCATGGCAAGCGTCAACGAGGCCATGTACGGCGGCGCGGTGCTCGCGACGGCCACGGCACAGGTTGCTGCCTGCGCAATCGTTACGGCTATTTTGACCCCGCTGGTCACCAGCTGGTGCTACAAGCATTTTGAGGGCCAGCAGAGCAACGGCAAGGCAACGACCGACAAGGCCTCCGCAGCCGCCTAATGCCAAACGGTAATCAAAGCTAAAAACTAGCTACGCCACAGGGCGGCCACGGGGGATCCCGTGGCCGCCCTGCAGTTTCTGTAGGGTCTTTGGGACACTTTACCCTGCTAAAGCTGGCATAACAGCTAGAGTGAACGTCGTACAAAGGCAAGGAAAAATACCAAACAAATCGGTGAACGGTAGTTGTTCGCGATCGCATTTCCTGCGGATTTGTTAAAAACGCCCTAATGGTATAAAAAAAGAAACATATAACAGCCCTGATGAAGGGGGTGGCTATGTTATCCTTCTCAAACGGGTGAAATCTTGGGTTTTGGGTTGCAGTTCCAAGGTGGACAAACGTTTTTCCCTGTACCAACGTGTGGTGAAGAACGGAAGAAGCCGGTAGTGCAAGCCGAGAATTCAAGAATTCAATAAGCAGCGGTGTGAGAGAGCGCCGCATTACACGTAACTAGGAGCGTGGTTACACAATGCAGGAGGCATGGGAAGGCTTCAAGGAAGGTATTTGGACGGGAGAGGTTGACGTCCGAGACTTCATCCAGAAGAACTACACCCCCTACGAGGGCGACGAGTCGTTCCTCGTCGGTCCGACCGAGCGTACCAAGGAGCTGTGGGGCGAGGTTCTCGACCTGCTGCTCAAGGAGCGCGAGCAGGGCGGCGTCCTCGATATGGACACCAAGACTGTCACGGGTATCGTGAGCCACCCCGCTGGCTACATCGATAACGCCCACCGCGAGAAGGAGACCATCGTCGGTCTCCAGACTGACAAGCCGCTCAAGCGCGCGCTGCACGTCAACGGCGGTATCCGCATCGCTTGCCAGGCTGCCAGCCAGCACGGCTACAAGGTCGACGAGAACGTTGTCGAGCGCTACACCTTCGAGCGCAAGACCCACAACGCTGGCGTCTTCGATGTCTACACCCCCGAGATGCGCGCCTGCCGTTCGGCCCACATCATCACCGGTCTGCCCGATGGCTATGGCCGCGGCCGCATCATCGGCGACTACCGTCGTGTTGCCCTGTACGGCGTCGACTACCTGATCAAGGACAAGGAGGCCCAGAAGGCTTCCACCCCGACGGTCATGACCGCCGACAACATCCGCGATCGCGAGGAGCTGCAGGAGCAGATTCGCGCCCTCGGCGAGCTCAAGATGATGGCCGAGACCTATGGTTTCGATATTTCCAACCCTGCTACCAACACGCAGGAGGCCATCCAGTGGATGTACTTCGCCTACCTCGCTGCCGTTAAGGAGCAGAACGGCGCCGCTATGTCCATCGGCCGTACCTCCACGTTCATCGATATCTACGCTGAGCGCGACCTTGCCAACGGTACCTTCACCGAGGAGCAGATCCAGGAGTTCGTGGATCACTTCATCATGAAGCTCCGCATGGTCAAGTTTGCCCGTACCCCCGAGTACCAGGCCCTGTTCACCGGCGATCCGCAGTGGGTCACCGAGTCCATCGGCGGCATGGGCGTTGACGGCCGTACGCTCGTTACCAAGATGAGCTACCGCTACCTGCACACGCTCGAGAACATGGGCACCAGCCCCGAGCCCAACATGACCGTTCTGTGGTCGACCCGTCTGCCCGAGAACTTCAAGAAGTTCTGCGCCAAGACTTCTGTCGCCAGCTCCTCGATCCAGTACGAGAACGACGACCTCATGCGCGTTTACCACGGCGACGACTATGGCATTGCCTGTTGCGTGTCCTCCATGCGCATTGGCAAGGAGATGCAGTTCTTCGGCGCCCGCGCCAACCTGGCCAAGTGCCTGCTGTACGCACTCAACGGCGGTGTTGACGAGGTCTCCAAGAAGCAGGTCGGCCCCAAGTATCGCGCCGTCGAGGGCGATACGCTCGATTACGACGACGTTGTGGCCAAGTACAACGACATGATGAAGTGGCTCGCTGGCGTGTACGTCAACTCGCTGAACATCATTCACTACATGCACGACAAGTATTGCTACGAGCGCATCCAGATGGCTCTGCACGACAAGCACGTGCACCGCTGGTTCGCTACGGGCATCGCTGGCCTTTCCGTCGTGGCTGACTCCCTGTCCGCCATCAAGTACGCCAAGGTCCACCCCGTCCGTGATGAGAACGGCATCATCGTCGACTTCGAGACCGAGGGCGAGTTCCCCAAGTACGGTAACGACGACGACCGCGTCGACCAGATCGCTCACGACGTTGTGCACCAGTTCATGGAGTACATCCGCATGAACGACACCTACCGCAACTCCGTGCCCACGACCTCGGTTCTGACCATTACCTCCAACGTCGTGTACGGTAAGAAGACCGGTTCCACGCCTGACGGCCGCAAAGCTGGCCAGCCGTTCGCCCCGGGTGCTAACCCCATGCACAAGCGCGATAGCCACGGCGCCATCGCTTCGCTGTCTTCGGTTTCCAAGCTCCCGTTCCGCGATGCTCAGGACGGCATCTCCAACACCTTCTCCATCATCCCGGGTGCGCTCGGCAAGGAGGACCAGGTGTTCTTTGGCGATATCGACCTTGATCAGCTGGGCGAGTAACTATTGTTAGTGCTATACTAACAATAACGATTACTGATTAGCGCGCCGGTTTCGGCCGGCGCCTATCGATCGAAGGAGACACATTATGAAGGTTTCTGAAGTTTCCGAGACTCAGGCCGATAACCTGGTCCACATGCTCGACGCTTACGCCGAGAAGGGTGGCCATCACCTGAACATCAACGTCTTCAACCGTGAGACGCTGCTCGATGCTCAGGCTCACCCCGAGAAGTACCCGCAGCTGACCATCCGCGTTTCCGGCTATGCCGTGAACTTCCACACGCTCACCAAGGAGCAGCAGGACGAGGTCATTTCGCGTACCTTCCACAACAAGTTCTAAAGGGATTTAACTCCCGCAGGATCGCCGGGGCCGTTTGGGCTACCTCCCAAAACGTCCTCGGACATGCAAGAAGCCCTCGCTGCGCACTTCGTGCGGCGAGGGCTTCTTGCGTCCTGCGGAAAGTTTTGGGAGGTAGCCCAAACGGCCCCGGCGGGGTCCTGTGTAGTCACCCTTTAGGCGGAACTCCCCTTATTATTTGTGCGCGTGGGGTTCGTGGTTGGGTCGTGCCCTTTTCTACGGGTGTGTTGTTTCGTTTTGCTTTGGCTGTTGTTGGGGTATGCTTTGTTCGTATGTAAACGTTTGACATGTTGATGGGGGAGGGTGCTATGGCTCGCGAGGGCGCTCGTTCTAAGGATTCTGCTAAGCCTGGCATCAAGGAAGTTGCAGCGGTGGCGGGGGTTTCGCCTACTACGGTATCTCGCGTGCTTAATAATCGCGGCTATATTAGCCAAGAGACCCGCGATAAGGTCCATGCCGCGATGGAGCGCATCAACTATACGCCCAACGATATCGCCCGTGCCATGCTCAACGGTCGCCTGAATCTTATTGGTATGATCGTTCCCTTTGTGAGCAGCCCGTTCCATGCTCAGGTTGTGCAGGCGGTCGAGCGCACGTTAGCGGAAAACGGCTTTAAGATGTTGCTGTGCAACAGCGCCAATCGACCCGATCTTGAGCGTTCCTATATTGACATGCTCCGCCGCAATATGGTCGACGGCGTCATCGTCAACTCCCTCAATATCGGTGCCGAGGCATATGCCGAGATGGGCTTGAGCCTGGTTGGCATCGACTGCGATCTTGGCGAGGGCTCTGTCCAGATTGCAAGTGACAGCTATGGCATTGGCGAGCTCGCCACGCGCCGTCTGATTGATGATGGCTGCAGGCGTATCCTGTGCCTGCGCAGCAATAGCCGCATGCGCATGCCTGCCAATAAGCGTACCGATGCCTACCTCGATGTTGTTGAGCAGGCCGGTTTGTCCGCGCTTGTCCGTGAGGTTGAGTTCGTTAAGCCCGACGACGAAAAGGGCGCGGTCGTTGCGAAGATCCTCGATGAGAACCCCGATATTGACGGCATCTTTGCGGGAGACGATACGATGGCGGCCATCTGTCTCAACGTGATGAAGCAGCGCGGCTTGAGCGCTCCAGACGATATTAAGGTCGTGGGCGCGGATGGTGCCCGCCGAACTATGACGTTTATGCCTGACTTAACAACCGTACGTCAAGATATCGATCGCATCGGAGAGCTCGCGGCGCAATCCATCATCGCTCTTATTAACGGCGATAATCCCGAATCGAATATCAAGCTCCCCGTTGAACTCATTGAGGGCAAAACCGCATAGTTCATCCCGTGCCAAAAGAATTCCTCAAACGCCTCTGATGACCGTTCACCGGCATATGTCAACCGTTTGCCGACGACTGGAACTGCGAAAAGACGTATTGGTGTGAAAACGTTTGACATATGAAAACGATTGACATATCTTGCCATTGTACCGAGTTAGTATGTCGTGGAAAGGAAGTCTCGGATGCACAAGGTGTATTACCAGCCTGAGGGAATTTGGGTAGGCGACATCATGCCGTACGGCGAGGACGGCACGTTCTATCTCTATCATCAGCGTGACACGCGTAACCCCGAACCTTTCGGAGAGCCGTTTGGCTGGGCACTCGCTACGACCAAGGATTTCGTCAACTACAAGGACTTTGGCGAGAGCCTTGAGCGCGGCGGCGACGAGGAAGTCGACCAGTACATTTATGCCGGCACGGTGTTTAAGGTGGGCGACAAGTACCATGCGCTCTACACTGGTTGCAATCGCGATAAGGTCCGCGCACGTTTGATGAAGCAGGTTCTTCTTCATGCAACGAGCGACGACGCCGTCAAGTGGGAGAAGAACATCGCCGAGACGCTGCTTCCGCCCCAGGAGGGTTACGATGACCGCAACTGGCGCGATCCCTTTGTGCTTTGGGATGAGGAGAACGAAGTGTACATGCTCATCCTCGGCACGCGTGTGGGCGAGGACAAGCGTCTGATGACCGGCCGCCTGGTCAAGTTCACCTCCAAGGATCTGACCAACTGGGAGTTCCAGGGCGACTGGTGGAACCCGGGCCTGTACACCATGTTTGAGATGCCTGATCTCTTTAAGATGGGCGACTGGTGGTATCTCGTCTTTTCCGAGTACAGCGACGGCAACAAGACCCGTTACCGCATGTCCAAGTCCATCAACGGTCCTTGGATTACCCCCGCTGACGACTCCTTCGACGGCCGCGCGTACTACGCCGCTCGCACCGCATTCGATGGCGAGCGTCGCGTTCTCTTTGGTTGGGTTCCTACGCGTGACGAGGGCGGCGACCCCAGCTCTTACCTATGGGGTGGCACCTTTATGCCCCTCGAGATCGTTCAGCGTGCCGACGGAACGCTCGGCACCAAGCTCCCCGACAGCATGCTTGGCGCCTTTGGCGAGGTTAAGGCAGTCGAGACCTTTGAGCTTTCCTGCGAGTCGGGCAAGGTCGAGCAGGTGCTCGCCGCGGATGCCGGCTCCACCTACTTGCTCGATGCCGACATTGAGCTCGGCGGTAACGCTGCCGGCTTCTCGGTCAAGTTCGCCGAGGACGCCGAGACCGGTCTTGCCTATGAGTTCCGCGCCAACCTGCGCGAGGGCAAGCTCGAGTTCACGCCGGCTCCCCAGTACCCGTGGTTCCAGGTCAACAACATGGGCCTCGAGCGTCCGTTGTTCTTTAAGGGCGAGGGCACTCACCATGTGCGTCTGGTCGTCGACGACGACATCGCGACCATCTTTGTCGATGATGTTGCGCTCAACGCTCGCTTCTGCAACAAGCAGGGCCAGGGTGTGGCGCTTACCGTCACCGACGGTGCGCTCAAGTGCGCAAACGCAACGATCGCGTCTCTGTAGCGGCAACGAACCGTTTTATGATTTAGAAAAGGAATGGAGAGGAACATGGACTACAAGGCAGTGTCCCAGCAAGTCGTCGACAACGTCGGCGGACTGGAGAACATCGAGGGCGCCACGCATTGCGTGACCCGTCTGCGTCTGGTGCTCAAGGATACGAGCAAATACAACAAGGCCGAGCTCGAGAACATCGATGGCGTCAAGGGCGTGCTGTACAACAGCGGCCAGCTCATGATCATCTTCGGTACCGGTACCGTCAACAAGGTTTACGATGAGTTTATGGCTTTGACGGGCGTTAAGGAGATCAGCGCTTCCGAGGTCAAGGGCGCCGAGGCGGACAAGAAGGGCAAGTTCTTCTCGGTCCTCAAGGTATTCTCGGACATCTTTATCCCCATCATTCCCGCCTTCGTCGGCGCTGCTATCATCATCGGCCTTAAGTCGCTGATCGTTGCCAACGGCCTCTTTGGCATGGAGGGCAGCCTCGCCGATCACAGCGAGTTCCTCAAGAACCTCGCAAGCTTCTTTGCCATTATCGCCACCACGTTCGACTACCTGCCTGTCCTGGTTATGTACAGCGCGGTCAAGCGTTTTGGCGGTAACCCGATCCTGGGCATCCTCGTCGGTATCGTCATGGTTCACCCGAGTCTTATGAACCGTAACACGTTCGTTATGGACCCGACGGGTGCTGAGTACTGGAACTTCGGTCCGCTCTCCATTCCCATGGTTGCTTTCCAGGGCGGCGTGTTCCCCGCAATCCTGACCGCCTGGTTTATGGCCAAGGTCGAAAAGATTGCCCAGAAGTACATCCCCGAGGTCGTTTCGTTCGTCTTTGTCCCGACCGTTACCCTGATTCTTGCTAACGTCGCCCTGTTCACCGTGTTCGGCCCGCTCGGCAACCTGATCGGCGATGTCCTCGCCGGCGTAATCGATATCCTGTACAACAGGATGGGCGTCTTTGGTGCCTTTGTCTTCGCCGCGTTCCTGCAGCCGCTTGTCGTTACCGGTACGCATCAGTTCATCCAGGGTATCGAGGCAAACCTTGTTGCCACGACTGGCTTCAACTACATCCAGGCCATCTGGTCGGTTTCCATCATCGCCCAGGGCGGCGGCGCCATCGGCATGTACCTCATTCACAAGAAGCATTCCAAAGAGCGCAACATTTGCATGTCGTCCTTTATCCCGACGCTGGTCGGAATCTCCGAGCCCGCTATCTTTGCTGCAAACATGCGCTACTCGATCATCCCGTTCATCTGCGCATGCATCGGTGCAGGCTGCGGCGGTGCCTTCGTCAAGCTCTTTGAGGTGCGCGCTATCGGTCAGGGTCTGACCGGCGTGCTTGGCCTGCTCATCGTCACGCCCGAGACCCTCGTGTGGTATGTGGCTGGCAATCTCATCGCCTTTATCGTGCCGATCGTCTTGATCTTTGCCTACAACAAGGCAAAGGGCGTGCCGACCACCGATGAAGAGGGCGCTGGCGCTGGCTTTGATGTCAGCTTCTAATCCAGATCCGTCAAGGTAATGTACGGGTTGACCTGTTGGAGAAGGGCGTTTGGCTCGCATGGGCCGGGCGTCCTTTTCCTCTACAAGAAGGACGATTGAATGTTCGATCAAAAACATAGGGTGACGCGCTCGGACTACGAGCTGTGGCGTGCCGGGCAGGATGAGACTGCGGCTCGCATCGCGGCTGACCCCGATAGGCTTCTGTTCCATGTCGAGCCCGAGCTTGGCTGGCTCAATGATCCCAACGGTTTGGTGCAGGTTGGTGATACATACCACATCTATCACCAATACGATCCGTTTGATGCCGCGCACGGCGGACTGGTGCTGTGGAATCATCTGACGACGAAGGACTTTGTGACGTACGAGAACCGCGGTCCCGCGCTATTCCCCGATTCAGATCTAGACTCGAGCGGTGCGTATTCGGGGTCTGCATTTATGCACGACGGCAAGATTCACTACTTCTATACCGGTAACGTCAAGCATTTTGACCGCGATGATTATGACTATGTGCTGACAGGGCGCGACCAAAATCAGATTCACATGGTTACCGAGAACCCCGATAAATTGGGGGAGAAGCACATAGCTGTTGGTCCGGTCGATTACCCCGACGATATTAGTACGCACGTGCGCGACCCCAAGATCCTGGAGCACGACGGTATCTACTATATGGTTCTTGGTGCTCGTACGAAAGACGACCGCGGTTGCGTGCTCGTCTATACCTCGCTCGATCTTGAGTGCTGGAAATATGCGACGCGTATCGAGCTCGGCGAGAAGTTTGGCTTTATGTGGGAGTGCCCCGATCTGTTTGAGCTCGATGGTGAGCTTATTCTCGTTTGCTGTCCGCAGGGCGTGCCCGCCAATGGCTGGCGTTACCGCAATCCGCATCAGTGCGTGTGGTTTCCCATCGAGGCCGATTGGGAGGCGCCGAGCTTTAAAATCGTCGGGCAGGGCATGCCCCCGATGGTCGATGCGGGTTTTGACTTCTATGCCCCTCAATCATTTGCAGATGCCGACGGTCGACGGATTATGATCGGTTGGGCCGGCTGCCCCGATGCAACGGCTCAAAACCCGACGGTGGAACGCGGATGGCAGTGCGCGCTTACCGTGCCGAGGGTGCTGAATATGCGCGACGGTAAGCTCTGTCAGTGGCCCGCGCGCGAGGTTGAGCAACTGCGCAAGGAGCGTGTTTCGGTGACCGCCGGAGAGACCGTCGGCTCTCCTGGTCGACTGTTTGATGCCGTCGTGTCGTGCCGGGGGACGAAGTCCATTGAGCTGGAAGTTCGTGAGGGCGTTGTCGTGTGCTTTGCCAACGGAATGCTCACACTTGATATGGGCGATGAGGGCTATGGACGCGACAAGAGGTCGGTTGAGCTCGACGAGCTTTACTGCCTGCGAGTCCTTTCGGATGCCACGATGCTCGAGGTATTTGTCAACGACGGCGAGGTTGCGCTTACGAGCCGCACCTATTCGTCTGCGGCGCCGGCGATGCAGTTGCGCGCCGAGGGCGACGCCTCGATGGAGTTTTACCGTCTGGCTCGCTAGCCGCATTGTGAGTGACCATGGCGTTTTGGATACACGGGCTTTCTTGGTGGCTACCGTTTATCGCATATAGCTACCGTTTGCGGAGTAAGTAACACTCATTACTAAACCGTGTAGAATCTCATGCAAGCACGGAGTATTTCAGGGAGACGCTGTCCTTTGTTGTGGCGAAGGGCGGCGTCTCTCTGGTGCTTGGGAGTCGTTGTTCAATTGGGCGACGGGCGTGCGCGCGTAATAAATAACCAACGTCGAGATGGGTCGTGATGATAATGGGCAAGTACGTAATCGTGGTTGAGTCTGGTTCGGATGTGACGCCGGAGCTCTGCGAACGCTATGGCATCGTGCGTGTACCCATGCATGTCACGATTGGCGACGAGACCGTCGAGGATGGCTCCATCGATCCGCTTGAGATTTACTCGCGCTGCAACGAGTTAGGTGTGATGCCCAAGACCAGTGGCTGTTCGCCAGCGGATTTTGCGCATGTGTACGACCGCATTCATGCCGAGCAGCCCGACGCGACCATTTTGCATCTTGCATATTCCGAGGCCACGACCTGTTCGCATCAGTCTTCAAAGATTGCGGCCCAGGGACGCGACTACGTGTTCTCCATGGACACGCGCTTTGTCTCGGTGGGCCAGTCACTCGTTGTCGTCGAGACCGCCAAGTATATTGAGGCTCATCCCGATGCCACCGTCGACGAAATATTCTCCTTCACCAATTCGGTGATGGACCGCGTGCTGTTGGGCTTTGTTCCTACCGACCTTGCCTTCCTTAAGGCAGGTGGTCGTTTGTCCAACGTGGCATTCCTCGGTGCCCATCTGCTCAAGATTAAGCCCTGCATTGAGGTGACGGGTGGCAAGTTCGTGGCAACTAAGAAGTTCCGCGGCTCTATGCTCAAGTGCGCTCGCGCCTTTATCGATCACATGGTTGAGAAGGGCGAGATTGACTACTCGCACATTGGCCTGGCGTATTCGGTGGGTCTTTCCGAGGAGCTGCGCGACGACATGGAAGTCTATGCGCACGATCTGGGCTTTGAGGACGTTGCCTGGACTCAGGTTGGCGGCGTCATCTCGAGCCATTGCGGCCCGACCGCCTTCGGTGCGGTGCTCACGCTCAAGGCGTAAAGGCCGGGCGTCTATCGATATCTATTACCACGGCGGCGGGCGGGTTGCGACAACCTTCTCGCCGCTTTTGCGTGGGGCAAATAGAGTGACCCAATTGAGCGCTAAACCGTTTAACCATCATGCGTATGGGCTAGAATGGCTCTGGCATGTATGTAGCTAAAACCAAAGAGAGGCAAGGTAGCGGGAATGGCTGAGATGACGCTCGAGGGTGTGGATGCTCGTCCCGAGGACTCTGCATTTGCCCTGGGCCGTGTACATTCGATCGAGACGATGGGAACGGTCGACGGTCCCGGCATCCGCTTTGTGGTATTTGTTCAGGGCTGCCCCATGCGTTGTGCATATTGTCACAATCCCGATACCTGGTCGGTTAACGGCGGCACGATGGTGACCGTCGAGCACCTAATGGACGAGTTCCAGAGCAACCATGAGTTCTATCGCAGTGGCGGCATTACCGTTTCGGGCGGCGAGCCGCTTCTGCAACCCGAGTTTTTGGCCGACCTGTTCCGCGCCATGCACAACAACCCCGATGGCCGCGTGCATACCTGCCTGGATAGCTGCGGTTATGCATTTGATCCCAACCGCCCCGAGAAGTTCGATGCCGTTCTCAACGAGACCGATATGGTGCTGCTCGACATCAAGCATGCCGATCCAGCTGAGCATAAAAAGCTGACCGGTTGCGATCCCGCGCGCATCCTGGCGTTTGGCGATGAGCTTTCTCGTCGCAAGATTAAGGTTGTTATTCGCCACGTGGTGGTGCCGGGTATCACCGATACGGCGGAGGAATGCGAGAAGCTCGGTCGCCTGATCGCTCCATGGCACAACGTGGTGGGCCTGGAAATGCTGCCGTATCACACGATGGGTGTCGTCAAGTACGAGCAGCTGGGTATTCCCTATAAGCTCGAGGGCGTGCCCCAGATGGATACCGCGCGCATGCCCGAGCTGCGCAACGCCGTCATGGCCGGCATGAAAAAGCGCCGTGCGGAACTCAAAAACGCCATCGGCTAGCAAGTCATTTTGCTCCCCTACGATACCCGCGCTGCGCTGGTCTAGCGGCTTCGTATTGCGCGGTTGAGTCAAAATGCTGGTACCATACCGTGGATAGCAGTTTTCACGGGTTTGGGGGATGGTATGTCTACCATCGCAATCATCGGTGCACTCGAAAAAGAGGTTGCGCAGATTAAAGAAGAACTGAACGGCGCTCGTGTGGCACAAGAGGCGGGCTTGACCGTTGTCAGCGGCGAGCTCGACGGTTTGTCCGTTGTTGCTACGACCGCTGGCATGGGAACCGTAAACGCCGCGGCGGCAACGCAGCATCTCATCAGCAAATATGCCCCGCAGGCCGTTGTGTTTTCGGGCATTGCGGGTGGCCTGAACCCTAAGCTCCATATTAACGACGTGGTTATAGGCAAGTGCCTGCGCTATCTCGATACCGACACGGCGCTCATCGCCGAGTCGGCGCCGGGGCTTGAGGAATTTGCCTCGACGCCGGCGTTGGCTGATGTTGCCGCCGTCGTGCTTGCCGAGCACGGGTTTGTGGACGCATCGCTGGATGTAGCGGCTGCGGAGATGGACCCCAAGCAGTTCCTGTGTGGCACTATCGCCACGGGTGACCGCTTTGTTACGGGTGACGCCATGCGTAACGCTGCGATTGAGGCCACGCATGCCGATTGCGTCGAGATGGAGGGCGCGGCAATTGCGCACATCGCGGCCAAGAATGGTGTCGATTGCCTGGTGCTGCGCGCTATCAGCGATAATTGTGACGAGGCATATGACGCGTTTTGCGAGCGCGAGTTCGATCTGGATGAGTACGCTCGCACCGCGAGCGGCATCACGCTTGACATCGTCCGTCGTATTGCCGCCGCGCAATAGCACGCCCGTTTTGTAAAATCCTACGACCAAGGAGTGTCCATGGCCGATTCCATTAACTACCAGCTTGCCAAGTTCGTCGCCAGCTACGGCAAGGTTTCGCAGATCCCCGAGTCCACCTGTCCCGAGGTGAGCTTTGTGGGCCGCTCCAACGTGGGCAAGTCCTCCATCATGAACAAGCTCTTTGGTCGCAAGAACCTGGTCAAGGTTTCGAGCACGCCGGGCAAGACGAGCAACATCAATTTCTTCGAGGCCGACGACGTGCACTTTGTGGACCTGCCGGGCTACGGTTTCGCTCGCCGTTCCAAGGCCGAGCGCGACCGTTGGGCCGAGCTCATCGGCGACTTTTTCGACTCCGAGCGTAGCTTTAACCTGGTTGTGTCGCTGGTGGACATTCGCCACGACCCCAGTAAGCTCGACCATGACATGATTGACTACCTGCAGGGCAACGAGTTCAACTTTATCGTCTGCCTCACCAAGGCCGACAAGCTCAGCCGCACCCAGCAGGCCCGCCAGGCTGCAGCCATCAAAAAGCAACTCAACGTCCCGGCCGAAAACGTAATCATCACAAGCTCCCAGACCGGCACCGGCATCGACGAACTCAAGCGCCGCATTGCCGAGGCCTGCCTCTAATAAGCGCCCCTATCAATAAAATGCAGAACATCAGCCCGGCGACTTTCCAGGGCGTAGGTCCCTGTAGCCGCCGCAAGCGACGTTAACGTAGGGGAGGCCAGAGGCTTTGCCCCCCAATCTTTCCGCAGGACGGCAGG
>CABRZS010000029.1:0-17115 GCA_902475525.1 uncultured Collinsella sp.
GCGGTGTTTGGTTGGAATTGTCCAGCCAAAAGCCGATCCGTGGTGTTGTCTGCATTTTACTAAATACAAATTCAATGTATACAGAAAGAAATATATAAGGAGTGGGAGGGATTCCGCCGTAGTCGGCATTGTAGGAAAATCCAAAAGTTTAGATTTTCTCAAAATGCTTATCTTTTGGTCTTTGGTTCGGAATAGTGTAGTGCTGGCGGTCTATCTATTGTTTTCGGTTGCTTGCTTCTTTACCGTACATGAGCATTCTTTGCCGGCTTGGCACCCATCACGCTGTTTGTACTGCTCGTGGGCCAGGCGGGTCTTCCCGCCGCGCTGCTGCTCGCCTGCGTTCCGGTCATTCCCGTCTCCATCATGATGGTCATGCGCAACGCCAAAAAGATTGGTTCCGAGTACTGGGGCAGCTACGTCGACCTGGGCGGCATGTTCCTGGAGGCCGTGCAGGGTCTCACCACCCTTAAGGTGTATCAGGCCGACCGCGACTGGCACAAGCGCATCAACGCCGAGTCCGAGCGTTTCCGCACAGCGACCATGCGCCTGCTGGTGATGCAGCTGCGCTCCATTTGCGTTATGGACCTGGTCGTCTATATGGGCGCCGCGCTCGGCATTATCGTGGCCGCACTGCAGCTCGCCACGGGCAAGATCGGCTTTGAGGCTGCCTTCCTCATCGTCTTTCTGTCACAGGAGTTCTTTTTGCCTATGCGCCGCCTGGGATCGCTGTTCCACACGGCCATGAACGGCATGGCCGCCTCGCGCCGCATGTTTGGCATTTTGGATACGCCCGAGCCCGAGCGCGGCGATGTTGAGCTTGATGGTCGCGGCGATATCGAGCTCGCAGGCATGAGCTATGCCTACGGCGACCGCACCGTGCTGGACAGCGCCAGCGCGACCATTGCGCACGGCTCGCTCGTGGCACTCGTGGGCGAAAGCGGCGGCGGCAAGTCCACGCTCGCGGGGATTATCGCGGGCCGCAAGGACGCCTACCGCGGCAGCGTGCGCATTGGCGGCGTCGAGCTGCGCGATGCCACGGCCACCTCACTCATGCGCGCCGTCACGCTGGTGCCCACCAACGGCTACCTGTTTGCCGGCACCCTGCGCGACAACCTGCTGCTCGCCCAGCCCAACGCCACCGACACCGAGCTTTTGCGCGCGCTCGACCGCACGCGCGTGGCGGCCTTTGTGCGGGCCAACGGCGGGCTCGACATGGTGATTAACGAGGGTGGCACCAACCTTTCGGGCGGCCAGCGCCAGCGCGTGTGCATGGCCCGCGCCCTGCTGCACGACTCGCCCATCTATGTGTTTGACGAGGCGACGAGCAATGTGGACGCCGCAAGCGAAGCCGCAATCGGCGAGGTCATTGCATCACTCGCCGGCGAGCACACCGTAATCGTGGTGGCGCATCGCCTGTCGACAATCGTGGACGCCGACCAGATTCTGGTGCTGGAGCGTGGCCGTATTGCCGAACGCGGGACTCACGGCGAGCTTTTGGCCACCGCGGGCGTCTATGCGCGCATGTGGAACAGCCAGGAGCAGCTCTCGGCATATGCGTATGCGGAGGATAATGCCGAGGATGCCGGCGCGGCTGAGGCTGTTGACGGCAGCGCCGCCTGTGCCGATGGCCTCAACGGTACTAGTTCGTCTTCCGCTACCGCGGCGCCTGACTCCGGCCGCGCCCGTCGCTCGGCGCCGTCCATCATGTGGCGCATGATGGGGCTCGTCCGACCGCTTGCCGGCTGGCTTGTGCTAGCCGTCGCGCTGGGCAGCATTGGCATGCTCACCGCCGCGTTCGTGCCGGCCTTTGGCGCCCTCGGCCTTATGGCCGCGCTGGGCCGCAACGCCTTGGGGCTTGGTCTTATCGCAGCATGCGCGGCCTGTGCCGCCTGCGGCATCGCACGCGGGCCGCTCCACTACGGCGAGCAGCTCTGCAACCATTACATCGCATTCCGTCTGCTCGCGCACATTCGCGACCTGGTGTTTGGCGCCCTGCGCCAGCTCGCCCCCGCCAAGCTCGAGGGCCGCGGCAAGGGCGAGCTCGTGAGCCTGGTCACCTCGGATATCGAGCTGCTCGAGGTCTTCTACGCGCACACCATCTCGCCCATTGCCATAGCTCTGGTCTGCACCGTTGTGTTTGAGGGCTTTTTGCTGGCTGTGAGCCCCGAGCTCGCGGGCATCGCGCTCGTGGCCTACGCGGTCCTGGGCGTGCTGCTGCCCCTGACCTCGGCCAAGGCATGCGGCACCACCGGCCGCCAGAGCCGCGAGGGCGCCGGTAAGCTGGGTGCCTTTGTGCTCGACAGTCTGCGCGGCGCATCCGAGACTATCCAGTTTGCCGGTGGCGCCGATCGCAGCCGTGCCCTGGGCAAGCTGACCGAGCAAGTCGGCGCCGTGGACGCGCGCCTCAAGCGCCGCCAAGCGGCCAGCGAGGCCGTAGCCGATGTGCTTATTCTTGCGGCCAATCTGGTGATGCTCGGACGTGCGCTGCAGCTGGTGGCTGCGGGAACGATTAACTTTGCCGCAGCGTTTGTCGCCGTCTTTACCTTTGTGTCGTCGTTTGGCTCGGTGATGGCCGTGAGCCGCCTGGGTGCCTCACTGCAGGAGACGCTCGCCTCGGGCGCACGCGTGCTCGATTTGCTCGACGAGCAGCCCCAGTGCGCCGAGGTCGCCGACGGACAGGACGTTGAGTTTGCCGGCGCCGCAGCCGAGCATGTGAGCTTTAGTTATGCGGGCGGCGTGGACGCGGGCGGTGCGGGCGCCACGGAGCAGATCGCGAACGACACCGCTGCGAGTCTCATCCTCGACGACGTGACCTGCACCTTTGCGCCCGGTACCATGACCTGCATCATGGGGCGCTCGGGCTCGGGCAAGTCGACGCTGCTTAAGCTGCTCATGCGTTTTTGGGACCCCGCAGCTGGCGCCATCACGGTGAGCGGCGTCGATGCCCGCCACATCAACACGGCGAGCCTACGCAGCCACGAGGCCTATATGACCCAGGACACACATCTGTTCTGCGGCACCGTACGCGAGAATCTGCTGGTTGCGCACGCCAGCGCCACCGATGCCGAGCTGCTCGACGCTTGCCGCTCCGCTTCGCTTACCGCCCTCATCGACCGCCTGCCGCAGGGTCTCGACACGCCCGTTGCCGAGCTGGGCGACTCGCTTTCGGGCGGCGAGCGCCAGCGCATCGGCCTTGCGCGCATCTTCCTCAACGACGCGCCTTTCATCTTGCTCGACGAGCCCACCAGCGCACTTGACGCTCTCAACGAGGCAGCCGTAATGCAGGCCGTTGACGAGCTCAAGCGCCGCGGCAAGACCATCGTGCTCGTAAGCCACCGAGCCAGCACCTGCGCGTTTGCCGATTTCTCGCTTTCGGTCGAGCACGGGAGGCTGAGCTAGATGGCGCGCACCGCCGACACGCCGGAGCTGGCACGCAAACGTGAGCGCGAGGCCCAAATGGTGTCGCAGATGATTGCGCTGTGGTGTCGTGGGCATCATGGCGGCGGGCATGTGGTCGAACAGGCTGGCGACGATGAGTCCGTGCGCGTGAAACTCGGCCTTCGAACCATTACGCTCTGCCCCGAATGCGCCGAGCTGCAGAAATACGCCATCGCGCGCATTGAGCACTGCCCGCACATGGGCACCAAGACATTTTGCTCGGCATGTCCTTCGCATTGTTACCGGCCTGCCATGCGCGAGAAGATCCGCGAGGTTATGCGTTGGTCGGGACCGCGTATGATCCGCTATCGCCCCATCACCGCCGTGAGACACGCGATGGTAACAGTGCAGGCCAAACGCGCGGCGGCACGAAGCAAGTAGTCGCCGGCGCCGGCACGCGCCGCCCCGCCTTTCCACTCGATTTAGGCACCCGGCGTGCGCGGCGTGTTGAGAGCTGCACCATTACAATGGAGCGGATTCACCAAATGCAAAGGAGTCGCCATGCCCGCCTGCCCGCTGGTCGATTGCCATACTCATACCTCGTTCTCGGACGGGCACGCCTCGTTCGAGGACAACGTCCGTGCCGCTGCTGCCGCCGGCTGCCGCGTCATGGTCTCGACCGACCACCTTACCCTGCCCGCCAGTATGGATGCTAACTGCGAGGTGCAGGTCGTCGAGGGCGACTTGCCGGCACATCGTTTGGCCTTTGAGGACGCCCGCAAACTCGCCGCGCAGATTGCGCCGGAGCTCACCTTTATCTACGGTTTTGAATGCGATTGGTACGAGGGCTGCGAGCCCTTGGTAGAGCACTGGTCCCAGGGCGCCGTCGTACGTCTGGGCAGCGTGCACTGGATTGGCAACCCGGGCGATATTGCGGCAGGCGCCGCGGGCACGGCAGGGACAGAGGACGTCGCGCGCCCCGATACACCCGATTCCCTTTGCGGTTGGATCGACGACGATACCAACCTGCATGTTTGGGAAAACTTAGGCGTGCGCGGCGTGTGGGAGTGCTACGTCGACGACTGGTGCCGTGCTTGCGAAAGCTCACTCAACTTTGACGCGATGGCCCATCCCGACCTGGTCATGCGCTTTTCGAAGGACGGCTTTGCACCCGACTTTGACCCCGCGCCGTTTTGGGAGCAGATGGCCGAATGCGCCCACGATACGGGTCGCCGCGTTGAGGTCTCGACCGCCGCACCGCGCAAGGGGCTCGACGATTACTACCCCGCGACCGGGCTGTTGCGCCGCTTCGCCCATGCCGAGGTGCCCATCACCTTTGGCTCGGACGCGCACCGCGCCTGCGACATCTGCTGGAACATCCGCGAGGCCCAGGCCCACGCCTACGACTGCGGCTTCCGGGCCTTCGATATCCCCCACCCCACCGGCGAATGGGAATCCACGCCCCTCGCCTAACTAGTCGTTTAAGAACGTCCCCAATGACTAGTGGCGGCGGGCGTTGAGTTCGCCGGCCAGTTCGTCGAGGGTGATGCCGTAGCGCTCGAGCGTCACGAGCAGGTGGTAGATCAGGTCGCCGGCCTCGTAGCGGATGTGATCGTGGTCGTTATCCTTGCAGGCCATGATCACCTCGCTCGCCTCCTCGGCAAGCTTCTTGAGAAGCTCGTCCTCGACGTCGGTCAGCAGACGCGCGGTATAGCTCTCCTGCGGCGATGCGTCGCGACGACCGTGAATCACCTCGGCCAGTCCCGTCAGCGTCTCACCGATGTTTCCCGGCTGCACGTTAGCTGTTCTGACTCCCATGGTTATTTCCTCTCGTTACTGCAGCGTAAAGTAGGTACCGGTCTCATCGAACCGAGGCTTTGCGCCCTTTTTCTCAAAGAACTCGACGATGACGGCATGGGCCTCATTGAGCCTTTCCTTCTCGGCCTCGAGCCAAAGCGACTGCGCCCCGCAGGCATCAGTCAGGTGCACGCGGCATGGCACGCCCGCGCGGAGGAGCTCGGTGTTGCATTCGGCGACCTCGAACGGCGTCACGACTTTCATCGCACTCCCCCTTCCACGCGCTTAAAGAAGCAGGTACGGTTGCCGGTATGGCAGGCCGGGCCCGGTGAGTCCACCTTGACCAGCAGCGTATCGCTATCGCAGTCGGCCCAGAGCTCCTTGACCTCCTGCATGTTGCCACTCGTCGCGCCCTTGTTCCAGAGCTCCTGACGGCTGCGACTCCAAAACCACGTGGTCCCGGTCTTGAGCGTCAGCCCCACCGATTCCTCGTTCATCCAAGCAACCATAAGCACCTCGCCGGTGTCATATTGCTGAACCACACAAGGAATCAGCCCGTGGGCGTCGTATTTAAGCTCGGTAGCATTTATTACCTCAGTCATCATTTCTCCCAAGTAACAAACGAAATCCCACAGGTCGGCGAGGGTTGTCCAGGTGCCGCAGGTTGCCGCGAAAGAGGAGCGACGCGTACTTTGGTACGCGAGCGACGGTTTGAGCGGCAAGATGCGGTGCCTGGGCAAGCCGCAGCACTAGAAGTCCAGCCTCACAGGGATGCCTTGGCTGGCCATATACTCCTTCACCTGGCGAATGCTGAAAGTTCCAAAGTGAAAGACGCTGGCCGCCAGCACGGCGTCGGCCTCGCCCTCGATCACACCCTCGGCAAAATGCTCGAGCGTGCCCACGCCACCGCTCGCAATGACGGGGATTGGCACCGCGCGGGCCACAGCGCGGGTGAGCGCCAGGTCAAAGCCAGCCTTGGTGCCGTCGCGGTCCATGCTGGTCAGTAGGATTTCGCCGGCGCCGCGACGAGCCGCCTCCTCGGCCCACGCCACCGCATCGATACCCGTGGCGTTGCGGCCTCCTGCGGTAAAGACCTCCCACTTGTCGGCATCCGGCTGACCGGGCAGGCTCACGCGCTTGGCATCGATCGCCACGACCACGGCCTGGCTGCCAAACACCGCGGCAGCTTGGCTGATCAGCGACGGGTCGCGCACGGCGGCAGAGTTGAGCGACACCTTGTCGGCACCGGCCGCCACCATGGTTCGCATGCCCGCCAGGTCGCGGAAACCGCCGCCCACGGTATAGGGAATAGCGAGCTCCTCGGCCGCGTGCGCCGCCATCTCGATGGTCGTTGCGCGGTTGTCGCTCGTGGCGGTAATGTCCAGGAAGACGACCTCGTCTGCACCTTCGCGATCGTAGGCACGGGCCAGCTCCACCGGGTCGCCCGCATCGCGCAGGCTCACAAAGTTGACGCCCTTGACCACGCGGCCGTCCTTAACATCCAGACAGGGAATCACGCGCTTGGCAAGCATGGGCTACTCCTCCCCTCGGGCAGCGGCCAACGCCTGTACCAGCGTAAAGTTGCCCTCGTAGAGCGCACGGCCGGTGATGGCACCTTCAATCGCGCCCTCGCCCACCGCGGCCAGCGCGCGGATGTCGTCGAGCGTCGAGATGCCGCCCGAAGCCACGACGGGAAATCCCGCGACCTCGGCAACATGGCGATACGCCGCCACATCGATGCCCGTCTGCATGCCATCGCGCGCGATGTCGGTATATACCAGATGCTTAAAGCCCAGCTCGGAAAGCTGCGCCACAGCATCGTCGAGCGCCACGCCCGCGCCATCACGCCAGCCGTTCACCTTGACTTGGCCGTCGCGTGCGGCAATGTCAGCCACCAGCAGCTCGCCAAAGCCTTGCGCTGCTACCTCGGCAAAACCCGGCTCGGTCACCAGCACGGTGCCCAGCGCAATGCGGCGAGCGCCATAGCCGGCCAGCTCGTCGATGCGTGCAAGCGAACGGACGCCGCCGCCCACGTCCGCGGACAGACCGTCGATGCCGCAGATGGCCTTAATCGCTGCCGAGTTGGCAGCGCACGCGTCCTCGTCCTCGCCAAAGGCAGCGGACAGGTCGACGACGTGCACCCAGCTCGCACCCTGCTCGGCAAAGGAGCGGGCAACGGCCACGGGGTCGTCGGAATATACCTTGCAGCGGCTCCGGTCGCCGCGCTCCAGGCGCACGACCTTGCCGCCGATCAAATCGATTGCAGGAAACAGAATCATCGGCCGGCCCCCTCGACGATACTCACGAAGTTCTTAAGGATGCGCTGACCCAGCGCAGAGGATTTCTCGGGATGGAACTGGCAGCCCCACACGTTGCCGTGGCGCACGATGCACGGGAAGCTCCGCGTGTAGTGCGTGCGCGCCAGCACATCGGCGGCATCGGCGTCGTCGGCCACTGCATAGCTGTGGGTGAAGTACATATTGGCGCCCTCGGCAAAACCGGCAAGCAGCGGATCGGCCGCACCGGCGGGCGTCATGTGCACCTGGTCCCACCCCACGTGCGGCACCTTCAGACGGCTCGACTCCAGGCGCGTGCACGAGCCGCGCATGATGCCCAGCCCATCGACCCAGGGACCGCCAGCCTGCTCGGAGGCGTCGTCGTCCGCGTCCGCGCCCTCGTCCGCGGGTACGCCCTCGTCGCCACGCTCAAAAAATAGTTGAAGGCCCAGACAGATGCCGAGCAGCGGAGTTCCGGCGGCGACGGCATCGAGCACTGCGTCCGCCTCGCCGCTCTGGCGCATAAAGGCGATCGCGTCGTAGAACGCACCCACGCCCGGGATGACCAGGCCGTCGGCGTTGCGGATCTGCTCCGGATCATCCGACGTGCAAGCGGCAGCGCCGGCACGCGCAAGCCCGCGCACGACGCTCGACAAGTTGCCCTTGTGGTAGTCGACCACCACGATCTTCGGTTCGCCCACGCGACCCTCCCTTTTCCCATCATCCAAAACCTGCCAAAAAGGGACAGGTTTATTTTGGTCGGTTAAACGTTCACCCACCACATGAGACAGCATTTCAGCAGATAAAACCTGCCAAAATAAACCTGTCCCTTTTTGGTAGGTTACAGCGAGCCCTTGGTGCTGGGAATGCCCTGCACGCGGGGATCGAGCTCGCAGGCGTGACGCATCGTGCGGCCCACGGCCTTAAAGGCGGCCTCGATAATGTGATGCGAGTTGCCGCCCGCCAGCTCGCGCACGTGCAGCGTGAGCTTGGCGTCACGCGTAAAGGCGTAGAAGAACTCGACGGCTAGCTCGGTATCGAAGCTGCCCACGCGCTCGGTCGGCACGGGCAGCTCGCAGTAGGCCTGCCCGCGACCCGAGATATCCACGGCGGCCATCACGAGTGTCTCGTCCATGGCAATCGCCGCATCGGCAAAGCGCGTAATGCCCGCCTTGTCACCCAGCGCCTGGCAAAACGCCTCGCCCAGCACAATGCCCGTATCCTCAACGGTGTGGTGCGCATCGACCTCGACGTCGCCCACCGCGCGCACCGTCAAATCAAACAAACCATGGCGGCCAAAGGCGTTAAGCATGTGGTCGAAAAACGGCACGCCGGTCGAGATATCACACGCACCGGTTCCATCCAGGTCGAGCTTGACGACAATATCGGTCTCCCCCGTCTTACGGGTTACCTCGGCATAACGGCCCATCTACATCTCCTCCTTCACCAGCGCGGCAAACGCAGCCAGTACCTCGTCGTTTTCCCGCGGCGTACCCACGGTAATGCGCAGACAGCCCGCAAGCCCCAGCGCATAGCTAAAGTCGCGCACCAGAATCGAATACTCGTCGCGCAGACGCTCGCGCACGCGCGTGGCATGCGGCGTGCGCACGAGCACAAAATTCGCCGCGCTCGGCCATGCCTCCACGGGCATGCCCTCGGCAGCCATTGCGCGCAGGGCGCACAGCTCGCGCTCGCGCTCGGATGCGACCTGCGCCACCACGGGCGCGTAGGCATCGCGGGCACGCACGCAGGCAAGCGCGGCGGCCTGGCTCAGCACATTGACCGAATAGATCTGGCGAATCGCCGCGAACACGTCGATGACTTCCGGCGCCGCGATAACGTAACCCAGACGCGTACCGGCAGCGCCAAACGCCTTGGACAACGTATGCAGAATCACCAGGTTGGGATGCTCGGCGATAAGCCCCTGCGCCGTGGTGGCCGCGCCAAACGAATCGTCGGCAAACTCCACGTAGGCCTCGTCGACCATCACCATGCCGGGGCACACATCGCACAGCGCCGCGACAAAGTCGAGCGGAGCCACATCACCCGTGGGATTGTTGGGCGAGGTCACGATGGCCAGGTTGCACTCGGGCGCCGCCGCGAGCACAGCCGCTTGGTCGAGCTCAAAAGTCGCCGGGTCGCGCCACACGTCGCGCACCTCGGTCTGGCACAGCGACGCAAAGAACGCGTACTCGCTAAAGCACGGCGGGCAGTTGAGCAGAGTCCGTCCCGCGCCGCCAAACGCCAGCAGATAGTTATAGAGCAGCTCGTCGCCGCCGTTTCCCACGCAGATGTTCTCGCGCGTCACGCCATGCCAGGCGGCCAGCTCGTCGCGCAGGTCGTTGGACATGGGATCGGGATAGCGATTGAGCGGGGTGGCGACAAGCGCCGCATCGACCGCCTCGCGCACGCCGGCCGGCACGGGATAGGTGTTCTCGTTGGCCGAAAGGTTGATGCGCGTGGGCGTAAAGTTGGGATCATAGGGCTCAATACCAGCCAAGTAAGGCTGGACGAGCTCCTTCATGCGAGGTGTGAGCTCGGCCATATTAGGCCTCCCCGCCGGTCGCGCCAGCGCCATCCGCGCCCGCAGCCGCCAGGTCCACGCCCTCGGCAACCGTCGCCACGGCGTCGCCCGGCCAGGCAACCTTAGTCAGGTCGGCCGTAGCCAGCGACGCGGCGCTCACGGCATCCTCGCCCTGCTCCAGCACGCGGCGGCGCAGTGCGGCCGAAAGCGCGTGCGCCCACAGGCCCTCGGCCTCGGCCAGGCGCTGCGTCGCGGGAGCGTCGGAGAGCAGGCCCTCGGGCGTATAGCAAATGACACTCGAGCGCTTGACGAACTCTTCGACCGAAAGCGGGTTGGAGAACATGGCCGTGCCGCCGGTCGGCAACGTGTGGTTGGGGCCGGCAACATAATCGCCGAGCGGCTCGGAGCTCCAAGCGCCCACAAAGATGGCGCCGGCGTTGCGAATGCCGCCGAGCAGGCCCATCGCATCCTTGCAGTGCAGCTCAAGGTGCTCGGGCGCGACGGTGTTCACGGCCTCGACGGCGGCAGCCATGTCGGCGGCCACCACGATGGTGCCTTCGTTATCGAGCGAGGCGCGCGTGATCTCGGCGCGCGGGGACTGCGCCACCAGAACGTCGATACCCGCCTCGACCTCGCGCGCAAACTGCTCGTCGCAAGTCACCAGGTAGCAGGCAGCCAGCGGATCGTGCTCGGCCTGTGCCATCAGGTCGGCAGCGACCACCATGGGCTTGGCCGTGGCATCGGCCAACACGCAGACCTCGGACGGGCCAGCGACCATGTCGATACCCACGTCGCCCGAGACAATCTGCTTGGCGGCGGCAACAAAGGCGTTGCCCGGGCCGGTAATCTTGTCGACACGCGGAATGGTCTCGGTGCCGTACGCCAGCGCGGCCACAGCCTGGGCGCCGCCCACCATATAGATTTCGTCCACGCCGCCGAGCTTTGCCGCGGCAAGCGTATACGGGCTGATCAGGCCGTCCTTTTGCGGCGGCGTCACCATGACCACGCGTTTGACGCCGGCCACCTTGGCGGGAATGGCGTTCATAAGCACGGTGGAAGGGTACTGCGCACGACCGCCCGGCACATAGATGCCGGCCGCCGCGAGCGGGGTCACCTTAACGCCGAGCATCGTGCCGTCCGGGCGCGTGGTAAACCAGCTCTGCTCGACCTCGCGCTGGTGGAACTCGCGGATCTGGCGTGCAGCTTTCTCCAACGCGGCAACAAAGGCAGGATCGAGGCCTTCGAGCGCGGCATCGATCTGCTCCTGCGGCAGACGGAAGCTCTGCAGCTCAACGCCATCAAAACGCTGGCAGTAATCGCGCACCGCGGCATTGCCGTTGGCGCGCACGTTGGCCACGATATCGCGGGCGGCGTCGACGATGTTTTGCGGCAGCACACCCTTGCGGTTGAGCTGGTTGGTAACGAGGCGCTCACCGGGAGCAAGCTTGATGGTCTTCATATCGGTATCCCCTATCGGTCGAGGTTGTGTTCGAAAAACGAGAGGCCGAGCGGCGGCGCCAATCGGTCCGCAGCCCGGATATGGGGGCGCCCGTGCGCGCTCGCGCTATTGTGCCGAGCCCGCGACGGGCTCAAAATGCTTGTCCTTCACGGCAGCAGCCAGACGATCGGCCAGGTTGCGAACGCGCGGATCCAGACGTGCGGCACCCGGATTGACAAAGAAGCGGGCCGTGCAGTCCATAATGCGACCAGTAATAACGAGGTCGTTATCGCGCAGCGTGGCGCCCGTGGCGGTAATATCCACGATGCGATCGGTCATGCCGACGATGGGACCCAGCTCAATGTTGCCGTGCAGCGAGACGATATCGGCGTTCACGCCGCGCTCGGCATACCAGGCGCTCGCGATGCGCGGATACTTGGTGGCCACGCGAAGCGACCCGCGACGGGCATAGTTGCGCTCGGCCTGGCCGGCGCGCCACGCGGGCTCCGCCTCAATGAAAGTGCACAGGCCGTAACCCAGATCGACCAACTGCAGCAGGTTGAGGTCTGCCTCGATAAGCGAGTCCCAACCGCAGATGCCGCAATCGGCACCGCCGCAGCCCACAAAGGCGGGCGCATCGCTGGGACGCACGATGACAAACTCGATATCGCCGACCGCGCCCTTACCGGCACGCGTGTCGCGGCCGCGCACGATCAGGTGACGGCCGGGGTCGCGCAACTCAGAGACGTCTAAGCCCGCGGCCTCGAGCACGTCGAGCGTATCGGCCTTGAGCGAGCCCTTGGGCACGGCGATGCGTAGCGGGCCCTCGGCGCCACGGCCCACGGCGTGGTCGCCATCGGGGGCGGCGTCCTCGGTCGAGGTGCGCGCGGCCTCCAGACGCTCGAGCGAAAAGGCGAAACCCGCCGCCGGCACCTCGATGCCGTCGCCAAATGCGCCGGTAAAGATGGAGTCGTAGCGGCCGCCCGAACCGACCGGGTCAGGCAGGCCGCCGGCATAGGCCTTAAAGACCAGACCCGTGTAGTAATCAAACGAGTTCATGATGGAGAAGTCGAAGGACAGCACCTGGGCGTCCTCGGGAGCCAGGTCCTCGACCAGGGCGCGCAGCTCGCGCGTGAGCGGCGCGACGATGCCCGCCGCCGCCAGAAGCACATCGACGCGGTCGAGAACCTCGGCGCCGCCGTGCAAGCGCGGCAGCTCGCTAATGGCAACCTTGACGGCATCGGACTCGTCGCTTGCCGCCACGCGGGCATCGAGGCCCACAAAGTCGTTGGCGTGCACGCAGCGCAGGGCCTCGGCAGCCAGCTCGCGATCCTCGCACGCCGCGAGCAGCTCCTTAAACGGACGCACGCTACCTGCGATAATGCGCGCATCGGGCAGCGCCAGCTTGCGCACCGCCTCGGCCACGAGCGAGACAATCTCGACATCGCCCGCGGTGTCGCCCGCACCGATAAGCTCAAAACCCAGCTGTGTAAACTGGCGCGAGCCGCCGGCATTGCGCTGGCACTCACGAACCACCGGCGCCTCGTAGCGAAGGCGCAGCGGCAGGTCGGCCGCGCGCATGCGGGTCGAGACCAAGCGCACGATCGGCAATGTGTTGTCGGGACGGACCACCAGCAGGCGGCCGTCGTCATCAAAGAGCTTAAACGGCGTGTCCGCAATGCGGCCGCCTTCCTCGAGCGAACCCTTGTCCTCGAGCAGCGGCGTCTCGACCGGAAGGTAATGATGCTCCCTGAAGCAGCCCTTCACCGTCAGCGCAATCTCCTCGCGCGCCTGAGCCTCCTCGGGCAATATGTCCCGGAATCCCCACGGTGTGGCCGTCATCTGGTGAGCCTCCTCATGCTGTGTTTCATATAGAGCAGAAGACCGGCATAGCTCCGCCGGTCTTCTGGGTACTTTAGCATACTAGAGTGCTTGCGGGGAAAATCCGTCGCAGCCGCTCACACCGTATTCATCTGGAAACATAGGGTAGGTTGCCGCAACCCGACCCCACCTAGGCGCCAATCGCACGACGATACTCTGCCATTACCTGCGCATCGGCAGCTGCGGGGTCGGCAAAATAGCGCCCGTCATAGGTCTCGGCCGAAACAACTCCGCGATAGCCGCGCGCCACCAGCCTATCCAGGTCGGCGCGCATATCGCGGTCGCCGTCACCCCAGGCAAGATGCGTCGTGCCATCTGCCGCAACATCGACAAAATGCACGTGGGCGACATCATCGCCAAGCAGATCGAAATAATCGTCGATGGTATCCCCCGCCACCGCCATGGCGCCCATATCCAGACACGCCTTAAGTGCCGGATGGTCAACTGCCTCAATCATGCGCTTCGTGTCGGCCGCCGAGTTCACGATTATCGACTCAACCGGTTGTAGGGCCTCGAGCACCAGTCGCACGCCGCGTTCTCCCGCATGCTCGGCAATCGCACGCAGCATCGAGGCACTGCGACCCCACGCGTCCTCGATCGGCTCGTTTAAAAATGCCCAGCCACTCGAGACCATGACCTGCTCGGCTCCAAGTTCCGCCGCGATATCCACAACGTTCTTAAAGTACGCGAGCGTGCGGGTACGCGCTTCATTCCCGCGCGCCGCGATATTCCACGGCTTGGGGTTGTTCTGTTCGGGACAAAGCCCCACAATCCGAACTCCATACCGCTGTGACAGCTCCCGCACCTGCTCGATCGAATCGTATCCATGGCAATCGACATACAGATGCATCGCCCCGGTCCAAAGCTCGCAACACGTGTAGCCCGAGGCCGCAGCCGAGGAAAAGAATTCCTCAAGGTCAAAATAACGATGGCTGATATTCATGACGGCAAGCTGCGGATACTCCATCTTGTCCACCTTTCGGCAAAAGGGCGCCGCAGCACAATGTGCGCGACGCCCCCTCTTACATTGTTTTAATTATGACGGATGCCCTACTGAACACCAAGCACTCCAAAGAACGCGCCGGCGATGCTCACGAGTAGGATCACGAGCATAATGAGCAGCGGATTCATCTTCTTCTTGAGCATGAGATAGACGATTCCAAACAGCCCCATCGTGACAAAGCCCGGGAAGATTCCGTTGAGCAGCTCGGCCAGCGTCTGAGCGCCATCGCCCGCGCCGACCATGAGCGGAATGTCCACGGTGACCATCTCCATGGTCATAGCACCGATCACCATGGCGCCCATGATAGAGGCCATCTTGACGATCGTGTCCATAATGCCCGATTCCTGGACCTTGCTGATCATGTCCGAGCCAAAGCGATATCCCACAAACGTCAGCAGGTAACGAATGATGTAGTGAGGGACGTTGAACACGAGCAGGAACAAAATCGGGCCAAGAATAGAGCCCTGCAGCGCCAGCGACGTGCCGACACCCGTTGCCAAAACTCGCAGCGTGCCCCAGTAGAAGGCATCGCCCACGCCGGACAGCGGTCCCATCAAAGCAAGCTTAACATTAGAGATCGCGCTCGTGTCAAAGTTCTCTTCAGTGGCGTTGACTTCTTCCATTGCGGCAGCAATAGACATGGGGAGCGTCGAAATGTACGGCGTGACGTTATAGAGCTCCATATGGCGCTTGAGTGCGGCCTTAAAGTCTGCATCCTGCGGATACAGCTTGCGAAGAATCGGCATAAGGGCCCACATAAAGCCGATATGGCCCATACGCTCGTAGTTCCAGGAGTGCTCATAGGGAATCGAGCGCCAGAACAGCTTCTTAAGATCTGCGCGGGTAATCAACCCGTCGTAGGAAGACTCAAACTTAAAACTCATCGAACCCACTCCCAATCGCAGGATCCTCGGTTGCCACTGCGGGCTGCTCCGCCTTTTTCTTCTCGCCCAAAACCGTCATCGCGACGACGATGATCGCGGCAAAGATCGCCACGCCCGTCGTGCTAATGCCAAAGTAGGCGACGAGGAAGAAGCCAGCGAAGAAGAACGGAGCCACCGTTTTGTTCATAATCATCTGCGCCAGCATCGCAAAGCCGAGTGCGGGCAAGAAGGCGGCGGCGACATCCATGCCGGTCTGAACGAAATCGGGGATGATGTTGAGCAGGCTGGCGACGGCATCGGCGCCAAAGAAGAATGCCAGGGGAATGATCAGCAGGCCGCACCAGCTCTGCGCGTAACCGGCGATGAGCATGTTGCGCGTGATGGCCTTGGTGTCTCCGTCCTCGACGTTTTTGTCGATACGGTGCACCAGCAGCAGCATGACCGGCTGGCCCAGGGCCGTATCGAGCGCCAGGACGATCGTTGCGATGGGAATGCCCAGGGTCAGGGCCGCCGAAGCGTCCGCGCCGGCCTGCATGGCAAGCGACACGCCCAGAATGGTTCCGGAAATCGTATCGGGCGGGTTATACGCACCGACCGAGATGGCGCCGACCATGGCAAGCTCCATCGTGGCGCCCATAATGGTGCCGGTCACCATGTCGCCCATGACAAGGCCGACCAACGGTCCGAGCACAATGGGGCGCTGAAGGTAACTCGTACCGGTCAGCCACTCGGAATAGCCCAAAAGGGCGATCAGGAAAATCAGGATCGTCTTGATAACCATGACAGCCCCTAACCGATGACCTTTGCGGCGTCAGTCTTCGCATCTGCCGGAATCATCTGAATGAACAGCTCATAGCCCTCGCCGAGCAGCTCCTTCACGTAAGCCTCGTTCTCGGGCGTGAGGAATACGCTCGTCGAGACCTGGCGGGCATCCTCGCTAAAGGCCACATTGCCGAGGTTGATCTTCTTGAAGCCCATCGCCTTGGCGACGGCACCGGCCTGCTGGATCGTCTCGCAAACCACGAAGAGCTTGTACTTGTCGGTCACACCGCTCTGGAGCGCCTTGACAGCATCCTCGGTGTTTTTGACGACGACCTTGCATCCTTCGGGCTTTGCAAGGGACAGGGCCTGCAGACGAAGCTTGTCATTGAGGACCGTGTCGCTCACTAACAGGATGCAGTCGGCACCCAGAGCCGAGGTCCAGCTAACGGCAACCTGGCCGTGAAGCAGTCGATAATCTACACGAATCATCTGAATCATGATGTGCTCCTAACGATTAAAACTCATCGAGTTCGGCCTGCCCCAGCAGGTCGTTGACGTACTTGACCTTAGTGTCGTCCGCCTCGACGATCTGGCGAATGGCCTCGTCGATCGGAGTGGAATCGGGTACGAACAGCAGCTGAATAAGGAGTGGCAAGTTCATATTGGTCACGAGGTGCGTGTTGGGACGCGTCTGGACGATCTTGGTGAACTCGTTGTTGACGCTGCCGCCAAAGAGGTCAGTGCACACGACAACTTCGTCGTCCGCGGCAAAGCCGTCCAGAATCGCTGCAGCCTCCTTGGACAGGTCCTCGTTTCCGTCGACATACATAGAGAGCGCATGGACGTTTTCGCGCTCACCGGAAAGCAGGCCGATGCTCTCGACGATTCCAGACGCGAAATGAGCATGGGACGCCACGATAAACTGCCTCATTCGATCCCCTTCCTAGCGAATTTCGGCATAAAAATGCCCGGACGCATGCGCCCGGGCAGGGTGCTTCTTAAATGAGTGGTCAACTATTAGTAGTCGAACTGGTGATAGTAGCGACGGTAGTTGAGGTTGTGCTTGGTGACCGTCTCGTAGTAAGCGGCAAGGCGATCGGTGATCAGCGAGGAAAGGATCCACGGAGACACGATGACGCGGAACTCGTCGTCAAGGCCGGGGATCGCGAACT
>CABRZS010000030.1:0-13625 GCA_902475525.1 uncultured Collinsella sp.
CGGAAAGCACATTAAGTGCTTTCCTTTGCGTGCGGAACTCGCGACAAACTTAACCCCCGCCCTCAGCCCCGGAAGCCCTCCCTGCCGTCACATTATTCAACCAGTTTTGCGGGCGTGCGCCGCTGCGCGGCTAGCCCGCGTGCTCCTCGGCGGGGTTGGTCTGATTGTTTTTGTTGAAGCTCTGCCTTTGGCTCAAATGGAAACGGGGGACGCATTTGCATCCCCCGTTTTTGTTGTGGTTACTCTAGATCAATAAATTTGGTGCTTATGATCTTGCCGTCTTTTACTAGCATTCTGGCCATGGTGGGGCCTCGGGTGCCTCTGGGGTAGCTAGCGCTGCCCGGGTTGAGGACTAAACAACGGCCCACTTGGGCTTCTTTGGTTACGTGGGTGTGACCATTGATGGCTACGTCTACGGATCCCACCGGAAGGTCTTCGCGGTAGTGGGCTACGGCGAATTTGAGGCCTTCGTAGGTAAAGAGCGCAAGACGGTCTACATCGGGACCGTAGTCGCGGTAGTAATCGTTGTTGCCCAGTACGGCCCGCACGGGGGCGATGGTGCATAGGTGCTCGTAGTCCATCTCTGACGTGAGATCGCCGGCGTGGATGATCAGGTCTGCGCCCTCAAGCTCATCCAGGAGCGCAGGCGAAAGATAGCCGTGGGTGTCCGAGATGATGTCGATACGCTTGGCGCTTGCACTGTTCATGGGATCCCTTCCGCAAAAAAAACGATTCGGCAGATACATACAAAAAAGGCCCCACGGCCCCGCAGACGATGGGTCTACAGGGCTGCGGGGCCAGTGTGCTAGAGACTCAGGGCCTTCTTGAGCGGCACGACGCGGCGGCGCGAAACCGGCACGCGTTCGTCGACGCCCGTAATGCCCAGCTGGATGGCGCCCGAGGGCACCGTCTCAACGTCCGTAACGCACGCCAAGTTGACGATATAGCGGCGGTGAACACGGAAGAAGCCAAAGTCGCAGAGCTTGGCCTCAAACTGCGCCAGCGAGGTCGTCGACAAAAAGCGATCATCGACGGTATAGATGCAGGAGTAATCGTCCTTGGCCATGATAAAGCGAATGTCGTCCACGGGAATGAGCACCTTGCGGCCGCCCTTTTCCACCGGAATACGCTCGATGGTCACCTTGCTGTCCGTAACCGGCTTGGCGCGTTGCATGACCTTCTCGATCGCGCGATCCAAGCGAGCTTCCTCGACCGGCTTCATCAGATAATCGACGGCATCCACGTCGAATGCCTCGACCGCATGGTCGCTATACGCAGTCACAAACACGATCGCCGGCGGATTTTTGAGCTTATGCAGCGCCTCGGCAAGTTGCAGGCCCGAGGCACCGGGCATCGAGATATCGAGAAACACGACATCCACGCGACTTTCCATAAGCATCTCGATGGCGGAGCGGACGCTCGACGCCTCCGTGATCGTGCCGATCTTGCCCGTTTGCTCGAGCAGGAAGCGAAGCTCCGAGCGAGCCGGCGCCTCATCATCCACAATCATCGCACGCAGCATAGGGATAAAACCTTTCGTCAACTAACTACGCCGGGCATCCGTCGCATGACGTTGAGCCCGTAGCCTTTTATTTTACTCTTGAATGTCAAAGATGCTCTCTGACAAATCAAGATGAAGGAGCACTTTGGTGCCCTTGCCCGGCGCCGATTCGACACGCGTATAGGAGTGCGGCCCAAAAAAGCGATGGATGCGCTCCGAAATATTGTGCATGGCCACACCGGCGCCGCCACCCTGGGGAGAGCTGGCGTCGGGACGGGCAGAGCGCTCGTCAAACAGTCTGGCGGCGGTACCCTCATCCATGCCCACGCCATTATCGGCCACGGCAATCAAGATTGCATCCTCGCCGTCTTGGTGAACGGTCACGTCGATCCTCAGGGCGTCGTCATCGCCCATACCATGACGCACGGCGTTCTCGACAATCGGCTGGATCACGAACGCCGGCACCAGCGTATCTTCCACGTCCTCGGACACATCGAACGTCGCAAGCACGCGGTCCTCGCCAAAGCGGGCCTTCTCAAAGGTAAGGTAGCGCTTGGTCTGTGCGACCTCGCGCGAGACCGGAATAAGCGATCCCGAGTTGTCGAGCGTGGCGCGATAGAACGATGAGAACTCACGAAGCAGTTCGCGGGCCCGCAGCGGGTCGGTGCGCGTAAACGATGCAATGGTGTTCAGCGTGTTGAACAGGAAGTGCGGGTTAATCTGCGCCTGCAGCGCACGCACCTCGGCGCGCGCCGTGAGTTCCTTTTGCACCTCGAGCTCGTGGATGGCGAGCTGCGTGGACAAGATCTCGGCAAAGCCCGAGGCAAGCGCGTACTGGGTGCGGTCGACGGCGCGCGGGGTCTTGTAGTAGAACTTGAGCGTGCCGACGGTACGATCGCCCACCTTGATGGGGGCGATAATGCCGGCGGGGACTTGGTTGTGCGAGCCGTCCGAGCCCACGACATCCACCATACGGTTGAACGATTGCACGATGCCATGTTCGATAACGTAGCGTGTGGCAAGCGTGTGGATGGGAGAATCTGGCAGTAGTTTTTCCTCAAACTCGCCCGCGCAGGCAAGCACGTTGTCCTCGTCGGTGATGGCCACCGTCATGGCGCGCGTCTCGGGCAAAATGCGCTGGCACACCAAACGCGCCGACTCCTGCGTCAGACCGCCCTTAATGTCCTCGAGCATGGCCGAGGCCACCGAGAGCGTCTCCTCGGTGTACTGGGAGCGCACCGAATCGGGATTGAGCGTCAAAAAGATAAAGATGCACAGAAAGATGCACAGCAGCGCGCAGGCAATCACCGTGGCGATCGGCTCGATACCGGTCACCAGGGCAAAAATAAAGTACACCAGCACGCAAATGGCGCAGGCAACGGCAATGATGCGAAAGATTGATAATGAACTATCGCGCTGGGCGCGGCGGTCGATCATTCGGCCCCCTCCAGGATACTGATCAGTTGTGCGTCACGCCAAAGCCCGTCCATGATCTTGGGCCAAAAGCTCTGGAAACGCAGGTAGCTTGCAGCGTTTTGGCGCGCATAGGCCTTTGCCTCGTCGATACCATGGCGCCAGATGCGCAGGTAGCCCTCATGCTCGCGAGTAAACACGCTGCGGACCATAGCGGTCTTGCGCACGCGGTCGTCGAGCTCGCGCGAAATCCACGGGCCCGGGTAGGGCATGAGCGATGCCGCCGTAACGGGAATGAGCTCCTTTTGATGCGCGGCGAATGTCAACTTGGCCCGTTCGTAGTACCAACGGTATACATCCTGCATAAAGCGCGGTGAGCGCTTTTCGGACTCCGGAGGCAGATGGCGCACGGTCCACTCGTTATCGAACCACACGTCGTAGCCAAACATGCGCATGTTAAAGAGGTAATCCAAGTCCTCGCCGCGGGTGATAAACGGGTCAAAGGCCACACGCGTAAAGGCGCGGGCGTGCAGGGCCATCAGGCCGCCGCACACGTAGTTGGAGCGCGAGATGCGGGTGCCCGAGAGCGCCTTTTTCATCCAACGGTTGAACTCGATGCGCTTGGTCCACCAGCGATGGCAAATGCCCGCTTTGTCCGTGGGAGCCAGCGGCGACCCGTCGCGATCATAAAAGTATCCGCTCTTGACTATAATCGGCAGGCCCTGACGCGTCTGCTGGCCCAGCGCATAGGTCGCACGCTTCATAAAGTCGGCATCGATGACGGTCTCGTCGTCATCCAAAAACACAACCGCGTCGTGCCCCAGTACCGCCGCGCAGGCAAGACCCATGTTGCGGATGGCGCCGTAGCCGCGCAGGCTCACGCACTCGCCCGAGCCTTTGGGCGCAATCTGTGCCACGCGGTCGGCAACACGCGAAGCCTGAGTATTGGTAACGACGGTGACCTTAAGTGTGGGATGCGCATTAACGATTTCGTGCACGCGATGGGATACGTCGGCCGTGGCAGAAACCGGACAGACCACCAAGAGAATGATGCGCGGAATGTCGCGCACCTGTTCGAGTGAAGTCAGGCAGCGATCGAGTTCCGGGTTGGCGGCATTGAGCGACGTCGAGTGATCGTAGGTGCCGGGAGCGTTTGCTTGGGTATCATCGCCCGCCCAATATGTTGGGATCACAACCGTGGCGTTCATACCTTTACCCTCCTTGCAACACAAAAACGGGGCGCCGCCAAACACAGGCGACGCCCCGCGACCTAGCTGATTCCATCATACCCACTTGGGCTAAACATTGCTCGGAAGTCAGAATGATTTATGCGGCTACTTCCAAAAGAGTACTGCAGATAGGCACAATTGCTGTACTGAGCCCGGTTGCCTTACGCCGCCGCCTGAGTCATGCGGGACAGGCGGACCAGCAGCATAAAGCCAACAACCAGCAGCACGCCAATGGAAAGGACGCCCAGCGACGGGTTGCCGGTCAGCGAGGTGACGACCGACACTAGAAAGGTGCCCATGACGCTTGCATAACGACCAAAGATGTCAAAGAAGCCGTAGTACTCGTTGGATTTTTCTTTAGGGATAATGCGGCCAAAGTAGCTACGGCTGAGCGCTTGCACGCCGCCCTGGAACAGGCCGACCATAATGGCAAGCACCCAGAACTCAAAGGCGGTCTTTAGGAAGAACGCGGCGAACAGCACAATGCCCATGTAGGCGGCGACCGCCACCAGAATCATGTTGAGCGTGCCCACGCGTCCGGCGAGCTTGCCGTAGATGATGGCGGACGGAAAGGCCACAAACTGCGTGACGAGCAGCGCCAGCACCAGCTGGGTCGAATCGATACCCAGAGCCGAGCCGTAGCTGGTTGCCATGGAAATGACCGTGTGCACGCCGTCGATGTAGAAGAAGAACGCGATCATGTAGACCAGCACGGTCTTGTTGTGGGCGATCTCGCGCATGGTGTGTCCGACCTCGGAGAACACACCGCCCACGATGTGGCCGATGGTGTCCTGGGGACCGCGCTCGCGACCGTACTTTTGCTTATAGGTGCGAATGAGCGGCAGGGTAAAGATGAGCCACCAGGCACCGGTAATGATAAACGACAGACGCGTTGCCAGCATGGTGGGGACGCCGAGAGCGGGGCCACCCATGATAAGCGCCAGGCAGATGATGAACGGTACGGTGGAACCGATGTAACCCCAGGCATAGCCCGAGCTGGACACGGCGTCCATGCGCTCGTCGGTGGTAATGTCGGGCAGCATGGCGTCGTAGAACGTCATAGAAGAGTTAAGGCCGATGGTGCACAGCACGTACACGGTCAAAAATGCCATGGCGGACATTGGGATAGCCTGCGCCAGGCAAAGGACCAGGCCCGTGAGGAAGAAGCCCAAGAAGAACTTGATCTTGTTGCCGGCGTAATCGGCAAGCGCGCCCAGAATGGGCATGAGCATGGCAATGACTAGCGAGGCAATCGTCTGCGCGTTGCCCCAAGCGACCACCAGGTCTGCCGAGGAAGCACCGGTATTGATGGCGTTAAAGTAGATGGGCACCACCGAGGTATTGAGCAGCACGAGGGCCGAGTTGCCCACATCGTACATAACCCAGTTACGCTCGAGCTTGGTGTATTTCATGGACAGGGCCCCTTCGTATTCGCCCGATATGCAGTTAGTTCATCGTACCCCAATTGTCCAGAGGCGCCGGTAAGGATTCGGCAAAGGGGCACGCACGAGCCCTACTCTTCGCGGTCGAACTCTTCGTCGACGTCGAGCACGCGACCGCTGTAATTGACGTGGTTGGTCACGGCTTCCATATCGCCGGTCTCGATAAAGCGGGCGACCGTGCACTCGTAATCGACCAGCGCGCGGTCAAAGACCTCGGGGAAACTCTCGTTCGAGACCTCGTCGGTAAAGGGGTTCTTCCATGCCAAGTGGCCCAGGTTGCCGGTACGCTCGGGCAGCTCGGTCGTCACACGATGAGCAAGGCCGTCGAGCAGCGAATAATCGTGCACCAAGCCCTCGATCAGGGCAATCGCGCGCGTCTTGGCCGAACCGGCCGGCTCGATAGTGCGGTAGAGCAGCTGCATGTCGGCTACGGCGCCGGCGTACTCCCCCGCCGGGATATCGATACCGTACACGCGCCCGGCGACGTAGCTCATCAGCACGCCGGCAACACGATTGATGCGGTCGGTCGTGACGATCTCGCCCGCCGGCGGATAATCCTCGACCGTTGCCCCATCGCGCTTGAGCTGCAGCATCAGCACGTCCAGGTCGCTTTCGAGCACGGCGTGAACTTGGCTGCCCGAAGCCTCGAGCTCGGGATCGGAGTCCACAATGCCAAACTGCTGCTCGTAGACAAAGGGGTGGGCATTGCGGTCGAGCACATAGTGCGACAGCAGGCCCAGCGCAAAGGCGCGACCCAGGTTGGCATCGCGCGGCTGCAGGTGCGACACGCCGTCGCGCAGACACGAGAACTGGCGCGACATACGCGAGCGGTGCATGACCTGAGCAAGCAACGTGCAATCGGAAACGCGCGGCGTGAGCATGTGGAAGAAAAACGGGTCGGGGCCCTGGTTGCCCAGGATAAAGGCAATACGCTCCTCGTCGGACGTGATAACGCCCTGCGGAAGACGGTCGATGCTTTCCTCGCCAAACAGATGATGCGTAATGAGCGCAGGCATAATGATCCTTTCGATTTCATTCGATGCCACCCATTATGCCCACCGCGCGCCCGTGCCAAACCTGCGGCGGTAAACGGTGGCGTGCGGACCGCTTACGCAAGCCCCAGGTGCGTCTTAACCTCGGCGGCGCGACGGCGGGACACGGGCACCGTCGAGGTCACGCGATCGAGCCTGAGCTCCATCAGGCCCGTGGAGCCGATCTCGACATTGTGCACGTCTTCCAAATTGACCAGATAACTGCGGTGGACACGGATAAAGCCCTCGGAGGCCAGGCGCCGCTCGAGCGAGGAAATCGACTCATTGATCAGGTATGTTCCCTCGGCGCAGACGGCGTTGCAAAAATCGGCGCGTGCCTCAAAGTAGCAGACATCCGCCACGGGAATGAACACCTTTTTACCCCCACGATCCACCGTCAGGCGCAATGGCTGGCTCGGAGCATGGACGACACGGCGAGCGCCCAGAGCGGTCTCGATCTTGTCGAGCGCCTTTGACAGGCGGGCATCCTCGACTGGCTTGACGATGTAATCGACGGCATCGAGGTTATAGGCATCGGCCGCATACTCGGCAAATGCCGTCACAAACACCACGACCGGCGGCGTCTTTAGGTTCTGCAGCGTCTCGGCAAGCTCGATTCCCGAGCGGCCGGGCATCGTGATATCCAAAAACAAGACGTCGGGCTTGTTCGACAGGATCGATTCCACAGCCTCGGTGACATTGCCCGCCTCGGCAATCTGGCCCACACGCGCATCCTTTTCCAACAGATAACGTAGCTCAGCCCTAATAGGAGGCTCGTCATCAACCACCAAGATGTTCCATCCCTCGGACATATGCGCTTCCCCTCTTTTTTCTCTCAATCCAACCGCGCGCTACACCGTCATCGGCGCCGGCTCATGCGGCTCGCCGTTCAACTCAACGATGACCTGCGTCCCCACGCCCTCCTGGGACTTCACGCGCATGCCAGAATCTTCTCCGTAAAAGAAATGGATGCGCTGAAGCACGTTGAAGAGTGCCAGGCCGCAGCCTCGCTTGATGGAGCCGTCGGCGGTAATGCTCTCGGGCTCCTCTCGACGATGCTGCTCAAACAGGTGCGCGCAGACTTCTTCGCTCATGCCGATGCCGTCATCTTCGACGATGATCTCCAGGCCGTCATCGGTCTCAAAAGCCCTAACACGAATAGAAAGCGGCTCGGTCTCGCGCTGCGCATGCTTGATGCAGTTTTCGAGCAGCGGCTGCAAGATAAACGGCGGTACCAGGCTGTCGCGCACCTCAAAGTCGATATCGACCGAAACGCGCAGACGGCCGTCGCCATACCGGGCCTGCATAAGATTGATATAACGAGTGCCCTGTTCCACCTCATGCTCGAGCGTGGTGAGCGTATCGGAGTCAGAAAGCGTCTGACGATAGTAATTGGAAAAGTCGATCAGCAGCGATCGCGCCTTGTCGGGCTCGGTTCGCACGAGCGACACGATCGTGCTGATGGTATTGAAGAGAAAATGCGGGTCGACCTGCGACTGCAGGGCGCGCAGCTCCACGCGGGCCGTAAGCTCGTCCTGGCGCTCGAGCTCAAAGCTGGCGAGCTGCGTGGAAATAAGATCGGCAAAGCCCGAGGCCAACGCCGTCTGGCGCATATCGATGCTGCTCAGGCGGGGATAGTATAGCTCGAGCGTACCCACGCAATGCCCGCGCACGGTAAGCGGTGCGACAATACCGGCGCGCAGGCGGGGAAAATAGCCACCCGTCTCATTGGAGGCGTCGCGCGAAAATACACTCTGTTCGCCGGACTCGATCACGTTGAGCGTGGTCTTGAGCACAACCGGGGTGCCGGCAGGGCACTTTGCCGAGTCCTCGCCCCAGCTTGCCAACACCTGCTTGCCGTCGGTGAAGCAGATGGCCGAGGCGATAGTTTCGGACAGAATGATTTTGGAGGCGCCCAGGGCAGCTTCGGGCGTAAGGCCACGCGACGTGTAGGCGAATATTTTTGATGCGATGGCGAGCGTACGGTCGGTTGCGCTCGATGTGAGGTCGTCGGGGACCACAAAGACATACGAGAAAAAGAAGCACAGCATGACCAGGCCGGCAATAACGACAACGCCCGGAACGGGATTGGGATTATCGGTTAAATCCCAGATAAGCAGCAGGATAAGCGCCGGAACGACAACACCGAGCAGGATGGCCTGAACCACATGCTGGGCCGTACGAAAGACCTTGGTAGAGTTGTAGCTCTTGCCCAGAATCAGCCTGTTTAAATCCACCGTCATCCCCTCTTGTCCGTAGCACCCATAGCAATAAAGAGGGCCGCAAGCGACCCTCTCCATTGCATTATGCAATCAAAAACTGTGTTTTACATCCAGCCATCGACAAACGGTATCTTAGGCGCTGTATTTGTTGGCCTCGCCAAAGGTGCCAGCCTCGACGATCCAGCCGTCCTTCATGATGACGTCCATGTTGTCGGTGTTAAGCACGTGGATGTCGGCGGCGACGTCACCGTTGACGACCAGCAGGTCGGCGCACTTGCCGGCCTCGATGGAACCGGTCTCGTCCTCGATGTGGCACATCTTGGCACCGTTGAGGGTGGCGCAGGTGATGGTCTCGACCGGGGTGAAGCCGATCTTGTCGACAAACTCGTACATCTCCTCGATGGAGCAGGTGCCGTACGGGGTGACGAAGGAGAAGGAGTCGGAGCCGATCGTCATGACGACGCCGCGCTTCTTGGCCTCGCGCAGGCAGTCGTAGTTGCGCTGCAGCTCCTTCTCGACCAGGGTGCCCTCGTACTTGTCGTGCAGCTCGGGGACGTAGACGGGCGGATAGGTGGCGTACCAGGTGGGCAGGAAGGCGATCGTCGGCGTGAAGAAGGTGCCCTGCTCGGCCATGAGGTCCATGGTGCGCTCATCGATATCGAAACCGTGGATCAGCTGCTCGCAGCCAAAGCGAACGGAATCGTAGGCAGCGGCGTGGTTGTTGTAGCAGTGGCTCCACACGGGGATGCCGACCATCTTTGCCTCTTCGACCACGGCCTGGATCTCCTCGGAGCAATAGTGCTGGTCGCGACCGGAGTCCCAGCGCCAGATGCCGCCACCGGTAGCCCAGATCTTGATGGCATCGGGGTTCTCGCGCAGGCGACGACGGACGGCCTTGCGCAGATCCCAAGGACCATCGACCTGGTCGCCCCAGGGGTGGGATTCCTTGTTGAGCTCCTGGGTGCAGTGGTGGGAGTCGCCGTGACCGGCAACGCGGCAGAAGCCCAGGCCGGTGGCCAGAACGCGCGGGCCCTTAAAGACGCCCTTGTCGATGCAGTCACGGATCTGGATACCAAAGCGGCCGATCTCGCAGACGGTGGTGAGGCCGTGGGTGAGGCAGTCGTAGGCCTGCTTGACGGCGACGGCCTGCTTCTCGAGGAGCGGCTGCATGACCCAATCGGTGTCATCGTCGGTCAGGTTGCCCGAGAAGTGCAGGTGGGTGTCGATCAGGCCGGGAAGGACGGTCTTGCCGGCGGCGTCGATAACCTCAACGCCCTCGGGAAGGTCCTGCATAGTGCCGGCGTACTCGATCTTGCCGTTGTCGTCGACGAGAACGAGGGAGTTCTCGACCGGCTCGGCACCGGTACCGTCGATGAGCTTGCCGCCAACGATTGCATACTTAGTGGACATGGTTCCTCCTTATGGATCCATATAGTGGGCGAGGCCGTGTTGGGTTAAGGCCTCACAAAACTACCCAAGTGGTGCCGGGTTCGGTGCGCGGAAGAGAGGATCCCGCGCACCCGATCCGCCCCGGCTAGGCGTTACTTTTTGCGGGAATTGGTGAAGGCCATGAGGGCCAGGCCAATGGCCAGCCAGCCGATCACGATGCTCCACTCCACCATGTTGAGGGAGGCGGGAGAGAACGGGATCACGAGCAGGCCGATGATGACGGCGCAGGCAGCGACAGCGAGGCAGATGCCAAACTTGCCGCCGGGCACCTCGTAGGGACGAGGCAGGTCGGGCTCGGTGAAGCGCATGCGCAGGCAAGCGAGGGCGACCATGCCGCAGGAGAAGATGAAGGCGAGGGCCGACACGTTGGTCAGAGGAATGAGCATGTTCTTGCCCAGGAACGGACCGATGACGGTGATGACGCCCAGGACGACGCAGGCGAGCTTGGGAGCGCCGGACTTGGGATCGACCTCGGCGAATTTCTCGGGCAGCTGGCCCTTGCGGCCCATGGCGAGCATGATGCGGCTCGTGGCGCCGTAGAAGGAGTTCATCGGGCCCATGGGTCCAAGCGTGGCGATGACGAGCATGGCCAGGTACAGAAGCATGTTGATGCCCTTGAGGCAGGCAAGCGCGGGAACCGGGCTCTTAACAAACTCATGCCAGTCGAGGATGGTGCCGAACGAGTAGATGCAGACCATGTAGAAGCCGCCTGCGGCCAGCAGGGCTAGGGAGATGATCTTGCCGAACTTGTTCCAGTTGAGGCCCTCGGCCGCTTCCTCAGCCTGCTGAGGAATGGTGTCGAAACCGGCGTAGAAGAACGGGGTCAGAACCAGGACCGACACGATGCCGGCGAACAGGCTGGTGCCCTCGGTAGCGGGCTTGCCGCCGCCAGCGCCGGTGACCTGGGAGAACACGGGCATGGCGTGTTCCGGCGAACCGGTGAACAGCGAGACGCCCATGGCAAGCAGCATGCCGCAGAGCAGGGCCTTGGTCAGGAAGGCCTGGAGCTTGGCGGCCGAGCTGGCACCGCGGAAGTTGAGGAAGATGACGTAGACTGCAAAGCCGAGCGCGATCAGCGTCGGGAACAGGTAAACGTCGGCACCCAGGATGGTATAAAGCTTGACGGCACGCAGCCACTCAAGACCGGGCAGGCTGCCGAACATCTCGGACACGAGGGTCGAGATGGCGATTGCCTCCCACGGGCACAGGATGCCGTTTCCCAGGGCCAGGAGCCAACCGGTGATGTAGCTCAGCGTACGGCCAAAGCTACGATCGACATACTCGACGATGCCGCCCGAGATGGGGATAGCAGCCGTGAGCTCACCGAAAACAGCTCCGACGGGCACGAGGAAGATTGCACCCAAGAGGAATGCGATCATAGCGGGAACGGGACCGCCGCCCACGACCATCCAGTCGCCGACCTGCAGAACCCAACCGGTACCGATGATGGCACCGAAACCGATGGTGAAGAAGTTCCAGAGCGAAAGCGTTTTCTTCATGCCACCGTTACCTTCGACTGCAACTTCTGCGTTCTTGTCCGCCATTGTTCCCCTCCTTTCCTTATTGACGCCTCTTTGGCGTCACCCCTTGCGCGGTCTGTTTTGCCGCGCGCTTTTATTTCGTGGCTTTAAGATACGGCCTTGGCACAGCAGCGCCGCTTGTGGCTCGACCGAAGGCAGAACTGCAAAACGAGCGGCGCCGTTTTTGGGACGAACGGCACGGTTTGCCGCTCATTGTTGCCGCCCGCCCAACGGGCGTACGCTCATCGGGCGCATAGAGAGATGTTTTTGAGACCGTGTGTTTTGCGCCTTTCGTACCGTTTACCGAGCTTTTGACGCGCAGACCCATTTGTTGCACATCTTTTTTGTAGGATAGACAGGTTATACATGAGACAAGGCGGTACGAATGGCATACGGATACAACGACGGTGATCAACGGCGACAAAGCGTTCGCCTTGCTGGCCGCACCACGCCGACGCCTAGAAGTGCCACGAGCAGCAATCCGCAACGCCCTCAAGAGCAACCCAGGCCTTCGTCTCGGCAGCAAACAAGCAGAACACGGCAGAGTGGCCGTCCGAGCACGGGCACAAGCGCGCAGCAAGATAGCCGCCTGGGCGCGCGCACTCGACAGCGCCAGGCCGAGGTTCCGCAACTGCGCCGCAACGGCGCACGTCAGCCCGGCATCCATATCAACCGCTTCTTTTCGCATCCCCAAGGCGGACGCGACGGCAAGCCCTACCGCTCGACATCGTACGTGAATGCCCCCGCCCTGCCGGCTCGTCGACTTTGCCTCGCACTGTGCTCTATCCTCATCTGTCTGGTCTTTGTGCTTATGAGCTCCTGTATGTCCCACGGCTCGGCCGGTCTCGAGCCCACCGCCGAGGACAAGCTGCTCAAGGCCCCCGTCGCGCCCGGTTATTCTTTCGCCTTTTCGACCCCGCGCTCGCAATGGCAAGCCGGCACGATGCCCCATATCTATCAGATCGACCCTACATGGTCGGAGCTGCCTTACGCCGGCGGTACCATCCGCCAAAATGCCTGCGGGCCTACGTGCCTCACCATGGTCTATATCTTTAAGACGGGACGCACCGATATGACCCCCGTCGATATGTGCGCGCTTTCCGAGGCGGGCAATTACGCCCCCACCGGTGCAACCGAATGGTCGTTTATGACGAGCGGCGCGTGGCAGTTGGGACTTAACGGAACGGAGCTCCATAACGATCGCAGCTCTATCACCCAGGCGCTGCGCTCGGGTGCGCCCATTATCGCATCGGTTCGTCCCGGCACCTTTACCAGTGTTGGACACTATATCGTGCTCTGGGGCATCGACGATGCCGATCAAGTGGGAGTCTACGACCCCAACTCGGCCAGCCGCAGCGCCCGTCGCTGGGGTGTCGTAGAAGTCCTCAACGAAATCGAAGCCATGTGGGCCTACTACTAGTCATTGGGCACTCATTGCACTCATTGGGGACAGACTTAAATGAGTAGCCCCAGGCTGCCAGGAACTGCCGACACGGAAAGCGCATCCCATTTTGGAGCTCAATAGCGGGATGCACTTTCCGTTAGCGGCCCGTTTGGGAAACTACGTTCCACTTTCCGGCAACATTCCGGGATGCATTTTCCGGTTGAGGCCCTCAAGGGAAACTATGTCCCATGTTGGACGCTCATTCTGGGATGCGCTTTCCGCAGTTGATTGATGCGGGCTTTAAGGACTGTTCCAAGCTGCCAGCAGAGACGATATGAGCAGGACATAAAAACATTGAGAGCCCCTGCTGCATGAAAGGCCGCGGATTAGGCCGACAATGGTGAGTGTCTAATTCAGCCGCGGCGGCCACGCCG
>CABRZS010000031.1:0-12887 GCA_902475525.1 uncultured Collinsella sp.
GGCCCGAAAGAAAGGTAGGAGGCCATGACGAAAGGTCTGCACGTGCCTTCCGAGATCGGCAAGCTCAGGAAGGTCTGCCTGCACCGTCCCGGCGACGAGCTCCTCAACCTGCCGCCCGACGAGCTCGAGCGACTCCTGTTCGACGACGTCCCGTTCCTGGAGGTCGCACAGCAGGAGCACGACACCTTCGCCCAGATCCTGAGGGACCAGGGCGTGGAGGTCCTCTACCTCGAGAACCTCGTCGCCGAGGTGTTCGACCAGGTCCCCGGCGCCCGCGCCGAGTTCACCGACCAGTACATCGCCGAGGCAGGCATCCGCGGCCAGCAGATGCCGCAGATCGTCCGCGAGAAGCTGGACTCCATCGAGGACAACCTCGAGTTCGTCAAGAAGACCATGGCCGGCATGACCAAGGCCGAGATCGACATGCCCCTCACGGCGTCCACGACCCTCGACTCCCTGGTCAACTCCGAGTCCGAGTCCGACCTGATCATCGACCCGATGCCCAACCTCTACTTCACCCGCGACCCGTTCGCGGTCGTCGGCGAGGGCGTCAACCTCAACCGCATGTACTCGGTCACCCGCAACCGCGAGACCCTGTACGGCAAGTACGTCTTCAAGTACCACCCCGACTACAAGGACGTCTCCCTGTACTTCCGCCGCGACTGCCAGTTCCACACCGAGGGCGGCGACGTGCTGAACATCAACGAGAAGACCCTCGCCGTCGGCATCTCCCAGCGCACCCAGGCCGCCGCTATCGACGTCATGGCCCAGAACATCTTCTGGAACTCCGACTCCAAGGTCGAGCGCATCCTGGCCTTCGACATCCCGGTCTCGCGCGCCTTCATGCACCTCGACACGGTCTTCACCCAGATCGACGTCGATAAGTTCACGATCCACCCCGCCATCATGGGCACCCTGCGCGTCTACGAGCTGACCGCCGGCAAGAACCCGGGCGACGTGAACATCCGCCTGATCGAGGACACCCTCGAGCACGTCCTGGAGGACGCCACCGGCGTCGACCAGGTCAAGCTGATCCCCTGCGGCGGCGGCGACCCGATCGCGGCCTCCCGCGAGCAGTGGAACGACGGCTCCAACACCCTGTGCGTCGAGCCCGGCAAGATCTGCGTCTACGCCCGCAACACCGTCACCAACGACGTGCTGTACAAGGAGGGCCTGGACCTTCTCGTCGTGCCCTCCGCCGAGCTCTCCCGCGGCCGCGGCGGCCCGCGCTGCATGAGCATGCCCTTCTGGCGCGAGGACCTCTAAGGTCTTCTAGGACCCGTATAGGTCTTAATACATACATCTAGCTGACGTTAGATGTCTCCCATTGGGGCGGTGCGGGTTTTCGCGCCGCCCCAATCTTGTATGAGGAACGTCAACACGGTTGGATGACTGCTTTTGTAAGGAGCTTGGCCATGGACATTAAGACGATTGGCGTTGAGGAATGGCTCAACGTTTGGGAGAAGAGCGCCACGTGGGACATCGCCCAGTCGACGATCTCGTCGCTCACCATGGGCGAGCTGCGCGCGCTCGATGAGCAGGACGGCGCCACGTTCTACGAGCGCCTGGACCGCGAGAAGATGAACTACGGCTGGATCGAGGGCTCTCCGGAGTTTAAGGCCGAGGTTGCCAAGCTGTATCGTCGCGAGGTCAATCCCGATCACATTCTGCAGACCAATGGCTGCACGGGCGCTAACCTCAACGCCATCATGGCCGTGGTCGAGCCCGGCGACCATGTCATCGCCGAGTGGCCCACCTACGCGCCGCTCTACGAGATTCCGCGTACGCTCGGTGCCGAGGTCGAGTATTGGGAGCTTCGCGAGGAGCTTGGCTGGAGGCCCGATATCGAGGAGCTTAAGCGCTTGGTGCGTCCCAATACCAAGCTCATCTGCATTAACAACGCATCGAACCCCATCGGAACGGTGCTCGATGCCGATACGCTCGGCCAGATTGCCGAGATCGCCCGTTCGGCTGGCGCCTATGCTCTGTGCGACGAGGTGTACCTGCCGCTTGAGAACACCAAGGCCTTTATGTCGATGGTCGACATGTACGAGAAGGCCATTGTCACCAACTCGGTGTCCAAGACCTATTCGACGCCTGCGGCCCGCGTGGGCTGGGTCGTGGCCGACGAAGAGGTGTCCAACCGCATCCGCACCTACCGCGACTACACCATGATCTGCGGCGGCGTGTTCAACGATGCCCTGGCGACCTACGTGCTCGAGCACAAGGACAAGATTCTCGAGCGCAATCGCAAGATCGTGTTTGGCAACCGCGATATCGCGCAGGCTTGGATCGATACGCAGCATCGCGTTTCCTGGACGGCCCCGCAGGGAATATCAACCTCGTTTATCCAGCTGGATATTCCCGAGGATGACGAGGAATTCTGTAAGCGCCTGTTGGCCGAGAGGGGAGTGCTGCTGGTCCCCGGTAGCCGCTTTGAGCTTCCCTGCGGCGCACGCCTGGGCTACTGCGCGAGCGAAGACGTTCTTCGCGAGGGCCTGAGGCTTTTGGGCGAGGCACTGGCGGAGTTCGATCGCTAGGATTCCGACGATCTTCGAGGGCCTTATCCAAATTGGCCGAAGATAATCGAAAACGGACCCGTTTCCCTAGGGGAAGCGGGTTCGTTTTTCTATACCGAGAAGTCAAGTTGTTACAAATGGGGCCGTAAAGCGAGCCGGTATCCGCTGGGCCTTATACTGAGCTTCCGGTGAACGGTATCAAGCGTCTGGTAAACGGTAATTTGTTTACCAGAAATGAATAGGACAAACTTTTTTCTGAATAAAAATGAAAATGGTTGAGACGCGGCATGAATCGCTGATTCTATTCATAGCTTTATTAGAAATATGCAATTTGAGGGTGGTTTAATAAAGTTAAGTTCCATTTGTTATTTGGACTGAAAACGCGTTTTAGCACGTAAATACACTTTATTATATCAAAGTGTGCCATGCGTGAAGTATATGTGTATGCCGTTCACCCCTCATATAAAACCGTTCGGGGGCGAGGTGGAAGTATGGACTGATTTTGGATATAAATATGTCGTCAGCAATAACGCCTCACACGGAGGGGCGCTAACGAATCGGCCCTGACAGGGGCCCGAAAGAAAGGTAGGAGGCCATGACGAAAGGTCTGCACGTGCCTTCCGAGATCGGCAAGCTCAGGAAGGTCTGCCTGCACCGTCCCGGCGACGAGCTCCTCAACCTGCCGCCCGACGAGCTCGAGCGACTCCTGTTCGACGACGTCCCGTTCCTGGAGGTCGCACAGCAGGAGCACGACACCTTCGCCCAGATCCTGAGGGACCAGGGCGTGGAGGTCCTCTACCTCGAGAACCTCGTCGCCGAGGTGTTCGACCAGGTCCCCGGCGCCCGCGCCGAGTTCACCGACCAGTACATCGCCGAGGCAGGCATCCGCGGCCAGCAGATGCCGCAGATCGTCCGCGAGAAGCTGGACTCCATCGAGGACAACCTCGAGTTCGTCAAGAAGACCATGGCCGGCATGACCAAGGCCGAGATCGACATGCCCCTCACGGCGTCCACGACCCTCGACTCCCTGGTCAACTCCGAGTCCGAGTCCGACCTGATCATCGACCCGATGCCCAACCTCTACTTCACCCGCGACCCGTTCGCGGTCGTCGGCGAGGGCGTCAACCTCAACCGCATGTACTCGGTCACCCGCAACCGCGAGACCCTGTACGGCAAGTACGTCTTCAAGTACCACCCCGACTACAAGGACGTCTCCCTGTACTTCCGCCGCGACTGCCAGTTCCACACCGAGGGCGGCGACGTGCTGAACATCAACGAGAAGACCCTCGCCGTCGGCATCTCCCAGCGCACCCAGGCCGCCGCTATCGACGTCATGGCCCAGAACATCTTCTGGAACTCCGACTCCAAGGTCGAGCGCATCCTGGCCTTCGACATCCCGGTCTCGCGCGCCTTCATGCACCTCGACACGGTCTTCACCCAGATCGACGTCGATAAGTTCACGATCCACCCCGCCATCATGGGCACCCTGCGCGTCTACGAGCTGACCGCCGGCAAGAACCCGGGCGACGTGAACATCCGCCTGATCGAGGACACCCTCGAGCACGTCCTGGAGGACGCCACCGGCGTCGACCAGGTCAAGCTGATCCCCTGCGGCGGCGGCGACCCGATCGCGGCCTCCCGCGAGCAGTGGAACGACGGCTCCAACACCCTGTGCGTCGAGCCCGGCAAGATCTGCGTCTACGCCCGCAACACCGTCACCAACGACGTGCTGTACAAGGAGGGCCTGGACCTTCTCGTCGTGCCCTCCGCCGAGCTCTCCCGCGGCCGCGGCGGCCCGCGCTGCATGAGCATGCCCTTCTGGCGCGAGGACCTCTAAGTCTTTCCGTTTCCGGTGCGGTCTCCCTACAACCGCACCGGTTTCGCCCGTCAAACGGGCGACACTAATACTTACGTAATTCATTTCTTCGAAAGGAAACGAACCATGGGTGTTAACCTCTCCGGCCGTAGCTTCCTCAAGCTCCTCGACCTCACCACCGAGGAGATCGAGTACCTGCTCAAGCTCTCCAAGAACTTCAAGGATATGAAGCGCGCTGGCGTTCCGCACCGCTATCTCGAGGGTAAGAACATCGTTCTGCTCTTCCAGAAGACCTCTACTCGTACCCGCTGCGCCTTCGAGGTCGGCGGCATGGATCTGGGCATGGGCGTCACCTACCTCGATCCGGGTTCGTCGCAGATGGGCAAGAAGGAGTCCATCGAGGATACCGCCCGTGTTCTCGGCCGCATGTATGATGGCATCGAGTTCCGTGGCTTTGCCCAGGACGACGTCGAGGAGCTCGCTGCTAAGTCCGGCGTGCCCGTGTGGAACGGCCTGACCACTGAGTGGCATCCCACCCAGATGCTCGCCGACATCCTGACCGTCCAGGAGAACTTCAACTACGACATCAAGGGCAAGACCCTCGTCTTCATGGGTGACTGCAAGAACAACGTTGCTCGCTCTCTCATGGTCGTTTGCTCCAAGCTCGGCATGAACTTCGTGGCCTGCGGCCCCGAGGAGTGCATGCCCGCTGACGACGTCATCGAGGCCTGCAAGCCCATCGCCGAGGCCAACGGCTGCACCATCAAGCTGACCACCGACGTCAAGGACGGCGTCACCGGTGCCGACGTTATCTACACCGACGTGTGGGTCTCCATGGGCGAGCCTGACGAGGTCTGGGCCGAGCGCATCGCTCAGCTCACCCCGTATCGCGTTACCTCCGAGGTCATGGCTATGGCCAACCCGGGTGCCATCTTCCTGCACTGCCTGCCCAGCTTCCACGACACCAACACCACCATTGGCGCCGAGAAGTGCGAGCAGTTCGGCATCACCGAGCAGGAGGTCACCGACGAGGTCTTCGAGAGCCCCGCTTCCAAGGTCTTCGACGAGGCCGAGAACCGCATGCACACCATCAAGGCTGTCATGTACGCCACGCTCAAGTAAGAGCATCTAGCATCTCGCTCGGGGTGCATTCCTGCGCACCCCGAGCGCTTTTGTCTGGTAAAAATCTCGCACCGAGCGACATGCACGGCACGGAAGAGCCGCTTCGGGCGAGATCAGTAAATGATTTATGAAGGGGGATGAGAACTATGACTGAGACCGCTAAGAAAAAGCGCGGTATGCCTTCATCGTTCACCATTCTTCTTGCTCTGCTGGCAATCGTCGCGGTTGTTACCGTTATCGTCTCCGGTACGTCCGGTGGCGCGGTTACCGCTGCCCGCCTGAGCGATTTCTGCACCGCCCCGGTCAAGGGCTTCGCTGACGCTCTGCCCGTCTGCCTCTTCGTTATGATCCTCGGTGGCTTCCTCGGCATGATGACCGAGACCGGCGCCCTGGACAACGGCATTGCCGTTCTGGTGCAGAAGCTTAAGGGCAATGAGATCATGCTCATTCCCGTGCTAATGTTCATCTTCTCCCTCGGTGGTACCACCTATGGTATGTGCGAGGAGACCGTTCCCTTCTACGCCCTGCTCGCCGCCACCATGATGGCTGCTGGCTTCGACCCTATGGTCGGCGCTGCCACCGTCCTGCTCGGCGCTGGCTGCGGCTGCCTCGGCTCCACGGTTAACCCGTTCGCCGTCGGTGCTGCCGTCGACGCTCTGACCGGCGTTGGCATTGAGGTCAACCAGTCCATCATCATCGGTCTCGGTGCCGTCCTGTGGATTGTTACCACTGTTATGTCCATCCTCTTCGTCATGAGCTATGCCAAGAAGGTCAAGGCTGACAAGGGTTCCACCATCCTTTCGATGCAGGAGCTCAAGGACGCCGAAGAGGCTCACGGCAAGGCTGCTTCCGAGGTTCACAAGGAGGTCAAGCTCACCGGTCGTCAGAAGGGTGTTCTGATCGCCTTTGCCTTCACCTTCGTCGTCATGATCGTCGGCTTCATCCCGCTGGCCGACCTCAACGAGGGCGTCGCCAACTTCTTCGATGCTGGCGCTGTCTATGACGCCGACGGTAACGCCATCGTTCAGGGCTGGTCTGCCCTGATCACCGGCCTGCCCATTGGCCAGTGGTACTTCGACGAGGCTTCCACCTGGTTCTTCCTCATGGCTGTCCTGATCGGTATCATCGGTGGCCTCTCCGAGAAGCAGATCGTCAACACCTTCATCACCGGCGCTGCCGACATGATGTCCGTTGTCCTCGTCATCGCTCTTGCCCGTGGTATCTCCGTCCTCATGGCTAGCACCGGCCTCGACGTCTACGTCCTCGACGCTGCCGCCAATGCTCTGGCTGGCCTGTCCGGCGTGATCTTCGCTCCCATGAGCTTCCTGGTCTACTTCGGCCTGTCCTTCCTGATCCCCTCGACCTCCGGTATGGCTACTGTCTCCATGCCCATCATGGGACCGCTGGCTGTTAAGCTCGGCTTCTCGCCCGAGGTCATGGTCATGATCTTCTCCGCCGCCATCGGCGTCGTGAACCTGTTCACCCCGACCTCCGGCGCCATCATGGGCGGTCTTGCCCTGGCCAAGATCGAGTGGACGACCTGGCTCAAGTTTGCTCTCAAGCTCATCGTCGCTCTCTCCGTCGTCTGCGCCATCATTCTGACCGTCGCCTGCGTGATGCTCTAAGTACCCCTTGGGTACCCCACGGAAACCATGACGATCCTGTAAAGGATCACCTGGTCATCGTCTGTCCGGTGGGGTAACCCCACCGGTAGACTCCTACCTTTAGCCTCCTCCCGTTCCGTGCGCGGGAGGGGGCGCTCTTGTGTTCCGGCGTTTTACCAAACGCCGGAACCACTCGACGCTGCAAGCCCGCCAGAGCGGCAATCTGACGTTCAATCGTCGGGCATGGCCAAAAGGCCTATGCCCTCCTCTTTCACGTCACCTTGCTCGCTCTGGTGGGCTTTCGCTGACTTATGCTCAACCTGCGGCGCTGCCATTGTTGGCGCAGGGGGCGGCTTGCTCGCTCTGGTGCCTGTTCGCTGTCCGTTCTCTGCCCGCGACGTTTCTGCTGTTGGTGCAAAGGGGTCAGGTTACTTTGCGCCAAAAGGGGAAGTTGCGGTGGAATAGTTCCCGTTTGGCCGTCTTGAGGGGTTAAACAGGAGCTATTTCACCGCAACTTATCGATGGCGTGTTTGGTTGGTGCCTGTTGATGGCCTGGGCATCGGGGAGGGCAGGCTCCGTTATAATCGCCTAAGACATTAAATGGAAACGGGACGGGAGCCATATATGCGCCAGGGTTTCGACAACGCGAAGTATATCGAGCTGCAGGCCGCTCATATTAAGGAGCGCATCTCGCAGTTTGGCGGCAAGCTGTATTTGGAGTTTGGCGGCAAGTTGTTCGATGACTATCATGCCAGCCGCGTGCTGCCGGGTTTTGAGCCGGACAGCAAGTTTCGCATGCTCAAGAGCATTGCCGATGACGTTGAGGTCATCATCGCGATCAACGCGAACCACATCGAGAAGAATAAGGCCCGTGGCGACCTTGGCATTACCTATGACGAGGACGTTTTGCGCCTGGTCGACCTGTTCCGCGGCAACGGTTTTGCTGTCGCGGCCGTGGTTATCACCCAGTACGCCGGCCAGCCCGCCGCCGATGTGTTCCGCAATCGCCTGAACGCGCTCGGCATTCCCGCCAAGCTGCACTATCCCATCGAGGGCTATCCGCACGACGTCGACCTGATCGTGTCTGACGACGGCTATGGCAAGAACGAGTTTGTCGAGACCTCCCGTCCGCTCGTTGTCGTGACGGCACCCGGCCCTGGCTCGGGCAAGCTCGCCACCTGCCTGTCTCAGCTCTATCACGAGCACAAACACGGCACCGCTGCCGGCTACGCCAAGTTCGAGACGTTCCCGGTCTGGAATCTGCCCCTCACGCATCCGGTCAACATCGCCTATGAGGCCGCCACGGCCGACCTCGACGATGCCAATATCATCGACTCCTTCCACTTGGAGGCCTACAACAAGACCACGGTCAACTACAACCGCGACGTCGAGGCCTTCCCGGTGGTCCGTGCTCTGATGGAAAAGATCCTGGGCAAGAGCCCCTACCAGAGCCCCACGGACATGGGCGTCAATATGGTCGGCTTTGCCATCACCGATGACGATGCCTGCCGCGACGCTTCCAAGATGGAGATCGTTCGCCGCTACTTTACCGCGGTCGAAAATGTGCGCCGTACCGGCGTGGGCGATGAGCAAGTCGACCGTCTCAAGATTATTATGAAGAAAGCCGGCATCGATAAGAACTACTCACCGGCACGCTCGGCGGCCCTCACCAGGGAACAGCTGACGGGTGGTCCCGTGGGTGCCATGGTCATGCCCGATGGCTCCGTGGTGACCGGTAAGACCTCCACGCGCCTGGGCGCCGCAAGTTCGCTCATTATGAACGCCCTCAAGCATGTCTCGGGCGTCGACCTTGAGCTCGAGGTCATTAGCGATGAGGCGATCGAGCCCATCAGCAAGCTCAAGACGCATTTCCTGGGTAGCAAAAACCCGCGCCTCCACACCGACGAGACGCTTATGGCGCTGTCGATCACCTCGGCCACGAGTGAGACGGCCGCTCGCGTCCTTTCGGGCCTGGAGCAGTTGCGCGGTTGCGATGCCTTCTTTAGCGTGATCATCTCGCCGACGGACGAGACGGTACTGCGCAAACTGGGTATCAACGTGTGCTGCGAGCCCAAGTTTGAGCGCCGCGGTTTCTTCCATCGCTAAGTTTGAAGCACCGCGGTAATTGCATTGCAGTTTGGCCGTATCGGGTTAGCGCCCGGTACGGCTTTTTGATCAATAAAGTGCCTATTTCGGCGAAAAATAGCCGTTTACCTGCCTAGAAACAATTTGAGCGGTATACAATAACCGTAACTGTTTCATCCTTAGCGGGATGCCGCATGATGGATATTACCTGCCATCGTGAGGTGTGTCGGTCGCGCACGGCGCGTTAGATGCTCGTGCTCGGTTTGAGGAGGCTGCTATGGCGGGCAAGGGTCGTGCGAGTGTCAACGATATGAAGCGTGTCGAGGTGCTGGTGTTGATGGAGATCGACCAGCAAACCGAAGACAATGGCGGGCCGTATGGTTTCTCGCGCAAAACGCTTGCCGAGCGCGTGGGGGTTTCGCCGTATCGTGCCCGCGCCGCAATCGATCGCTTGGATTCCGAAGGCATGATTGATGTCGTCTCGCGTTATAGCGACGACGGCGGTCAGCTTGCAAATGGCATTTGCCTCACCGAACGTGGCGAGTGGTATCTTGAGGGCGTCCGTACCGGCATGCTCGTTCAAGAAATGCTTGAGGACGAGGTTGCTGATCGATAGCAGCATGTAACCCTTGCCATAGCGACGCCGCCTGGGAAACCGGGCGGCGTTTTGTTTCAAGATTGAGAAATGCAATCGCACGCGAGAAAAATTGCGGACGGTCCGCGGCGCGAGTATTACAATGAAGACCCGTAAGATGTGGATAAACAACTTCTACGGGAAGCGCAGGTAACTCAATATGACCAAGCATGTGTTCGTAACCGGTGGCGTGGTTTCGTCCCTGGGCAAGGGTATCACCGCGGCCTCGCTGGGCCGTCTGCTCAAGTCGCGTGGCTACAAAGTAACGATGCAGAAGGCCGACCCGTATCTGAACGTCGACCCCGGTACCATGAGCCCGTTCCAGCATGGTGAGGTCTTTGTAACCGAGGATGGTTACGAGTCCGACCTGGACCTGGGTCATTACGAGCGCTTTATTGATGAGAACCTGACCCGCGATTCCAACTTTACGACCGGTGCCATCTACAAAAGCCTCATCGCCCGCGAGCGTCGCGGCGACTTTTTGGGCGGTACCGTGCAGGTGATTCCTCACGTCACCAATGCCATTAAGGATAAGTTCCGCCGCATCGAGGAGCAGACCGGCTCCGATGTAGTCATCACCGAGCTGGGCGGCACGATCGGCGACATCGAGTCCCAACCGTTTGTCGAGGCCATTCGTCAGTACCGCAAGGAGGCCGGCCCCGAGAACGTCTGCTACATCCACGTGTCGCTCGTTCCCTATATCGCCGCCGCCCACGAGGTCAAGACCAAGCCCACGCAGCATTCCGTCAAGGAGCTCCGCAGCTTTGGCATCCAGCCCGATATTATCGTGTTGCGCTCCGACCACCATATCGATGACGCTATCCGCGGGAAGATCGCAAGCTTCTGCGACGTCGACACCGATTGCGTCTTTACCAACGAGGACTGCGCGAGCATTTACGATGTTCCGCAGCTGCTTGCCGAGCAGGACTTTGACCTGCGCATTTGCGAGCGCCTGGGTCTGGACCCGCGTGAGCGCGACATGAGCGAGTGGAATGAGTTCCTGCGCAAACAGAATCACGCCAACCATCACGCCGACAAGGTGAAGATCGCCGTCGTGGGCAAGTACACGCAGCTGCCCGATGCGTACCTGTCGGTTATCGAGGCCCTGCACCATGCGGGCGTCTTCTACGATCGCCATGTGGACGTCCAACTGGTCGACGGCGAGAGCCTCGACGAGCAGAATGTCTCCGAGGTTCTGGGCGACGCCTCGGGCATCCTGGTCCCCGGCGGCTTTGGCAAGCGCGCCCTGGAGGGCAAGATCCTCGCGGCCGAGTTTGCCCGTGAGCACAAGATTCCGTATCTGGGCATTTGCCTGGGTATGCAGGTGGCCGTGTGCGAGTTCGCCCGCAACGTCGTCGGCCTTGCCGGCGCCAGCTCCTCCGAGTTCGATCCGGACGGCCCATTTAGCGTCATCGATCTGATGAGCTCGCAGGAGGACGTGACCGAGAAGGGCGGCACCATGCGCCTGGGCGCCTATCCGTGCAAGCTCGCCGCCGATACCCTTGCTCGCGAGGCATATGGCGAGGAGCTCGTCTACGAGCGTCACCGTCACCGCTTTGAGTTCAACAACGCCTTCCGCGACCAGCTTGAGGACGCCGGTTTGGTTATCTCGGGTCTGTCGCCCGACGAGCGCCTGGTCGAGATGGTCGAGCTGCCGCGCGACGTGCATCCTTGGTATGTGGCAACCCAGGCTCACCCCGAGTTCAAGAGCCGTCCGACCAACCCGCAGCCGCTGTTCCGAGAGTTCGTGCGTGCCTCGATCGGTCAGCACGAGGGCGTCGATCGCCTGCAGGTGACGCCCATGAACCTCGCTACGGACTAAGGGTGCCGGCGAACAAAGAACATACCGAAGCTACTCCCTCGTCGCTCGCCGTGGCGGCGGGGGAGTATCTCGATTACCTCGCGGTCGAGCGGGGTTTGGCGCGCAACACGATTGCGGCTTATCGTCGTGACCTGACGACGTACTGCGCGTATCTGGAGCGGGCGGGCATCATGTCTTTTGATGAGGTGACTCGTCAGGTCGTGGAGGGCTTTGTCGCCGACCGTCGCGATGGGGGCTATTCCGATGCCTCGGTGGAGCGTGCGCTTGCGGCCGTGAAGGGCCTGCATGCCTTTTTGGTGCGCGATGGGATTGTGGCCCAAAATCCAACGGCGGCGTTGCGCCTGCCTAAAAAGGCTGAGCGTTTGCCGGAGTATCTATCGGTGGAGGATGTCTCGGCGCTGCTCGATCAAGACTTCCCCGAGGGCGAGATGGGCTTGCGCGACCATGCCATCTTGGAAGTGCTCTACGGATGCGGCTTGCGTGTGAGTGAGTTGGTGGGGCTCGATGTTGGCGATATCCATATCGACGATGGCTTTGTGCTCGTTCGCGGTAAGGGCTCAAAGGAACGCCTGTCCCCGTTGGTGGGAAGTGCGGCGCGAGCTCTGACGCGCTATATAACTAAGGGGCGTTCTCGCTTGGCGGCCCATGCCCACGGAACCGAGACCTCAGCGGTCTTTTTAAATAAGAACGGCCGCCGTCTGTCGCGCCAGGGCATCCATGCCATCTGTGAGCGCTACGGGCGCCAGGTGGGGCTGGTGGGACTCCATCCCCATACGCTGCGTCACTCCTTTGCCACCCATATGCTTGCGGGCGGTGCAGACCTCCGTGTGCTACAGGAGATCTTGGGACATGCCGATATATCGACCACGCAGGTCTACACGCATGTCGATCGTACGCAACTGACCGAGGTCTATCTGGCGGCGCACCCGCTGGCACATCGTTAACACATCGCTGGCCTGCATATCTATAGGTATTTGGGGACGGGCCCCAGATTGCCGCGACGTGCTTTTGCGCGCGCATGGGCAATCTGGGGCCCGTCCCATTTTTGCCACTTGTCGTCGCGGTGGCGGGCCGCATGTGCCTTGGGTGGGGGAGTTTGGGGGCGATGTGAACGGCATGTAAAGGGACGCAAAAATCGCCTCAAGGTCAACTTGAAGGTTGAGGTTGAAAGGCGGGGTGCCACAGGTGGCATCCCGCCGTTGCTGTAAACACAACATATTGTGTTTTCGAACATATGATTGGGGGTGTTTTGCAATATATGGTGGGTGGAGTGGTGGGGCGGGGT
>CABRZS010000032.1:0-11865 GCA_902475525.1 uncultured Collinsella sp.
GTTCCCGCCGCGACTACGTGTCCGCCGTTCACGCCCGCGCCGGGGCCCATGTCGATCACATAGTCGGCAGCACGAATCGTATCCTCATCATGCTCGACGACGATGACGGTATTGCCGATATCGCGTAGGCGCTCAAGCGTCTTGATCAGGCGCTCGTTATCGCGCTGATGGAGGCCAATCGATGGCTCGTCCAAAATGTACAGGACACCCATGAGGCCGGCGCCGATCTGCGTTGCCAGGCGAATGCGCTGGGCCTCGCCTCCGGAAAGCGTCGCCGAGGCACGATCGAGGGTCAGATAGTCGAGTCCGACATCGACCAGAAAACGCAGGCGCTCCAGGATTTCCTTGACGATGCGTCCGCCGATAAACTGTTGGCGCTCGGTGAGTTCCAGGCCCTCGAAAAACTCGAGCGACTCACGGCACGACAGACAACAAACCTCGTAAATGGACTTGCCGCCCACGGTGACGGCGAGCATCTCGGGGCGCAAACGAGCGCCGTGGCAGCTCGAGCACGGCTCCTCGCGGATGTACTTCTCCAAGCGCGCCTTGGTGTTCTCATTCGTCGTCTCGGTATAGCGCTCGTACAGGATATTGCGCACACCCGAGAACTTGGTGTCCCACTGGCTGCGGCGCCCATCGAGCTTTTGATAGTCGACCGAAATCTTCTGGTCGCCCATGCCGTCTAAAAACGCACGACACACCCGCGGAGGCAGATCCTCCCACGGCGTATCGACGCTCACCTTAAAGTGTTTGCAGACCGCAGCGAAAATCTGCGGATAGTAGTTAGAGTTGCCAAACAGGCTGCCAAAGACCCCGTCGGCGATCGACTTCGAGGGGTCTTCGATTAGGGCCTCGGCATCGACCGTCTTCTTAAAGCCCAGGCCATCGCACTCGGGGCACGCGCCATAGGGCGCGTTGAACGAGAAATCACGCGGCTGCAGGTCATCGATGGAGTGTCCATGCTCCGGGCACGCTAACGCCAGCGAATACTCCAGCAACTCGCCTTCGGTCCCCTCGGGAGCGTCGCGGTCGGGCAGCAAGTATACGTTCACATTGCCGTGCGCCAGCGCAGTCGCCTGTTCAACGGACTCGGCAATACGGCCCAGCGAGTTCTCGCGAATCACGATGCGGTCGACCACGACCTCGATATCGTGCTTGAATTTCTTATCCAAATCGATAGGGTCATCAAGCGAGCGAACCTCGCCGTCGACACGCACGCGGCTAAAGCCCTCGGCGCGAAGGTCCTCAAACAGCTTGGTGTACTCGCCTTTTCGCCCGCGCACCACCGGTGCCAGCACAAACGCGCGGCGGCCCTCCCCCGCCGCCAGGACCTTATCGGCGACCTGGTCGGTCGTCTGGCGCTCAATGACGCGGCCGCATTCGGGACAGTGCGGGGTGCCCACACGGGCGAACAGCAGACGCAGATAGTCATAAATCTCGGTTACGGTGCCAACCGTCGAGCGAGGGTTTTTAGATGTCGTCTTTTGGTCGATCGACACCGCCGGCGAAAGGCCGTCGATTGAATCCAAGTCGGGTTTGTCCATCTGGCCCAAGAACTGGCGCGCATAACTCGAAAGGCTCTCGACGTATCGACGCTGGCCCTCGGCATAGATAGTGTCGAATGCCAGCGAACTCTTGCCCGAGCCAGAAAGACCGGTAATGACCACGAGTTGGTCACGCGGAATGGAAACATCGATATCACGGAGGTTGTGCTCACGAGCGCCGCGAATAACGATAGAGGAATCAGACATGGAAGCTCCTTGCCTCCTATTGCATCGAATCATACTGCCGATGAGTTTAGCGCACTCGACGCGCACAGATGTTCGTAATACAAGATTCGCAGACCTTTAGCTTTGCGTATCGGGCGCTTTGTTTCTCGAAATGCCGTGGAAAGGTTACAGTAATCTAATACTGAACTTAATTTGCTGTACCAGAGGAACGTCCATGACCGAAGATATCCCCCTTGAAATCACTTCGAGCGACATGGCCAATCTGCCCATATTCATCGCCGTCCTTATCGTGGCCACCGTCGTCGTGCGCGTGTATTTTTCAATCAAACGCAACGAAAAGCCACCCATTGCCTGCGTCTTTTGGTGCGCGACGCTCCTCATCCCGCTCGGCGTGGTAGCTGCATGGGTTACGAATCAATCGCTCGTAAATGAGGGCAGCTCCCTATGGGTCCTTTCTTATTCGGCGCTCGGTGCTGCCGCCGTCATGCTTCTTGTCGAGCCCTTGGTTTCGGGACTTATCGACCAAACCGACCTTGCGACGGGAACGGTTGCCTGTATTTGCCGTGACATCCTTGTCATCGCCGCTGTTTCAGCGCTCTCGTTCGTTTCACTCGAAATTGCCTGCAACGAAACGTTCTATCGCATTCCCGCCAACTCATTCGGGTTTTCCGTCGGGCTGCTCGCGACGGTTCTGCTCTCCCTTTATTTGCTGGGACAGCGTCATGGAGGCGTCATGGCTCTCGTGCCCGTCGTCTGCTGCATCCTTGGCATTGCCGAGCACTTCGTCATAACGTTTAAAGGCGAAGCCATCCTGCCAAGCGATATCTTGGCCCTTGGCACCGCAATGGAAGTGAGCGAGGGATACGAGTTTACCTTTACCGCCGGAATCGTAACCTCTCTCGCCCTGCTGGAGATTTCCCTGGGGCTTCTTTCGCTCATCCGACCGCGAAAGCTCCGTACGCCCACCCATGTCTTCCCCGCTATCACCGCTAACCTCTGTGCTTTTCTGCTAGTGACCGTTGTGGGGCTCTCAGGCTTTTCCAACATCGACTTGGAGCAGGCGCTGGATTTTGGATTTGACCGTTGGCAGCCCATCACCACGTATGCGTCTCAGGGTTTTATCACTTCGTTCACCGAAATGGTCAACGAGTTGCCCATTGAGAAGCCCGAAGACTATACGCCCGATGAGGCGCAGAGCATCGAGCAGGAGCTCGCCGCCGCCTACGACAGCACATATGGCTCGAGCGAGCAGCGCGCGGCGGCCGTTGCCCAGTTCAATGAAATCAAGCCGACGATTGTTGCCGTCATGAATGAGAGTTTTAGCGACCTTTCGTGCTTTGAGCAGCTCCAGGCGGCCGGGTACACCGGCCCCGCATTCTACAACTCGCTTCCCGACACACTTGTTCGCGGCACCATGCTCGCTTCGGTCGCCGGTGGCGGAACGGCGAACTCCGAATTCGAATTTTTGACCGGAGCGACAACGGCCTTTGTCGGATTAGGCAAGATCCCCTATCAGCTGTATCAGATGAATGGCGTAAACAGCCTGGCAAAGGACCTTAAAGAGCTTGGGTATACCACTACCGCTATGCACCCGCAAAACCCCGTCAACTACCATCGAGATAAAATCTATCAGCAGCTGGGCTTTGGAGACTTTCTTTCAATCGGCGATTTCGAAGGTGCGCCCTATTACCATGCCGGCGTATGCGACTACGTCACCTACGACAAGATACTCGACCTGCTTAGAACCGACGAAGCGCCGCAGTTCATCTTTGACGTCACGATGCAAAATCACGGCGGCTACGACTATGGCACCGTTCCCGCCGAAGAGCTGACAAACTATTGGGTCGAGGGAGCCAGCGAAGGCGCCAACAGCGCGCTCAACACCTATCTCACCTGCATCAACGCATCCGACCGGGACCTCGAGTACTTTATCAACGAGCTCCGCAACATCGGCAGACCGGTTGTTCTTGTCTTTTTTGGCGACCATCAGCCGAGCGCCGCAACGACTCTCAACGACGAGCTGTACCCTCAGGAAGATACGGCAAGCCACGCTTTCCGTATCTATCAGTCGACATATCTCGTCTGGGCTAACTATGAGATCGCCGGCAATACCGAGCTCAACGTCTACGACACCGTCGGGGCAAACGAGATTGCAGCCATTACCCTTAATAAGATCGGCGCCCCGCTCACCAATTACCAAAAGGCCCTGCTTGCGACAAGGTCAGATGTGCCCACCATCAATGTCGCCGGCTATCTCGGTGCCGACGGGCTGCGCTACGACTTGGAATCGAAAGACAGCCCCTACGCCTCGACGATCGACAAGCTGCAGCGCATGCAATACCTCGAGTTCGCCAGCAAAGTTCAGTAAGCCCGCCCATTCGCTTGGGCCCATCGTATTGCAAGCACGCTCGGCCCAAACGCATCGCAAATGACTCCCGCTCGCAAACGAGGGTACAATGACGCTCGTGTCACATCGCGGGGCCCCGGCCCCAGCATATACAAAGGAGTCATACATGGGTTGCGAACACGCACAGGCCGCCGGCGGACAAACGTCGCCGTCGCAATTTGAGGAGAACACGCTGTCCGAGGTCAAGCGCGTCATCGCCGTGCTTTCCGGCAAGGGCGGTGTCGGCAAGTCATTTGTCACCGGTGCCATCGCCACCGAGCTTGCCCGTCACGGCCACAAGGTCGGCGTCCTCGATGCCGACATCACCGGTCCCTCTATCCCCAAGATGTTCGGTATGAGTGGACGCCACGTCCATGCCCTTGGCAACCTTATGCTGCCCGAAATCTCCGAGCACGGCGTCAAGGTCATGAGCTCCAACCTGCTGCTCCAAAACGAGACCGACCCCGTCCTTTGGCGCGGTCCGGTCATCGCAGGCGCCATTAGGCAGTTCTGGAGCGAGACCTCGTGGGGCCCCATCGACTACCTACTGGTCGACATGCCTCCGGGAACAGGCGACGTTGCGCTCACCGTCTTCCAGTCGCTGCCGGTCGACGGCATCGTCATCGTCACGAGCCCGCAGGATCTGGTCTCGATGATCGTCGCCAAGGCGGTCAACATGGCCGAGAAGATGAACGTCCCCATTCTGGGCGTTGTCGAGAACATGAGCTATATTGAGTGCCCCGACTGCGGCAAGAAGATCGAGGTCTTTGGCAAGAGCAAGCTCCCCGAGGTCGCAGAGCGCTATAACCTCGACATCTTGGGCCAGCTTCCCATTAATCCGGCACTCGCCGATGCCTGCGATAAGGGCGAGGTCGAGACTGCGCTGCCCGATGGCATGTTGCCCAAGGCAGTCTCTGCCGTCGAGGCTATTACCCCGCACGAGACCGACGAGGCCTAAGTGAACGCAAGCGCCCTCTATGACGTCTTGGTAATCGGCGGCGGGGCTTCAGGCCTCGCCGCCGCCATTACGGCCGCACGCGCTGGCAAAAGCGTCTGCATCGTTGAGCGCGATGTCGCCTGCGGCCTCAAGCTCCTTGCGACCGGTAACGGCCGTTGCAACCTCTCCAACGAATCGATTGATCCTCAGCGGTATAACCACCCCGCATTCGTCGAATCCGTCATGGGCCCCCAGCCCGAACAAGAGCTTATGGGTTTCTTCTCCTCGCTGGGCATCATGACAACCTCCGAGGAAGGCCGGCTGTACCCGCGCTCCCTTCGCGCCGAATCGGTGCGCGACGCGCTTCTCAGCGTTTGCGACCGCCTAGGTATCACCTTAATCTGCGGAGCCAACGTTGCCTCGGCGCACAAAGCTTCCGAAGGCTGGGCACTCCAAATAGACCGTCCGGCGCGGGCACTCAAGGCAAAAAAGCACGACGACCGAAAATCGGAGCTCCGCTCGCTTCGGAAAGCGCTCGCCGATGTCCCTCGCAAGAACGAGGCCCTGCAGGCACATGCCGTAATTATCGCCACGGGCGGCAACCCCACCGGTATCGCCGATACGTTTCGCCTCCCCCTCACTTCGCTGCGCCCCATCCTCTGCCCCGTATCGGCAACGGTCTTTGGCGATCGGGCGGCGCTCAAGACGTTGGATGGCCTGCGCGTCCGCGCCCGCTTGACGCTCGCCCGCAATCATAATGAGCTCTGGCACGAAGACGGTGAAGTGCTGTTTCGAACCTTCGGTATCTCGGGCGTCGCTGTCTTCAACCTCTCTCGTCGTATCCAGCACGGCGATACGATCCTGCTCGACGTTTTCCCCGACCTCTCCAAAGACGAGTTGCTCAATATGCTCAACCGGCGCGTTGAGCTGCTCGGCGGCTTTTCGCCCCGCGATCCCCGTTGGCTCGACGGCATGCTCGCCCCGCAACTCTCGCGCGTCGTCTGCACAACGTTCGAGCAGTGCCATCCAGGCTCCAACGATGTCATCCACCTGGTCTCGATCCTCAAGCACTTTAAGTTGCTCGTCAAGGGAACAGCCGAGGAGCGCTCAGCGCAGGTCACGCGTGGTGGCGTATCTGTCGAGAGCATCTCAACACCCAGCCTACGCGCGCGCAGCGTTGTCGACGCCCCGCTTTACGTCTGCGGTGAAGCGCTCGACATCGACGCCGATTGCGGAGGCTTTAACCTTGCGTGGGCCTGGATCTCGGGCATTCGCGCTGCAAGCAGCCTGTAGCCGCGCAGTCTATAATCAAAAACGCATTCGGGCCGTCTGGGATACCGGACGGCCTCTTTCTTGCCTCTAAGGAGACCTCGATGATCGAAATCACCCAAGTCAACGCGTCGCTCGATGAAGCCGGCGATGAAAATGCCTGTCTCATTGTTGGCAAGCGAGTCGCCAAGCGCGTCCTACGTTGCAAGGACTCCGAGATCAAGTCCATCGAGCTCCACCGCAAGTCAATCGACGCTCGCAAAAAACGAGACGTCCATTTTATCCTGAGCTTTCGTGTTGAGCTGACTAGTCCCCACCTCGAGCGAGAAGCGGTCGACAGCGTTGCCGAGCGTGACCGCTCGCGCGTACGCGCGATAGAAGACGATGAGCCTTCATTCCCCTCCCCCGCCTCCGACGCACCTCAAGAACGCCCTGTCGTTGTCGGTGCCGGATGCGCCGGCCTTTTCGCTGCGCTTACGCTCGCCGAAGCAGGTCTTAAGCCCTTGCTCATCGAGCGCGGCGACCCGGCATTTCGCCGCTCGCAGGCGATCGACCTCTTTCTAAAGGAGCGCATCCTCGACCCCGAGAGCAATATCCAGTTTGGCCTGGGCGGCGCGGGAACCTTCTCGGACGGCAAACTCAATACGGGAACCAAAAATCCCGCCCATCGCCTTATCCTCGAAACCTTCGTCGAGGCGGGCGCGCCCCGCGATATTCTATGGGATGCCAAGCCGCACATTGGCTCCGACATCCTTCCCACGGTTGTCACCGCTATATCCCAGCGCATCGAGCAGCTCGGAGGTGTCGTCCGTTATCGAACGAAGCTCGTCGACATTCGCATCGACGCGTCTGGCGCCATCACCGGTATTGATGTCCAATCGTCCCAAGACGCCGCTTGCGAGCCAATCGAGACAAATCACCTCATCCTCGCCTGCGGGCATTCTGCTCGCGATATTTTTGAGCTCCTTAAGGGCCACAACGTGGCCCTCGCACAAAAGACCTTTGCCATGGGCGTTCGCATCGAGCATCCGCAGCGCGACATCGACCGAGTCCAATACGGAGCCTCGGCGGGACATCCTGCCCTCGGAGCAGCCCCTTACAAGCTCGTCGCCCATCTTCCCAACGGCCGCAGCGTGTTCTCGTTTTGCATGTGCCCCGGCGGGCAGGTTGTCGCCGCCTCTTCCGAGCAGGGCCACCTGTGCGTCAACGGCGCCAGTCTCAATGCCCGCGGCGGACGCAACGCAAATGCCGCCCTGCTCGTTAACGTCACACCCGAGGACCTTCCCAACGATGACCCACTCGCCGGCATCGAGCTCCAGCGTGCCTGCGAGGCGGCCGCCTATCGCCTGGGCGGTTCCAACTGGAACGCACCGGCACAGCTCGTCGGAGATTTCCTCGCAGGACGTGCCAGCAAGGCGCCCGGAAAGGTAAAGCCCACCTATCCGCTCGGTGTGACCTGGACGGCAATTGACGAAGCCCTGCCGCAGCATATCGTCGAGTCGCTCCGCCTGGGACTTCCCCTACTCGGAAAAAAGCTACGCGGCTACGACCGCCCCGACGCCGTTCTTACCGGCGTGGAGACTCGTTCGAGCTCACCGGTCACTGTCACCCGAGACCGAACGTGCCATGCCGTGTCGACCCCGGGCCTCTATCCTTGTGGTGAGGGAGCTGGATATGCCGGCGGCATCATGAGCGCGGCCACCGACGGCATCCGTTGTGCCGAAGCCCTGATCGCGGACCTCTAACGCACGAATTCCAGCGCGCAAAAGACACAGGCCCCGAGCTCCACAGGGAACTCGGGGCCTGTTCGCTATTTCTTAAACCGTGCACCCTGGCGTTTTCTGCCCGATGCGAACGTGGAACCCTTGCGGGCCTGCGAACGTAAGCGCTCGATCGTCTCGTCCTCAGACGCACCCTCGAGCATCGCTCGAATCTGAACGACGGCATCGCGCAGGCGCGCCGCCTCCTCAAAGTCCATGGCAGCAGAAGCGTTACGCATATCCTCTTCCATGGTTTCGACGATCCGCACAAGCTCGTCATGCGGCAGTTCTTCCAACTGCTCCGCAAGTGTCTGCTCGGGCGCCACCGTTTCCGGCACGCCACCCTCGCCCGACTCATCGGGCGTATAGAATGCGCCATGTCCAAGAGAGTCGCCCTTCGAGCGCCCCTTGGAACCCACGGTTTTTTCGGCCTCGGCAATAAAACTTGAGATGTCGTTGATGGCCTTGCGCACCGTCTTGGGCACAATGCCATGCTCTTCGTTATATGCCATCTGAATCTCGCGACGGCGCTGCGTCTCCTCGATGGCCTCTTTCATCGAATCGGTCACAACGTCCGCATACATGATGACTTCGCCATCGGCGTTACGGGCCGCGCGGCCAATCGTCTGAATCAGCGAACGGCGGTTGCGCAAGAAGCCTTCCTTATCGGCATCGAGAATTGCCACCAGTGAGACCTCGGGAAGGTCTAGGCCCTCGCGAAGCAGGTTGATGCCAACGAGAACATCGATCTTGCCCTCGCGCAGCGTTCGCAGGATCTCGACACGGTCCATCGTCGCTGTATCGGAGTGCATGTAATTGACCTTAATGCCGGCATCAAGCAGATGGTCGGTCAGGTCCTCGGCCATGCGCTTGGTGAGCGTGGTCACCAGCACGCGCTCCATGCGGGCAACGCGCTCGCGAATCTCGTCCTCAAGATCGTCAATCTGCCCACGAACCGGACGCACATCGATCTTGGGGTCGAGCAGACCGGTTGGACGAATAATCTGCTCAACGTCGTTTTGGCTCACCCGCAGCTCGTAGTCGCCCGGTGTGGCCGAAACATAGATAAACTGGGGTATCCTTGCCTCAAACTCATCGAAACGAAGCGGGCGGTTATCGAGTGCCGAAGGAAGGCGAAAACCATGCTCCACCAGCGTCACCTTACGCGAGCGGTCACCTTCGTGCATGCCGCGAATCTGCGGCACCGTCACATGGCTCTCATCGATGATGCAGAGCATATCCTTGGGAAAGTAATCGATTAGGGTAAACGGCGGCTCACCCGGCTTGCGACCGTCCAGATGACGCGAGTAGTTCTCGATGCCGTTGCAAAAACCCATCGTCTCGAGCATCTCAAGATCATAATCGGTGCGCTGCTGCAGACGCTGCGCCTCGAGCAACTTATCAGTCGCCTTGAGCTCCGCCACGCGCTTCTCGCACTCTTCGCTGATCGATTTCAGAGCCGCCTTGACCTTCGGCTTCTCGGTCACGTAGTGCGATGCCGGCCATACGGGGATGGCCTCGTACTCACGAAGCATCTCACCGGTAACCTCATCGATCTCGGCAATCAGCTCGACCTCGTCGCCAAAGAACTCAAACCGCAACGGATGCTCGGCATAAGGCGGATACACGTCGACAACATCGCCGCGCACGCGGAACGTGCCGCGCGCCAGGTCATAGTCATTGCGATCATATTGAATGTCGATAAGTGCATGGATAAAGTCATCGCGCTCGAGCGGCACCTTCTTGTCGACGTTTGGAGCCAGACCCGCATAGTCCTCAGGAGAGCCAATGCCATAGATACACGAGACCGATGCGACAACGATCACATCGCGTCGAGAGAGCAGTGACGCGGTCGCCTGATGGCGCAGCATCTCGACCTCTTCGTTAATCGAGGAGTCTTTCTCGATATATGTATCGCTTTGCGGCACATACGCCTCGGGCTGATAGTAGTCGTAGTACGAGACAAAGTAGACCACAGCGTTGTTGGGAAAGAACTCTTTGAGCTCGCTCGCAAGCTGAGCGGCGAGCGTTTTATTGGGAGCCATGACCAGCGTCGGCTTCCCCAGGGCCTCAATAGTCTTAGCCATCGTGAAGGTCTTGCCCGAACCAGTCACGCCCAGCAAAACCTGATAGCGATCTCCGTCCCTCACACCCTGCACAAGCGACTCAATGGCCTTAGGCTGGGAACCAGCGGGCTCGTATGGAGACACGACCTCAAACGGCACCTCAGAGCCCTCAACGCCAAAACGTTTGAGCTCTCCTCCAACACGCTCAACTTCAAATTCCGCCATGGATACTCCTAACTCATATATCTGCAGTATACGCAGGCGGCAGGCATAGTCCTATACGAACCGATCGGGATAGAGGGTCTTGTAGCGAACCCAGGCATTATTGACACGAATCAGATACGCCTGCGTCTCGGGAAAGGTGATTGCATTATGAAGCGACGTGCTCTGCTGCGCCCATCCGTCGACATTGCCCATGCCGGCGTTATAGGCGGCAATGGCGCTGTCAGTCGACCCGTTAAAATACGTTAGAAGATACGAAAGATACGCACAGCCAAACTCGATGTTCGTAGCGGGATCGTTAAGGTTGTCGGCGGAATACTCGCTACCATCGACAAGACCCTTGGCAATCATATCCTGGGCAGTCTCGGGCATCAGCTGCATCAATCCCCGAGCGCCTTGATTCGACTCAGCCTCGGGATCCCAATTCGATTCCGACTTTATGACAGCACACACCAGATATGGATCAAGATTGTGCGAAATGCTCGATTGCTTTACATACGCCTCGTAGTCAATTGGATACAAAGGCTTAAAGAAGGCGGCAGGAGCATACGAGTAGACGAGCGAAATAAAGCCGAAGACGAGCACAACGGCAAGTGACGCAACGCGATACCACGTAAAGAAACGTGTCTTAGGCATCGGCCTCCTCCTTATCCGTTACATCCCCGAAGCCATGGCGCACAAGCCATGCGTCCAGTTGTTCAAAGAGCGAATTATCGCCTCCCGCATTATCGATTACCGTCGTAGCGAGATTGCAAAGCGAAGCCTCATCAGGTTGGCATGCAGAGCGAGCATCAAAATCAGAGGACTGCATACCACGATGAATGGCACGCTCGCGACGAACTGCCAAAGGAGCACTGATAACCAGAATTTCATCAGCCAGGCCAAAAGCATCCTCAAAACCAGTCGGGGCAGAAACCTCGACAACCGCAAAGGGATAACGGGGGGACGAAACCGTACAACAAACCGGATCGAGAATCCTAAGCGAAAGCTGTTCAATGAGAACGGGGTGCACAAGGTCATTGAGCCGTGCGACCGAATCAGGAGAAGCGAAAGCTCGAGAAGCGAGGATGTTACGGCGAACGCCGCCCTCCTCGTCCAAAATATCCCAGTCAAATTCTTCCGCGAGGGCATTGACGATATCGGAGCCTGGCACATACAGCGATTTGGCAAGCTCGTCCAGATCGATAAGCATGGCGCCATGAGATTCGAGATAGCGGCAGGCAGTCGACTTACCCGAAGCAATATTGCCCAAGACAAAAACGGTAAACATCAAGTCCTCCCTAACGCCAATGGGAGTTATTATCGCGCAAATACAAAAGAAGGACTCAAAATACAGCCAAACAGTAAGACAAGCCAAACGAAGGCGAGTGCTTGTATTACGGCTCTCCATCAAACGCAAAAAAGGGGAGGCCGCGAGGCCTCCCCCTTCTGCAGTTCAAGCGTACGGCTCGGTGCCGTCCACCGGTCAGCGGCGCCCTGGCCTCCCACGGGCTGG
>CABRZS010000033.1:0-11260 GCA_902475525.1 uncultured Collinsella sp.
CCGGCCTCGTCGCCTACAGCGCCCGCCGCACGGCGCTCAAAAAAGACACCGCCAATGAGACCAATTCGGATAGGCCTCGCTAGCTCCTAGTTACTTTTGTGAGAGACGCTGAATCGGCTCATCGAACATCAAAATGGGCTGGTTCTGGATACCCAGAGCCGGCCCATTACGCATTAGATGTCGCCAGCGGAGTCGAGCTCGGCTTCGATCTTTGCGCGGCGCCTTTTCGCCGTGAAAAACGTTGCGCACAGGACAGCAAACGTGGCCGCGAAAATCGTCGCACCGCAGAACACGCCCGTGGCCAGATTCGCCAACCAAAAGACGCTTTCGAGCGGTACGATCTGCGCCTCAGCGATACAGCGCATTGCGGCAATAACAAGCGCGAACGCGGCGCTTATGGAAACCATGTCCGCCATCGCCATGTGGACATAACAATTTCGATTCGCTATTCAAACTTACTCGGACAAAACCGACTCGGTTTTGTCCGAGTAAACTCGAGCATAAACTTATTCATGCGATACAATTAACTCGGACAAAACCGAGTCGGAAGGAACCGAGTAAGTGGAATTCATTGGCAGGGAGCTTGAACTCGCCCGTATTAAGAAAACACTCAATGCGCCCGAGCAGCGCAATGTTCTCATTTACGGAAGGCGTCGCGTCGGCAAAAGTGAGCTCATCAAGCAGGCGCTAACCGATTTATCGGACGTCGCAACGATCTATTACGAGTGCCGCCAAACCTCCGAGGTAGACAACCTCGAGAGTCTGTCCGCCCTTGCTGCTGAAGCGCTAAGCTTTCCTCCGCTCGCCTTCACGGGCATCCGCGAGCTCATCGAATTTCTGTTTGCCCAAGCCAAAGACAAGAACATTACCCTCGTTCTCGACGAATACCCCTACTTGAGAGATGCGGTTAAAGGCTTAGACAGCATTCTCCAGACCTCAATCGACGCTCACAGGGAAGACTCACGTTTAAACATTGTCCTGTGCGGCTCCTACGTTGAGATTATGAAATCTCTCATCGAGCATGAAAGCCCCCTCTACGGGCGAATTGATCTCGCGCTTGAGCTTAAGCCCATGGATTACTTTGACGCTGCAAAGTTCTATCCCGCGTTCTCACCCGAGGACAAGGTGCGGCTCTATAGCGTTTTTGGCGGCATCCCCTTTTACAATCGCCTCATCGATCAGTCCCAAAGCGTACGCGACAATATCATCGAGCTCGTCACAGAACCTGGCGCCCGCTTAGAAAGCGAAGTACCGTCCTATCTCAACGCCGAGATCTCGAAGATGACCAACGCCAACGAAGTTTTCGGGGCTCTCGCACAAGGTTACTCCCGTTGGGGGGACGTGCTGGCACAGTCGCACGTCTCGAGCGGTCCGGCCATGGCAGACGTACTCGACAAGCTCATGTCACTCGAAATCGTCCAAAAGCGTGCACCCATCAACGACCCTACGAATAAGCGCAAGTCTGGCTACTTTGTGGTGGACCCACTTTCGCTCTTTTACTATCGCTACGTCTTCCGCAATGCCTCTGCGCGTCAGCTGCTCGACCCGGAAGTCTTCTATGATCGTCACGTCTCCCAAGACTTCGAGGAAAACTACACTCCACATATGTTCGAGGAGATCTGCCGTCAATACCTCGTGCGGCAAAACAGGACTGGCAAGATCGAACCGGCTTTCGATGCCATAGGCAAGTACTGGTACGACGATCCCGCAAACAAAACGAGCGGCGAATTCGATGTGGTAACGCAAGACCCCGAGGGCTACGCATTCTACGAAGCAAAGTTCCGCAAATCCCCCGTCACGCAAAAAATGGTCGACGAGGAAATCACCCAAGTCGAGGCAACGGGGCTCAAGTGCCATCGCTACGGATTCTTCTCCCGTTCGGGCTTCGAAGCTGACGAAAGCGATCGAACCGTCTTCATCGACCTGCCGCAGATGTTTGAATAGGACAGACCCCACCCGCATCCCAAGCATCCATTATCTAATCGAACGATTGTTCGATGGATTTCGTGTTAGGTAGAATCGCCCGAGGCCCGGGCTATGCTACCTTGACTATCTATATGACTTAGACGCAGCAAAGGAGCACCGAGAGAGCGAGTATGGCAAAAAACACCGCAAACTATGGTAACGACAGTATCCGCCAGCTCAAGGACGAGGAGCGCGTACGCCTGCGTCCCGCCGTCATCTTTGGCTCGGACGGACTCGACGGTTGCGCGCATGCCGCCTTCGAGATCCTGTCCAACGCCGTTGACGAGGCGCGCCAGGGCTACGGCAAGCTCATCACCCTTACCGCCTTTCGCGATGGCTCCATTCAGGTAGAGGACAACGGCCGCGGCTGCCCGCTCGACTGGAACCCCTCCGAGAAGCGCTTTAACTGGGAGCTCGTCTTTTGCGAGCTCTACGCTGGCGGCAAGTACAACAATAACCAGGGCGGCGACTACGACTTCTCGCTCGGCACCAACGGCCTGGGCTCCTGCGCGACCCAGTACGCTTCCGAGTACATGGACGTCACGGTTTGGCGCGACGGCAACAAGTACTCCCTGCACTTTAAAAAGGGCAAGGTCGTCGGTGCCAAAAAGAAGGCACTCGAGATTGAGCCCAGCGACGAGAACCACACCGGCACCACCATCAAGTGGCGCCCCGATCTTGAGGTCTTTACCTCCATCAGCATTCCCCACGATTGGTATCGCGAGACCATGCGCCGCCAGGCCGTGGTCAACGCCAACGTGACCTTCCGTCTGCGTATCGAGGGCGACGATGGCGAGTTTTCCGAAGAGGACTTCTGCTATCCCAAGGGCATCGAGGACTATGTGCTCGAGAAGGTCGGTGCCGACTACCTTACCGAGCCCTTCTTTATCGAGGCCGACCGTCGCGGTCGCGACCGCGAGGACCTGCCCGACTACAACGTTAAGATTACCGCGTGCATGTGCTTCTCGCGCACCCTCACGATGCAGGAGTACTACCACAACTCGTCATGGCTCGAGAACGGCGGCTCACCCGAAAAGGCTGCCCGCAGCGCTCTGACCAGCGCCATCGATGCCTACATTAAGAACCAAGGCAAGTACAACAAAAATGAGAGCGGCATTAAGTGGCAAGACGTCCAGGACTGTCTGGTGCTGGTGACCAACTGCTTCTCCACCCAGACGTCCTACGAAAACCAGACTAAGAAGGCCATCAATAACCGCTTTATCCAGCAGGCGATGACGGCATTCTTTAAGGAGCGCCTCTCGACCTATCTGATCGAGAACAAAGACGCCGCCAACAAGATCATGGAGCAGGTGCTCATCAACAAGCGCTCGCGCGAGAACGCCGAGAAGACGCGCCAGAGCATCAAGACCAATCTGCAGCAGAAGACCGACATGGCCAACCGCGTGCAGAAGTTCATCGACTGCCGCTCCAAGGACAAGAGCCGTCGCGAGATCTACATCGTAGAGGGCGACTCGGCAGCAGGCGCCATCCGCACCTCGCGCGATGCCGAGTTCCAGGGTGTTATGCCCGTCCGAGGCAAGATCCTCAACTGTCTGAAAGAGGACTACCCGCGCATCTTTAAGTCCGACATCATCATGGACCTCATGCGCGTGCTGGGCTGCGGTGTGGAGATCAAGGACAAGCGCATCAAGAACCTTGGCGCCTTTGACCTGGACAACCTCAACTGGAACAAGGTCATCATCTGTACGGACGCCGACGTCGACGGTTATCACATCCGCACGCTTGTGCTCACCATGCTCTATCGCCTGGTGCCCACGCTTATCGACGAGGGCTACGTGTATATCGCCGAGTCGCCGCTCTACGAGATCAACTGCAAAGAGAAGACCTACTTTGCCTACACCGAGCTCGAGAAGAACGGCATCCTCAAGGAGATTGGCGACCAGAAGTGCTCGATCAACCGCTCCAAGGGTCTTGGTGAGAACGATCCGGACATGATGTGGCTCACCACCATGAACCCCGAGACGCGCCGCCTGATCAAGGTAGAACCCGAGGACGTCACCAAGATGGAGACCATGTTCAACCTGTTGCTGGGCAACGACGAGACGGGCCGCAAGCGTCACATCTCCGAGCACGGCAAGGAATACCTGGACCAGCTGGACCTGCAGTAGCAGCAAATCGATAACGACGGCCCATAAGAAGTTCAAGAGGAAATCGTGGCAAAGAAGAAGACGAAGAACCAGCCCAAGAAAAAGCAGGTCAACGCCGAGAACGTCATCGGCCTGCACTCCGAGGTCACCGATCAGCCGATCACGCAGACGCTCGAGGTCAACTACATGCCCTACGCTATGAGTGTCAACGTCTCGCGTGCATTCCCCGAGATCGACGGGTTTAAGCCCTCGCACCGTAAGCTGCTCTACACCATGTACAAGATGGGCTTGCTCAAGGGTGAGCGCCAGAAGAGCGCCAACATCGTGGGCCAGACCATGAAGCTCAACCCGCACGGCGACGCCGCGATCTACGAGACGATGGTGCGCTTGGCCACCGGCAACGAAGCGCTGCTTGCCCCCTTCGTGGAGTCGAAGGGCAACTTTGGCAAGTACTATTCGGGCGACCTGAGCTACGCCGCCTCGCGTTACACCGAGGCCAAGCTCTCCCCCATCAGCGCCGAGATCTTCAAAGACATCGACAAGGACCCGGTCGACTTCGTCGACAGCTACGACGGCGCCATGAAGGAGCCGCGCCTGCTGCCCACCACGTTCCCCAACATCCTTGTCTCGGCCAATAAGGGCATCGGCGTCGCCATGGCGTCCGACATCTGCGGTTTCAACCTCAACGAGGTCTGCACCGCCACGATGCACTACCTGAAGGACCCCGACTGCGACCTGCTCGAGTACATGCCCATGCCCGATTTCTCGACCGGCGGCGAGATTATCTACCGCCGCGAGGAGATGGAGAAGATCATCGAGACCGGTCTTGGCAGCTTCCAGATTCGCTCCCGCTGGCGCTGGATTCCCGAAGAGCGCATCATCGAGGTGTACGAGATTCCCTACACCACCAAGACCGATGTCATCATCGAGCGCATCGTCAAGCTCTCCAAAGAAGGCAAGGTCAAAGAGATCGCCGACATCCGCGACGAGACCGACCTTTCGGGTCTGCGCATCGCCATCGACCTTAAGCGCGGTGTCGACCCCGATAAGCTCATGGCCAAACTCTATCGCTCAACCACGCTGCAGGATTCGTTCTCGTGCAACTTCAACGTGCTGGTCGATGGTTACCCTCGCGTTATGGGCGTGCGCCAGATCTTGCACGAGTGGGTCAAGTGGCGTATTGAGTCCACGCGTCGCCGCATTAACTTTGACCTGGGCAAAAAGTCCGAGCGCCTGCATCTGCTGCACGGCCTTGAGGCGATTCTGCTCGATATCGACAAGGCCATCGCCATCATCCGCGGCACCAAGCTCGAGGCCGAGGTCGTGCCCAACCTCATGCGCGGCTTCGACATCGACGAAACCCAGGCCGAGTTTGTCGCCGAGCTCAAGCTCCGCAACATCAACGAGGAGTACATCCTCAACCGCACCAAGGACATTGCCAAGCTCGAGGGTGAGATCGCCGAACTCGAGGAGATCCTTTCGAGCGAGAACAATATCAAGAAGGTCATCAGCGACGAGCTGGCCGCGGTCAACAAGAAGTATGTGATGCCGCGCCGCACGGGCAGGATCGAACCCCACGAGGTCGTCGAGGTGAGCCTGGAGCCCGAGGTCGAGGAGTACCCGGTGACCATCATGCTCTCGCGCGATGGCTACCTTAAGAAGATGACGGACCGCGTGCTCAAGAAGGCCGCTACGCTCAAGTACAAGGACGGCGACAAACCCTTTATCGAGTTCCCGTCCTCCAACACCCACGAGCTGCTGGTCTTTACCAACAAGAGCCAGGTGTACAAGTGCAAGGTCGCGGCGTTTGAGGACACCAAGTCGGCCCAGCTGGGCTCGTACTTGCCGACCGATCTTGAGATGGAGCCCGACGAGAGTGTCATCTGGGTCATCGACCCCGAGGACTACAAGGCCGATGTGCTGTTTGTCTTTGAGAACGGCCGCGTGGTGCGCGTCGCGCTTTCTGGATACGTCACCAAGACCAACCGCAAGCGCCTCAAGAACGCCATCTACGGTGGCAGCAAGCTGCTGTATGCCCAGGTGCTCAAGGAAGATCGCGACATCGCGCTGGTCTCGAGCGACTATCGTTTGATGAACTTCAACACGTCGCTGCTTAAGACCAAGACGACCACCAACACGCAGGGCGTCCAGGCTTTCACGGCCAAGAAGGGCCGCTCGGTCACCACCGTCGGCACGACCGAGGACATCCTCGGCGCCGGCGTCTCCGCCGAAAAGTTCACCGCGCAGAGCCTCCCCTCTGCCGGTGCCCTCATGAAGGAAAACGACATGCCGAGCCTGTTTGACTAAAACAACGGTGGCCAAACCGTCATGGTTGTACAAAGCAGCGGGGCCCGGAGCGCAGCAACATCGCGCTCCGGGCCCCATGCATTACAGCAGCATCATCCCTATAGACAAAATGTCGCATAAAGTGGAACAGACATCAGCCCATCATTCATTCCGAAGGGCTTAGTCGATAGCCTGATTCGGCGCACGCCCGGATGGGTCTTTTTAAGTGAGGACAGGCTTCGAGATCTTGTGTTCTCCCCCGCCTTGACTTCAATCGCAGACAAGCATCCCTGCTTCTCTACTACAAAGTCGATTTCCGCACGATTATCTCGCGCCCAATAATGCAGCGGATAGCCCATGGCTGAAAGCTGTTGGGCAACGTAGTTTTCGGTAAGTGCGCCCATGAATGTGCCGCCGATGCCGGCTAGAATATCGGCGCGTTGAGCACCGGCCTTGGAGACGAGCAGCCCTGTATCCGCCTGATAGATTTTAAAAGCAGAAGGGTTAACGAAGGCCTCTAAGGGGCTTTCGATCTGCCCGACTAGGCTGCAGCGCGCCACCGTACCCGACAATACAAGCCAATCGAGAGCATCTCCAAAGAGAGACGCATTGCCCCCCGCTCGCACTACCTTGTATTGAAATTTACGATTCTCTTTGGCAAGCTGCTGTGGAATGGAATCGAAGCACGCACGCGTCTTTGCGCTCAAGCGTTCATCAGCATATTTATTGGTGTCGGCGGAATATCCGTCGAGAATAATCCGATGCTTTTCGGCCACATCAATGATTGACTGATCATCGATGTACGTTTGGACCGCCTCGGGCATTCCGCCAACAACAAGATACTGTCGATAGAGCCCAAGCGCCTTTTCATGAAGGCTTGGCGCAAGAGGACCCATTATCTCGAATGATGAGCGTATCTCGTCGACCAGCTGATCGTGCCCCATCGCCCAGAGAAACTCCTCGAAATCGAGTGGAGTCATCTCAATCAAGTCGGTCTTTCCGACGGGGAACGAATACGACTGATGGTTAATGGCAACCCCAAGAAGCGACCCGGCAGCCGCAACGTAATACTCGGGAGCATCTTCGCAAAAGTATTTAAGGGAAGTGAGCGCTTCCTCGCATGCCTGGATCTCGTCAATGAACAGTAAGGTTTTGCCAGGCACGATACGCTGTCCCGTACGAGCCTCGATCGCACGTACGATCGAATGAGGGTCAAGACCGCCCGAAAAATCCGCTCGCGCCGACCGGTCGTTCTCAAGATTAACGTAGACAACCGATTCGAAAAGATCCTGGGCGTACGTTCTGAGCAAATAGGTCTTGCCACACTGGCGCACGCCTTTGACCAGCAAAGGTTTTCTATCAGCTCTGTCTCGCCATTCCCTAAGGAGCTCGTCTGCCTTGCGACGCATACGTAACCTTCCCTCATGAACTTCTATTTGACAATATTTTAACGCGGATTAATTTGTTTTCAGTTATTTTTCTGCGTTTAAAAATTGTTCTATACGGCACTTGAGGGAATTCGCCCCTATCTCTCGGTAAGGACAGCAAGCATTTCCACCAACGCTGATTGCCATGCGTTCTTCTTGTCCTTAGGCAAGCTTGCGAGCGAGCTCTCGCACCTCTTTCAACTTGGGCGAGGATGCCATGCTGTCGCGCTCGGTCATACCGCTGATGGTGACAATGCCCTGGTCCTCCCACTTGCAGTACGCGCAGGTTGACTTGTACATAGCGATCGCCGCATCATAGACACCCTCGCTGTGGCTATCGAGTAAAAGGGCCGTCTTGGTGAACGGGAATCCCGTGGCACCGAAGGCGTACAGGCGGTCGATGGCGGTCTTTTCCTGCGCAGTGATATCAAACCAGTAGATAGGCGAAGCGAAGACAACCATGTCGGTGTCTTTCAGCGACTCAATCACGTTGGCCATGTCATCCTTCTGCACGCAGACGCCCTCATGGGCGAAGCAGTACTGGCATCCCAAGCAGCCGGCGATCTTCTTGCTGGCAACGCGGATGACCTCGACCGTATGGCCGCCCTCACGCGCGGTCTCGGCAAACGCCTCGACCATGGTATCGGTATTAGCGCCCTTACGCGGGCTGCCGCTCAATACAACGATATTCATAGGATTCCCTCTCCCTCATGCTGCAGGCGCGCAGCATGCTTTCTTGTAACCAAAACGAATGGTGTTAATCAATCGCCAGCAGGCCATATCTCTTGTTCAAGTTCCCTAAAGAAGCTCAAGACGATTGCGATTGCCTTATACAACGTCGAAAATCAAAGAGGGCCCATAGCAACGCCACCTACCTGAAATGACATGCGGTCAAGACGAGCTACGAGGATCGTGACGAGCCGATACCGCCCGCATGCCCCCTTCGGAATAGGCGCTGAGCAGCTCCTGAGCGTGAGCAAACTCGGGCCCTCGCCTCCAACCGAGCAGGCGGTTGACCGCGAGATTTCCCTGGACGTTGTGGACGAAGAGCAGATAGGCGTCCTCGCGCGAAAGCCCAGTCTCCTCCATGATCGAGGGAACCATCTGCTCGGCGCCGCGCTCGACGACGCGCTGTGCCACCCGGGCGTACGCGTCGTCATCCGAGTAGAGCAGATAATAGTCATCGTTTGCCGGCGGACGCTGGCAGAGGGCACCCGCCTCCGTTCCCTCGAGCGGCGGCACCGCCGCCAAGGCCTCGTCGATAAGCGCGTCGAGCAGGGCGAACTTGTCCTCGTAGTGCAGATAGAACGTGCCACGGTTGATATCGGCGCGGCGGCAAATATCCGCTACCGTCATCTTCGCGAAGCCGACCTCGGCCAGCAGCGCGAAGAACGCCTCCCGTATGACCGAGAGTGTATAGCGTCGGCGACGATCGATCTTCCCCGCTTCCATTACCCCTCCAATTGCAACGCTCGACAATGCCCGGCAAACGCTCGTTTATCGACAGCAGGCCGAAGCTGTTCATTGCTCTTAAGCAAATCGACATGGATACTTTTTATAGACACCTGTTTATAATAGCTGAAAGAAGGTATCCAGTGACCCTGTACGAGCAGCTCGTTATCGAGCTCACCAACCGATCGTTTTCCCTTCATGCCGCCTACCGCAGCGGCAGCACGCCCTATGAGCTGAGTGACCGCGAGCCCGAGCCCTACGACCAGCAAATCGAGGACTTCGCCCGTATGATCGAAGAAGCCGATTGCGTGCTGGTGGGCGGGGCCTCCGGGCTCTCCGCGGCGGGCGGCGGCGACTTCTACTACGAGGACAACGCGACCTATCGCAAGCATTTCGGCAAATTCGCCGAGCGCTACGGTTTCAAGGGCGCTTTCGAGGGGTCGTTCTACCGCTGGCCCACCGCCGAGGCGCGCTGGGGATACCTCGCCACCTTCCTCGACACCACGCTCAACGCCCCGCTGCGCAAGCCCTACAGGGACCTCGACGCCATTCTCGCCGAGAAGGATTTCTTCGTGCTCACCACCAACCAGGACACGCAGTTTGTGAAGCTCTATCCCTGGGAGAAAGTGGCAGAGATCCAAGGCGACCACCGCTTCTTTCAGTGCTCCCGCTGTTGCACCGACGCGGTGTGGGATGCGGTCGAGCCGGTCTCCAACATGGTAGAGGCCATGGGAGACGGCCTTGAGGTTCCGACAGAGCTCGTGCCGCGCTGCCCGCACTGCGGGGCAGAGGCGTTCCCCTGGGTTCGCGGCTACGGCAACTTCCTGCAGGGCGAACTCTACGAGGAGCAGTACCGCAAGGTGTCCGAATGGCTCGACGCGCACGCACGGCAGAGGATCCTCTTCCTCGAGCTGGGTGTGGGCCGCATGACGCCCGCGTTTATCCAGGAGCCGTTCTGGGCCCTCACGGCGCAGTTACCGCAGGCCAGCTACATCGCCGTAAACAACAAGACGCAGTTTCTCCCCCGCGCGATCGAGGATCGGGGGCTCGCCGTTCGCGCCGACATCGCCGACGTGCTTGCCGACGTGCGCAAGACGCTGGGGAGGTAGCGCATGGAGACGGCGAAAGCAGTTCGCATAGGCAGGGCGCTAGCCGAAGCGGATCTTGTCATCATCGGCGCTAGCAACGGACTCGACATGGCGGAGGGGCTCAACCTTTTCTGCGCCGATGCTCATTTCCAAGAGGCGTACGGGGACCTCGCCCAGGCAGACGGCATCGGCTGCATACTGCAGGGGCTCGCTTCCCCGGATGCCAGCGTGCGACGCCGATGGGCCGAGCGGTTCCATCAAAAGGAGTATCTCGAATATGAGCCCGGCTCGCTCATGAACGGGCTGCGGCGTCTTACGGAGCACGCCGACACCTTCGTGGTCACATGCAACATCGACGGGCACTTCGCGCGCGCCGGGTTCGACGAGAACCGCGTGCTCGAGACGGAGGGGGGCATACGCACGTCGATCGACGAGCGGCGTCTCGCCCATCCAGACGCCCTCGCCACGGCCCAGCTCGAGGAGCTCGAGCGCCTTGTGCAAGCCCATCGCAACGGCAGGGTCGCCATCCTCGAACTTGGCGTGGGACTGCGCAACGGCATCATAAAGCACATGCTCGCCCAGATCGCGAACGTCTGCGAGCACGCCACCTACATCGTGTTCAACTACAGCCAGGCTATGGCGCCCGATGCATCGTGCGAGACGATTCTCGTTGACGGCGATATGGCCCCGGCTTTCGAGGAGATTGCCCAATGCCGTCTCTAGAGAGGGAAGCGTATAGGCTTCGAAGCCTTATCGACGATGCCGACGCCATCATCGTCGGCATCGGCTCGGGCATGTCAAGCGCCGCCGGGTTCAACCATTACAACCGCGCAGGCATGGCGCGCGCCGGAATGACGGACTGGCAGCAAGCCTTTGGCTTCAAGAGCCTTTTCGACGGCTTCTACCACCTCTACCCCAGCCTCGAGCAGCAGTG
>CABRZS010000034.1:0-10718 GCA_902475525.1 uncultured Collinsella sp.
CGAGGCCGAGCGCAAAATGGATTCTAAAAAACACCTTGCCAAATAGGAGCGTCAGGACGCAAAGAGGCTCCGCCGCGCGAAGCGCGCAGCGGAGCCTCTTTGCATGTCCGAGGACGTTTTCAGAGCTTTGCCCTGCAGGGTCCCGAGGGGATATGTAAGCTATTCAGCCATCTGAGCCTGGACGGCGGTGATGGCCACGACACCCACGATGTCGTCGGCAGAGCAGCCGCGCGACAGGTCGTTAACCGGCTTGGCGATGCCCTGCAGGATGGGGCCGTAGGCGTCAGCGCCAGCGAAGCGCTGGACCAGCTTGTAGCCGATGTTGCCTGCCTCGAGGTCGGGGAACACGAGCACGTTGGCCTTACCGGCGACGGAGGAGCCGGGAGCCTTGAGCTGGGCGACGGTGGGGACGATAGCGGCATCGAGCTGCAGGTCGCCGTCGATGGCGAGCTCGGGAGCCTTCTCCTTGCAGAACTTCACGGCCTCCTGGACCTTCTTGGCGACCTCGCCACCGGCGGAGCCCATGGTGGAGTAGGAGAGCATGGCCACGTGCGGCTCAACATTGCCCATGAAGGTGGACCAGGAGTGGGCCGAGGCGATGGCGATCTCGGAGAGCTCGTCGGAGGACGGGTTGATGTTGAGGCCGCAGTCGGCGAAGATCAGCGTGCCGTCGGTACCGAACTGCGGGGTGTCAGTGCACATCACGAAGAAGGCCGAGACCAGCTTGGTGCCCGGAGCGGTCTTGAGGATCTGCAGCGCGGGGCGCAGGGTGTCGGCGGTGGAGTGACAGGCACCGGAGACCAGGCCGTCGGCGTCGCCCATCTTGACCATCATGGTGCCAAAGTAGGTGGCGTCCATCACCTGGGCGCGAGCCTGCTCGATGGTAACGCCCTTCTTGGCGCGGAGCTCGGCAAACTTCTGCGCGTACTCCTCGTGCTTCTCGGCGTTGCGCGGATCGATGACGGTGGCGCCGGGGACGTTGATCTCGTTGGGATCGCCCAGGATGACGATGTTGGCCAGGCCCTCCTCGATGATTTTGTTTGCCGCGACGATGGTACGCGGATCCTCGCCCTCGGGCAGGACGATGGTCTTAAGGTCGGCCTTGGCGGCAGACTTCATACGGTTTAGGAAATCGCTCATGATACTCCTTACAAGCGTTTCGCTAAGCTCCAGGCCCTCGGCTGTACACGAATAAACCCGCTGCTAGCGGGTTTACCTTTCAATAATGTACGCCGCGGTGCTTGAGCTTTCCTTGTGTGGCAAGCTCATTATAGGACGCATTAGCGCTATAATCGCTCTGATAAATATGTCTCGACGTATGTTCGAGAAAAAGCCCAGTTAAAAAGCGCGTGGCTTTTGACAAGGAGTATCGATGCAGATTACCTCAGGCCTGCCTGAAGGCTTTAATGCCGGTGCGTACGACATGATCGTTGTCGGCGCCGGTTATGCCGGTGCCGTTTGCGCCCGCCGTCTTGCCGAAACTATCGGCTATCGTGTTGCCGTTTTGGAGCGTCGCGGCCACATCGCGGGTAATGCCTACGACTGCACTGACGAGGCCGGAATCCTGGTCCACGAGTACGGTCCGCACATCTATCACACTTTTAACGAGCGCGTCCATAACTTCCTGTCGCGCTTTACCAAGTGGACGGACTACCAGCACAAGGTGCTCGCCAACATCAACGGTACCCTTATGCCCGTGCCCTTTAACCATGCGAGCCTTAAGCTTGCCTTTGGCGATGCGCGCGGCGAGGAACTGTACCAAAAGCTCGTGGAGACCTTTGGCAAGGACGTCAAGGTGCCCATTATGGAGCTGCGCAAGAAGAACGACCCGGATCTTGCCGAGGTCGCCGATTATGTCTATGAGAACGTCTTTTTGCATTACACCATGAAGCAGTGGGGCCAGACGCCCGACCAGATCGACCCCTCGATCACCGGCCGCGTTCCTGTCTTTGTGGGCGATGACGATCGCTACTTCCCGCAGGCTCCTTTCCAGGGCATGCCGCAGGACGGCTATACCGCTCTGTTCGAGCACATGCTTGATCACGATCTGATCGACGTATTCTGTGACGTAGACGCCCGTGACCTCTTTGAAATCGACGAGACCACCGTCAAGATCGACGGCAAGGTCTATGGTGGCGAGATTGTCTACACCGGTCCACTCGACGAGCTGTTCAACCTCGACCTGGGCGCGCTGCCGTACCGCACGCTCGATATGAAGTTCGAGACGCTCGATATGGACCAGTTCCAGCCCGTGGGCACCGTCAACTACACCACGAGCGAGGACTATACGCGCATCACCGAGTTCAAGAACATGACCGGTCAGGTTTTGCCCGGCAAGACCACCATCATGAAGGAGTACTCCAAGGCCTATACGCCCGGCTCGGGCGAGACGCCGTACTACGCGATCCTGGAGCCCGAGAACCGTGAGCTCTACGAGCGCTATCTTGAGCGCGTCCAGAACCTGACGAACTTCCACCCGGTGGGTCGTCTGGCCGAGTATCGTTACTACGATATGGACGCTGTGACCAATTCTGCCCTCGATCTTTCGGATGAGATTATCGCCTGCCATGCATAAAGTCATAACATTCGGTATTCCCTCATATAACGCCGCCAAGGATATGGACCATTGCATCACCTCCATCTTGGAGGGGAGCAATTACGCCACCGATATCGAGATTATCGTGGTGGATGACGGCTCCAAGGACGAGACGGCCGCCAAGGCCGACGAGTGGGAGGCCCGTTATCCCGGAATCATCCGCGCGGTGCACCAGGAGAATGGCGGCCACGGTATCGCCGTCCTCTCGGGCCTGCGCGAGGCGCATGGTACGTACTACAAGGTCGTTGACTCGGACGACTGGCTCGACGGTGCGGCGCTTTCGACCATGCTGTCGATTCTGCGTGGCTTTGAGGAGCGCGACCAGCGCGTCGACCTGTTTATCTCGAACTACGTGTACGAGAAGGTTTACGAGGGCACGCATACCGCTATTGGCTACAAGTTTGCCCTGCCGCGCAAAAAGATTTTCTCTTGGGACCAGATCGGACACTTCCGTCCCGATCAGAACTTGCTTATGCACAGCCTGTGCTATCGCACCGATGTACTGCGCGAGTCCAATCTGCCTATGCCGGCACACACGTTCTACGTGGATAATATCTACGCATACGTGCCGCTGCCGCGCTGCAAGACCATGTACTACGCCGACATCGACCTCTATCGCTACTTTATCGGTCGCGAGGGCCAGAGCGTCAACGAGGCCACGATGGTCAAGCGCTTGGGCCAGCAGTTCCGCGTAACGCGCATCATGATGGAATCGTTCCACCTGTACCAGGACGTTGAGTCCTCGCGTCTGCGTTCGTACATGATGGGCTACTTCACTATGATGATGGCGATTTGCTCGGTGCTCACCAAGCTTTCCGAGGAAGATTGTGCCGATGAGCGCCTGAAAACGCTGTGGAAGGACCTGAAGGAGTACGACGAGCGCATGTATCGTCGCGCTCGCTACGGCGTGGTCGGATTCTTTACCAACCTGCATGGACGGGCCGGAGACAAAACCACACTCGGCCTATACCATCTTGCCTCAAAGATCTTCAAATTCAACTAACTGCTGAGTAATCGCTGCCGATAGGCTGACTGGGTCCCTTGGCCTTTAGTTTGCTACTGCGAACAGTCCTGCTCGCACGGAAAGCACATTAAGTGCTTTCCGGCTCGTGCGGAACTTGTATCAAACTAAAGGCCAAGGGGCCTCTGCTATAAGAATCGATTGTCAGGAAGTTGAATTTGAAGATCTTAGACGCGTGGTACACAGGGGCCTGGGCTGAAGGGGATCTTGTTGAGTAGGTTGCCCGATGGGTCTTGGTTATGTTTGTCGCGAGTTCCGCACGAGCCGAAGAGCACTTAATGTGCTCTTCGTGCGAGCCAGGACTGTAGAGCAGCAAACATAACCAAGACCCACCGGGCAACCGGACAAGCTAGTTTACTTTGCGGCGCCGGGGATGCCGTGGGAGGTTTTGGCGGTTTTTGCTCCGTTTACGATGGCGGTCTGTAGGGCCCTTACGGCGAGCATGCCCAGTAGGTCTAGGGGTACGGCGGTGCTTGTCTGAGCGTCTAGTTTGCCGCTAGCGAGGGTGTAGATGGTGTCGCCGTCGTTGGTGGTGTGCGTGGGTCGAATGGCGTGCGCATAGGCGTCTGCGGCCATCTGGGAGACCTTGGTGGCCTGAGCCTTGGTGAGCTCAACGTTGGTGACGATGCAGCTGATGGTGGTGTTGGTGCGGTCGAGCGGCATTTGCATAGAGCCGGCGGCGGCAAAGGCTGCGAGCTCCATGTCGACGATCTGGTCGCTATCCGCTGCAGCGCGCATACCAGCGACCCATTCGCCGGTGAAGGGGTCGACGACGTTGCCGCAGGCGTTGACCGAGACCACGGCACCCACCTTAACGGGGCCGAGTGCCACGCCGGCAGCGCCTAGGCCGGCCTTCATGCAGGTGGCGGGGCCCATGAGCTTGCCCACGGTGGCACCGGTGCCGGCACCTACATTGCCCTGCTCGAGCGTGGAGGGGGTATTGTCGAGCGCCTCGCGCACGGCGGATATGCCGGCCTCGATGTCGGGGCGTACGGTGGGGTCGCCAAAGGCGAGGTCGAAGATGCAGCTGGAGCACACGATGGGCACCTGCGTGGGGCCGACGGGAAGGCCGATGCCGCGGCTCTCAAGTTCGCGGGTCACGCCGCTTGCGGCCTCCAGGCCAAAGGCCGATCCGCCCGAAAGGCAGACGGCGTGGACCTTGTCCACGGTGTTCTCGGGACGCAGCAGGTCGGTCTCGCGCGATGCCGGGGCACCGCCGCGAACGTCAACACCGCCGGTGGCGCCCTCGGGTGCAACGATTACGGTGCAACCGGTGCCGGCCTCCTCGTCCGTATAGTTGCCAAAGCAAAAGCCATCGACATCGCAAACGTCAATGGCCTCAAGCAGTGTATCCATGTTTTACTCCTATCGGTTTTCCGCCGGGCCTTATGCCCGGTCGGGATCCGTACGGTACGCCAAAATTGTAGGCGCTGGGGGATACCCAGCGCCAGATGCAATTACGATAGTTTTTGAATCGCGCGCGCGACGCGAGCGATGGGCAGGCCCACCACGTTGTAGAAGTCGCCCGAAATATCGTGCACGAGCATGCGCCCGCCGACGCCCTGGATGCCGTAGGCGCCGGCTTTGTCCATGGGCTCGCCCGAGGCGACGTAGCGCTCAATCTGCTCGTCGGTGAGCTCGTAGAACGTCACGTCGGTCACATCGACAAACGACAGGCTCTCGGCGGCGTGCGGGGCTGTGGCGTCTCCGGCTCTAACGATGCAGACGCCGGTTGCGACCTGATGCGTGCGCCCCGAGAGCTCGTGGAGCATGGTGCGGGCTTCGTCCTCGTTTGCCGGCTTACCCAAAATCTTGCCATCGAAGGTGACGATGGTGTCGGCCGCGACGGTCAGCTCACTGGGCTCGGCGTGCTCGGCGGCAACGGCGGCAGCCTTAGCGCGAGCTAAGCGCTCGACAAGCGTAAGCGGGGCCTCGTCATCAAAAGGAGTCTCGTCGATGTCAGCGGGAATGACGCGGATGTCGTAGCCCGCTTCGCGCATCAACTCGATGCGGCGCGGTGATTGCGAAGCCAAAATCATAGCTGAATGCCCTCGGCAACCTTCTCGACAGCCTTGTCGCCGGCGAGCGTACGCAGCAGCTCGAGCGCAAAGGGGAGCGACTGGGCCATGCCGCTAGCGGTGATGATGTTGCCGTCGTGCGTGACCTTGTCGCCGGTATAGGCGCCCTCGGGGAAGCTCTTCTCAAAGCCGGGGAAGCACGTGGCATGGCGTCCCTCGAGCAGATCAAGCTCGCCCAGGATAAACGGGGCGGCGCAGATGGCGGCAACATGTTTGGTCGCGGCGAACTCGCAGACTACGTCGCAGACGCGCTGGTCGGCGCGCAGGTTGGTGGCACCGGGCAGACCGCCGGGCAGCACGACGCAGTCATACTCGTCAAAGTTAATCTCGTCAAAGAGTGCGTCGCAGGTTACGGGAATCTGCAGCGAGCTTACGACCTCACGCGTAGGCATAATCGAGACGAGCGTGGCGCGCACGCCGCCGCGACGCATGACATCGACCATGGTCAGGCATTCAATCGTTTCAAAGCCATCGGCGGCAAGAACGGCAACGCTGGGCATAAGGGTTCCTTTCATAGGCGGCATACAATTAGCCGTCTTATACCCCGAAGACCTCCGCTTGCCACGCTCGATTTCTCAATGATTTACCTGAGCAATGATTGAGTGACTAGTTGCGCCTAAGGTGGATGACGGTCTCGCAGTGGAAGGTTTGCGGGAACAGGTCGACTGGCGTGATCTTGACGGGGGAGAAGGTGCCTTCTTCGACAAAGCGTTTGAGATCGCGCGCCAGGGTGGCCGGGTCGCAGCTCACGTAGGCGACATCGCGAGCACTCGTGCTGGCGATAAGGTCGATCGCCTCGGGGGCGAGGCCTGCGCGCGGCGGGTCGACCACCAAGACGTCGGCATCCTGGTCGGGGAACTCGCGCACCGCGTCTCCGCCAATGACGTCGACGTTATCAAGCTTGTTGATCTCCAGGTTACGGCGCAGGTCGCGCACGGCCGGGCCGTAGGCCTCGACGGCGGCGACGAAGTCGCAGCGGCGGGCGAGCGGCAGGGTAAAGGTTCCGGCGCCGCAGTACAGGTCCACGGCAAGCTCGTCTTCTTGCGGGTCGAGCGCTTCCATGACAAGCTCGATCAAAATCTCGGCACCCTTGGTGTTGACCTGGAAAAAAGACGGGGCAGACAAGCGCATCTGGCCCTCGGCGATATTCTCGGTCCATGAGCCCTCTCCGGCGAGCATTTCGACCTTGGAGACACGGCGGGCCTTCTTTTCGCCCTTGCTCATCACGCGCACGATGCTCGTGGGATGAGCGGCGTCCGCCAGCACGCGGGAGACCTGCGAGCGCGGAAAAGAGCCTGTAGGCGTCCAGAGTGCGACCTCGAGTGCCTTGGTACGGCGCGATGCACGAATGCCCACGCGTTCGAGTCCCAAGTCATGGCTGCCGCTTAGATAGTTGAGTGCGCCGACGACCGATTTGAGCGCCTTCGGGAAGCGCTTATCGAACAGCGGGCACGCATCGACGGTCACGATTTTGCTGGGGTCGACACCGTGCATGCCAAGGCGCACGCGACCGTTGACGACGGTCGGTTCGAGCTCGATTTTATTGCGGTAGCCCCAGTCGTCCTTGGTGTGGCAGATGGGCTGTACCAACTCATCGACCTGCTCAGGAGCGAACTTGCCGATGCGCTCGAGCGTGGAGCGCAGGTTTTGCTCCTTGGCGGCGAGCTGTGCCGTGCGTGAGAGATTGCCCCACGAACAACCGCCGCAGATGCCAACGAAGGGGCAGGGGGGCTGAATGCGATCGGGGCTCGGCTCCAGAATCTCGGTCGTGCGGGCGCGCATGAACGACTTGCCGTCCTGTACGACCTCGGCCTCGACGGTGTCGCCTGCCACGGCGCCCTGCACAAAGACGGCCTTGCCGTTGTCGGCGTGCGCCAGCCCGTCGGCGCCGTAGGTCATCGATTCTATAGTGAGCTTCATATCCCTGCCTGTCATTCGTGTTGTTGCTCGCACCATGGTAGCAGGGAAAAGCGCCCCGCATCCGAGGCTTTCCTCAAATGCGGGGCGCTTCTACAAACTGCTTCTACAAGCGACTATTTCGTCTTGCCGGTAATGAGCGTCTTAAGACCCAGGCCGATCAGGCCCAGGCCCATGCGCACACGACCGGGGCGATGGCGCTCGATGGCCTTGGTCTTGCCGGCGGGCTTATCGCGACGGGCGCTCGTCTCGGGTGCGGGCTTAGCTGCCTGCGGCTCGGGCTGAGGTGCAGGTGCGGGCTCGGGCTCAATGACGGTCGCCTGGACCTTCTGAACCTCGGGTGTGGCCGGCTGCGGCTTAGGAGCAGGGGCGGGCTTTGCCTCAATGACGGGCTCGGGCGCGGCCTCGGCGTTGCGGTAGGCACGCTCCAGCAGGGCTTCCTGCGAGTTGAAGGGTTTCTCACCCTCTGCGCGCTCCACGGGGACCCAGGTGCCGTCGCTCGTGAGGCTGCGGGCCTTCACGTTGTCGCGCAGCTGCATGCTCATGTACTCGTGCACCAGGGCGCGGCAGGTGGGGTCGAGCACGGGGAAGGCGATCTCCACGCGGTGCTCGGTGTTGCGTGTCATCATGTCGGCCGAGCTCAGATAGATCATGTCCGAGTCCACGCCAAAGGCGTAAACGCGCGCATGCTCCAAAAAGCGTCCGACGATAGAACGGACATGCACGTTCTCGGTCTTGCCAGGAACGCCCGGCTTGAGGCACGAGATGCCGCGGATGATCATGTCCACGCGGACTCCTGCGCACGATGCCTCGGCGATCTTGTCGATGACCTCGCGGTCGGTGAGCGAGTTGAGTTTAAAGAACACGCGGGCGGGCTCGCCGGCGAGGGCGCGCTGGATCTCGCGGTCAAGCCCGCGCATGATGAGCGGTTTCAGTCCGACGGGCGCCACACCCAGGAAGCGGTAATCGCCGCGCAGGTTGCCCAGCGACAGGTTGCGGAAGAACAGGTTGGCGTCCTCGCCGATGCCGGGGTGAGCGGTCATGAGCATAAAGTCGCTGTAGAGTTTGGCCGTCTTCTCGTTAAAGTTGCCGGTGCCCAGCAGCGTCAGGCGCGTTAGCGCCATGCCCTCGCGATAGGTGAGCTGGCAGATCTTGGAGTGGCACTTAAAGCCCTCGGAGCCGTAGATGACGGTGCAGCCGGCCTCTTCCAGGCGCTCGGCCCACTCGATGTTGTTCTGCTCGTCGAAGCGGGCGCGGAGCTCCATGAGCACCGTGACCTCTTTGCCGTTCTCGGCGGCATCGATCAGCGACTCGCACAGGCGGCTCTGCTTGGCCACGCGGTAGAGCGTGATGCGCAGCGAGATGCACTCGGGGTCGTAGGCGGCCTCGTGCACCAGATCCAGGAAGGGGTTCATAGCCTCATAGGGATAAAAGAGCAGCTTGTCGTGCTGAAGTACCTGCTCGCGGATGGAGCGGGTTATATCGATGGTGGGGTTGGGCTGCGGCTTAAACGGCGTAAAGAGCAGCTCGTTGCGCAGGTGCTCGGGAATCTTGCCCTCAATGCCAAAGACATAGCCCAGGTTGAGCGGGATATCGCAGGTAAAGACCGAGCGACGCGAGAGCTCGAGCGCCTTGCGGATGGTCTTGAGCGTCGCCTTCTCCAGCGAACCTGAGACGGCGAGCACTACCGGCTGCAGGCGCAGGCGCTTTTTGAGGATGCGCTTCATATGCTGGCGGTAGTCCTCTTCCTCCTCGACGCCCTCGCCGTCCGGATCGATGTCAGCGTTGCGGGTGACGCGGATGAGCGCGCGGTCGAGCGGTTTATAGGAGCCAAAGCAACTGTCCAGGCAGGCGAGGATGACGTCCTCGAGCAGAATGTAGGAGTAGGTGCCGGTGGGCGAGGGGATCTCGACCACGCGGTTCATCGAGGCGGGAATCTCGATCAGGCCCAGCAGACTTTCCTCGTCGGTGACGCCGTCCAAGCCGCAGGCCAGGTAGAGCGCGCCGTTGCGCAGGTTGGGGAAGGGGTGGCGCGGGTCGATCACCAGCGGCGAGATGACCGGCGACACGTAGGCCTGGAAGTAGCGGGTGACAAAGGTGCGCTCCTCGGGCGTAAGCGAATCGATGCGAGCGCGGTGAACGCCCAGGGCGTTGAGTTTGCCCTCGATGTTCTTAAAAATGGACTCCCAACGGGTAAGGAGCCCGGGCAGCTCGGCCATGACGGCATCGACCTGTTCGGAGGCGGTCATATTGCTCTTGTTGTCGACAGGTTGCTTTTTGAGCTCGGCCAGGTCGGACAGGCCACCCACGCGCACCATGAGGAACTCGTCGAGGTTTGACTCGAAGATCGACACGAACTTTAGACGCTCGAACAGCGGAATGATCTCGTCGAAGGCCTCGTCGAGCACACGGTTGTCAAAGCGCAGCCAGCTGAGCTCTCGATTTTGCGTGTACGAGAAGTCGCGCGGCGGTTTGCGCAGCTTTGCGGCGGCTTGCTTTTTTTCGATTTTGCTCGGCATATTCATCTGTCCGTTCAGTCCCCGCAGGGGACGGTAGCCTAACACTATTCTCTATTGTCTCAATTTAGTCGACCGCTGGCACGGACGTATTGTACGAACGGTATCTTTACCTACTTCTTACGCTGACAAGCGTAAGAGCTGACGCCCGGCTCGTTACGTAAACGGTCTATATCCTCATTCAACCGGAGCGTATGTGTGAATAAGAATGATAGAGAGCTGAATATCATTGAATACAGGCAGAATAGCGAACAAGCATCATTTATATACATAAAATCGGTTTAGCTATGCAATTTTGAATCAAAAGCTTAGAGATGCAATCAGAAATATTTTTTGAGAAAAAAGAGCATCTACCTCAGAAAAGCTACTTTAGAACGCCGAAGTGCACTATGGGGGAATCATATTCGATATGCCGTTCATCGAACTTTGTTGACCGTTCGGGGGCGAGGTGGAATTGCGGTTGGAATTTGGATATAACTAGAGCTGTCAGCAAGCAGCACCCGTTACGGAAGGGTGCTGAGAGATTCGGCCGAAAGGCCCGAAAGAAAGGTAGGAGGCCATGACGAAAGGTCTGCACGTGCCTTCCGAGA
>CABRZS010000035.1:0-10543 GCA_902475525.1 uncultured Collinsella sp.
CCAGCCATAAAAAAGCCTCCCATTTCTTGTGTCCAAGAAATGGGAGGCAGTTCACACTACGTGCGGCGGGGGTTCTTTCGTCCTGCGGAGTGTCCGCGAAGGTTAGCCCTCAGATCCTGCTATGACTACGTCCTCGGATTGTGTGGGCGGATGAAGGACGTGGCTGGTGGGGCCTTTTGTTCCCTTCGCTGTTTCGCGGCTTTGGGCATAGGGGGGATTTGGTTATCACTGCCTTCTATCCCTTGCTATTTCGCGCCTTTGGCGCGAAAAGCGCGTTACTTTGGGCATAGAGGGGGACCTGGTTGCGGACCCAGATGGCCTAGAGGGATATGGGCGCAAACGAGAAATCGTTGTTGGGGTCGTCCTTTTCCATAAACTCATCGAGGCAGAATGTCATATAGATTGGAACGTACAGGACCTTGCCCTCTTTGCTGAGGTTCTCGTGGCTTAGCACAACGGCCTCGGGGATTTTGTACTCGCTCACGCTCATCAGACGGTCGAGGGCCGCATGGGCTCGAACCTTCTTGCCCGATTTGACCTCGATTGGGACAACGTGCCCGCGGGTGCCTTCGATCACAAAGTCAACTTCGCCGACCTCGCGTGTCTGGTAGTACCATGCATCAGTTCCAAGGGCGACAAGCTCCTGCGCGACCACGTTCTCATAGAGACCGCCGAGGTTGGGGGTTTTCATATCAAGGTAGACGGCGCGTGCCGTGCTGCCGGGATACCGTGATGCGAGCATGCCTGTATCAGACTCGTATAGCTTAAAGGCGGTCGCCTTCTCTGTCCTCTTAAGAGGACTCCGGGCCTCCGTCACCTGGGGGACCATCAATCCAACGCCTGCGTTCACCAGCCATAGGAAATCCTGCTCGTATTTTTGAAGGCGAGCCCCCTCGCCCAGGGATGAAACAACAAAGCGATGGGACTCCGCCTCAAGCTGAACGGGAATTTGTTCGAAAATCGCGCGAACGTTAAACGCTCGAGTCGATGCATATTTAGAGATATCACTTTTGTACTGATCGACCAGCTGAATTTGAAGCTCACGCGTCCTCACGAGTGAATAACCCGAATCGATATAGTTCTGTACGACCTCCGGCATGCCGCCGCAAACGATATAAGCTCTAAAGTTTTTGAGCATCGCCTCATGAATATAGTTTTCGACGGGACGCCTCTCGACAAGGCAGCTGCGGATGTCTGCAAGCACATTCTCGCTGATGCTGTTTGCCCAACAAAACTCTTCAAAATCCATTGGCCGCATAACAATGTGCTCGACATACCCCACCGGGAAAGAAGAGATCCCCTTAAACTCAGTCCCAAGCATAGACCCCGAGAAGACATAGCTAAAGCGCCCGTCCTCGACCAACGCCTTCATGAGCGTGACGATCTGCGGATACTCCTGTATTTCATCGACAAAGATAAGCGTATCTCCCTCAACAAGCGGTGCATCCGCAAGAAGGGCAACGCGGTTGATAAAGTCAACGGCGTTCTTAGCGCCAATGAGCACATCTCTTGCCTCGGCATCAAGTAGCAGATTGACCTCATAATACGAAGCGTAGTTGCTCTTTCCAAACGCGCGAATCGCATAGCTCTTGCCAATCTGACGCGCACCGGTAACAAGCAGGGCCTTATGGGAGTTATTCTTCCAGCTCAAAAGCCTATCAGTGACCTTGCGGCGTAGCATTAAAACACCTCATTGACAAAAATTGGCAAATAGATTTGCCCCTAATCATACAAAAATTGACAAATAGATTTGACCCAAATCATACAAAAATTGGCAAATAGCAAAGCTCACTTAGGCCTCAAAGCCAGCGAGCCAGCACGGTACTTTGCGAAAAGGCTGGCGGCGCCGTTGTTGAGGGTGGCCAGGTTGGCAGTGGCGCCGTTAGCGTTCTCGGCTGCTTGGGCGCGCAGGAGCGAAAGGGCGTCGGCAGCGTTCATGCAGAAGCCGACGGTAAAGTTCCATACTGCGAACTCACAGCCGCTTGCCGCGGGGTGAAGCGCGATTGGCTATCCCTTTTGTTGGATGAAAAGCCCCGTGTTTTTGCAGGGGTGCATACTCAACTTATAAGTGCATAGAATCTCGTATAGTGCGAGTAAGATATTGCGCTGTCCGTTTTGTGTTTAGCAGAGATGTAGTTTGCATAATCCGACATAATCCTCGCTGCATTTAAATAAAGTTGCACGTAAATGGCGTAGATATGTCTGAGCTGGGGTTCTGTACGCTGAGCGGATAAAAACGACCGTTCACCGTTCCGCTATTTTCAAAATGAATAAAATGAGCGATAAAGAGAATATAAACCTTAATAAACTCGCGTATCGCACGGACGCGGGTTATTAATGGGTTGTAGGCCTTTTACAGAAAGGATTCCAGCAATGTCTAAGCCTCTTGGCAAGCCCGATCGTATTGTCGTCGCCCTCGGCGGCAACGCCCTCGGCAACAACCCCGTCGAGCAGATCGAGGCCGTGAGCAACACCGCCCACGCTCTCCTCGGCCTCATCGAGCAGGGTAACGAGATCATCATCACCCACGGCAACGGCCCGCAGGTCGGCATGATCCAGAACGCCTTCGCCGCTGCCCACGACGCCATCGGCACCCCCGAGATGCCGCTGCCCGAGTGCGGCGCCATGTCCCAGGGCTACATTGGCTATCACCTGCAGCAGGGCATCGGCCGCGAGATGCACAAGCGCTATAAGCGTTGGCACGCCGCCACCGTCGTCACCCAGATCGAGTGCGACCCGGACGATCCCGCGTTCAAGAACCCGACCAAGCCGATCGGCCCCTTCTACACCGAGGAGCAGGCCAAGGAGTTCATGGCCGAGGATCCTTCCAAGGTCTTCGTCGAGGATTCCGGCCGCGGCTGGCGTCGCGTCGTCGCTTCCCCTGATCCCAAGAAGATCGTCGAGGCCGACTCCATCCTCAACCTGCTCGACAACGAGTTCATCGTCATCGCCTGCGGTGGCGGCGGCATCCCCGTCGTCCGCGACTACGAGAACAAGGGCTGCTACAAGGGCGTTCCCGCCGTTATCGACAAGGACCTGGGCGGCGAGCTGCTGGCCGAGGACTGCGACGCCGACGTTCTGTTCCTGCTGACCGCCGTTGAGCATGTCGCCATCAACTTCGGCAAGCCCAACCAGGAGGAGCTCGAGGACATCACCGCCGACGAGGCCGAGCGCCTGGCCGACGAGGGCCAGTTCGGCAAGGGCTCCATGGAGCCCAAGGTCCGCGCCGCCATCAAGTTCGCCCGCTCCCGCAAGGGCCGCACCTGCATCATCGGCGCCCTGGACAAGGCCGCCGAGACCATGGCCGGCCTCTCCGGTACCCGCATCCACGAGTAGCCTCTACTCTGTTGCCTCTCCCGTGGGCGCCAGGCAAAGCGCCCACAAACTAGCCTCTCTTCATGAGCCCCGCAGTCCGCTCCGACTGCGGGGCTTTTGCTGTTTGAGATGTGTGCAGGGGGTAAACAAGAGCAAATTTGGTTAGATGCTCAGATCATGGGATGCCTGAAACCAGACGATGATTCCCAGAATCCTAATTCGGCGTTTGTCCAGCACGATATCCGGTTCCGCTGTGCGATATGAGTAGGATGAGAGCATCACGGTGTTCGTACCGGTGCTATAACGACGTATGACGATTCTTGAATTATCGGCCAAAGCGAGGACGGAGCATCCGTTCCAGGGTTTCAGGTTTGGATCCACGAGGAGAAGGGATCCAATCGGATAGCATTTGGACATGGCAGATGTGTCCATTTGAACAAAGAAGCACCCGCGATGTTTCTTGAATACGGATGAGGGAAGCGCGGTTATTCCGGTTTGTTTAAGTCCCGTTCTGCCTCCATTCTTCAAGATTTTAAATACATCGCAAAGGGAATCAGTAGTAACTTCTTTGGATTCCCCCTTCCGCCCCTCGTGGTCGAGCTTTGCGGTAAGCCCTGCGGTTTCAGATGTGAGGTCGTCGAGCTGCAGGTTAAATTTCGATACTATCTTGAGCAACGTTGAGCGGCGGATTGTATAGCGGTCCTTTTCCCAGCGGCATACCGTTTCTTTGGAGACGCCGATGAGTGCCGCGAATTCCTCCTGTGTCAGCTGGTCGCGCTTGCGAAGCGCCTTTATGTTTTGACCCGTTCCCATGTTATGAAGTGCGGACGAGGGGGAGGCAGAGGCAGTTGGGGCCGCCAAAGCCGTTTGTCAGCTCAAAGATAGAGATGGGAATAAGGTCAATACCGGCCTGCTCCAGCGCTTTGTTGGTTTCGGCGTTTTCTTCGTATACGCAGACCTTGCCTGGCTCCAAACAAAGGGTGCTTGTGGCATTGTTGGTCCTTTCGACCTCTGCTGCTCCGGGATTTGAGCCACCGCAAAGGATAAACTGCAACGAACTTGAACCTAGGGCTAATCGCAACGCTTCTTTCAGTCCGCCTGCGACATGACACGCACGGGTTGTCCCTTCCGATCTGCCCCGCGTAATGCGGTAGACTCGCGCTTGGTCGAGAAGCTCCCGAGCAACGAGGAATGTCTCGTAGTCAACGCGAGTGAAATATGTGTCGAGATGAATGCAGAGGTCATCGTAGGGGACCTGAATGGCCCATACGGACTCAATAGTCGAGTTCTCATCCCACAGCAAGTTATTTGCTAAAGTGTCTATCGCCGCCGGCTCGGTTCGTTGCGAGATTCCAACGGCTATGTTTTCGCTGTTGAGGTTGTGCAGGTCGCCGCCTTCAATGTGGTAAGTCGATTCATGCTTGAAGAACTGAGGGGTCTCGCGGAAATCTGGGTGATAGGTAAAAATCGTTTTGTAGGCGATAACCTCACGGTTGCGCTCTGGCCAGTACATGTGGTTGAGCGTAACGCCTTCGCCGATGACGCTCGCCGGATCGCGTGTGAACCACATGGTGTTAAGGGGGCTTACGAGAAGATCGTCAGGTGAGTATGCGTCTGCCGTCAGTTTCGTGAGGCTGAACACCTCTTTATCTGTGTTGAAGACCTGGGAGTAGCGGATGCCGTTGACTGCTGCTTGAGCAAGGGCGCGGGAGCCTTCGATGCGCTCGAGATACTCGCGAATGGCAGACTCGAGCTCAATGCCCCGCGCGCCGCATTCTGAAATGTAGCTATCGATAAAAGAGCGACGCGCTTGCTCTGTCGCATCAAGGGCTTCGGTAAGAAGGTTTTCAAGATAGAGAATCTCTACCCCTTCGTGCTCGAGCATCGCCGAGTAAGCATGATGCTCCCTAAGGGCTTTATCAAGATCGAATGAGCTGCTAGACGGACGCAACGTAAAGACCCGATTGAACTGCCCGTCGGGGTAGTTGCGCGTTTCGGGGCCGGGACAGTGCAGAAGCACCTTTTTTAGCTTTCCTATTTCATTTTGAACATGCAATGCGGACATGTGACCTCGCTTTGGCGGTGAGTATTTATTGCTTCCATAGTGGCACATTACGAGTTTGATTCAATTTACATCATATCTGTCACAGGTGAATGGCACGAACCGGCTTAGTAATTGATGTTAAACGTCAATTTAGATAGCAAATTGACAAATTACATCAATCTGAAATCCGTTTACGGGTCGATGCGCTTCGTTGGCGGGCGAAGAGACGGAAGGGTGTTTTGCGCGATGACACAATGGCTTTGCCGGCAACGAAAAACCCCTGAATTAAGGAGGAGAGATGGCAGAGACAGAAAAGAAGCGCACTCTTCGAGTCCCGCACGTGTACACCATCATTCTCGTCTTGATGGCCGTATTTGCCGTTCTGACCTGGGTCGTGCCTTCGGGTTCGTTTGAGCGCCAGGAGGTTAACGGTCGCGAGGTAACGGTCTCGGGCACCTATGAGCCTGTCGATAAGGTCTATACGGACGAGGACGGCAACGAGGTCGATCTTCGCCAAGGCATCTTCGAAGTACTTGAGGCCCCTGCGATCGGCATCCAGCAAGCGGTCGAGGTCGTTGCATTCATTATGATCGTGGGAGGTTCCTTCCAGGTCATCACGGCGACCGGAGCCATCACGAGTGGCGTAGCTCGAGTGGTGAAAAAGTTCAAGAGCAAGGACGTCCTCATCATTCCGATCCTAATGGTGCTTTTTGCCTTGGGCGGCAGCACCTTTGGTATGGCAGAGGAGACGCTTCCGTTCTTTGCGATTCTTATGCCGATCATGATGGCCATGGGCTTCGACTCAATTACAGCGTTCATGACGGTGTTTGTGGGTGCCCGTATCGGATACATCGCATCTACCGTCAATCCGTTCAACGTCCTGATTTCCCAGGGCATCCTCGGTATCCAGGGCAACCCCCAGCTTTGGTTGCGTACTATTGCCCTTGCCGTGCTCACGGCGGTTGCCGTCGCATGGGTTGTAATGTATGCCCTCAAGGTTAAGAAAAACCCCGAAGCGTCCCCCGCTTTCCACGATGATATCGAGAAACGCAAAGAGTTTGGCGCGGATGAGAACCTCCTCGATAGCGAGTTCACCGCTAAGCAAAAAGCCGTCATGGTTATTTTCGTGCTTGGACTTGGCGCTATCATTTGGGGCCTGGTAGCCCAGGGCTGGTACATGAACGAAATCTCTGCGATTTTCTTGGCCATGGCCCTTCTTTCTGGTGTTGTTTCCGGGATGAATGAGAAGGAGATCGCTGGCGAGTTCGTTAAGGGAATTGCAGATTTCGCGTTCTCTGCCATCGTTGTTGGACTTGCCCGCGGAATCCTCGTAATCGCCAATGACGGCCTCATCATCGATACGATTCTCAATACGCTCGCCACGGCTCTCACTGGAGTTCCAGCCGTTATCTTTACGAGCATCCTCTATGTCGTGGATAACCTTCTGTCGATCCTCGTTCCGAGCTCTTCGGGTATCGCTGCTCTTACGATTCCAATTTTTGGCCCGCTTGTTGAGCTGATGGGCTTAAACCCCGAGGCTGCAGTTACGGGTCTTTCCATGGGCAGCGCGGCCATGTCTCTCATTTCGCCAACAAGCGCGATGCTCGTTGCCGGTCTTGGCGTCTGCAAGATTCCGCTTGGCCAGTGGTGGAAGGTTGCTTGGAAATTCTTCCTGGTCGTGAGCGTTATCTGCATGGCATTCACTGCGGTTTCGGGCCTTATCCCCTTGCCGTAAAAGCAAAACCTTACATACAGTTGTAAGAAAGAAGGATAGAGATGAACAAAGGACTGAACGTTCATAGCGAGATTGGCGCCCTTAAGAAGGTGTGCGTCCATCGCCCCGGTATGGATCTTGTAAACATGAAGGCGGAGGATTTCGACCGCGTTTGGATTCACGACGCGTTCTATCTGGACTATGCCCAGAAAGAGCACGATCAGTTTACCGACCTTCTTCGCGGCGCTGGCGCCGAGGTCGTCTATATGGAAGAGCTGCTCGCTGAGACGTTTGACAAAGTCGAGGGTACTCGCGCAGAGTTCATGACGAAGTTCATGGGTGAGTCCGGCATCTCCAACGCGGCCCTTCGCCAGGCCGTTGTCGAGAAGCTTGATTCGATTAAGGACAACAAGGAGTTTGTCCTTGCTGCCATGGGCGGCCTCTACGTTCGCGACCTCGAGATCCCCAAGGTCGGCGGTTCTCTTGCCAGTATGGACGGCGAGGAGTTGAAGGCTGACGATATGGTGCTGTTCCCCATGCCGGCCTCGTATTTCTCCCGTGACCCTCTGGCTGTCGTGGGCAAGGGCGCTACCATGAACCGCATGTACTGGAATCAGCGCAATCGCGAAGTAATCTTCTACGAAACGGTGCTGCGTAACCATCCTGATTACGCTGGTAGCCCCATTTGGTATGACCACAACAGCGAGTGGCATATCGAGGGCGGCGATATCCTCAACATCAACGCCAAGACGCTCGCCATCGGTATTTCCGAGCGCACCCAGACTGCAGCCATCGATGAGCTCGCCAAGAATATGTTCTGGGGTTCCGATGAGGCTGAGATCGAGAACATCTATGCCATCAAGATTCCGCACGGCTATGCCTACATGCACCTCGACACCGTCTGCACGCAGGTCGATCGCGATAAGTTCACGGTCTATCCCGGCATCTACCAGACGCTTCGTGCCTACCGCCTGACCAAGGGCGATTCGGAGGGGGAGGTGCATATCGAGGAACTCGAGGGCACCCTGCAGCATATCCTCGAGCTTGCGACGGGTATGGACCATATCACCATGATTGAGTGCGGTGGCGGCGATCCGATCGAGGCTTCCCGTGAGCAGTGGAACGATGGTTCCAACACTCTTGCGGTCGCACCGGGCAAGGTCTGCGTGTATGAGCGCAACGTTGTAACCAACGATGCTCTTTACAAGGCTGGCGTCGAGCTGCTCGTCGCTCCCTCCGAGGAGCTTTCTCGCGGTCGCGGCGGCCCGCGTTGCATGACCATGCCGTTCTGGCGTGAGGAAATCTAGTCAGCGTTAGCGTATCTGGGCGGCGCGTGTGGTCTGCGCCGCCCATCCCTCCTTGTGTGTTCCAACAACCGAAAGGACTCAAATCATGGCTCTTAATCTTTCTGGTCGAAGCGTTCTTACCCTGCTTGACTTTACGTCTGAGGAAATCGAGTACATGCTCGACCTCTCAAAGAGCTTCAAGGATATGAAGCGCGCCGGTTATCCGCACCGCTTTCTCGAGGGCAAGAACATTGTCCTGCTGTTTGAGAAGACCTCAACGCGCACGCGCTGTGCCTTCGAGGTCGGCGGTATGGACCTGGGTATGGGTGTGACCTACCTCGACCCCGGCTCGTCGCAGATGGGCAAGAAAGAGTCCATCGAGGATACCGCCCGCGTGCTCGGTCGCATGTATGACGGTATTGAGTATCGCGGCTCCGACCAGTCGATCGTCGAGGAGCTTGCCGCCAAGGCTGGCGTTCCCGTCTGGAACGGTCTGACCAACGAGTACCATCCCACCCAGGCCCTTGCCGACATTCTTACCATGCGTGAGGAGTTTGGCGACACGCGCGGCATGAAGCTCACCTATATGGGCAAGGAGCAGGGCAACGTCAGCGACTCCCTGATGGTTATCTGCGCCAAGCTCGGCATTAACTTCTGCTCCTGCGGACCCAAGGGCGATGTCGAGGGCGCCACGCACTTCGATCCCGAGCTTCTTGAGCGCTGCCAGGAGATCGCCGCTCAGAATGGCTGCACGATCCAGCTCACTGAGGATATCGACGAGGGCGTCAAGGATGCAGACGTGATCTATACGGACGTTTGGGTCGGTATGGGCCAGGCTGAGGAGCTGTGGAAGAGCCGAATCGATCTTCTCTCTCCCTATCGAGTAACGCCCGAGGTCATGGCCAAGGCAAACCCCGGCGCCATCTTTATGCACTGCCTGCCGAGCTTCCACGATACGCAGACCACCATCGGCGCCGAGATTGCCGAGAAGTTCGGCGTGACCGAGATGGAGGTTTCCGACGAGGTCTTTGAGAGCGCGCAGTCTCGCGCGTTCCAGGAGGCCGAGAACCGCATGCATACCATTAAGGCCATGATGTACGCGACGCTTCGCTAGTAGCTGGGAAGTGAACGAACACTATGAGTAAACCGTACGGAAAGCCCGATCGTATTGTCGTCGCCCTCGGCGGCAACGCCCTCGGCAACAACCCCGTCGAGCAGATCGAGGCCGTGAGCAACACCGCCCACGCTCTCCTCGGCCTCATCGAGCAGGGTAACGAGATCATCATCACCCACGGCAACGGCCCGCAGGTCGGCATGATCCAGAACGCCTTCGCCGCTGCCCACGACGCCATCGGCACCCCCGAGATGCCGCTGCCCGAGTGCGGCGCCATGTCCCAGGGCTACATTGGCTATCACCTGCAGCAGGGCATCGGCCGCGAGATGCACAAGCGCTATAAGCGTTGGCACGCCGCCACCGTCGTCACCCAGATCGAGTGCGACCCGGACGATCCCGCGTTCAAGAACCCGACCAAGCCGATCGGCCCCTTCTACACCGAGGAGCAGGCCAAGGAGTTCATGGCCGAGGATCCTTCCAAGGTCTTCGTCGAGGATTCCGGCCGCGGCTGGCGTCGCGTCGTCGCTTCCCCTGATCCCAAGAAGATCGTCGAGGCCGACTCCATCCTCAACCTGCTCGACAACGAGTTCATCGTCATCGCCTGCGGTGGCGGCGGCATCCCCGTCGTCCGCGACTACGAGAACAAGGGCTGCTACAAGGGCGTTCCCGCCGTTATCGACAAGGACCTGGGCGGCGAGCTGCTGGCCGAGGACTGCGACGCCGACGTTCTGTTCCTGCTGACCGCCGTTGAGCATGTCGCCATCAACTTCGGCAAGCCCAACCAGGAGGAGCTCGAGGACATCACCGCCGACGAGGCCGAGCGCCTGGCCGACGAGGGCCAGTTCGGCAAGGGCTCCATGGAGCCCAAGGTCCGCGCCGCCATCAAGTTCGCCCGCTCCCGCAAGGGCCGCACCTGCATCATCGGCGCCCTGGACAAGGCCGCCGAGACCATGGCCGGCCTCTCCGGTACCCGCATCCACGAGTAGCCTCTACTCTGTTGCCTCTCCCGTGGGCGCCAGGCAAAGCGCCCACAAACTAGCCTCTCTTCATGAGCCCCGCAGTCCGCTCCG
>CABRZS010000036.1:0-6201 GCA_902475525.1 uncultured Collinsella sp.
CTTTCCGTCTTGCGCAGGACTGTAGAGCAGCAAACTTAACCGCCCCGCCCGGCAGGCGAGCGGACAGCGAACGACATCTGTCCAACAATTCGTGCGAAACACAATGAAAAACCGTTTGATGTGAGTTAATATAAACAACGTCGTGAATCTGACTCCTGCCACATGCATGACAGGGGTTAAACACAAAAAAGGAGTCAATTATGGTTTCTGAGAAGGCTACCCTCGTTAATCCTCAGGGTCTGCACATGCGTCCGGCTGGTCTGTTCGCCTCCACCATGGGCAAGTACGCCTGTGACGTGACGGTCGTCACCCCCGAGAAGGAGGTCAACGGCAAGTCCCCGATGGCCCTCATGGCTGCTGGTATCCCCTGCGGCACCGAGGTCGAGGTCAAGTGCGACGGCGCCGACGAGGCCGAGGCTCTGGCTGCTGCCATCGAGCTCATCAAGAGCGGTCTTGGCGAGTAGAACTCAAACGGGTCGCATGTTGAACAACTAAGTTCATATTTGGGGGCGCAGTGACCTGTCTTAAGGTAGCTGCGCTCTTTTGTCATGGATATGGCAAAACGCTTTATCACATGACACGGAGAGAGGAATGGGAATGTATCAGGGAGTCAACGCTTCCGAGGGCATCGGTATCGGCACCGTTATGGTCGCCGTCGATCCCGACTTGACGTTTGAGCCGCACGAGGTTGCTGATTCGGCAGCAGAGAAGGAACGCTATCAGACCGCTCTTTCGGTCTTCTGCGAGAAGACTCAGGCTCAGGCCGACCACATGAAGGAGACGGTGGGCGAGGCCGAGGCCGAGATTATGAGCGGACACATTGTCCTGGCTCAGGATCCGGGCATGACCGACGCCATCAACGCCGCCATTGACGGCGGCACCTGCGCCGAGCAGGCGCTCATGGACACCTCGACCATGTTCGAGAACATGTTCCTGTCCATGGACGACGAGATGTTCCGTCTGCGCGCGGCCGACATCGCCGACATCCGTACCGGCATTCTGGCCGAGTTGCTGTGTAAGGAGGTCGTCGACCTCTCCGTCCTGCCCGAGAACACCGTCGTTGTCGTGCACGACCTCACGCCGTCCATGACCGCCACGATCGATAAGGCGCACGTTGCCGGTATCGTCACCGAGACTGGTGGCCGCACGTCGCACTCCGCAATCATTGCGCGCGCCCTCGAGATCCCGGCTGTCCTTTCGGTTTCCAACAGCTGCACCGCACTGCGCAACGGCATGACCGTTGTCGTCGACGGTGGCAAGGGTATCGTCGAGGCCGATCCCGATGAGGAGACGCTCGCCGCTTACACTGCCAAGGCCGAGGCTTTCGCTGCCGAGAAGGCGGCTCTCGAGGCCTTCCGCGGCAAGCCGTCCGTGACTGCCGACGGCATCAAGAAGATCATTGCCTGCAACATCGGCAACCCCGATGACGTGCCCAACGCGCTCGATCACGACGCCGAGGCTATCGGCCTGTTCCGTTCCGAGTTCCTGTTCATGGACTCTGCTGAGCTTCCTTCCGAGGAGGAGCAGTTCAACGCCTACCGTAAGGTCGCCAGCGCGCTCAAGGGCGCTCCGGTCATCATCCGCACGCTCGATGTGGGTGGCGACAAGGAGATTCCGTACCTGCACATGGTCAAGGAAGAGAACCCCTTCATGGGCTTCCGCGCCGTGCGTTACTGCCTGGCCAACCCCGACCAGTACAAGGTCCAGCTCCGCGCCCTGCTGCGCGCCAGCGCCTTCGGTGACGTCAAGATCATGATCCCGCTCGTCACCTGCGTCGAGGAAGTCTTGGCTGTCAAGGAGCTCGTCGAGCAGTGCAAGGCCGAGCTGACCGAAGAGGGTCGCAAGTTCAACGAGAACATCGAGGTTGGCATCATGGTCGAGACGCCTGCCGCCTCGCTGCTCGCTGACCGCCTGGCCGAGGTCGCCGACTTCTTCTCCATCGGCACCAACGACCTGATCGGCTACACCATGTGCGCCGACCGTGGCAACGACACCATCTCCAATCTGTACCAGGTTTACTATCCCGCCGTGCTCCGCTCGCTCAAGAACATCATCGAGAGCGGCGTGAAGGCCGGCATCATGGTCGGTATGTGCGGCGAGGCCGCTGCCGATCCGTTGCTCGAGCCGCTGCTGATCAGCTGGGGCCTGGAGGAGTTCTCGATGAGCGCTCCGTCCATCCTGCGCGCCCGCAAGACCATCAGCCAGTGGACCAAGGACGAGTGCGACGAGCTCGCCGAGAAGGCGCTCGCCTGCAACACCGCTGCCGAGGTCAAGGCACTGCTCGAGTCCGCAGCTCGCTAATTTGGTATCAGAGGTAACCGCGTGGTTGGAATGGGCCGGCCACGCGGCCCTCACATATACAGGGGGTACTGTAAATGTTCTACACGCTAACCGCTAACCCGGCTGTCGACATGACGGTTTCGAGCTCTCCGCTCGAGCCCGACGAGAACGTCCGCACCGGCTCGGCCAGCTACACGGCTAACGGCAAGGGCCTCGACGTGTCCTTCGCCTTTAAGAAGATGGGCGTCGACACCGTCGCGCTCGGTTTCTTCGCCGGCTTCACGGGCAAGTTCATCGTCGAGGAGGTCATGAACCTGGGTTGCCTCTGCCGCCCGGTCTGGACCGACGGTATCACGCGCATCAACACCTACGTCAACGATGGCCAGCACGAGTACGGCATCCTGAACCCCGGTGCTCCGATCACGCCGCAGCATCAGGAGGAGCTCTACAACATCCTGGACACCGCGGGCGACCTTGAGTGCCTGATCGTCTCCGGCTCCGTGCCTCCCAAAGCTACGCCCGACTTCCTGGCTCAGGTCATGGAGCACGCTCAGGCCCGTGGCGCCGACGTCGTCCTGGACCTGTCCTCCGACAAGCTCAAGGAGCTCGCTCACAAGAAGCCGCTGCTCATTAAGCCGAACCATCACGAGATGAAGGCTATCTTCGGCGTGCCGGTCGACACCGACGACGAGGTCCGCGTTGCCATGAAGCTGGCTCACGAGGCCGGCGTCCAGAACGTGCTGCTCACCCGTGGTAGCCGCGGTGACGCTTACTTCTCCAACGGCGAGGACATCTGGTATGCCAAGCGTGAGTTCAACATCAAGCTTGTCTCTTCCGTCTGCGCCGGCGACTGCACCCTCGCTGCGTTCCTGCACAAGTGGTACAGGGATCGCGACAACGTCGAGGAGGCCATGAAGCTCGCTATGGCCACCGGCGCCAACGTTGCTGAGTCCGTCGGCATCGGCGACTTTGGTCACGTCGACGAGTACAGCAAGCGCGTTGCCGTTCGCAAGCTCGATCGCAAGTAAGCGAAACACGACAAACTCGTGCGCATACGGCGTCCCGGTTTCGACCGGGGCGCCGTTTTTTGTCCCACTCGAACCTCGGAGCCGCGCTTCACGCGTTCCACACCGTTCACCGAGTTGTTGTAGCCTTTTGCCGAAGCGTGGAATATACTTTCATTAACACGTTGCTTCGTGAAAGGAACATTCATGATTTACACGCTTACTGCAAATCCCGCTATTGACTACAACATCTCCTGCGATGGCTTGTCCGCCAACACCGTTACCCGCACCCGTAACGCTGTCTACACCCCCAACGGCAAGGGCCTCAATGTCTCGTTCACGCTCGATCACTACGGCGTCGACACCACGATCCTGGGCTTTTTTGCCGGCTTCTCGGGTGAGTTCATCGTCAAGGGCGCCGAGGCCCTGGGCGTGCCCGTCAAGCCCGTGTGGACCGACGGCATCACGCGCGTCAACGTCTTCCTCAACGCCGGCCCCGACACCGAGTACAACATGGTCAACGCCGGTGCCGCCATCAACGAGGCCAACGAGCAGGAGATGTTTGAGCTTATCGATTCGCTCGCAGACATGACCTGCCTGGTCATTAGCGGCTCGCTGCCTCCCAACACCTCCGAGGGCTTCCTGGCCGAGGTCCTGCGCCGCGTGAAGGCGAAAGGCGCTGAGTTCGTGCTCGATATCTCGAGCCATCAGCTGGCAGACCTCATTGCCATGGAGCCGCTGCTCATTAAGCCCAACGACGACGAGCTGCTCGACATCTTTGGCATTAAGGTGAGCGGTGGCGACGACGAGTCTGTCAAGGGCGCGATGGCCGAGCTGCATGCCAAGGGCGCCAAGAACGTCCTGCTGACCCTTGGTGGCGACGGCGCGTACTTCTCCAACGGCGAGCACATCTGGTTTGCCAACCGCACCTTTGAGGTCAAGCTGCTGTCGACGGTCTGCGCCGGCGATTCCTCGCTCGCTGCCTTCCTGTCCGTGTGGCACGACGCTCCCGAGCGTGTTGAGGACGCTCTGCGCCTCTCGATGGCCACCGGCGCCAACGTGGTCGAGTGCCCGGGTTTGGGCGATTTTGCTAAGGTCGATGAGTATCAGAAGGGCATCGCCATCCGTCAGGTCTGCTAACGCAACGTACGGGCCTTGGTTTCTTGCTTTGTTGAGCACCCGTCTCGGATTACCGAGGCGGGTGCTTTTTCATTTCGGTGGCAGAGCTCTTGGGATTCAATCGTGCTTGAAACGCGTTTGCGTGTGCGCCCGCTCCCGTTTCTTGCTAGACTTCTTGGAAACCGTCAATCGATATACCCGCAATCGCAGGAGGCCACAGGAATGTGCAATGTTTCGCTCAACGCCACGCAGCCGTCAGCCGCCTCTCTGCGCGTGTTGCGAGCCCTCGAGGATGCCGGTCTTGAGGCCTGGTATGTGGGCGGTTGGGTGCGTGACGCGCTGATGGGATGCCCCAGCCACGATGTAGATATGTGTTGCAGCGGCCTGTGGCAGGAGTCCAAAGCGGCGCTCGAGGCCGCCGGCATCGCGGTTGTGGAGTCGGGCATTAAATTTGGCGGAATCACGGCTATTTCCGATGGCGAGCGTATCGAGGTCACCACGTACCGTCTGGATGGCTTTTACACCGATGGTCGCCATCCCCAGAGTGTGGAGCGTGCCGCCTCGCTCGAGGACGATCTGGCGCGCCGCGACTTTACCGTCAACGCTATGGCCTGGCATCCCGAGCGCGGGCTTGTCGACCGCTACGACGGCCAGGGTGACTTGGAGCGCAAGCTGATTCGCGCTGTCGGCGATCCCAAGCGTCGCTTTAACGAGGACGCCCTGCGCATGTTGCGTGCGGTGCGCTTTGCCTGCCGCCTGGACTTTATGATTGAGCCCGAGACTAAGCGCGCGCTTGCCGAGTGCGCGCCGCTGCTCGACGCCGTGGCGCGCGAGCGCGTGGGTATTGAGCTCGAGGGCATTCTTTCGACCGGTCATGGGGGAGACGCCATGCTGCGCTACCCCGAGCTCATCTGCGCCGCCGTGCCCGAGTTGGCAGCGGGTCGCGGCTTTGATCAGCGAAGTGTCTATCATGCGTTTAACGTTTACGAGCATATCGCCCGTGTGCTGACGGTGGCAGGGGAGCTTGCGCTGTGCGACGGCGTCGCGCCCTCGTCGAGCCTTATGTGGGCGGCGTTTTTGCACGATGTGTCCAAGCCCGAGTGTTTCACGGTCGATCACGCCGGCAGCGGACACTTCTACGGTCATCCCGAGCTCGGCGCCAAGAAAGCGCGCGTCATTATGGATCGCCTGGCGCTCTCGCACGACCTGGTGCGCGACGTGTGCCTGCTCATCAAATATCACGACAAGCCGCTGCGCCCCGAGCGCTCCTGCCTGCTCAATATGATGCGCGCGCTTTCGGGCGAGGGCGTCGACACGCCGCGTTTGATGGACGAGCTCATGGATCTTAAGCGTGCCGACACGCTCGGCAAGGCCCCGTCGTGCTTCTATTACGTTGAGACGATTGAGGAGATGCGCGCGATGTCGCACGAGCTGCTGAAGGCGGGGGAGCCCTATACGCTCAAGATGCTCGCCATCAACGGCGGCGACTTGATCCGTGCTGGAGTCAAGCCCGGGCCGGAACTGGGGCAGCTTCTCAACTCCGCCCTCGACGCCGTGATCGAAGACAACATTCCCAACGAGCGCGAAGCTCTTTTGGTCCATCTCAACTTGAATTAGCCACCCAGTTTACCTGCGTGTTCCATAACCTGCCGACAATTTGTCGGCAATTTGGAATTTCTTCTTGCGCTGTCGTTTTTTGTCCCGTAATATATTTCCTCGCAGCACGGCAGTGCAGATGTCATGTGGCCCGTTCGTCTAGCGGTTTAGGACGCCGCCCTCTCAAGGCGGAGATCACCAG
>CABRZS010000037.1:0-6130 GCA_902475525.1 uncultured Collinsella sp.
CCAGGCAAAGCGCCCACAAACTAGCCTCTCTTCATGAGCCCCGCAGTCCGCTCCGGCTGCGGGGCTTTTGCTATTCACCTAGTCATTGGGGACAAACCCGGCACTTGGGGACGGTCCTTTCCTGCCGGCAGCTTGGGACAGTCCTTAATAGCCATTGGGGACGTTCTTAAACGACTAGTCAAACAACAACGTTCACAACGACTACTCATTTAAGTCTGTCCCCAATGACTGCCCAATGGCTGGGAAGGCGCATCCCACACCGACGCATTGCCTTCGGGCCCTCTCCCCAGGCTCTCCATAGCTCAGCTGGACTCCCCGCAACCTGTTCCGAGTTGGCGGAACGAGCGCGACGTGGAGTGTCATTCTTTACCGCGTTAGACTAGACGCAGGGAAAGGAGGAGGACATGGATGCTCGCGTCAAGCAGCTTGTAAATATGATCGAGGACGCTCAGCCTGTCGCTGTCGCGGTACTTGCCAAGCGTCTCGAGGTAAGCGAGCGCGCCGTGAGAAACTATATCCATCGCGCAAACGACAACCTTGCAGGGGTTGCACGCATCGTTGGCAGCAAGGGGCAGTATCGTATCGATGTTGCACGTGCAGATGAGCTTGCTCGCTTGCTAGACGGTGCGGCTCTGGCCCATCCGGGCATTCCTGATACGCGCGACGGCCGTGTGTCCTTCCTTCTTAACGACCTCCTCATGCGGTCCCAGTGGGTGACGATTGAGGAGTATGCGGATTTACTCTACGTTTCGGCGCGAACTCTGTCCAATGACATGCGTCTGGTAGAGCAGAAACTCGCCCAATTTGACTTAACGCTCGAAAAGCGCCCACGCTACGGAATCCGCGTTGCGGGCGGGGAGTCACAACGGCGCCTGTGCCTGGCCTCGCTGGTGAGGCCCGTGTTGCCCGACACCGACGATGCAAAGCTCGCCGAGCGCCTGCGGGCCATCGCCGCATGTGTGGACGATGCCCTGACGGCCTCGCCCGTCACGGTGAGCTCGCTGGCATCCCGCAATCTCATCATGCATCTTTACATTGCTCTTGGCCGCATCGAGCAGGGCTGCTATGTCCCAGCTGCAGAATCGGACGTTCAAAAACTGGAGGGAACGCGCGAATACGCCGCGGCTTTCCAGATTGCCGCAAACATCAAGGATGCCCTGGGCGTGAGCATGCCCCGAGAAGAGGTTGCCTTTATCGCAATCCATTTGCTCGGCAGGGGCACGGGCGTGCCCGAGAAGGGCTCTGCCGTTATCTCGGACGAGATGTGGGAGATTGCTTCCGAGATGGTACGTGCGGTCAACGATGAGTTTAGGTTTGACTTTAGCGGCGATCTTGAACTTCGCATGAACCTTGCTCGGCATATCGGCCCTCTGGGCTATCGCCTTGAATATCACATGCATATGGATAACCCCATGCTGCCCGATATCAAGACGAGGTTTCCGTTGGCCTATTCGATGGCAGCTGGCACCTCGCAGGTACTCGAGCGTCATTTTGGCAGCCAGCCCTCTGATGAAGAGCTCGGCTACATCGCCATGGCATTTGCCCTGGCCCTCGAGCAGCAAGCCGACCAGCCGCGTCGCAAGCGCATCCTGATCGTGTGCGCCTCGGGAGCGGGAAGCGCCCGCATGCTCGAGCACCAGTACCGCAAGCAGTTTGGCATGTATATCGATTCGATTGAGACATGCGATGTCGCCCGCGTGGGAACGTTCGATTTTTCGCACATCGACTACGTGTTCACAACGGTGCCGCTCAACGTCAAGTTGCCCGTGCCCGTCCGCGAGGCCGATTTCTTCTTGGAGACGAGCGATGTCAACGCTATCCGCAAGGTGCTGAGCGACGACACTGCGCAATCGGACTCCGTAAGCTCTTTCTTTAGCCGTGCCCTGTTCTTCAACCGCGTTGAGGCGCCGTCGAAGCAGGCCGTTCTCCGATATCTCTCCGAGCGCGCCGTCGAGAGCGGCCGTGTCGATGCCCAGTTTGCCCAAGAGGTCGCCGAGCGCGAGAGCGCGAGTGCCACCTCGTTTGGCAATGGGGTAGCCATGCCCCATGGGATGCATCCCTTGAGCGCCGAGGCCTTTGTTACCGTGGGCCTGCTCGAACATCCCATTCTTTGGGACGAATACGGCCATGAGGTCGATATCGTCTTTATGGTGTCGTTTGCCCGGTCGGGCGGCGATGAGGCGCGGATCTTGAGCTCACTGCTCGCCGAGATCTTTATGGACCGCCAGGGGGTCGAGCGCCTACGCGAGCGCCGGTCCTGGCATGAGCTGATGGCGCTTGTGCAAGCGCATACGGCTTAAGACCTCTTTTGTCGATAACCCTGTCTGTCTACCTGCAATAAACCTCGAGGATTGCGGGCGGGAGATAGGCGTTTCGAATATTCAAGTACAAACCAAACATCACGGGAGAGGAGACCGTTATGGACGATCAGGGAACCGAGATGGTTTCGTTTCAGCTGGTCGCTGCAGCGGGAGAGGCACGCAGCCTTGCCTTCGAAGCCCTTGAAAAGGCAAAAGCGGGGGATTTTGACGCCGCCGCCAAACTCATGAAGCAGTCAAAGGATGCGGGAATCAAGGCTCACCACATCCAAACGCAGCTGCTTTCGACTGAGGCAGCGGGCGAGCATCTGTCGGTGGATGTGTTGCTGGTCCATGCTCAGGACCACCTCATGTGCTCCATGCTTGCTCAGGAGCTCGTGCAGGAGCTGATCTGCCTGTATGAGTGCACTGCAACCAAGAACGCCTAGCGGCGTGCGGTGACTATCCAACCAATCAATGCGAAGGGAATCCCTTATGAAGATCCTTCTTGTTTGCGCAGCTGGTCTGTCTACAAGCATTCTGATGAAGAAACTCGAGAAATATGCGGAGCAAAACGGCATCGAGCTCGATATCGATGCGGTGGGTATCGGCGAGTATCAGGAGACGTGCGCCAATTATGACGTGCTGCTCTTGGGGCCGCAGGTGTCCTACCAGCTCAACACCGTCAAGCAGGGGAGCGGTAAGCCGACCGCGGTCATCCCCGCACAGGACTACGGCATGGGCAACGCCGCCAACGTGCTGGCACTCGCCCAGTCGCTGTTGGGTTAGGAGGCAACCATGGAGAAGTTCATGACCCTGCTTCAGGAAAAACTGACCCCTATCGCCAATTTCTGCGGCACCGAGCGCCACTTTGCCTCCATGCAAAAGGGCTTTATGAGCGCGATCAGCTTCATCTTGGTATCTGCCGTCTTTATGATCCTCGCCAACCCGCCGGTCACGGCCGACCTGGTGGCGCAGGGCGGGTTCTGGTCCGTCTTTGGCCCTTGGCTCGATTTTGCGACGGCCAATAAGCTCACGCTGCTCATCCCCTTCAATATGACGATGGGCATACTGTCGGTGATCGTGACGTTCGCAATCGCCTATAACCTGGCGGGCACCTACAAGATGCCCAAGCTTAACGCCGGCATGACCTCGCTGGTGATGTTCCTGATCGCCGCGGCGCCGTCGTCCTACTACCAGCTTGCTGACGAGTCCGTGCTCCAGGCGGTCCCCTGCACCTATCTGGGTGCGCAGGGCCTGTTTACCGCCATCATCGTTGCCTTGGTCTCCGTCGAGGTCACGCGCTTCTGCCAGACCAAGGGCATCACCATCAAGATGCCCGATGGCGTGCCGCCGTTTTTGTCCGAAACCTTTGGCGCCATCGTACCTATGCTCGCCAACATCCTCATCTTCTTTGGCGGCAACCTGCTGATCCAGATGATCGATCCCGCGCTGTCCATCCCCTCGGTTATCGAGAAGCTGCTCGCTGCCCCGCTTTCCGTCGCAGTTGACTCTGTGCCCGGCGCACTGCTTATCTGCTTCATGACGCTGCTGTTTTGGTGCTTTGGCGTCCACGGCAACATGATCGTAATGCCCATCACCGCCCCGGTCTCGCTTGCCGCCTTTGCCGCCAACGCCTCGCTCTATGCTGCCGGGCAGCCGCTTGAGTTCCACCCGGTGCTCATGTCGTTGGCCATCAACCTCATCGGCGGCACGGGTAATACGTTCTCTTTTGTGGCGCTCTGCGCGTTTAGGGCAAAGTCGCAGCAGCTCAAGGCATTTGGCAGGGCATCGATCGTGCCGAGCTTCTTCCGTATCTCCGAGCCCGCGATCTTCGGCGCGCCCATCATCTTCAACCCGATCCTCATGATTCCGTTTGTGCTAGGCGGCATGATCTCGGCCCTGCTGTATTGGGGTGCGGTCTCACTGGGTCTTGTCTCTAACTTCTACATCTTGGTGAGCGGCACGTTCCCCATCTTCGTTCAGGGCTTTGTCCAGTGCCTCGACCCGCGCATCTGGGTGTTTACGATCGTTTTGATCGTGGTCATGGCTGTGGTCTGGTACCCGTTCTTTAAGGTGTACGATAACCAGCTCCTGGCTCAGGAGCAGGAGAACGCCGCGGCAGCTTCTGCCGAGGATGCTGAGTAGCATGAGTTACTTTGACAGAACGTCTGCCGCCGGTATGCCCGAGGGCTTTTTGTGGGGTGGTGCCCTCGCCGCCAACCAGGCCGAAGGGGGCTGGAACGAGGGCGGCCGCGGCATGTCGCACTCCGACCTGATCCCACAGGGTTCCGACCGCTGGGATGTAATGTTTGGCAGGCAAAAGCCCGTGGACGATCCGGACAGGCTGTATCCATGCCGCTGGGGCAACGACTTCTTCCATCATTGGCACGAGGATGTCGAGCTCTTTGCCGAGATGGGCTTTAAGTGCCTGCGTCTTTCAATTTGCTGGAGCCGTATTTTTCCCACAGGGATGGAGACCGAGCCCAACGGCGAGGGCTTGGAGTTTTACCGTCAGGTATTCGAGGCGCTGCGCGAGCATGGAATCGAGCCGCTTGTGACGCTGTCGCACTACGACTATCCGTTGGCTCTGGTCGAGCGCTATGGTGGCTGGCAAAGCCGAGAGATGATCGAGCGGTATGCGCACTACGTCGAGACCGTCGGACGCGCGTACCAGGGCCTCGTGCGTTATTGGCTTACGTTCAACGAGATCAACAGCGTGGCGCTGTCCTATCTCAACGCGGGTGTCACGCTCGAGGATGAGCGTGACCGTGCAGCCGTGACCGCGGCGTTCTCGCACCATATGTTTATGGCGAGCGCTCGCGCTGTCGAGATTCTGCACAAGATCGATCCCGCAAACAAGGTGGGTTGCATGGTCGCTGCCGGTGCGACCTATCCGTACCGTTGTGCGCCCGAGGACGTATGGCTTGCGTATGAGGAGGACCGCGGCCGCTACTTCTACACAGACGTGATGGCTGCGGGCGCCTATCCTGCTTGGAAGCTGCGTGCACTCGAGAAAGAGGGTGTTCACGTGCCCTTTGAGCCGGGCGATACGGAGTATCTGGCAGAGCATACGGTCGACTTCATCTCGTTCTCGTACTATTGCTCGCGCTTGGTGTGCGCCGATGATCAGGTGATCGCCGAGAAGGCGGAGGGCAACGTGTTCCCGACGTTGCGCAATCCGTACCTCAAGGATAAAGAGACTGCCTGGAAGTGGCAGATCGATGCGCTGGGTTTGCGCGTGACGCTTGCCGGCTACCACGATCGTTACCATCTTCCGCTCTTTATCGCCGAGAACGGTGTGGGCGGACTCGATGCGCTGGAAGACGGCAAAGTCCACGATGCGTATCATATTGATTACCTGCGAAGGCATATTCTTGCGCTGCGCGATGCAATTGTCGAGGACGGTGTTGACCTGATGGGATACACGCCGTGGGGCTGTATCGATTTGGTGTCGGCCTCGACGGGGCAGATGAAGAAGCGCTATGGCTTTGTTTATGTCGATGCCGATGATACGGGCAAAGGCACGTTCGATCGCTACCGAAAGGACAGCTTCTGCTGGTATCAAAAGGTCATTGCATCAAATGGCGAGGACTTGAGTTAACCCTTGCAAGCCTGCTGCCCCCGTGGCCCGTTTCGGCCGCGGGGGCTTTTGCTATTTACCTAGTCCCCGATGAGACCCTCATTCTGTGGGTAGTCATTGGGGACGTTCTTAAAAGACTAGTCATTTAAGTCTGTCCCCAATGACTGCGGAAACCCGGCACTTGGGGACGTTCCTTTTAATATGAGCAGGACATTGTCAAGAGGCAAAATCGGGCCTGGCCCCAACGATA
>CABRZS010000038.1:0-6017 GCA_902475525.1 uncultured Collinsella sp.
GTAGATTCCGCACGAGCCGAAGAGCACTTAATGTGCTCTTCGTGCGAGCCAGGACTTGACCGAGCGAAAACCTTGCGCCTGGCCATCGGCAGCGCGTGCCGGATGGTGGAATTGTGTGCAGCCCGGTTTTCCGTTGACCGACGCCGGGGTCCCCGCCATAATACTTTCGGTTCACGCACGAATCCGCTGCCAGAGACAGCCGGCGCAAACGGGCTTTGCCTGCGAGCTTAATGGGACATCCCGCCAGCCGAGGTGGTCGAGTAGATATGTCTTCTCGCCCCCGTCGCTCATGCAGCGCGGGGGCTTTCTTTTTGGACATGCCCCCGTCACGTCCTTGTGGCGGACCGTGCCCGGAAAGAATTCGAGGAGGTGTAATTCATGCCCCAGCAGTACAAAATCGACAAGGTTGCAGAGATTGAGTCCCGTATCGCCGAGAACGCCGGTCTGTTCGTCGTCAACTACAACGGTCTGACGGTTAAGCAGGCTCAGGAGCTGCGTCATCAGCTTCGCGAGTGCGGCGCCGAGATGAAGGTCTACAAGAACAACCTGGTCAAGATCGCTCTCAAGAACCAGGAGCAGCCCGAGATCGACGAGATCCTCGCCGGCCCCGTCGCTTATGTGTTCTACGAGACCGAGCCGGTCGAGGCCGCTAAGGCCCTTAAGGACTTCTCCGCTAAGTCCAAGGGCGTCCTTGAAATCAAGGGCGGTATCTCCGACGGCAAGGCCGTTTCCGCTGATGACGTTAAGGCTATCGCCGAGCTGCCCACCAAGGATCAGCTTCTCGGCCAGATCGCCGGTCTCATCTCCGGTTTCGCTCGCGACATCGCTGTCTGCGTCAACGGCGTTTCCTCTGGTCTCGCTCGTTCGATCCAGCAGGTCTCCGAGCAGAAGGCAGCCTAGTCGCTGTTTTCACCCGCGGCGGCAACGCCGCACCCCTGGCGCATTCGCGCCGTGTTTTAACTGATCTCCGTGCACAGACACGGAAACCGAAAGGACTTAGAAATGGCTAAGCTTACCACCGATGAGATCATCGATGCTCTTAAGGAAATGACCCTTCTCGAGGCTTCCGAGCTCGTTAAGGCTATCGAGGATACCTTCGGCGTTTCCGCCGCTGCTCCTGCCGCTGTTGTCGCCGCTCCCGCTGCTGGCGCTGCTGAGGCCGAGGAGAAGACCGAGTTTGACGTCGTGCTCGAGGGCTTCGGCGACAACAAGATCCAGGTCATCAAGGCCGTCCGTGAGCTCACCAACCTTGGCCTGAAGGAGGCCAAGGAGGTCGTCGAGGGCGCTCCCAAGGCTGTTCTCGAGGGTGCCAAGAAGGAGGACGCCGAGGCTGCCAAGGAGAAGCTCGAGGCTGCTGGCGCTGCTGTCACCCTCAAGTAATCAGGCTTTCTCGCCAGATTTCTTTGCAGACGGGGTTCGCATTGCGAGCCCCGTCTTTTTTGTTTTTCGGTTCCTCGACATCGGTTGCTCAAACTGCCATGTTCTGTGATTTGCGTCGTATCGCGTGCCCTGCCGTTGGGCAATAAAATTGCACCATTCGAGCAATAATTTGCGTTGACCTGCTGAAGAATTGTCTCTGCCTTGTAGCGACATATAGTTCCAGCGGTAAGATGCTTGGGTATCGCAATTTGGTCTGCGGCTGTGCGCCGCACGCACGGGGCGCTTTTGCGCCTGCGAAAGGATCTTTGAATAACATGAAGGCAATCATCCCCGCCGCCGGTCTTGGCACGCGTTTTCTGCCTGGCACCAAGTGCACGCCCAAAGAGATGCTGCCGGTGCTCGACAAGCCGGTCATCCAGTATGTCGTCGAGGAGGCACTCGACCCCGAGGAGGTCGACGATGCCATCATCGTTACTTCTCCCGGTAAGCCCGAGCTACTGAACTACTTCCAGCCCGACCGTTCGCTCGAGAACCTGTTGCGCGAGCGCGGTAAGAACGCCTATGCCGATGCCGTCGCCCACGCTGGCGGTATGCCGGTCGACTTCCGTTATCAGTACGAGCCCAAGGGCCTCGGCCATGCTATTCGCTCTGCTGCCGACGCCGTGGCAGGGGAGAACTTCCTGGTTCTTCTGGGCGACTACGTTGTGCCTAACCGCGATATCTGCGACAAGATGCTTGCCGTTTCCAAGGAGCACGGTGGCGCTTCGGTTATCGCCGTCGCTGCTTGCTCGCCCGAGGAAGTCAGCCGCTACGGCGTTATCGCCGGCGAGCGCGTCGGTTCGCTCGAGGGCGCCGAGGGCGTTGCCGATGTCGAGCCGGGCGCTGTCTGGCGCATCGGCGGTCTGGTCGAGAAGCCCGCTCCCGAGGCGGCTCCGTCCAACCTGTACATCGTCGGTCGCTACCTGCTGAGCCCGCTGGTCATGGACTTGCTGGCAGATCAGCAGGCCGGCAAGGGCGGCGAGATCCAGCTCACCGACGCCATGGCCCGTTCGCTCGACCGCGAAGCCATGTACGCAGTCGTCATCGACCCGCTGTCGGGCTACGACACCGGCACTCCCTCTGGCTGGATGGCCACCAACGCCCTCATGGCTGCAAGCGACCCCCGCTTTGCCGATGCCTTCTGGGACGCCATCGACGAGCGCGGCGGATTGATGCGTAAGTAAGCCTTCGGGCATCGACATTTACGGGCGCGGACTTCGGTTCGCGCCCGTTTTTTATAAGAGCTGCGATTGCTGGCTCCCTGTTCACAGAAAATATATGAACAGATGTTCGATACACATACATCTACCTGCGTGTTTTCCGTCGAAAAACTTTGCTACTCCAAAAACTCAATCGCGTCAAGGCTTTTCTTGCCCAACGGTCGGTACCTGATAAACTATTAGGTTGCGATAACTGGCGAAGCTATGCCTCGCCAACCCACCGAGCATTTCCGTGAAGGAGGAAAAACCTGGTGACCTACGCATACACTGCCACTGAGCGCAAGCGCGTCAGCTTCGGGAAAATCCCGGAGGCCATGGAGCTCCCCAACCTTATCTCTGTTCAAAGGGAATCCTTTGAGCGTTTTAAGGACGAGGGCCTTCGTGAGGCGTTCAAGGAATCCAGCCCCATCCAGAGCCAGAACCATGTTCTCGAGGTTACCTTCGGCGAGCATCAGTTCGGCGACCCCGCGCACACCGTCGAGGAGTGCCGCGAGAAGGATATGACCTATCAGGCTCCGCTTCTGACCGACGTCCGTCTCACCAACAAGGAGACCGGCGAGATCAAGGAGCAGCTCGTCTTCATGGGCGACTTCCCCATGATGACCGATCAGGGCACCTTCATCATCAACGGTACCGAGCGTATCGTCGTCTCGCAGCTCGTCCGCTCCCCGGGCGTGTACTACAGCTCCGAGATGGATTCGGGCAAGCAGATCTACAAGGCCCAGATCATCCCGTCCCGCGGTGCCTGGCTTGAGTTCGAGGTCGACAAGCGCGACCAGCTCATGGTCTCCATCGACCGTAAGCGCAAGCAGAGCGCCACGATGTTCCTGCGCGCCCTTGGCATCGCCGTCACCAACGACGACATCATCGAGCTGCTCGGCAACTCCGATGTGATCAAGCGCACCCTGGAGCGCGACACCGCTCTCACTCGCGAGGACGCCCTCATCGAGATCTACCGTCGCCTGCGCCCGGGCGAGCCTCCCACCGTGGACGCTTCCCGCAGCTTGCTCGAGGGCCTGCTCTTTAACCCGCAGCGCTACGATCTGGCCCGCGTCGGTCGTTACAAGGTCAACAAGAAGCTCAACCTCACCACCGAGGAAGAGGTCACGGTGCTCACCGACGAGGATATCGTTGCGACGCTGCGCTACCTGCTGTCCCTCGCTGCCGGCGAGCAGGGTTTCAAGGTCGACGACATCGACCACTTCGGCAACCGCCGCATCCGTACCGTCGGCGAGCTCGTCGCCAACCAGTTCCGTATCGGCATGAGCCGTATGGAGCGCGTCGTCCGTGAGCGCATGAGCTCCCAGGACATCGACGAGATCACCCCGCAGTCGCTCATCAACATCCGCCCGATCGTGGCCTCCATCAAGGAGTTCTTCGGTTCCTCGCAGCTCTCGCAGTTCATGGACCAGGCGAACCCCCTGACCGGTCTGACCCATAAGCGCCGTCTGTCCGCACTCGGCCCTGGTGGTCTTGCCGGCCACAAGTCCGGCTCCAGCCGCCGCACCAACGTGCCGACGGCCGTCCGCGACGTTCACAATTCGCACTACAGCCGCATGTGCCCGATCGAGACCCCCGAAGGCCCCAACATCGGCCTGATCGGCTCGCTCGCCCTCTACGCCCGCGTCAACGAGTACGGCTTCATCGAGGCCCCGTTCCGTCGTGTCGAGAACGGCGTTGCCACCGATCAGATCGACTGGATGACCGCTGACGAGGAAGAGAAGCACGTCATCGCGCCGGCCAACACGCCGCTCGATCCCAAGACCAACGAGTTCATCACGACCGATGCCGAGGGCAAGCTTGTCCGCCCGCACACCGTGATCGCCCGTACCCGCGACTTCGACGGTTCCTTCGGCGCTCCCGCCGACGTGCCCGTCGAGGACGTCGACTACATGGACGTCTCGCCGCGTCAGATGCTCTCCGTCGCAGCCACGCTGATCCCGTTCCTTGAGCACGACGACGCCAAGCGTACGCTGATGGGCGCTAACATGCAGCGTCAGGCCGTGCCGCTGGTTCACCCCGCCGCTCCCTATGTCGGTACCGGCATGGAGCGTCGCGCCGCTCTGGACTCCGGCGAGGTCACCCTGGCCAAGAACGCCGGCGAGGTTATCTTTGCCGACGCCGCCAAGATTATCGTCAAGCATGCCGGCGGCATGGACGAGTATCATCTGGCCAAGTACCAGCGCTCCAACCAGTCCACCTGCATCAACCACCGTCCGCTCGTGCGCGTCGGTGACACCGTTGAACAGGGCGAGCCTCTGGCCGACGGTCCTTCGACCGATCACGGCGAGCTCGCACTGGGCCAGAACCTCACCGTGGCCTACATGCCGTGGGAAGGCTTTAACTACGAGGACGGTATCGTCGTGTCCGAGCGCCTGGTGGCCGAGGACCTGCTGACGACCATCAACATCACCCGTCACGAGATCGACGCCCGCGACACCAAGCTCGGCCCCGAGGAGATCACCCGCGAGATCCCGAACCTCTCCGAGGACATGCTTGCCAACCTCGACGAGGACGGCATCATCCGCATCGGCGCCGAGGTCGGCCCTGGCGACATCCTGGTCGGCAAGGTCACGCCTAAGGGCGAGAGCGCTCTGACCGCCGAGGAGCGCCTGCTGCGCGCCATCTTCGGTGCCAAGGCCCACGACGTCCGCGATACCTCCCTTAAGATGCCTCACGGCGCTTACGGCCGCGTCATCGATGTCGTCCGCTTTAGCCGCGAGAACGGCGACGACCTGGCCCCCGGCGTCAACGAGCAGGTGCGCGTCTACGTCGCCCAGCGTCGTAAGATCCAGCAGGGCGATAAGATCGCCGGCCGCCACGGCAACAAGGGTGTTATCTGTAACGTTCTGCCGGTCGAGGACATGCCCTACATGGCTGACGGTACCCCGATCGACGTTATCCTCAACCCGCTGGGCGTTCCTTCGCGTATGAACGTCGGCCAGCTGCTCGAGTGCCACCTTGGCTGGGCTGCTGCCTGCGGTTGGGATACCGAGCAGGCCGACTCCGACAAGTACGTCCCCGGTCCGTTCTTCACCGCCACGCCCGTCTTCGACGGCGCCAAGGAGGACGAGATCGCCGAGGTCATCCGTCGTGCCAACAAGAACATGCTCAACAAGGCCACCGCTGCCTTTGGCGATCACATGCGCCCCGAGTTCGTCACCCAGCTTGACGAGCGCGGCAAGACCCGTCTGTTCGACGGCCGCACCGGCGAGGAGTTCCGCGAGCCCATTACCGTGGGTACGTCCTACATCCTCAAGCTCGGCCACATGGTCGACGACAAGATCCACGCCCGTTCGACTGGCCCTTACAGCCTGGTTACCCAGCAGCCTCTGGGCGGCAAGGCCCAGTTCGGCGGCCAGCGCTTCGGCGAGATGG
>CABRZS010000039.1:0-3808 GCA_902475525.1 uncultured Collinsella sp.
GACCAGAAACGAGGACCCGCCATGATGGCAGACCATAAATCGGTGACCCGCATGCTCAAGACGGCACGCGGCCAGATCGACGGCATCTTGCGGATGGTCGAGGAGGACCGCTACTGCGTCGATATTTCCACGCAGCTCATGGCAACGCAGGCGCTCCTCGCGCGCATCAACGCCGACGTGCTCAAGGCGCATATCGAGGGCTGCGTGACTTCGGCAATCGAATCGGGCAATGAGGAACTCAAGGCCACCAAGCTCGCCGAGATCGAACGCGTCGTCGACAAACTCGCCAAGTAATTGGCGCAATGGGGACAGGTACGTTTGCACCACCTTGGTGCAGATTGACCTGTCCCCCTTGCCCCAAATCGGGTATAAAGGCGTGCAGCATATCGAACGAAAGGCAATTTGCATGAATGACTTTATGAAGGGTCGCAATGGTGCCGATGAGCTCACCATCGTGATGGGCTTTGCTGGAATCGTCATCGCGATGATCGGTTCGATGGCTCGTATCCAGTGGCTCAGCTGGATTGCCATCGCCGTCATCGTGATTGGCGTGCTGCGCGGCCTGTCCAAAAACATCGACGCACGTCGCAAGGAAAACGCGGCCTTTGTCGCCGCGACCGCGAACGTCCCCGGCCTGGGCAAGTTCGTCGCCAGCTTGGGCGGTGGAACTGCAGCGGGCAGCACCTCGCGCGCAGCTGGAACGAGCAAGGAAGACTTTGAGCGTGCCAAGCGCACGGCCAAGAAGATGTGGAAGGGCCGCAAAACCACGGCATACCTCAAGTGTCCCAACTGCGGCCAGATGCTCTCCGTCCCCAAGGGCAAAGGCAAGATCCGCGTCACCTGCCCCAAGTGCCACGCCAAGATGGAAACCCGCTCCTAGCGCCCGCACGCGGGACAAATTAATCAGGTTTGTTTGTCCCAAATCTTAAGTATTTGTTCGATAAAAAAGCCGAGGCCTCGTGTTGAGACCTCGGCTTTTTGTATGCGGCAACGGAGCTGCACCTTTGTCACACCTACGCCACGCCGTCGCGGGCCAGCTCCTCGGCAAGCGCTTCTGCAGGCATGGCCATAATCGCGTCGAGCTCGGCGTCCACCTCGGGAATACGCTTCACCTTGAGCTTGCGTACCAGATCACCGCGACACATCACATGCGTCGGCTCACGCAGAGTGCACAGGTCATCGAGCGGATTCTTGCGCGTCACCAGGATATCGGCGGCCTTGCCGCACTCGATCGTACCGGTCTCGCCGCCCAGCCCCAGGAGCTCGGCATTGACCTGCGTGGCCGTATGCAGCGCAAAGGCGTTGCTCACGCCCACGTACTTGGCAAAATAGGCCACCTCGCGCCACATGTCGTACTGCGTCACGAACGGGCAGCTTGAGTCCGTGCCCAAGCCCACCTTAACGCCGGCATCCAGCGTCGCACGAGCACTCTCGATAATGCCCGAGCACACGATGTCGCCGTTCTTCTTTTGCGTATCGGTCGAATGGGTCTTTTCCGGGTCGAGCAATACAAACGGCAGCGCCGGGCTGATCGTGCAGGTAACGCTGGGCGCACGTCCCTCGAGCTGCGTGCCCGCGGCGCCACGGTACAGCTCCAGGATCTCGGGCGTCATCGGGGCACCGTGCTCGATCGTATCGACACCGGCCTCAAGCGCGGCCTTCACGCCCTCGGTACTCTCGACATGGGCCATAACCGGCAGGCCCACCTCGTGCGCCGCCTTGCACGCCGCCGCGGCAACATCGATCGGCATGCGCAGCACGCCCGGCTCGCCAACTTCGGTCGCATCGAACACACCGCCCGTTACGAACAGCTTAATGACGTCGGCGCCGCGCGCATACAGGTCTCGCACCTGCTCGGCTGCCTCGACGGGGCTGTTGGCCACCTGGGCGAACAAGCCCGCACCATGGCCGCCCGGCACCGTGACGCCCGTTCCCGGCGCTACCAGGCGCGGACCCTGATACTTGCCGGCGTCGATAGCGTCGCGCACGGCAATGTCGGCAAACAGCGGGTCGCCCGCGCCGCGCACCGTGGTCACGCCGCTTGCCAGCTGCTGCTGGGCACTGCCCTTGAGGATGCGGCGCACGATGGCGCGCCCCACGGGATTATCGAGTTTCTTCATCAGCGCTCCCGCATCGCCGGCCGAGACAGGCTTGCCCGAGCCGCACAGATGCACGTGCATATTGATGAGACCGGGCATGAGATACGCACCACCCAGGTCGATAACCTCGGCGCCCGCGGGCGCCTGCGCCACAGCACTCGGCCCCATCCAGGTGATGACGCCGCGCTCAACAGTCACGGCCATATCGGGTTGCGGCTCCATATGTTCCGAACCATCCAGAATGGTCGCATTGATAAACAACGTGGAACGATCGGCAGATGCCATATCGAGCTCCTCCCTCACGATTAACTTGAACATTTGTCCATTATCACCTAGTCCCGCTGGATTGCTGCAGACACATCGGTTAACGGAAGGAAGAGGGGATGTGGGGAGACGGAACACGTTGCAGTCCCACCCCAGCGACACCAGGGAAATGTCTCGATCTGTAACAGGTACAGGGTTATTAGGCCCCTTGATGTTACAGATCGAGACATTCGGTCGACGTTTCACCGGCTTGTCTCGATCTGTAACAATTACGAGCTCAAACAGCCTCTAAACGTTACAGATCGAGACAAAACCTCTCAGCGCCCATACCACTGGCATCTCCACTCCTCAGCCAATTCAGCCTGCCGAGGAATACCCGCCAGCCTCATTTTCTCGATCAGCTTCCCCGGATTCTTGAGCTCATCAAACGTAAACCGAAGCACCTTATGCCCGAGCATTGTCAGATGAGATTCCCGCTGACGCTCTGCCACGAATGGGTCGACCGACTCCCGACCCTCGCCGTTCTGCAAGGTTTACTTCCCCTTTCCGTCGAGCTCGCCGATGACACATGTCCCGTCCTCGAGCCGCCAAAAATAGTCGACGCGAAACACCTGGCTCGGATCGAGCGGGTCGCGAAACTCCACCTGCAGCTCCGGAACCGGAAAGCCGTACGCAATAAAGAATGCTCGGAACCGAGACTCGCCGCCGTTTTCAGACAGCCCGTCCGCATACGACGCAATCACCTGTGCCCTGCGATACCCTCGCCTGCCCTCGCAATCGGCGCGGAGGCGCTCGCACAAATCCCCACGTGATACGCCTTTCGCCCGCAGTGCAGAATCGGCAATCGCCAACCCGTAGGAGAACGGCGCACGCAGTAGGCAATCCTCCACCGTGCGCCAAAACGACGTCACCCGCACGCCATCAACATGCTCGAGTGCGCCCGCCATCTGCGGACGCAACAACCTGCACCCGCCGCTCAACGTCACCGAACAACCCGTCTTAACAAGAAAACGCGACCCAAGCAGATCATTCGGCACCTCCAGACCCCACAAAAGCGCCGCGTCATAGCCCCAAAACGCCCAATCGGGATGAAACTCTGCAAGCCCTTTGATGGTACGCAGCGTTCGCTCCGCCGGCGTCAGTACACCCCAATCATGTTGAAAGCAGAACAAATACGGCTCGGGTTCCGCGATATCGTCGGTTCCAACATGACGCCGCAGCCACATGAGCTCGGCATTGTCATGCGTTGCGAGCAGCGCACCTTGCTCGGTCACCTCCGTGAGTCGCGCGAGCATCCTATTCCGCGCCAACGTGTTGCGAGTCGTATGCTTGTGCTTGAAAACGGTATTAGACACTTCCATCACCACCACATCGGACAAATGGACCATTGGGAGGTGCGGACGATTTCTTGGACCGCGCCTAGGCGTATCCAAGCTTCCTGCGGT
>CABRZS010000040.1:0-3686 GCA_902475525.1 uncultured Collinsella sp.
GGAGGGAAGGCAACTCGGCCTCCCGCCCCGAGCTCCGAAGACGGCGAAGACAGGCTACATGCCCGCGAGACCTCGAGCTGCGGTGGCACACATAAACGCCAGGACCAGGATCACGAGTGAGCCCGCGATGTCGACCAGCACGCCCATTACGCGACGCTCAAACAGCCAGCTCTCAAAGTGCGGGGCGACGTTGCGCCAAACACGCCACAGCAAAATACCCATACCAATCACGCCCGGAATATTGAGCAGTAGGATCTCGGAGCACAGAAGGCCAATCAGGTTGCCGGCGGCAAAACCAGCGTCGCCCTCGCAGTATTTGCGATAGACCATGTATAGCATGTACGCCGCAAACGGCTGCAGGCACGCAGAGATAAACGTGACCACCATCGAGGGGTCCTGCGAAAAGACATCGGTGAGCTTATCCACGCTCGTGGCGTCCTTCGAGGCCAGGAACAAACCGATGACCACCACGGGCACCACACCCAAGATGACCTCGACCATCGTGAACAGCTTGGCAGTCAAGTCCTCACTCGCCGAATTCAAATGAGGCGCCCACTCAGGATGAGCATGCGCACCGGCTTTCTTCTTATCGGCACGCTCTGCCTTGCCGCCCTCAACAACCCGACGCTCAGGATCCTTACGAGTCCCAGCAGCAGCCACCCGAGCCCGAGATTTCTTACCCATAACCAACACCTCACAAGAGGAAACGAATAGCCAACGCTACCCAGTGTACCCCCTAAGCAACGTCACCGCCCCAACTGGCCCCATACAAAAACGTGCCGCCCCAAAAGAGGCGGCACACAAACTTCTAATCAGCTTTTCAGTAGCGAGCACGTGACGACCCAACGCCGGGGCGCGGGGCGGGGAGATACCTTTCCCTCGCGCGACCCTGCGGAGCCGTGAGCGAGAGGGAAAGGTATTTCCCCGCCCTGCGCTCCGCAGCAGCCAGCGCCAAGCGCTAGTAGTTCACCACCTGCTCCTCAAAGTACGCCTTCGGGTGGTTACACACCGGGCACACCTCAGGCGCCTCGGCACCAACGTGCAGGTGCCCGCAGTTCAGGCACTTCCACACCTTTACGCCCTCGCGCTCAAACACCTCACCCGACTCAATGCGCTCGACGAGCTTGTTGTAGCGCTCCTCGTGAGCCTTCTCGACGGCAGCGACGCCGCGGAACTTCGCGGCGATCTCGGCAAAGCCCTCCTTATCGGCGGTCTTGGCAAACTCGTCGTACATCTCGGTCCACTCGTAGTTCTCGCCCGCGGCGGCATCGCGCAGGTTATCCAGAGTGCCGGGAACGGCGCCATCGCGCAGATACTTAAACCACAGTTTGGCGTGCTCGGACTCGTTGCCAGCCGTCTCGGCAAAGATGTTCGAGATCTGAACGTAGCCGTCCTTCTTTGCCTTGGAGGCATAGTAGCGATACTTGGTGTGTGCCTGGGACTCACCGGCAAAAGCGGTCTCGAGGTTCTTCTTGGTTTGGGAATTCTCAAAATCCATAGGTGTACTTCCCTTCAACGCATGCCGCCCGTAGGCTTCGAGCGGCCTCGTCTTTAGGATGCCCTCATGTCGGAAATCTAAACCTTACAATCCTGTTCTTCAGATTTCCACGGGCTAAATGCTCAGCCAGCGATCGCCCTCGGCTCGGCAAAAGCCCTCACGCTCCAGGTCGGCCAGAATGCCCGCGACAAGCTCGCGCTCGACCGGCCCGCGCCCAGCCGCCGCTTCCATATCGTTAACGCCCACCACGGCATCAGCAAGCATAATCCCCGCCGGTTGGCCATCGCGCGCTGCCAGCAACATGCGCACGATATGCGCGCGCTTTTGGCGACGTGAGCCCTCAAACTTTGATTGACGGCTATAGCCCGCCGAGCGCCTGGACGGATTGGGCAACGTCTTTTTTAGATATGCGCCGTAATCCAGCAACGCGTAATACCACGCGCGTGGCGTGTCGGCATCATCGAGCGGCACGGCAAAGGGAGCGATCTCGTCGGTCGCCGCACCGGGGACCGCCGGACAGGCCGCCTGAATCAGCGGCACCAGATCGCGGTCGGGAACAGCCGGTACATCGGGAAAGAAGTGATGCAGAAAGACCGTGCGCACGTTGGTCTCCAGATACACGCCTGGAAGGTCAAACGCAAACGACCGGATACCTTGCGCCGTTGCCGGGCCAATACCAGGCAGAGCGACCAAGTCACGCGTCTCACGCGGAAACTCACCGTCCCAGTCCTCCACAACGCGCTGAGCGGCCTTGTGGAGCGCCAGAGCGCGTCGGTTGTAGCCCATGCCCTGCCAAGCGTCCAAAACATCGGAAGGCGCGGCTTGGGCAAGCGCCTGCACGGTCGGAAAGCGATCGAGCCACGCCGGCATACGCGTCTCCACGCGCGGCACCTGTGTTTGCTGCAGCATGACCTCGGAAAGCCAAATGATGTACGGATCGCGCGTGCGGCGCCACGGAAGGTCGCGATAACGCAGGACCCCTTCCGAACGAATCATCGAACGAAAGGGGTCCTGAATCATATCTATGCTCCTTATGCGGCGCTATTCCTCCCGGCATGTATACGCACAGGTGGCGTACTCGGGAAACGCTTCGCGGTCGGCGAACTTGGGATCGACGGCCGGGAACTGGCGGTGAGCGACGATGTCGCCGAGCGAAACGGAATCGAGGTAGTCGCGCATCAATGCTTGAGCTCCGGCCCACAGGGGATGATAGCAGCACGTGCCCATGCGCGCACAGTCGCCATCGGGTGCGGTGCAATCATTCATAACCATAGGGCCCTGAACGGCCTCGACGACCTGACGAATGGTAACGTCGTCCGGACTGACCTTGAGACGCATGCCACCGTGGACGCCACGCAGGCTCTCCACAATACCGGCCTGGACCAAACCGTGCTGAATCGAGCGGGCAAACGAATACGGGACATTGACCTCTTCGGCAGCGGTGCGAACAGAAAGCAAACGCTCCGGATCCTCGGCAAGCATCGCCAGCATACGAAGGGCGTAATCAGTCTTCCTCGATATGTCCATTTTTCCCCTTTCAAGGAATACGAACAGCTCGAACGAGCTCCGGGGCCGAGCTTGTGTCGAGACGCTAAATGACCGCTAGGACATCCAAATGGTAAATCGGATATCCACTGAGTGCCGCGCTTGGAGCGAAATGCATCAGATGCGGCCTACAGTGCAATTTAGTATAACCTAACCCCCTGTCTCGTTGAACAGGTGTTGCGCAACAAAGCTGTTGTTTAGACAGATATGCTTATTAGATTTTACTTGCGTTCCCGAAGGGGCGGGGATTCTGGGCGAAGATGCGCCAGGGCGATCGTTCTATCGAAACAAAGTGCATCAAACGCAAAAAGCCACGTCCGAAGACGTGGCTTTAATTGCGTTGGCGGGAAGTACGGGGCTCGAACCCGCGACCTCCGACGTGACAGGCCGGCGCTCTAACCAAACTGAGCTAACTCCCCAGGCAGACGTTCGCGTTTGTTTCCGCTCGCGTGCGCTGCGGGGATTAGTATACACAGAAGTCTGTCCGGCGCGCAACAACTTTTTTGAAAAATTTTTTGGGGCCATCCGGGAGGGCTTCCGGGGCTGAGGGCGGGGGTTAAGTTTGCTGCTCTACAGTCCTGCGCAAGACGGAAAGCACATTAAGTGCTTTCCTTTGCGTGCGGAACTCGCGACAAACTTAACC
>CABRZS010000041.1:0-2371 GCA_902475525.1 uncultured Collinsella sp.
TCACCGAGTTCAGACTCCCGGGCGGCGAGAAGGTCTACCTGAGCCCGGTCATCGACTGCTTCGGCGGGATGCTCGTCGCCTGGTCGATCGGGCTGCACCCCGACAAGCGCCTCACGAACTCGAGCCTGCGCCTAATCCAAGCGAGATTCCAGACTCGATAGGCCATTGAGAGTCAGGTCGTTGGCGACCTCCGAGACGCGCTCGATAGGAACCGAGCCATCAGACAGGGCCCACGTGCGATAGATACCGATAATACCCGACAGCAAAAACGCCAGATAGTAGTCGAACATCTCGTCCTTGAGACCTTGGGGCAGCAGATCGCGCTCGGCAATCTCGTGTTCGAGCGGCGCACGAAGACGAGCCATAAAATCATCGAGCGGAATGTTCTCGATCAGCTGACGATTGAGCACCAAGTTGTTGCATAGCGCCTCGTTAACGGTTTTAAAGAAGGTCGCCGCCGCGCCCAGGGCGCGCTCGTTGGTGTCGCCGTCCATGGAGGCAAGCGTTTTCTCAACCGAGTCGACAATCATCTCCACCACATCGACGGCAATGGCATCGAGCAAGCCATCAACCGTACCAAAGTGAACGTAAAAGGTCTTGCGGTCGACATTGGCCTCGCGCGCGATGGCACTCACCGTAATGTCTGCCAGCGGCTTTTCCATGAGCAGGCGCTCGAAAGCGGAAAGGATGGCATTGCGGCTGCGAACGATGCGGCGATCAAGACGCGGTTTGCTGGTGTCCATAGACGTGTCCCTTCGATATGCGGGCATTCATCAACAGATGAGAGATAATCTACGTAAGAGGATTATCCCCCATACAGCACAAATATGCCCCGCATCATGAAGAACGCACGACTGTCCTACCGCGACTTAGGGTGCTTCTTCTTATTGAGTGCCGACGGAGATACGCGGATACCGTCGCCCGTCTGTCGCACATAGGCTTTATGAGCCGGCTTAGCGGTCCCAGAAGCCTTCTGAGCGTGCTTCCTGGGATCAACGGTAACAGCATTCGTGGGGTGCGGCTTAGTGGGCGCAGAGGGCGTCTGAGGCGTGCGGCCGAGCTTGCGCATCACGCGATCCCAGCGCGCATGGATGCTCTCGTTGTGGGCACTCTTAAGTCCCAACAGGGGCGCAGCCAAAATGGTCGGCGCAATAAACGTAATGAGGCGCCACAGCAGATAGCCGGCGGTCGAAGCCGACCCAAAGAAATGACCCAAGAACAATGCAAAGCCGCCCTCAGCGCCACCAGTTCCACCGGGCAAGGGAACCGCAGAGCTCAGCAGCTGGACAAAAGCGCTCGCGGCCATGACCGAGAAAAAGTCGACTTCGTGGTGGCCAAAGGCAAGCATCAGGAAATACGGCACCAGATAGAAAAACGCGAGCTGCAACATGGTGATGACCACCGTGAGCAGCATGGACGAAAAGTGGCCGGCTGAAAGCTTGAACTTCTCGGAGAAAGAGTAGATCTCACCATCGACAAACGTGCGCCATCCCTCGATCTTAGTGGCCGAGACACCAATGCGCTCGAGCCAATTGATGATGCAATGGGCGACGCGCGTGACGGTCTTAGGCATGAGCGCGACGGCGAAGATGCCAAGCAAGATGCAGCAGTGCCCACCAAAGCTAAAGACACACAGCAGCGTCATGTCGCCATAGCGCTCGGCGAAAAACGGCATGCGAGCAAGCAGTAGGATAGCGCCCCAGGCAACGAGGCCAAACTGATACACGATAAAGCGCGTGAATTGCGTGGCTCCGGCCTCGCCGACATTTTGGCCTGCCTTGGTCAGGCGGTAAATCTGGGCGGGCGTAGAGCCCATCATCATGGGCGTCAGGTTGCCAAAGAAGATACCGCTCGCCTCGACCGAGATCAGGTCGCGAATGCCGACGGGCGAATTAGGATCGAGCCAGACGGCGATCGCATAGGCAACGATGCCAAAGAACAGGTACAGGAACATGCAAAAGCATGCAGCAACGAGCCACGGCGCCTGAACGCTCGACATGGCAGCCCAGAACTGTCCCATCTGACCGGTCACAATCAGATAAACGATATAACCCACCAGCACGACGCCGATAAAGATGGCGCCGCGGCGTGCGCTCTTATTGTCATCTCCGCCCGAGGCCTCAACCTCGACCTGGGGCTTAGACGTATGCTGAGAAGACTCCGTCATGAGACTCCTTCTAACAGTCAAAATATCTTGGATATTGTACCCGCAAGGACCATAAGCAGAACGCAAAGCTCTGGTTCAAACGGGAATTGCAGACGGTTGTTTGAAAATAAAAAACCCGGCCTTCCATGGGAAGTCCGGGTATCAGATGCGTGGTAGCCCGTACCAGATTCGAACTGGTGATCTCCGCCTTGAGAGGGCGGCGTC